>JAFVRD010000048.1 GCA_017504435.1 Lentisphaeria bacterium | reverse complement strand
GATTTGGCGACATGAAGTTCAGTGGCAACAGTATCAGCATCAACATCACCGATGCCGTAAGCGTAACCGGCACCGTAGATGCGGTCGGCGAATTCGCCGCCGGAAACGTTGACCGTGACCGTTCCCATCTCCGCTGAATCGTTTTTGACCAGCGCGCCGCCGACAAAGAATTTGCTGAACTTACCACCCTGAACTTCGGTATCCACATTTCCGGATGTAAGATCCGTACCGACGAAAACAGCGTTGATTTCACCGCCGGTGATGAGACTGGAATTGGTATTATTGATGAAGTTTTGCTCAATGACAGCACCATCGGAGATAGTGGCTTTGGCTTTCAGCACCAGATCAGTGCCGACCAGAACCGCTTCAAGTTTGTTATCGGCGTTGTTGGTAACGGTAACTGTGCCGATATCCTTGATGCCGGTGGCAATGGTAAGATTTTCATTCTGCCACAGGCTGCCGTCAACGGTGATCGCCGCACCATTCAAATCCTGAGCCTGATCACCGGTGACAGTGAAATTGACCTGCGCACCGTTGAAAGTCAAACTGTTGGTACCGCTGAAAGTCATTCCCGCAAGATTGATTTCGATAGTATTGCCGAAAATCATCTCGGCATTATCGACAAAGCAGTATCCGCCTTTGCCATTTGTATTAATGGAAGCATTCAAATAATTTTTGTCTTTGAAAGTCAAACTGGAATATTTATTTGCGCTGCTATCGCTATACCCCAGTAAAATCGAGTCAGTTGATGTTGCAAAAGTTGAACCGGAAACCACGGCAGTAGTACCGACCAGATAAATTGCACCGCCGCTTGAACCGACATTGCCGTCAAATAACACGTCGGTAAACTCATTCACACCTGTGGATGCATAATCAGCCTTGAACGCAGCTCCGGAGATATTATTCCGGTTACCGCTGAAAGTCGCGCCATTGATCTTAATGCATTGCCTGTTTACAAAAACAGCCGCACCTCCTTCATTGTCATGAAAAATGGTACCTTTACCGTCGTATTTATCGATCAAACTGTTTACGGCATCAAAAATGATTGCGGAACCATATTGAGTTCCAGTTGTATTCCCGCTGAAAGTACCACCATAAATTTTAGTAGTTCCATAGCCGCCGATCGCACCGCCTACCCGGGCATAACTGTTTATGAAATCGGTATTCTTAACAGTAACCATCTGACCGTAATTATAAATAGCTCCGCCGCGATTGCTTTGTGCAGTGTTACCGCTGAAGCAGGAATCAGCAATGACTATCTCGCCGCTTCCATGGATATACAACGCACCACCATTTTTATTGGTTTTGTAATTTGAAAAAGTAACTCCGGTCAATCTCAAATTGCGGCTGTTGTTATCAATAGCTCCACCCTCGTCAACGATCGTTCCATCACCGACAAAACCGTCACCTCCGACACCTTGGATATGCACCGGATTGACAAGTGTATATTTGCCGGAATATTTCTCAACAAAAACCTTGCTCTTCGCCGCTGCAACAGCACTGTCCAGAGAATCATAAGCCGTACCGTAATAACAAGTCGTTCCGGCAAGCAGGTAACCTTTTTCTCCATTCACTGAACCGGGAACAACGACCGCGGCTCCGGTGTCAACAACATCAATTACCGTAAATGAATCATCCGCACCGCTGACAAAAATCTTACTTGCTCCTGCGGAAACAGCTGCCCCCAACGAATCATAGGTTTGTCCCAAAAAGTACGTCCCGCCGGACATCAGACAGCCGCTGTTGCCATTGTCCGCATCATCAAGGAGAATTGCAGCACCAGTGTCAACGATCTGTGCATCTGCTTTGGCAATGTACTGGTCGTTGAGATGGCGGAAAGTCGTAAACCCGTCCATTTCGGCAAAAGTCCCGTCGATGAGCCATTCAGAAGTAAAGTGTGCATCCACCACTTTGGCAAGTCCTGCACTTTCACTGAGGAACTTGTTTGCAGCAATCGAAATTGTCGGGTAAACATCGTTTTTAGCAAACAATGTGATCGTATCGGTGCTCTGTTTCAGAGTAAGCAAACCATCAATAACCACGTTCTGGCGGCTTCGAACAGCAACATTGTTGCCGTCAAACTCCAAGTTTCCAATATAAAGAGTAAGATTATTATTTATGTTACCGTTTACATATATTGCAGCATTTTTGTTGCCGGAGAACTCGGCATTATGAATAAAATGCGTGGAATCAATGGTAATGTTATCCAATAGAACAGCATAACCTTTGTTTTTGCGGAATATCGCTCCGTCAATGGTAATTATGGAACTGCCGTTGCCGTGAACAACAGCCCCATTATAAGTGCCGCCATCACCGTTCTCCTCAAAAACAGCATTGCCGGTCACGGTAAGATTCGCTTGATGAACATAGAATGCAGAACCGGATTTTGCTTTGTTTTTACCAAAATACCCTCCGTTTACAGTTGTAATACCGCCCGCCAGAACCGCACCGCCGGAACGGGCAGTATTATTTTCAAAACGCGCATTATTTAAAATTAATTTGCCGCTGCTGGCGTAAATCGCACCGCCCAGATTTGTACTGGTGTTGCCGTTGAAATAAGTCCCTTCGACAACCAGGGTCGAATCTGAAGCGACAGCACCGCCTCCCCCCGCAGTTGAGGAAGCATTATAGATATTTCCGGAAAAAGTCATTCCAGTCAGGGTATTTGTACCGCCGTTGAAATAGAAAACTCCGCCTTTAGCTTTATCAATACTCAAGGTATTCCCGGTAAACACAACATCTGCTGCTCCGCAAATTGTTTTACCGGAAAGCTCCAAACGTGTTCCGTCATCATAAATGCCGGTATCAACAGCAACCGTGTTTTCCGATGCCAACGCCGCACTTAAAATGGAGTAAGGCGTGCCATCAAACTTATTTTCTCCGATAGTCAGTGACTCTTTTTTATCCGCAGAAACAATTCCGGCAGAAATACTCATAATTGCAGTCTCCTGTATAAAAAAATATCTGTCAAATACAACTCTACAATAAGTAATTATACTTCATAAATTCATTTTATACAAGGATGTACATTAAAAAAACACATATTTTTCAACATTTGATTGAAATTGATTTAAAAATAAAAAACAATGAAATACACAAAAGGTATCTCATTATTTCCTTTTTTATATCATTTCAGTATAAAAAAACTCCGGTACTGAGACAATACCGGAGTTTTAATTGTTCTACGGATCAGATTATTTCTGATGGTAGGTGGTGTGCAGCAGATGATGCGCCTTTTCACTGCCGGGTTCACCAAGATATTCAGCATACAACTTCTGAATATCGGCGTTTTCATGGGAAAGACGGAGAGTTTTCTTCTCGTCCTCAGTGTAAAGACCTTTCATGCGCTTATCGAGCAATTCAGTATCGCCATGGAGGAACGGCTGTCCGCCACCGTTGATACAACCGCCGGGGCATGCCATGATCTCAATCGCCTGGAAGCGGTTGGGATCCTTGCGAACCATTTCCAAAACGGTACGGGCATTTCCCAGACCGGAGCAAACTGCAACGTTGATGCTCTTGCCCGGAGCGATCTCAACTTTCGCTTCTTTGATACCATCCAAACCGCGTACTGCACGGAAATTGATAGCGTCACCTTCCAGATTCTTGCCATTGAGCATGAAATAGACGGAACGGCACGCAGCTTCCAACACACCGCCGGTAACACCGAAAATATCCGCAGCACCGCTGGATTCACCCAACGGACTGTCAAAGGCTTCATCATCCAAATTGGCAAGGTTGACTCCGGCCTCACGGAACATTTTGCACAATTCACGGGTCGTGACCACATAATCGACATCACGCACACCATCGTTGGAAAATTCCGGACGGGCGGCTTCGTATTTCTTCGCCTGGCAGGGCATGATGGAAACCACGATCAGATCTTTCGGATTCACACCGATTTTCTCGGCGTAGTAGCTCTTTGCCACCGCACCGAACATCTGCTGCGGAGATTTGCAGCTGGACGGAATATGAAGCAGATCCGGGAAATTGTGTTCGATGAAGTTGATCCAGCCGGGGCAGCAGCTGGTCAAAATCGGCAGATCTTTATTGTTTTTGATGCGTTCAACGATCTCGTGACCTTCTTCCATAATGGTCAGGTCAGCGGAGAAGTTGGTATCAAAAACTTTGTCAAAGCCCAAAGCACGCAATCCGGCGGCGAGTTTACCGGTCACCGGTACTCCCGGAGCGAATCCGAATTCCTGACCGACCGCGACACGCACTGCCGGAGCAGTCTGAACGATGACAGTTTTGGAAGGATCGTTGATCGCTGCCCAGACTTTTTTAACATAACTGATACCTGTGATCGCACCGACCGGACATACGTTGACGCACTGTCCGCAGAAAGTACAGCTGGTGTCAGCCAGCGGAATCAAACTTGCAGTACCGACTTTGGCACCGAATCCACGACCGTAACCGGTCAACGCACCGACAGTCTGAACTTTGTTACAGACCGTTTCGCAGCGGCGGCACATAATGCATTTGTTAAGATCACGCATGATCGCTTCGCTGGAACTATCGATCGGATAATTGTTTCTGGTGCCGTTGAATTCGATCTCACGAATGCCGAATTCAGCGGTCAGTTTCTGCAATTCGCAATCCTGATTTTTGGCACAGGTCAAGCAGGTCTGCGGGTGATCGCTGAGCATCAGCTCCAACACTGTCCGGCGGGCATTGAGCGCGCGCTGGGAATTGGTGTGAACGACCATGCCTTCCATGACCGGAGTAGCACAGGCAGGAGCCAAATTGCGGCGGCGTTCTACCTCAACCACGCAAATACGGCAGCTTGCAGGCTGGTTGGCGATGCTGCAGCCGAGTTTATCGCAGTAGCAGAGAGTCGGAATATTGATATTGAGTTTTTTGGCAGCATCCAGAATAGTGGAGCCGGCGGGGACGGTCACCGCTTTACCATTGATCGTAAGATTTACACTGTTCATCTTTTCACTCATCCTTTGACAATAGCTTTTTTCGGGCAGCCGTCAATACAGGCACCGCATTTGATGCATTTGGATTGATCAATAACGTGAAGCTGTTTCAATTCACCATTGATCGCACCGACCGGGCACTGACGTTTGCACTTGGTACAACCGATACATGCATCGGTGATCGTCAGACTGTAAAGTTTCTGACAGGTTCCTGCCGGACATTTTTTGTCGCGCACATGAGCGAGATATTCGTCACGGAAGTAACGCAAAGTGCTGAGGATCGGATTCGGAGCAGTCTGTCCGAGACCGCAGAGTGCGGTATCGGTGATGGTTTTGGCGAGAGATTCCAATTCATCCAGCATCTCTTCAGTACCATTGCCGTCACAGATTTTCTCCAGCATTTCCAGCATCCGCCGGGTACCGATACGGCACGGGGTGCATTTACCGCAGGATTCATCTTTGGTGAAGTCAAGATAGAATTTAGCCATGGCGGGCATGCAGTCTTTATCAGAAAGCACGATCATACCGCCGGAACCCATCATGGAACCGATTTTGGTCAAATTGCCGTAATCAATCGGGGTATCAAGGTTTTCTTTGGTAATACAACCGCCGGAAGGACCGCCGGTCTGCACCGCTTTGAATTCTCTGCCGCCGGAAACACCGCCGCCGATCTCATAAATGATCTCACGGAGAGTCGTTCCCATCGGAACTTCAACCAGACCGACGTTATTGATCTGTCCGGCAAGGGCAAAAACTTTGGTACCGGCACTGCCGCTGATGGTACGTTTGAAATTGCCGTTTTCATCGAATTCAGCCTGCCAGTTACCGATTTTGCTGTACCATGCCGCACCTTTGCGGATGATTTCCGGAATGGAGGCATAGGTTTCCACGTTGTTCACATTAGTGGAGCATCCCCAGTAACCGCCACCGATATTAGCCGGGAACGGCGGTTTGGTGGTCGGTTCGCCGCGCTGACCTTCCATGGAGTGGATAAGCGCAGTCTCCTCACCGCAGACAAATGCACCGGCACCGAGTTTGATATCGATATCAAAACAGAAATCGGTTCCCATGATATTATTGCCGAGCAAACCGCATTCACGGGCCTGATCGATGGCGGAACGCAAGCGGTTCACAGCCAGCGGATATTCCGCACGGATGTAAACCAGACCGCGCTGAGCACGGATAGCATAAGCACCGATAGCCATAGCTTCAATAATACTGTGCGGGTCACCTTCCATGATGGAACGGTCCATAAATGCACCCGGGTCGCCTTCGTCAGCATTACAGACGATATATTTTTCATCGGCCTGAACACCGGCAGCGATTTTCCATTTCATACCGGTCGGGAAACCGGCACCACCGCGTCCGCAAAGACCGGAATTGAGAACTTCCTGAACAACTTCATCAGTTTTAAGTTCAAAAAGACATTTGGCAAGAGCTTTGTAACCATCGTTGGCAATGTATTCTTCAATGCGTTCCGGATCGATCAAACCGCAGTTGCGCAGCGCAATACGTTCCTGTTTGGCATAGAAAGACATTTTTGCATAATCCTGCACCCGTTCTTTGAGCAGCGGCTCAACGAAAAGCAGACGTTCGACCAACTTTTTGTTGACGATGTGGCTCTCAACGATCTCTTTTGCGTCTTCAGGAGTGACCTGTACATAAAAGACGTTATCAGGCATGATCTTGACGATCGGCCCCTGGGCGCAGAAACCGAAGCAACCGGTCTGGACGACCCGCACATCATTTTCCAAACCGTTTTCTTTGATATATTTGCGCAAATTGTCCATCAACTCCACTGAGTTGGAAGCATGGCAACCGGTACCGCCGCAGCAAAGAATATCTTTTTTGACCGAATTAATATCGTGTGCGCTGGTGCAGCGGAGAGCGAGTTCTCCTTTGGCAGCATCAAACGCAGCGGCAAGTGCTTTCTGAGAATCAATCTTCATCATGATCAACCCAACTCCTTGTATTCTTTGATGATCTCAACTGCTTTGGCAGGAGTGACCTTGCCATACACTTTCCCGTTGACCATCATCACCGGGGCAAGACCGCAGGCACCGACACAACGGAGGGCAGAAATTGAGAAAAGTCCATCTTCAGTAGGATTGGTATCAGCTTTCACGCCGAGGACACGTTCGATTTCGGACAAAACTTTTTCCGAACCTTTGACGTAGCAGGCAGTTCCCATGCAAACGTCAATACAATATTTGCCTTTCGGCTCAGTCGTGAAATAGTTGTAGAAACTTACCACGCCGGAAACCTGAGCTTCCGTGAGATAAAGTTTCTCAGCCACATGGATCTGCACTTCTCGCGGCAAATAACCGAAAATACCTTGCGCTTTGTGCAACACCTGGATCAGCCGTCCGCGTCTGCGCTCGTCATTGCGGTCAATTCCAAGACCGTCAATAAAGGCATCAAGCTCCGCAAATTTTGCGGCTGCCCCCTCTGACAATTTTTTGCAACACATTTTTCTTCTACCTTAAAATGTTGTGATAAAAAAATTCTGCGGCTTAAAAAGCTGCAACCCTGCTTTCCCCCTCACAAAAATAAGACTTTTTCCTGTTACCTGCGCCTCCTTGTTTTGACGTTCAAATCAAATCCACATGTCATGGAATATTTTCACCTGTGTTGTCAGCATCTTTTTGCTCACAACACATATTTTTTTCAAATTTACGGCGGACAGCCAGCATTGCCAATCCTCCGGCAATAACTTCCCGCTGCACCACAACTCCGCGCGGAACCTGCAAAGAAACATTGGCAAAGTTCCAAATATAACGGATCCCTGCGGCGACCAATTTGTCAGCGACCTTCTGTGCGGCTGTATTGGAAACACAAATCACGGCAATTTCCGGATGCTGTCCTTTAAAACAACTCTCCATATCGTTGATATCCTGCACGGTTCTGCCATACACATCACGTCCGATTTTATCAGGAGAACTGTCAAATACCCATTCTATACTGAATCCGTAATGTTCAAAATCATTGTAACCCAGCAATGCGGTTCCCAGTGAGCCGGCTCCGACCAGAACTGCAGAAATTTTTTCTTCCCAACCAAGATAAGCTTTTATGTACCGGATCAATTCATTAACATCGTAACCGACCCGCCGCTGTCCGGAAATACCGGTCAGAGAAATATCTTTTCTGACTACGATCAATTCGATGTTCATGTACTCTGCCAATTCCGTGGATGAAACACTGACCTTGCCCTCTGACTGCATTTTGAGCAATTTATGCAGGTAGGTCGGCATTCTGCGGATCGCCGGAGTATTGAGAATCTTTTCCTGATGCATAAAAAAGCATCCCCCTTGCCTTATTTTTGATAAAATTCCTGTACCTCCACGTAATGTACCACTAAAAAAGGAAAAATCAAATGTTTATTGATATAAAAATCGTATTTTCTTTTTTTTTCGCGCACCTGATTTTTTTTCGATCGTAATTGATTTGAAATAACAGAACAGATGAGCTATATTTATATATTGTCAATAAAAACAACCTATTTTCCGGATTATGAGTTTCGTATTTACCAGACGATGGCGCATCGCGCCTGTACGATACTGAAAGCCGCAGCCGCCTGGCGGTTTTGCGGTTCTGCGTTTCTGCCGTCCGGGCAGCAAACACGTTGCCGGTTGTTTCAAATTATAAAAATCATATACTCTTTTTAAGGAATTTTATCATCATGAACTACAAACGTTATTTCCGCGATTACCCGGATCAAAATGGTTTTTTCGGTCCCTACGGCGGCATGGAATTGCCTGCCGATCTGGAAAAAGCATGCAAAGAGATCGATCAAGCTTACCGTTCCATCTGTCAGTCATCCCGTTTCATCAGTGAATTGCGCCGGATCCGCAAAGAATTTCAGGGACGGCCGACGCCGGTGTACCATTGCAACCGCCTTTCTGAAAAACTGGGCAATTGCCACATCTATCTGAAACGGGAAGATCTCAATCATTCCGGAGCTCACAAACTGAATCACTGCATGGGAGAAGCTTTGCTTGCCTCTTATATGGGCAAAGAAAAACTCATCGCCGAAACCGGTGCAGGTCAGCATGGAGTGGCTCTTGCCACTGCAGCGGCATACTTCGGATTAAAATGTGAAATCCACATGGGAGAAGTCGATATAGCCAAACAAGCTCCGAATGTTGCCCGCATGAAAGTTCTCGGAGCAGAAATCGTTCCGGTTTCCCATGGTTTGAAAACCTTGAAAGAAGCGGTCGACTCTGCCTTTGCCTCTTATGCAAAACAGTATAAAACCGCGATATACTGCATCGGTTCCACCCTCGGACCACATCCGTTCCCGATGATGGTGCGCGACTTCCAGTATTGCATCGGAGAGGAATCACGTCAGCAGTTTCTGGAAATGACCGGTCATCTGCCGGATGCAGTTTGCGCATGCGTCGGCGGCGGATCAAATTCGACCGGCAGTTTTGCAGCTTACCTTGCCGATCCGGTCGATCTGATCGGAGTTGAACCGCTCGGTCACGGTCCGGCATTCGGACAGCATGCAGCAAGTTTGACTTACGGAGAACCCGGCTCCATGCACGGATTCAAAAGTTACATGCTCAAAGATGACCATGGCGAACCCGCTCCGGTCTATTCCATTGCCAGCGGATTGGATTACCCGTCGGTCGGCCCTGAACATGCCTTCTGGAAAGATCTCGGCAGAGTGCAGTATGAAACGATCGGAGATGAAGAAGCCGTAGATGCGTTTTTCAAACTCTCCCGTTATGAGGGTATCATTCCGGCATTGGAAAGTTCCCATGCCGTGGCCTATGCCATGAAATGGGCGAAACAGCATCCCTACGGCTCCATCCTTGCCACCTGCAGCGGCAGAGGAGATAAAGATCTGGACTATGTCATCGAAAATTACGGTTTTGGTGAAGATCATCAATTCTGAACAGTTTCAGGAGAATAAAAATGCCTTTTGATCGCGGCTCTTTTTCATTTACCATGTTTGAACTTGCCGGAGATATTCCGGAAGATTTTGCCAAGCTTTTCCTGCCGCACAAAGCAGGAACGCTTGATTCTGTGACTTCAGAACCCCAGGTCGGATGGGTCACAGGGAAACATCTGCTGGATACCAATATCGATGAAACGACCATTGTGCGCGGCGGAGCATACACCCTGACATTGCGTCAAGCCGTACGCAAAATACCTGCCTCGCTGCTGAATGCATTATGCCAGCGGGAAGAACAAGTGTTTCTGGCTGCCAATCCGGGACGGGATTATGTTTCCAGCAAAGACAGAAAAAAAATCCGGGAAGATGTAATGGAGCGTCATATAAACAAAATGCCCCCTGCCCTTTCCGGTATTCCCATGGTATTGGAACCGCACTCAAAGCTCCTTTACCTCGGAGCATCGAGCCAAACTCAAATTGACCTTTTTATAGATCAATTTTACCGGGCTGTAAAAATTGAACCGCTGCAGTTGACTCCGGCATTGATTTTGGATCGGGAATTTCAAACCGTCCCTGCCCAAATCCCGATTCTGGAACTCACCGGCTCTCCGGCAGCACAAGTCGAGCCGCAAATCGGCAGAGATTTCCTCACCTGGCTGCTTTATTATGCTGAAAAGACCGGCAAAATAACGATTGGTAACAATGAGTTTGACATCATGATCGAAGCTCCTCTGCTGCTCACAGGAGATGGTGAGGCCCACGGTTCTCAGGAAGCCACGATCAAAAACGGCGACAGTCCATTGCGCAGTGCGGAAGTAAAAGCGGCACTCAGTGTCGGAAAAAAACTCCGCAAAGCAAAAATTGCCTTGACCAGAGATGACAATTCGGTCTGGAGCGGAACATTTGATGCCGATAATTTTGCCTTCGGTTCTTTCAAACTTCCGGAAAGCGAAGAGATGCATCCGGATGAAGTTTTTGCAGACCGTATCCGGGCTCTCGGAGATTTCCGGGAGGCATGGATCGAATACTTCAAAATATTCGCCAAAGCGATGCTGGAGGAATTTGACAACACCCAGGATGCCCTGCGGCAGTGGATCAAAGACCGGGAGGCGATCTGATGGCAGGTCATCCGGAAGACAGCAAAATAAACATTTTCACAGAAGCCTACACCCATTTTGTCCCCGTATCTGCTCCGGACGGAGTGGAACTGGATATGGGATGCGGCTCTGGAAGTTTCACTGTTGCACTGGCAAAAAAATACCCGGCACGCCGGATTATTGCCGCAGATGTAATGTTGGGACGGCTGCGTAAAGTCGTGCGGAAAATGGAACGTGCCGGACTGGATAACATGGATATTCTCCGGGTGGAGGCCCGTTATCTCATCGCATTGATGCTGCCGGACAAAATATTGGACCGCGTTCATATTCTCTGTCCGGATCCGTGGCCGAAAAACCGTCACCGCGGCAACCGGCTGTTGTGCAGTGATTTTACGACTCAACTGCACCGGGTCTTGAAAACAGACGGCATTTTTCACTTTTCCAGTGATGATGAAGCGTATTGTGAAGCGGTAAATAACGTTATTTCCGCTTCCGGCATATTTGAATCGTATCCGGAGGGGATCGCTGATCTTGACGGAGTACGCAGCGACTTTGAGGAGCGTTGGCTTGCTGAAGGGAAAAAGGTTCACCACCGGGCATGGCGCAAATTACCGCTGCCTGAGTGCAAAACAGGACATTAAGCAGAGATATTCTAAATCAACGGAGTATTATAATGAATATATATCAGGAATTGAAAGCACGCGGTTTCATCTATCAGGAGACCGATTCAGCTGCCATCGAGAAAAAACTCACCACTGAAAAGGTTGTTTTTTACTGCGGTTTTGACCCGACCGGAGACAGTCTTCATGTCGGTCATCTGCTGCCGGTCATGGCAATGCGGATGCTTCAGAAAGCCGGTCATGTACCCACGGTGCTGGTTGGCGGAGCCACCGGAGCCATCGGTGATCCGTCCGGTCGTTCCACGGCGCGCAACATGCTGACCATGGAAACTGTGGCAAACAATGTTGAATGTCTGAAAAAACAGTTGGCCCGTTTCATCACACTGGAAAACGGAGAAGCCAATTTTGTCAATAACTTTGACTGGTTCGGCGAATTGAAACTGTTGGATTTTCTCCGTGATATCGGCAGCCGTTTTTCCGTAAACCGGATGCTGGCGCAAAAGTCAGTTGAAAGCCGCATGGAAAATGGTCTGTCGTTTTTGGAATTCAGTTACTCCCTGCTGCAAGGTTATGACTTCTATCACCTCAACAAAGAATTCAACTGCACGCTGGAAATCGGCGGTCAGGATCAGTGGGGCAATATGGTTGCCGGTACAGAATTGATCCGCCGGATGTACGATGAATCCCGGGAAGCGCATTGCCTGACCATTCCGTTGCTGATGAATCCTGCCACCGGGCAGAAATTCGGTAAATCCGCAGGCGGCACCAGTGTCTGGCTGGATCCGCAGAAAACAAGTTATTTTGATTATTATCAATTCTGGCGCAACAGCGACGATGCCATGGTCAGAGAATTGCTGCTGAAATTCGCCATTGAACTGCCTTTGGATGAATGCATTGCTATTGCAGAACAACCCAACATCAATCGGGCCAAAGAGATCCTCGCTTATGAAGCAACCAAACTTGCCCACGGAGAACAAGCGGCAAAAGATGCTTATCTGGCAGCTGGCAGCAAATTCGGATTTGCCGATCCGGAAAACAAAGTTCCGACCACCAGTTCGATTGCCGGCATATCCACTGCCGGTGCCGTTGCGGATCTGCCGGAAACTGCAGTTCCGGCAGAAGAACTCAGCAATGGGCTCACGGTACCACGTTTGCTCATTCTTGCCGGTATCTGCAAAAGCACCAGTGACGGCAGACGTTTGATCCAGGGCGGTGCGGTATCACTCAATGATGCAAAAATCACTGATGTGAATCATACTCTTACGGAAAACGATTTTGCAGCCGGAGCGATCACTCTCCGTGCAGGAAAGAAAAATTTCCGCAAAGTAGTCAAAAAATAATTATTCGGGGCACAGTATATCCCTGAAATACAATGCTGCAAATCTCTATTGATCTGCAGCATTTGTTACATTATCAAGGTGAATATTTTGTTATTTTTCCACAAACTTGCTACTTGTAAAGCCGGAAGTACCGTGTTATATTATCACTGAATATAGCAGGTATAAAATACATATTACAAAGGAATACAGATGAAAAAAATTCTGCCCATATCCAGCAGTCAGGAAGATTATTTGGAGGCAATCGCTGAAATACTTGAGCATCAGGAACATGCTCATACCAAAGACATCGCCACCAAGCTGAATGTCACCATGCCGTCTGTAACAAATGCATTGCAAACCCTGTCGGCACGCGGATTGATCATCTACCGGTCACATACCCCGGTGCGTTTGACAGCTGCCGGAGCAGAAAAAGCTGCCATCATCCGCCGCCGTCATCATACGCTGAAACATTTTTTTTCCCAGTTGCTCAAAGTTGATGATAAAGAAGCTGATGAGGCAGCCTGCCGGATCGAACATGTTTTCAAAGAACCGTTGGTTTCCCGTATGGTAAGACTGATCGAAGCGGTGGAATCCCATGAAGATTGTGCCGGATTGCGGGCTTATCTGGAACGCACGATGCCGACAATAAATCTTGATCCGGATTCGGAATTGATCTCACTTGACCGGCTGCCGAAACATAAACGGGCGGTGTTGACCTACGTGGCAGATACTCTGCGGGGGGTGAAAAAATTTGCAGATATGGGCTTGGTTCCCGGAGCGGAAGTGGAATACGAAGGAACAGCACCGTTTGGGGAACTCATCCGGATCAAATTGATGGATACGTCTTTATCATTGCGCGCTGCAGATGCCAAACATTTCTGGGTGCGGGTAATGGAAAAATGATGTTTCAGGGCGATTATCAGGCTCTTTTTGCCAAAGTAAAATCACATTTGAATGACGGTGGCAGCTGTCATGATTTTGATCACACCTTGAGAGTGATGCACAATGCAGAACTGCTGTTGGCAAGCCATCCTCAAGCTGATGCCCAAACGGTGATGCTTGCCGCGCTGCTCCATGACATAGCCCGTCCGGAGGAAGATAAAAGCCGCGGACGCAAATGTCATGCCGCCGCCGGTGCAGCAATGGTACCGGAATGGCTGGCGGAGTGTAAGTTTCCGGAAGAACTTTTTGCTCCGGTCGCAGCAGCAGTACGAACTCACCGGTTCCGGGACAAAAATGAACCGGAGACACTTGAGGCAGATTTGGTTTTTGATGCGGACAAACTGGATTCACTTGGAGCAGTCGGTATTGGCAGGGCATTCCTTTTTGCCGGTCACTTCAATGCCAGACTGCATAACACTGAAACCGAGGCTCTGAATTCGGAGTCATACAGCCGGGAAGATACGGCGTACCGGGAGTATCTGGTAAAATTACGTTATCTGCCGCGCCGGATGCGAACGGCTTGCGGACGGAAAATGGCAATTGAACGGGCAGCATTTATGACCGCATTTTTTGAACGGATGGATTCAGAGATAAATTCAGGAGATAAACTTTTATGAAGATCATATTTTTTTCGGACATTCACGGCATGGCGGAAACGTTGAAAAAGCTGCTTTATCATGCAGACAATATGCACGCTGATCAATTGGTTATACTTGGTGACATTCTCTATCACGGTCCGCGCAATGGAGTACCGGATGTTTACGATCCGCCGGAAGTGGTAAAATTGCTGAATGCCCGCAAAAATTCATTGCTGGCAGTACGCGGTAATTGCGACAGTGAAGTCGATCAAATGCTGTTGGAATTTCCGATCATGGCAGATTATGCAGAATTGATCAGTGATGATCAGCGATTTTTCCTGACCCACGGTCATTTATGGAATGAGAACCGTCAACCGGATGTGCCGGAGGGAACGATTCTGGTACATGGACACACACACGTGCCGGTTCTGAAAAAAAGCCAATCCGGATTGACCATATTCAATCCCGGTTCCATATCGTTGCCGAAGTCAGGATATCCGCAAAGTTTCGGATTTTATGATGGGAAAAAACTTACCGTACACCGCCTTGATGACGGCACGATTTTTGATTTGAAATAAATTATTTTCTCTCCTGCAGCGGCAGCGCACTTAAAAACGCTGCCGCTTTTTTCAGCCAAATCCTGACATTTGCTTGATACAGTATAGGATGACACGCGCTAATTCAATTATTTACCGGCAAATATTTGCAATTTCCAATATCACGGACTATATTACACAGTAATATATTTCAGCAGCAGGAGATAAATCATGGAACAGCAGAATATTGCCAATGGTGGGGTGCAATATGTTCCGCAGATAGCGGTGCAGTATGTGTACTTGGATTTTGACGGGGAATTGACTTCCTACAACGGGGAAATCGTGACCGTTGATAATGTCGAGGTGCAAAATTCCTCTTTGACAGAGGAACGCATTGCTGATATTGTTAGAGAACTCAATGCGCTTTATGCTGATCAGAATGTAATTTTTGTCACCGAAAAGCCGGAATTTGCCGAATACTCCACCATTTACATTGGCAAAACTTCTGCGTTTGACCAGTACGGCAATTTTGCCGGTCTCGCGGAAACGATTGATAAAGGCAATAAAATCTCCACCGACAACGCCTTTGTGATGCTGGACTCCACCGCAAGCAACGCTCAAATCATCTCCACCATCAGCCACGAAACCAACCACCTGCTCGGTACTCTTGATCACGGCGGAGATGGACTTGCCAAGTATGCCGACCAATACGTTATCACTTCAGGAGTTACTTCCACTGGAATCCTACTTGATTATGACTCCATGTACATCGAAAATGGCGGGACGGCAAACAGTACCACCGTCAATTCCGGGGGCAGAATGTACATTTCCAGCGGCGGTACCGCACTTGAAATCAAAGAAAATGGCGGATATGTAGAGGTAGCCGATGGAGCGAATGTTACTTTTGCTTCCAATACCATCATTTTGTTGACTTTGCAAGGGGACATGACGATCCATGCCAATACCGTGGCGCACAGTACTACGGTTGATTATTACGGCACCATGTCCATCTCCAGTGGCGGCACAGCGAACAATACCACCGTCAATTCCGGGGGCAGAATGTACATTTCCAGCGGCGGTATCGCACTTAAAATCAAGGAAAATGGCGGATATGTAGAGGTAGCCGATGGAGCGAATGTTACTTTTGTTGCCAACACCATTTCCGCACTTGGGATAAGAGATTCACTGACTGTTCATTCCGCAACTGTTGCTGAAGGCAATGCGATTTATTCCGGAGGCCAAATAGATGTCTTTTCCGGCGGCAAAGCATATGGCAATGTTTTGATGGGAAGCCGCAATTGGGCACATCTTATTATACACGATGGAGGTGTCGCAAGCGGCAACACAGTGTCATCCGGATGTATTTATGTCAGCCGTGGCGGTGTAGCAGAAAATGATGTGGTTTCAGCCGGATTCTTTTCGCTTTTTAACAAAGGTGTGGGAAAAAACACCAAGATGTTTGGCGGACAGCTGACCGTTTTCAGCGGCGGTACCGCAACAGATGTAACAATAACGTCCGGAGCAGTAATGCACATTTCCAGCGGCGGGTCGGCAATAAATGTTAATTGGACGCCGGGAACTGGACATGTGCAAGTTGATAATGGTGCATATGTCACTTATTCCAGTGAGTATTTAGGAGTTTATTGGGGAGATGTTCAACAAGGATCTATCTCGGAACAAACTGTATCATCCGGCGTAATGTATGTAATGTCCTGCGGAATTGCAAATAATATTACGGTTGAAGAAAACGGTAATATATACATTTGCAATGGCGGCACGGCAAACAGTACCACTGTAAATTATGGCTCTATGTTTATTTCCAGCGGTGGCACGGCGAACAATACCGCCATATATGGTCGCATGTACATCTCCTCCGGCGGCACAGCGAATGATACCACCGTAAATGAATGGGGCGGCATGTACATTTCCTCCGGCGGCACAGCGAACAGTACCACCGTTGACTCCCATGGCTACATGTATATCTCATCCGGCGGCACGGCAACTAATGTGATCTGGACACCGTGTGTTGGTCACATTGAAGTTGAAACAGGAGCTTATGTCACCTATGCCAGCAGTTACAGCGGCGTATACTTTGGCCACGGCGAACAGTTGCTCTCTCATACCGCATCAATGAGCGAAAAGACAGTCACCTACCATGATTACAATTATGATGAGATGTATGTAATGGCAGAGGGCGTTGCGAACAGTACCACTGTAAATGATGGCTCTATGTATATCCACAACGGTGGCGTTGCGAACAGTACACTTGTAAATAATCACGGACATATAAAAATTTATTCCGGAGGAAATGCCTGCGATCTGACGGTGGAAAGCGGAGGTTCTTTGCACATTGCCAGTGGAGCATCGGCAACTGATTTGACTTGGACCCCGTGCAACGGAAAGGTGTTTGTTGAAGATGGGGCTTATGTAACCTACACCAGCAGTTACTCAGGAGTATATCTCGGTTCAGACGGAGGATTGTGTTCTCATACCTCCAATATATCAAACAAATCGATTGGCAGCAAAACTTATCTTGTCTATGATGGAGCAGAATTGTATGTAATGCATGACGGCACCGCGAATGATATTTTTGTTGAGTCATCCGGAATCATGTATGTTTCCAATGGCGGAGTTGTAAAAAATACTGAAATCGGTGCGCTCGGAGAGACATATATTTTTAATGGCGGTACTGCAAGTAAAAGTATTGTAAATGAATACGGCTCAATGTTTATATTCAGCGGCGGCATTGCCAAGAACAGTATTGTTCCCCAATGGGGAACAGTAATCATTTCCAGTGGCGGCATACACAAAGGCTCACTTCAAATTGAAGATAATGCGACGTTTGTTGCACGTTCCGGCAGTATCATCGACTTCACAGTCGCAGGTCGAATTGCCGGTGATGATTATTTGATCAATGATCTGTCATTGATTTCCGGCACTCCGACTTACACCATCACGATTGCTGAAAATCAGGCATACGGTACTTACAAGCTGGCTCAGGGAGCGGAAAACTTCACCGGAAGCATTACCATTGGTGACGGTACAATAAATTACGGTTCGGCAACGGCTAATGAGCAAAGTGTGTGGTACAACGGCATTACCTACTCTCTCAAGCAGGAAAATGGTGATCTTACTTTAGAAATATATGATATTACTCCGCCTGAAATACCAACTGTCACGTTGAATACTTACGCTCTGACCAACTCTGATCTCACTGTTACAGCTACTTTCAGCGATGACAGTACTGTCAAACAGTACAAAATCGGTGATGGCGAATGGCAGGATTACACCGGAGAATTTACTGTTTCAGAGAATGGGACTGTCTATTTCCGGGCAGAAGATGCTGTTGGTAATGAGAGCACTAATGAACTTGCCATTTCCAATATTGATAAAGCCGCTCCTGCGATCCCGGCCGGATTCAGCGAAACCATTTCCGGATACAACGCCACTCTTGATTGG
>JAFVRD010000011.1 GCA_017504435.1 Lentisphaeria bacterium | reverse complement strand
TCAATGTCTTTTCTGACAATGAATATCCGGTGTTCCATCTGCGGATGATCGGTGAAAACGGCAAATTGTACCGTTCCAAACCGATCCAGATGAAAAAAGCTTCCGGCAAACCGGTCGCATTGCCGGTATGGTCGGAAACTTACAAAAAGATCATCACGGTCAATGTTGCCAAAGACCGGATCCCGGATGCCGTTTATAAATTTGATCCCGCGCCCGGTGCAATATTACTCAACACCTATTCGCACCGGTTTGATGCTGAAAACGGCGGAGGCTACCGCTACGCTCAACCGATGATCCGGGCAGCTAAATTTCTGCCCAAAGATTGCCTTACGGCTTCGGCAAAATGGACAAAAGATGAGCAAGGTAATGATATATTGCGTTTTGATGGTAAAGGCAGCAACCTGTCATTTGAACCGGAAGTGTTTCCCCGGGGAGCGTTTACATTTGAATGCGAATTCAAACCGGCGGATAATTCAGATATGACCATTTTCCGGCATTCTTCCGCCAATCCCGGTTCTTTGGGCATTTTTATCCGCAAAGGCAAACTCTTTTTGAACTTCATGAAACCATCCACCAGCATCCGCAACATCCCGACAAAATTGTGGATCGTACCCCAAAAATGGAATTCATTGAAAATAACTTCCGATATAGATACCCTCACTGTCACTGTCAACGGCAAATCACAAAGTTTCCCGAATATCGGAGTTGGAGGTGCTTTTCGAGCAGCATGTTTCGGCGGCCCGGTCGGTAATTACGGAACCCCCCAAGGCGTTTCCATGTTCAAGGGCGATTTAAGAAAACTCCGCATTTATCACAACGTGGAAAAATAATTGTAAAAACACCACCGCCGGATGGCTCATCAACCGTCCGGCGGGGTTATTTTTTACGCGCTGAGCCTATCGAAGTACAGCAAAAAAAACCGGCAGACAAACATCTGCCGGAACACCAAATTTTCAGCGTAAACGCTTACCATTCTTTGCGACGGGGACGGGCTTCACGGGGACGGGCCTCGTTGACCACAGCTTTGCGACCGCCGATATCATTGCCGTTGAGAGCTTCAATAGCAGCATTGGCTTCGTTGTCATTCGGCATTTCTACAAAACCAAAGCCCTTGGGTCTGCCGGTTTCACGGTCATTTACGATCCGGGCAGCGGCGACTTCACCGTATGCAGAGAAAAGCTCCTGTAATTCGTCCGGAGTGGTGCTGTACGGCAGATTGCCAACGTAGATGTTCATCAAAAATCCTTTCATTAAAAACACGACACCTTTTCCGGACGTGTTCCGGAAAACGGCTTGATTGTTTTATAAGTATACGCCATAAATACTTATATGTCAATAGCTGTTGTAAAAAAAACACTTTTTTTATTTGCCTTGACCAGAGGTTTTATAATTTTGTTCATCATCAGTTGTTATGAACTTTTATTCCGGATCACTTGAAAAAAACTCTCTTCAGTTGTATATTTCTTCTGAAAATTTTTGCTGAGAAAGATTGAAATGAGTAAAATTGCCAAAACTAATGCCATGCGCTTGCTTGAGTGTGCAAAAGTTGCATACGTTGCCTATGAATATGATGTCAGTGATGGCCGGATTGATGCGTTGGCGATCGCTGAAAAAATAAAACGTTCTCCCGATGAGGTATTCAAAACTCTGGTTACAGAATCTCCGGAACATGAACACTTTGTTTTTGCAGTACCGGCAGCGTTAGAATTGGATTTGAAAAAAGCCGCCCGTATATCAGGACAAAAAAGCATTGATTTGATCCCGTTAAAACAACTGCTCCCGCTGACCGGATATATTCACGGAGGCTGCTCGCCATTGGGAATGAAAAAACTTTTTCCGACCTTTATTGACGAAAGTGCCACTCTTTTTGAAACCATTTGTGTCAGCGGCGGGAAGGTCGGGTTGAATCTCGCAATTTCACCGGATGAACTTGCCCAAACGATCGGAGCCGAATTTGCAGATATTACCAAATAATCAATTTCAATTCACTGGAGAATAAAATCATGGATATCATCAACATCAACGGACAGGAATTTCGCGCAGATACCATTCCGGTTTGCGGCGGAGTAAAAATACTGGTCATTCAAAACTCCAAAGGGATGCTCGGCTGCGGTTATCTCAGTGTGCAAACTGCAGAAAAACTCGGTCACGCCCTCGCCATTGTTACCGGAGTGGCTGATTATGAAGACATGCTGAATGCTGAAGTCAAAGCAGTTTCAACTGCCGCCATGCAACTGGGAATAAAAAACGGCATGTCCGGACGTGAAGCTTTGGAAAAACTCTGCTGAGCCAATCGGAAATTCAACAAAAGTTTTCCGGAAACACTCTGTTTCTGATAACAGGAAATAGTCCGGAAGAAGTTCACGCTTGAGATGCCGCTTCGCCGGCACATCTGCCGGATGCCAGAGCCCAGGTGATGTTATATCCGCCGCATGGACCGGTCACATCCAGAACTTCTCCGGCAAAATAAATTCCTTTTACCAACCGGCTCGCCATGGAGTCCGGCTCGATGTCTTTCAAACTTACCCCGCCGGCAGTTACCATCGCACGCTCCCAAGAATCGGTGCCTATTGCTGAAAACGGACAATTCAGCAACTTTTCCAATAATATTTCCCGGTCTCTCCCCTGCCAATGAGCCACAATGACATCCGGATCATTAAGCAAATATGCCGCAACTTTTCGCGGTAAATAACCGGCGAGCAATGTCTGAACTTTTTTAGTTCCCTGCGTCTTGCGCCACAAAGCAAAACGGGCAGCCCATTCTTCATGACCGGTATCCGGAGTGAAATTTATCCGCAGCGGTATCTGCGGCATTTCTTTTTTCAACCGCGCAACCGTTTCAGCGATGTCCAATACTGCAAATGCAGAAAAACCATGATGAGTAAAAAGCAATTCTCCCCGTTGCGGCAATTTGCGCCATTTTGGCAAATCTATCCTGACCTGACAATCTGCCAGCGATATACCGGCACACTCATGAACCCATTTTTCAGCGACATGTATCCCGCACATAGCAGGATACAGAGAACTTATCTGATGTCCAAGTTTTTCCGCCAGAATATAACCGTTTTCCGTTCCGCCTAAAGCCGGATAACTTTTACCGCCGCAAGCAATTATAACCCGGTCTGCCGGATATGTACTGCCATCGCTGCACTTGACATCCGCCACCATTCCGCTGCGAACCCGGATCTCCACGACTTGTTTGCCGCACAATATTTTACCGCCGCAACGGGGCAATTCATGCAGAAAAACATTCAGCACATCCCGGGATTTTCCGGAGCGTGGAAAATAATGAAATCCGTCATCCGCGATCAGTTCCACTTGATGTAACGCAAAAAAATCCAATAACGTCTGACCATGAAATTTTTGCAGTGACGGGAGCAAAAAACGCCATTGTTTGCCGAATTTACGGGCAAATTCTTCGATTTGCAACGTATTGGAAACATTGCATTTACCACCGCCTGAAGCCAGCAGTTTCATTCCCGGAGCAGACAGCTGTTCCAATACAGTTACCCGGCATCCGGCAAGAGCTGCAAAATATGCCGCACTTAAACCTGCCGGACCGGAACCGATCACCACAACATTCATAATTCTGCCTTTTGCGGATTCAATTCCATGTACAATGCCTGCGCGTGCATGTGAGCAGAATCCCCTCCCCCCAACATGCGGGATAACTCCGGCACCGGATCATCCAGACAGTACAGTTTGGATAATGTTCTGCCGTCAACAGTAAATTTTTCCACCTTGAAGTGATGATCTGCCCTCGCGGCAACCTGTGCAAGGTGAGAAATACACAAAATCTGCCGTTTTTTCCCTAATGCGGCAAGTTCTCTACCGACTTTATTAGCGGTTTCGCCTCCGATATTCATATCAATCTCATCAAAAATAACTGTCGGCACCGCATCTGCATCAGCCAACACGGTTTTCAATGCCAGCATCAATCGTGACAATTCGCCGCTGCTGGCAACTTTGCGCAAGGGGCGCATTTCCTCTCCCCGGTTGGCATTAAACATCAATTCGACTTTATCCATTCCGGATGCCCCCGGTTCAATCTGAGTAAAATCTGCCTGCAACGCAGCACCATTAAAACCGATAGCTGTCAATTTTTTAACGGTTTCATCCAGAAACTTATCCGCAGTCTTACGGCGGGCAGCGGAAAGTTTACGGGCAGCAGAAAGCAGTTTTTGCCGCAATTCTTTTTCCCGAACAGCAAACTCCTCCCGATATTTTTGGGACATTTTGAATTCTTCCACCTTTGCCGCCGCATTTGCCCGGGTTGTCAATACCTGTTCCAATGTCGGCCCGTAACGTCGTTTCAAGATATACAATTCGCTCAAACGCGCTTCTATGACCGCCAATGCCTCCGGATCAAGTTCCACCCGGTCAGCTGCCGATGCCAGATCTCCGGAAAGCTCCGATGTCGTGGTCTGCAAAGATGCACACACCTCCAACGCTCCGGCACAAAGTGATGCATCGATTTTATCCAGTTCGGAAAGATGATGATAAACGGTGCCCAGCATGTCGGCGATACTGCCCTCATTTTCGGTCAACAATCCATTGAGCTGCTGTAATGTTTCCAATACTTCTCTGGCATTCGCACCTAAACGTTGTTTTGCCGCCAATTCTTCATCTTCGGCAGGCGCCGGAGCAATCCGGTCAATGTCTTCAACGATCAAAGCCATCCGGTCCGCACTATCAGCATCCGGCAAATCTTTTTCAAATGCCTCTTTTTCAACAGCGAGCTGCTTCAATTCCTGATAAATCGCATTACATTCAGCCCGCAAATCACCCAAATCACCGTAATTATCCAGCAATTCCAACTGCCGAGCCGGATGCAGCAATGACATTTGTTCATTGGCGCCGTGCAAATCAATGAGCAATGCCCCGACTGATGCCAGCAGTTTTACTCCGACCGGAGTATCATTAATAAAATTTCTGGCACTGTTCATCCCGATGACCCGGCGGACGGTCAAAATACCGCTGGCGGAATCAAATTCCACCCCGGCTTCTTCCAAAAGCGATGCAATATCCCGGCGTAATTCCTCCGGAACTGTAAATTCTCCGCTTACAGAAAAACTTTTGCATCCGGCACGTATCCCGCTGCGCTCAGCACGCCCTCCGGCCAGCAATTCAATTGCTCCCATCAAAATAGATTTACCTGCGCCGGATTCTCCGGTAAAAACAGTAAAACCTCCGGAAAACTCCACTTCGGAGCGTTCTATCAATGCAAAATTATCTATTTTCAGGTAATTCAGCATAAATGCTCACCACATCCGTCCAACAATTCTTTCAACAACAGCAATGCCTGTGCCACTGCCCGTTCCCGGATCATTCGGCGATTACCGCGCAAGTGCAATTCCCGAACCGCGGTCAATCCGTTATACACCGCACTGACATAAACCAATCCCACCGGCTTATCCGGAGTACCTCCACCCGGTCCGGCAATGCCGGTAGTACTTACTGCACAATCACATTTCAACGCCGCACACACCCCGCGCGCCATCGCTTCTGCACACTCAGGACTTACCGCACCATGATCGCGCAAAATATCTGCCGGCACCTGCAACAGCAGCTCTTTTACTTCGTTGGCATACGCAACGATACCGCCTTTAAAACACTCCGATGCCCCGGGAACAGACACCAGGGAATCTGCAACCATTCCGCCGGTACAGGATTCGGCACATCCCAATGCCGCTTTGCGCTGTATCAACATCTTTATCAAGTATTCCGGCAAAGAGTACTCTCCTATCGGCAATGCGGCATTACCCAATACCGAACGGACTTTTTCCAATGCATTTACCACAGTATCATGCTCCCCGGAAAGAAAAAAACCGGTTCCTCCGTTTTTAGCAGTATAGGCTATTTCCACCGGAATATCCTTAAGCAGCGGCTCTGCACATTTAGCCACTATCGTTTCACCTTTACCGCAAACAAAAAATCCGGCTGTAAAATAGCTTGTGTCCTGCAATTTACGCAATTCCGGCAAAATCCCGGAGCTGAAAACCGCTTCAAACTCTCCCGGCGGCCCGGGCAGCAAAAAGACATTCCGGCGCGAACCGGCATAATCCAACTGAATACCGATACCGGATGCAACTCCGACCGGATTGGCAAAATATTTTGCACCGACCGGAAGCATCGCCTGTTTATATTGATGCTTCGGGCATCTCCCGCCGTGCCGTTGCGCCCACAAGGTCTCCACTTTTTGCTGCAATTCCGGCTCAATGACCAATTCCAAATCAAAAAAACGGGCGACGGTTTCCAAAGTGATATCATCTGCAGTGGGACCAAGACCTCCGCTTAATAAAATAGTATCAGCAACTTTTAATGCACTTGACATAGCGAAAACCAACTCATCGGCATGATCACCGACACATATTTCCAAAACAGGCGGGATACCGGCTTCAGTCAATTTTTTACCGGCAAAAGCCAGGTCAGTATTATAACAACTGCCTTTCAGCAATTCAGTACCGGTACATATCAATGCGATTTTCATATTTTGATTTCTCCTGTTACACTCAATAATATAACCGCAAAGGAATTTAGTTGCAAGTTAAAGTTGACATTACTGTCAGCAAAATGTATATTATTCAGCAACAGTAATAATTTATTTTATGAGGAACAAATTTTTATGAAACGGGTTCTGTCCATCCAGGATATTTCATGTGTTGGTAAATGCTCCCTGACGGTAGCACTTCCGATCATCTCTGCTGCCGGATTGGAGACATCCATTCTGCCGACTGCGGTACTTTCCACTCACACAGCTTTCAAAGGCTTCACGTTCCGGGATCTCACCGATGATCTGCAGGCTATCGCCGACCACTGGAAAGCGGAAAATATCACTTTTGACGGCATTGCCACCGGATACCTCGGCTCATTCCGGCAAATTGAACTGGTGGAAACAATTTTCACTGATTTCTATCATCCGGGCATGCTCCGTTTTGTTGATCCCGCAATGGGAGACAATGGAAAATTATATACCGGATTTGATGAAGCATTCGCCAGACGAATGGGCAAACTGTGCGGCAAAGCAGATATTATCGTCCCCAATCTTACTGAAGCTGCTTTTATGTTGGGCGAAAAATACCAGGAAGATCAATATTCCATTGAAGATATCAAACTTTTGTTGAAACGCCTCTGCGATCTCGGCGCACCGGTAGCGGCATTGACCGGTGTCTCTCCCGAACCCGGCAAATGCGGCGTCATGGCGTATGACAGTAAAAAAGATGAATATTGCGAATATTACAGTGAGCATCTGCCGGTATCTTTTCACGGTACCGGTGACGTCTTTGCCAGTGCCTGTTTCGCAGCGATGATGCACGGTCAAACTCTGCAAAAGTCATTGCGGACAGCAGTGGAATTCACCGTTGAATCCATCCGGAAGACCGTCGCCTATGAAAATCACAATTGGTACGGTGTCGATTTTGAAAGTGCCGTTCCCAAACTGCTGGAATTACTGAATGAATAATATCACAACGGTATAACAAACGGGCTGTTGCCAAACCTCAAAAAAGGTAAGCAACAGCCCGTTTTTATATTGACTTTTTACTGTTGGTCAATAAAACGGCGGATGTCGGAAAGATTGGAATATTTTTCCACTTTACCTTCTTTTTCAATAACCAGTGTAGGTGCCTGACGGATGTCCATGGCAATAGCTTTATCGGGCTCCTGATCGGAAACAACTACATCATAAGCAATATTCGCTTTGTCCAGGAATGTCTTGGCGATTTTACAATTCGGACAGGTGGTAGTGGTAAACAATGTCACCTTTGCCTCAGTAGATGAAACCGCTTCATTGCAGCAATCCACGGCTCCGACCCCGCTGATGTGAGCATTGACAAATTCACGTTTGAGAGCTGCAGAGGCATTATATACTTTGCGCTCTTTGTATTCCTGACTCTTGCCGTCGTTCCAGTTCTGTACCGGACGGTAATAACCGGTGATACGGCTGTAGACCTCAGTACGCCCACCGCATGACGGACACTTGAACGCCTCTCCGGCGATATAACCGTGATTCTGACAAATCGAATAAGTCGGAGACATGGTATAATAGGGCAATCTGTAGTTTTCTGCGATCTTGCGAACCAGATTTGCGGCAGCTTTCCAATCCGGCAGTTTTTCACCAAGGAAAGCGTGGAAAACCGTACCACTGGTGTAGAGAGTCTGCAAATTGTCCTGAATATCCAACGCGGCAAAAATATCATCCGTAAAACTTACCGGCAGATGTGAACTGTTGGTGTAGTACGGAGCATTATCTGCATCACCGGCAGTAACAATGTCACCAAAACGTTTTTTATCATGTTTCGCCAACCGGAAGCTGGTGGATTCGGCAGGAGTGGCTTCCAAGTTATAAAGATCCCCGTACTGCTCCTGATAATCGCTGAGCCGTTCACGCATGTGATTAAGCACATCCTGAGTGAATTTCTGAGCGACCGGATCAGTAAGATCTTTGCCTATCCATTTGGCATTGAGACAGACCTCATTCATACCAACCAGACCAATGGTGGAAAAATGATTGTCAAATCTGCCCAGATAACGCCGGGTGTAGGGATAAAGACCTTCTTCCAACAATTTAGAAATGACTTCACGTTTGATTTTCAAACTGCGGGCGGAAATATCCATCATGTGATCCAGACGGGCATAGAAATCCGCTTCATCTTTGGCAAGATAGGCGATACGCGGCATGTTGATAGTTACCACACCGATGGAACCGGTGCTCTCTCCACTGCCGAAGTAACCGCCGGACTTTTTGCGGAGTTCGCGCAAATCCAGACGCAGACGGCAGCACATTG
The DNA here is from genome assembly GCA_017504435.1 of Lentisphaeria bacterium. Classification (GTDB taxonomy): domain Bacteria; phylum Verrucomicrobiota; class Lentisphaeria; order Victivallales; family Victivallaceae; genus UBA1784. Next base: position 2,687 of record JAFVRD010000011.1, on the reverse strand, counting down.
AACGGATATCACTGGGTTCCATATCGCTGTTGACATAGTTTGAGAAATACGGGGTACCATATTTACTGGTCATTTCAAAAAGCAGCTTATTGTTTTCCGTTTCACTCCAGTCAAAGTCGCGGGTGATGGAATAAGTCGGAATCGGATACTGGAAACCACGTCCCTGAGCGTCACCCTCGATCATCGTTTCGATGAAAGCCCGGTTAATCATATCCATCTCTTTTTTGCAGTCTTTGTATTTGAAATCCATCTCTTTGCCGCCGACAATACAATTCAATTCAGCAAGGTCAGCGGGGACAGTCCAATCCAAAGTGATATTGGAGAACGGAGCCTGAGTACCCCAGCGGGAAGGAGTATTGACCCCGAAAATAAACGATTCAATACATTTTTTAACCTGTTTATAATCCAAATTGTCAACTTTGACAAACGGAGCCAGATAGGTGTCAAAACTGCTGAATGCCTGAGCACCTGCCCATTCATTCTGCATAATGCCAAGGAAGTTCACCATCTGGTTGCAGAGCGTGGCGAGATGAGATGCCGGAGCGGAAGTGATCTTGCCGGGAACACCGCCGAGACCTTCTTTGATCAACTGTTTCAAAGACCAGCCGGCACAGTAACCGGTAAGCATGGACAAGTCATGCAAATGGATGTCTGCGTTGCGATGGGCATTTCCGATTTCATCATCATAAATTTCAGAAAGCCAGTAATTAGCGGTAATCGCTCCGCTGTTGGAAAGGATCAAACCGCCGACAGAGTAAGTGACCGTGGAATTCTCTTTCACGCGCCAGTCATTGATTTTCACATAATCATCAACGGTCTTTTTGAAGTCCAGAATCGTTGACTGGGTATTACGCAATTTTTCGCGCTGACGGCGATAAAGGATATATGCTTTGGCAACATCCGCATATCCGGCCTGCACCAACACGGATTCCACACTGTCCTGAATATCTTCAACAGCAATCAGACCTTCTTTGATTTTCGGTTCAAAATCGGCCGTTACCTTGAGTGCAATAAAATCAATTATTGATTGATTATACTGTTTTTCCTGCGCTTCAAACGCCATTTTCACGGCATCAGAGATCTTTTTAAGATCAAACTCTATATTTTTGCCGTTTCGTTTTTGTACCTGATACATTCCCTACCTCCTTTTACATTTCTTTTTTCACATTGTTTCACTTAAATACCTTACTGACATAAACCATTTTCAGTGCCCGCGGATCTCTGCGCCCGGAATAAACTTTCTGACTTCGGTCAAAAAATCCTCCAACTGCTCCTGAGAAACCGGATAATCTCCGGAAGGAACCAATACCTCATCCGATGCCAAAAAAGGCTGAATGAAATATTTCGGAACGTCCTGCAGCCATTGACCGATGGCAGTAAAATCGGATTTTTCATGCAGATTACCGGTCACAGTGGTGCGGAATTCAAACGGCACCCTGCAGTTTTTCAACAACTCTACACTGCGCTCTACTTGCGGCAAAACAGATTCATTTCCGGCAGTCATACCATATTTGGCCGGCGAATTTTTGATATCCATCGCCACATAATCGACCAAGCCTGCATTTATTGCTTTTTCCAAACGCTCCGGGAAAGATCCATTGGTATCCAATTTCAGTTTGTAACCGAGAGTCTTTATTTCCGTCGCCAAGTCCAGAGTTTCTGCATGGAGCAACGGTTCACCTCCGGTAATACAAACCCCATCCAAAATTCCTGCACGCCGGCGCAAAAAATCCAGCACTTCATTTTTTGAAATCAACCCTGCATCACCGGAAGCAACCAGAGACGCATTGTGGCAAAACGGACAACGGAAATTGCAGCCGCCGGTAAAAACCGTACAGGCGACAACTCCGGGATAATCCAGCAATGTCAGTTTCTGCAACCCCAAACGCATATTTTTTACCACAAAAAACAGATTTTACAACGTTTTTTGGCAGCTTTATCCGTCCTGCCTCCAAACACAATATATAGAATATTATCCAATATCCCCCACTATATCTTGTATGTTTCTCAATATACTTCCATAAAAAAATATTGCAAGCAAAGCATATAAAAAAAAGTTGTTTTTTTTGTTTCTCACCTGAAATCATTTTATTTAGGGAAGCATAAATATATTGGATTTTACAAAATTTTAATCAAAACACAAAAAAAAGATAAATTTTTTCAAAAATCAACTTGCAAATCTTCCGGACAGGTGATATATTAGGCAACATGATGTGAATAACATTTGACATGCTTTCGGGCGTATAGCTCAGTTGGTTAGAGCGCCACGTTGACATCGTGGAGGTCGTAGATTCGAGTTCTACTACGCCCACCATCCTTCGCTAAAGCTACGGATGGCAGGCCGTCAGGAATGCCATGCGTAGATTTTTTTTGCGCATGCAAAAAAAAGCGGAGTGCAACGGAGCGTGCAAAGGATGCCCTCCATAGCTCAGAGAGCGGCGGAGGGCTGTGCGACTGCGAATTGCGACAACCGTTCAACAGAAGCCACGGACAATGTTTTACACCTATATTTTACGCAGTATTGAACATCCTGAGCAGCGTTATATCGGTCATACAGCTGATTTATGGGAACGTTTGAAAAAACATAACAAAGGCGATGTGCCTCATACTGCAAAATTCCGTCCGTGGAAAGTTGAAACATACATTGCCTTTGAATCAGAAGAAAAATCTATTGCTTTTGAACACTA
>JAFVRD010000047.1 GCA_017504435.1 Lentisphaeria bacterium | reverse complement strand
GTGGAAGGATTGGCTTTGCTCCACAAATATCCCACAATTTGCCCACATTTGCGGGAAAAGCCCCTCTACCATGTCAGAGGTGCAAAAATGAAGTGTTATTGTAAAGGTAATATATAGGTAAAATTAGATGATTGATATTTAATAAGTCGTCCGGCAACCCCGAATAACTCACTAATTGTCAAGTTTCAATTCTGAAGTTCCTGAAATGCGGCAAGTCCTTTCACCGTCAGAAGGTACTTCTGCCGTGGGTGGCGTGGACTGTCAGGGTAGAGCAAACGCACAAAGCCATCTTTGATCGCCGGATTGAGGTAGTTACTCAAAAAGTTTTTCCGGTCAGATAGCTTCAACTGCTCCATCATAGTCTTGACAGAACAGGGATCGTTGCCGATTGCCGAAATGAGTTTCTGACAAAAGGTATCTTCCGGAATCAACTTGCGGGGTACTTGCCGCGTACTTGTGGGGTCAGCTTGTGGGGTGAACTCTTCCGGGGCTGAAATAATCAGATAACGATTTTTGAGTTCGTTGGTTTCGCCCAGCAGGAGATTGCGAAAGAACTTCTCCAAATGTTCAAATTCAGGCTCGATGTTGCGGGCATAGTTGCGATAGTTGGCACGGACAAGGGCATTGCGGAATCGACGGCAGCAAAGAAGCATTGGGAAGTTGTTTCATCCCAAATCGCCCGAACTTCCCGGTCATTAAAAAATCTGATTGATATTTTAGTCATTGGTGTGCCTTAAGATATATTTCTTTCTGCCATTTTGGCATTTTTGTCAAAACCATCTTATTTCTTCCAACTCATCCATATATTTACTGAGTCCTTGAAAATCCGGATATACTGTTTTGGCATTGATATTAGCTGAATCCAGAAATGCCAAACAGTCTTTACGTTCGGATATAGAAAATTTAATATTGTATTTTTTGATTAAAGATTTCTCAGGTGGCTCGGAACGCGTATAAGATAGCAGATTATCAAACAAATCAAAATCAGGTTCTGTAAAAGTTGCCAGATAGCGTTCACACCACTCTTCAATAGTCATCAAACGAGGAGCATAAGAAAACACGCCATTTTGAGTTATTTGCCGTTGATTTTTGTCACTGCACTCTAATATCAACTTTAATTTCATAGCATCTCTGACGATCTGATAGTATTTGAAAAAAATCTCTGGTTGTCCCACTTTAATTTCAGATTTTAGATTATCTTTTGAGAATATTGTTCCATCAAAAAAAGTACATGTTTTATCAATGAATTCGTCGATATGTTCTTGCGTTACTTCATCCTTAATCTTATCTAATCCATTGAGTGAATGAGTGTTCAATTTGACCAATAATGATGGATTAAGGGCGTAAACCGATATCATATCAACATTATTTCCATCTTGATCCTTTTCTTTATATCCTTCGCAAGCAAAATACAATGCTAATAATGGGCGAATAGTCCAATCCAGTAATGGTGATTTTACTCCGTAATGCTGCCCCCATGCCCAATGGCGTAAATCCATGGCAAAATTACAACTGTAATCTAATGCAACCCCAAAATTAATATTATCATTGCTTTGTTGATTAAATTTGGCAAACTCGTACTCAAATTTGTCCAATTCTAATGCATAATTTTTAGGATCATTTGGCAAGGGCAATGACAAATGATTTGAAATATAATCTCTTTCGGAAAAAGTATTTCTCCGAAGATTATCATAAGCCCAGTGTATATCAGAAATAAATGTGGAAAATCTTTGTCCTTTACGATAGTTTTTCTTGTGATTTCTCCAATATGATGATTCTAATCCCCATGCTGAATTACCTTGTCCTCGCCACAATTTTACTCCGAAGTCAAGACGATGTTCCATTATCGCAGTAATAAAATCTTTCCATGAGTCATAAGGTTCTGGTTCATGAAAAAGGTCTTGCTTCGTAATTTTATGTAATGAAATATTAGCAGAACTCATAGTATTTCTTTTCTTACTCCTACTGCAAATATTTATCCAGGATTGCCTGTTTGCTGGCGAATGCGGAATCAAGAACTTTTTGAGCAGCATCTATCTGCTGTTCAAGTTTTTGAACTTGATCAACTATTCGCTGCTGTTCTTTTTTATCAATCATTGGAATTAAAAGTTGCTCATAAAAAGATACAGGAACGCGGCGGTGACCACTTGATCCAGTCATTACTTTAGCTGCTTGTTGCCGTATTTGCTCTCGATTAAGGAAGCCAAATAAATATTTCGGGAGTATTTTATCCCCACATCTGATAGTATGAAATTCTGTGCTGCCAAAACCTATGCCATTTTTCAGTCCTGTTGCCAATGCACATTTTCCGTTTTCCATACAGGGCGTAATTTTGGCAATAATAATGTCATTTTCTCGGAAATATGTAAATCCACCTTTACGGATACTGCCAAGATTTTTATCTTGTGAACTTGTTATAAATCCTTTGTTACTGACAGATGCCATATCCACAAATGACACCAGTGTATCATCTGCAATATCGTATACTTCTGATTTTGAAATATTGAAAAGAACATATTTATTCAGTTCAACAAAATGAGCATCTTTAATGCTATCGTAAATATTTGCAATTTTTGTATCGAGAACGGCGATTAGTTTACTTGCACTCGCACATTCGGCATCGACTTTTTCGCAATCTGAAACAATCTGCTGCTGAATATCTACAGGCGGCAGAGGAATTGAAACTGACTTTATCCGTTCTGTCGATGCTCTGTTGTGTCGAGAAAATGCATATCGCTTACCGACAATACCCAAAATTAATGCAACATAATACGGCAGAACTTTTGTTGACACTACTCTGATTACGCCACAATGGTCTGTCGGATAAAATGGTATTTCAGCAGCTATGTAATTAGTCATCCAATCTCCATCAATTCCCCAAAGAATAGACGGCATCGAAAAATCTTTTAACAATTCTTTGTTAATGTATCCAAATGGTTCTTTAACATTGGCACTATATACCGGCAATGCACCATTTTCAATTAATTCAGAATTCAAAACTCGTTGTCCTATAGATATCTGAAAAAGCTCATTATCTCCAAGTTTTACCATGGGATAATTGTATTTTACACTTTCAATATTCTTCAACGCTGTTTGAATTTCTTTGTTGAATTCAACTCTGGAAAAGTCGATCATATCCTGCAAGCGATACCACGCAAGATATTTTTCCAGTTCTGCAGATGGGGTGTGCAGTTCCGCAAAAGCGTTACGGATATTGGCAGAAACAGTATGGTCTGCTGTCCGGTCTGCATCGTTATAAAGTTTGCCGCCGGGAGAGTGGATTTGAATACCTTCAGCACCTTTGCGGTTGCTCCAATCATAGCCGAGAAACTCTTTTTGCTCATCGTTGCCAGCCGGAGAAGTCACCACTAATGTTCTCTGCTTATAGATCAAAGCAAAGTATTTGATTTTATCCTGTTCCCGCTCAAAAACAAACTGATAAAAATGTTCTTGCAGCCACTCATTCTGTTTATCTTGCGACAACTTTTTGAAAGACTGCTGTTTTTGTTTGTTCTTTACTTCTGTTGAGTTTATAAACTCTTTGACAAACTGTCCGAAATATGCGTGATCTTTCCAATGATCAGGCAATTTCTGTTTGGAAAGCAGCAACCGGTAGTCATCTTCCGTAACTTCAATTTTTGCAAGGTACTGCCGCAAAATTTCTTTGTCTTCCCAATCGGTCAAATCTTTGCCGCTTTGAATAGCCGCTACGCTGTCAATAACCAACTCTTTGCGTTTGGGCGGTTCGCTGTATTTTTCCAAAAACAGCACAATGGTATTGGTTCCAGTCGCCCCAAAAGTTTTACTGCCAAATTGAGCAATGGCGTGAACTTGGAAATTTTCTAACAGATTTTCTCTGGCTGAAATATAACTGCTGCTGGAGTTACTCAAAATAGATGCGGGCAGAATCACTGCCGCAATACCTTCCGGCTTAAGCAACTGGGCAATGCGTTCAACAAAAAGCACCTCGATTTCAGAACCATCATTGGTGATATTTTTCAGCAGCTCCAAAGAGTTGTTTTTAGGCTTGAAATGTGCCTTGAATGCTTTAACTGCATACGGCGGGTTGGCAACCAGAATATCAAAGGTTCCAGATTCAATCTGTTTTTCCGGATAGTTGTCAAGTCCGTCACCAAAGATAATATTGCCGTAACCTGCGCCATTCATAAAGAGTGAAATCTTTGAAACTCGTGCCAGACGGTAATCTTTTTCAATACCATAAATATTTTTTTCCACCCAGCCGTTATCTTTGGCAAGATCGGTTTGATTATGGCGTATCAGAGCTGCGTTTACAGCTTCAACAGCTTCCGTCAGAAAATGACCCGCTCCACAAGCATAGTCAATAATTTTCGGCAGCGTATATTTGCCCGCATTGCTGATAATATTATCCAGCGGCAGTGAATCCCAGATAAAGCGGGTTATCGGCATCGGCGTAAAAAATTGTCCTTCGTTCTGCTTAAAACCCTTATTCAAAAGCTGTTCAAACAAATCGCCCAAAAACTGGTGTTTGGAGGGATAAACAATGCGGTACTTTTCAAAAAGCTGAACAACTTCCACCACGACTTTGCCGTTCTGGTAGAAAAGCTCCTCGTTGTGAACATCTTTAAAAGAAAAGTCGTTATTGGTGTAGAATTTGAGAATCCGGATGGTATTCTGCAATTCCTCAATCATCGCTTTGCGTTTCTGTCCGGAATACTGCTGCACCAGATTTTCAGCGTAATCGTTGGGAACATAAAAGATCTTTTCTTTCATAAAGTCATTCATGCCCTTTTGATGCAGTTTCTGCAGCCTGTCTTGCAAAGTTTCGTAAGTATCTATGCCTTTTTTATACTGGAACTCCAACTCGGCATCATCATCTTTGCCGATTTCATCAACCAGTTTGCAGATAAAAAGAGCCACCAGACGGTTAAAGGCATTTTCTTTGTCAGATACGTTGTTATGCCGCAGGATTTCTTCAAAGCGGTTGACTATTTTATCATCAGGAGTGAAATCTCGAAGGTCTTTTTTGCGTAAGGGTTTTACGCCGATCTGATAAGCAACGGTATCCGCACCAAAGATAATATCCTGACAGTAATCTTTGTTGTAAGTTTCTGACCATACTTCAAATTTTTCCTCAACGGTACCGGCGTTTTTGTAGAGTTTAATGGTATCGTCTTTTTCTGCAAGCAGAATAAGGTTGCTGTCATCGGAACAGTTGATAATATTATTTTCGTAAACAACTTTTCCGTCTTTGAGATCGGAGGCATACAACGCCAGCCATTTTGTGTGTCCCTCTTGTTGCCAGTACGAGAAAAGTTGTCCGCCGTCTGCCTCCAGAACTTTTTTATATCGGTAATACTCATCGCTTTTCTTACACTCAACAATCAGCAGCATCTCTTTGCCGGATTCATCATAAACGCAAATATCTGCTCTGCCCCCTTTAACATCGTGCCCCAAGGTCCAACGCTTTTCAATTTCAATATGCTCTGCACGATAACCTTTATCTAAAAGTCTGGTTATACATTCAAGCACAACGAAGTTTTCGTTATCACTAAAGTTGCAAGTCTCTTTTTCATTGACTCGGAGATCACTGGGGTAAATAATCGTTTCAGCTTTGAAGTCAACAGTTATTGAACAGCCAAGTAAATCTCCGAAAGACTTCTGATAAGTATCCGCAGATTGCTCTATAAAGCCCAGAATTTTAATAGTTTCACGCAAATTGGCAACAGTAATCATTTTGTATCTCCTGAAATTTTCTTTATCAGGCTTTGTGCCATTTTTGACGGTTTGGTTTTGCCGTTTTCCCAGCGGTTGACGGTGGCGAAACTGACTCCGATCTTTCGGGCAAGGTCTTCCTGTGACCACCCCTGCTGCTGGCGCAGCTTTTTCAATTCTTCAGCGATATTTTCAAACGTAGACATCGGCTATTCTCCATGATTTCATACCTTCATAGTAAATATAGCATCTGTTATATCTTTTGCAAGTATACTTTTGAAAAAATAAAGACTTTCGTTTTTTGTCTCCCCGGAGAGACAAATAATTTGTTACAGGAGGACTGCTGACAGATTTGTTATTTTTTAGCCTCATCATACTTGACAATAACCCATATATTTTGAACATAATATAAATCTGACAGGCGTTTTTACGCTGAAAAATTTGTATTTTGGAGGTTTTATAATGGATAAAATTGATCGGATTATGGAGATTACAAATCGGTATTTGGAACGTTTTAGCAGGGCGTTGATCGGGATTTATTATTTACCGCTGTTAGCTGAAAATTGGAAGTTTCCGGTATTTATGAATTCGTTGCTGATTACGCTGCGGCGAATGGATCTTATGCCCGGATATTGTGCGTTTTTTCTATTAGTGCAGAGTCGTTTGGATATCGCCGGAGCCGCGATCAGGCGAGCATCCAGAGGATTTCACCGCTTACAGCACAAATGATTGCGCTGAATCCTGTGATCGCGATACGGGTAAGTTCTTTGTCTGATGCCGGGCGGGCTTTGCAGTAAAGATACAGAAAGGGGAGCACCCCCAGAAGATGGAATAAAACAACCTGCAAAAAATATCCCGAACCGTACCATGGAAGCGGGATTATAAATGCAAAAATAAACCAGCCCGGATAGAATAAAAAGAACGCGATACATTCCGGCGCGGTATCTGTGCGCCGGTAATGTACCGCAATTCCGATCGTGAGCAGTGCCAACAGTGGAGCTGCTCCGAAAAGCAGGGATTTCCCAATGTGTTCCAATAATACTGCCAACATATTTACCGGATTATCTCAGCGGCGTTGGCGCTGCAGCTGCAATCGCAGCTGTTCCGGAGTTTGAGCACTTTGAGAACGAACTGCCGGTTTGCGTACCTGCTGCTGAACCGCTGTTTTTTGTGCCGGTTGCTGAACCACTGGTTTCCGTACTTGCTGCTGAACCATTGGTTTTCGCGGTGGTTGCTGAACCACAGATTTCCGTACTTGCTGTCGAACCACTGGTTTCTGCGGCGGCTGCTTTGTTTCCGATTTTCGCGGTGGTTGCTGAACCACAGATTTCCGTACTTGCTGTCGAACCACTGGTTTCCGCGGTGGCTGCTTTGTTTCCGGTTTTCGCGGCGGTTTTGAAACAGTTACCGGACGTGCAGATTTATGTTTCTCACGGTGTTTATTTTCGGGTTTTTTATGGCGATGTTTATCGCGAGTAGATTTATGGATTACTACCGGAGCAGATTCGACCACTACGACCGGGTTTTGTTCAACGATCACGACTGGAGCCGGTGGTGCGGCAACTACTGCCGGAGCCGGAGTTACAACGACTGGCGGCGGAGGCGGCGGAGGCGGCGGAGGAATCACTACTGGAGCAGATTCGACCACTACGACCGGAGCCGGAGTTACAACGACTGGCGGCGGAGGCGGTGGAAAGAGAATGTAATCCAGATTGCAGAAAAAAACATCCGTGCCATCCGGAACCGGACCATGATCGATATGACGTCCCGGTACATGAGTATTCACACAGGTGCATCCGGTAAGGATGCATCCTGCTGTAAATGCGGTAAGAAATTTTATTTTATTTATCATTATTCGCGGTTCCATATTGATTATCTGCGGGGTCTGCGTTTTGCATACAGAGCCACAGCACTGCCAATAACCCGATTACCGGAATCAGCATTATCAGCTGGAACCATCCGGATTTTCCGGTATCATGCAGCCGGCGGGCATTCATGCCCAGTGTCGGACAGAGAAGTACAATGGCGATAAATTGTCCGATAAACGGTATGCAGCTGATGATCAGTACCGGGATCATATATGTCCAGTATGATTTGAAACCGACTCTGCCGTCAAAGCAAAAGTATTGATTTTTGACGATATCAATGCAATGTTCTGCGACTGCTTGGAAATTGATATTCATAATTTAACTCCGTTTTATAGAAATTATGTGTTGAATCAGATCTGATTTTTCATTCGCATCACTTACCGGGGCATTTGCGCGCCATATTGGACAACCGCACCAAAAAGTTTCAACGCATCTTCCTGTGGATAGCGGTTGGCATACATATCGCAGGTCGTAGTGATCGTGCCTTGAAGCGGCAGACCGAGAACACTGCGTAACGCGTTGCATTTACCGGGATCAAGTTTGGTTTTTTCAGTATATTTCATGGACAGGAAGGCATTGAGATATTGCGCGTTGATCCTGCCCTTGAAAACGGCAGGATCTTGGAGGTCGATATTGCTGTCAATGGATTCAATGCCGTCAACTTCTTCCAGATCTTCAAATGAATCCACCCGGACTTTGACCACCGACGGGGACATGGTGATCTGAACATCGGATTCGCGGTTGAGGAAAAAGATATTGTGATCAAGTTTGGTTTTTTTGCGTTTCGGATCGCCTTTGGTATTATCATATCCGGTCAGTACATTCAAACCGATGATATTATGGTGGATATTGGCATTACAGTTGGTATTGTTGCGGATGGCAAATCCCATATCGGCAAGGTCATTAAGTCTGCTCCAGGTGAATAAAATCGTATTATTGGCACACTCCCAGTTGATCGTGCCGCTGCCGTTGGAACAGGTCACATTGACCGACAGCATCCGGTTGTTGCAGAAAACGTTGTTGACAATGGCGACGTCACCCTTGTACCAATTGAGATTGATCGCATAATTTGAACCGTTGACAAAGGTACAGTTGCGGATGGTGATATTGCCTTCACCGCGGGAGGCAGTCGCAGAATAAATGGAATAACGGTTGGCGCTGGGAAATTTGTCAGCTTTATTTTTTGCCGGTCCTTCCAGCCACATGCCGGTATCAAATCCGGCAGGTTTACCTTTTACCGCATGGTAACTTGAGGCGAATCCATCATCAAAAATCAAACCGTCAATGACAATATTGAACCCTTTGGGAGCTTTCATGGGCGATTTTTCAAACTCAATATGCAGCAGTCCGAGAGAGCCGCCTTTTTTGTCATTATTTTTGTTTTCGGGTTGAAACATGGTCTTAAATTTCAGCGGGTCACGTTTCGTGAAATCTGCAGAATATCCGCCGAAAATAGAGACCGGTTTTTCCATTTTGAACCAGCCGCATTTCATTCTGCCGGGGTAATTGCCTTCAGCAACATGGATGACATCACCGGTTTTGGCGACATTCAATGCTTTCCATAAATTTTTGTAAGGAGCTTCTTTGGTACCGGGATTTTTATTTTTTCCGGTAGCCAGAGAGACAAAAATATCTCCGGCATCTGACGTGAGAATGAACACAATTGCAGACAGCAGAATCAGAAAAGATTGTGCAAATTTCATTTTTTTCTCCAATGTTATATCAGTTGCATCCGGGAAGTTGTCTTCCCGCCCCGGCAGATAATATAATCATTGCAGAAGTTTTTGTCAAGTCGTTTTTGAAGGCGGTATAATTACCGGCGCAAATAATTTTGCCTTGCCGGTGCGAAGCAGCTTTTTTTCTACCGCAGCAATGAGTTTTTCCGGTGCCGGAGCGATGGTTTTCCGGGCGGCAAGATAATCCCGGATAAATCCGGCACGTTCATCGGCAGTGAAATCGGTGCAACGAAAATATGCCGTCAAATCGGCAGTGATTTTGGTGAATTTACCAAAAAATCCGGTTTTGCGGCAGGTGGCAACATCGATCCAGAATAACTTCAAAGGCTCATTTCGCTGCCGGACTGCCAATAAATTCCCGGTGTGAAAACCTTTGTGCCAGTAGCCGGCATCGTGCAGTTTGGCAAGCAATGCCAAATGCCCACGGGTGAATTCGACGAATTCTTCCCTGAGTTCAGTAAAATTGCGGTCAGTCATGTAGCTTCTGCCGTCAATGGAATTTTCCACATATCCGGTGAGTAGAAAACAGCCGGTCAATTTACCGTTCCGGCGCGTTTCGCCAACTCCGAGCAGCTCCGGTACCGGGATGCCCAATGCGGCAATGCGGGAATAATTCAACGCTTCCCTTGCGGTGGGGGAGAGTTGCCACAAGGCACGGAAAAACGGCCATTTTTTCCGGTATTTTTTGAATATCGCCCGTCTGCCTGATAATTCCAGCAGCAACACAAATTTACTTTTAGTTGCCCACAACAGCGGCAGGTCCCCGTCAATGGTCAATGCTCCGGCAGTTTCCAGACGGGTCAACTCCGTTTCAATATCCTTATCTATGAAATTCCACGATCGGAATATGCTGATGTTTCTGGCACTGAAGCTCTGTTTCATAAATTCAAAATCCTGTTTTCAACGTGCCGGCATAAATTTCGCACTGCCCCGGGCAAAATCAATACCGACCAGCCGCAGACAGATATAATCGCCGATCTTCCATTCTGATTTACGGGGATCGCCGTGCCGCATATTCAAGCTCCGGACCGGACGCAGCCGTTCCCGGTCAACGAAACCGTATAAACCGAATTCATTCACCTCGACCTGCAATCCCGCCGCCATGACTTTGACCACGATCCCGTCATACAGCCGTTCCGGATGATTTTCCAATTCATCTTTCAACAGCCGCAATTTGAGCCGGTCTGCCGCCGCGTAACACGCTTCATCGACAGTTGCTTCCTGTTCTCCTGCCCAGGCAGCGATTTTTTCCAGCGTTTTACCGCTGCGGGTACGGATTTTCTGGTCAAAGTTCCATAATTGCTGGTGGACTGTCAAATCCGGATAACGGCGGATCGGACTGGTGAAATGTGCATAAAATGTCTTGCCTAATGCGAAATGCACATCTCCGCGTACACTGTATGATGCCCGGGGCAATGAGCGCAAAAGCAGATTCAAAATAACCTCTTTTTTTCCGTCATCCGGCAATGATTCAATAAATCTCCGGCAGGTCTCCCGATCAGATATATCTCCCACCGGCAAATTGAAACTCTCGTGCATCAAGTCGGAAAATTCCATGGTTTTTTCCGGCTCCGGAATGGGGTGGATACGGTAAATCCCGGCAATGTTTTTTTGCCGCAATTCATTGCCGACCGCCTGATTCGCCGCCAGCATGCACTCTTCAACCAGTTGTTCGGATTCCCGGGAAAACCGTTTTTCCAATCCGGTGATCTGATTGCTTTTTTCATCGCAAATGATCCGTACTTCCGGCAGGGGCAATTCGATAAAACATTCATGATCGGCACGGTATTTCCGCATGGCACGCACGACTTCAGCAAGTTTTTGTACCGTCGGAATACACTCTTTATCCCAACTGTCCGGAGCTTTGCCGCTATCCAGAAATTTTTGAACTTCATCGTAATCAAAACGCTGCCGTACTTTTATCAATGTATGACAGCGGCGGCTGCCGATAACTTCTCCCGCGGATGACACCGTGAGAAATACCGAGTGCGCCAGTGAATCACTGTTTTGTACCATGCTGATTTTTTTTGTCAATGACGGCGGCAGCATCGGCAGAGTGCGGCCGGGCAGATAACAACTGAATGAACGGAGGGCGGCAGCATTGTCAAACTTACTTTTAGGCGCGATATATGCTGCCACATCGGCAATATGTACTCCCAGATCGTAAGTGCCGTCCGGATTTATCTCAACAGAGAGCGCATCATCAAAATCTTTGGCATCTCCGGGGTCGATCGTGACCACCGTCAAATTGCGGCAATCTGTTCTTGGAATTATCCGGGGTTCGATCGCTGCGGATTCAAGATCATCCTTTTCACTGTAGGGAGCCTGCAGATCATATTCTGCCATGACCGCATCCAAATCGGCGGAAATTTCCCCGGCTCTGCCGATTATTCCCGCAATCGTACCGCTGAGCATGCCGGTGGAAAAATCGTATTTGACTTTGACCCAATCCCCGCGTTTGGCTCCGTGTCTTGCTCCGTGAAGCACGACATCATCCGGCAGCCGGGAATTAAGCGGGCGCACCACCGAACCGGCAAGCAATTCGCCGACAAATCCGGTGCGGCTTCGTTCAATAACTTCCTCGACCCTGCCCACGTCATTGTGTTCCAGATCTTCCGGATGTCCTTTGCGCGGAGGCAGGATACTGACCCGCACCCGGTCGCCGTCCAACGCATCGGCAGTGAATTTTGCCGGTACAAATATTTCATCTGCGGGAGTATTTTCTCCGTCGTCAGGAGTGATAAAACCGAATCCGGCAGTGGTAATGCGGATAATACCATTGATTTCTCCGGCATGTTTCCGGCGTTTGCGTTCCAGTAATCTTTCAGCAAGCCGTCTTAACCTCTGTTTGCGCTGTTTTTTCATGGTGTCACCTCCCAAAGCGGAATCATCCCGTATTCAGGCAATTTACGGCGTTCATCCAGAGAACGCAGTGTATTGATAAATCTCAAGAGTATTCCGGACGGTTGTCCGGCACAGAGCAGCACATATTGCCGGGTCAGCGGATAAGTACCGGTTTTCAACGTTTGAGTGGACGGAGCAATGTTATTTACCGGGAGCAGTGCAATTTCCCTGGGGTAATCCGGATAGAACGGCGCGAAACCGAGCGCGGCAGGATTGTTTATAAATATGAACAGTCCCTCGATATTGCTTACCTGCATGATCTCCCGGTCAGGGATCAATTCTCCGAATGATCTCCGGAGCAACTTGATTCCGGATGTTCCCGGCTTGAGCATGATCCGCTGGATGTCGGCGGAGGATAGCCGGGTATAACTGCTCCAGCGCGGACGGACGGAAGTCAGGATATCGGTGATTTCCTGCGGTGAAATCGAACCGACCGGATTGTCACTGTGGACATACAGACATAATGCCTCTGCCGCATATGGAAATTGCTGAAATCCGGACGGAATATCTTTCAAAAAACGTTTCTCTATGATCAGAAGATCTACCGCATTTTTTTTCAATGCATTTACGGCATCAGACGGAGCAAAACGTTTCATGGAAATATCATGACCGCCGGACAACGCCAGTTCCATCGCATGGAATTGGATCTGCCGCAAGGGCGCGCCATTGGTGGCATCGCCGATACGCAAAACATCTGCTGATGCCGGCGCGGCAAACAACAGAAGCGTAAACAGCAGAGATTTAAGCATCAATTCAAACATGGATATTTTGAGGTGATTACTTCCAGCAGACGGTCATTCTCTGCCGGAGTTCCGATAGTGATACGAAGATATTTGCCGGTGACTTCACCGGGAAAATATCGCACAATAACCGCATTTTCACGCAAATGGGCAAAACATCCGGCACCATCTCCATCCGGCGGTGCGGCAAAGAGGAAATTGGCTTGGGAAGGAATTATGGCAAAGCCGCGGTTGGATAATTCTGCAGTCAGACGTTCTCTTTCAGCAAGGATTTTTTTCAAGCACTCCTGCCGGTAGTTTTTGTCCGCGTAGTTGGCGGCGGCGACCTCCTGGGTGAGCATATCCAGATTGTAGGAGTCTTTCAATTTCATCAAACCGGAGATCAAATCCGGATTGCCGAATGCGTAACCGAGACGGATACCCGCCATGGATACTCCTTTGGAAAATGTCCGCATAACCAGCACATTATCGAATTCAGTTGCCAGTTCCGCACAATTATCCGGTGCGAAATCGCTGTATGCCTCATCGATCAGCACGATCCCGTCAAATTCCGCACAATATTGCCGTACCAATTCTTTCGGAACGCAGTTGCCGGTCGGTGCATTGGGACGGGTGACAATAAGTAAGTTGGCATCTTTGGCCTGTTTGACTGCATCTGCCGGATAAGAGAAATCATTGCGGTCAAGTTCAATACGGTATACCGGTGCCCCCTGCATCGCTGCAAGAACCGGATAAAGTGAATAACTCGGTTCAAAAACTGCCACCGGAAGTTCCGGAGCTGTGAACGCCCGGAAAATCATCGTCAGCAGATCATCTGAACCGTTCCCGGCAATGATATTTTCCCGTTTCAGTCCCAGATCAGCGGCGAACAGATCCCGCAGTTTGTCCGCAGTCGGGTCCGGGTAACGGCGCAACCGGTCAATGTCAAAATTATGCAGCACTTTGGCGGTTTCCGGCGAGGGGGGATAGGGGTTTTCGTTGGTATTGAGTTTGATAAGACCGGGCATTTTCGGTTGTTCTCCGGGAACATAACCGGCAATGGCATCGATCTCCGGACGGAAATATGATTTCATGATACGCAATCCTTAAATTTTTATCATTAATGCAATACAAAGTGAAATGACCGCCAGCACAAGTAATGAATATGCACAAATGCCGCGAATCATTCTGTTTTCAGCAGATTTTCTGAATAAATCCCGCAGCAAGTACGGTTTTGCAGATATCCACATCCCCGCTATTCCTGCCAGCCACAGCAGCACGATCACCGCCTGCCTGCCTGGAATATGATGGTCAAATGCGGTATGGATCATGCCGTATGCGCTGACGATCATCCACAAAGCAAATCCGCGTGCGGCATAAAAGTCAATGAAATACCAGCACAATACCGGCAGAATAACTGCCGCAGGCAGCAGCCACGGCAGCAGAAATCCCGGCGATACCGGTATTGCCAGCGGTACACATTGCAATGCGGCAGGTAATGTCAATATTATGCCGAGAAGTTTACTGCGGCACAATTTTTCTGCACCGGGAATACGTTCGGGAGTCATACGGAAAAACAGTACGGCTCCGGCGGTATACCACACGGCACTCAACAAAGCTTCAAATAAATTTATCATGTCAGGCGATTCTCCTTCAGATCCCGTAAAAACGTTTCCCGTTGGCAGTGAAAAAATCTGCGGCAGCTTCCGGAGTCATATTCAGATCACTGCCCAGACGGGCGGCAACCAGTCCCACCATTCCGGGGGTGTTGGTGCGTCCACGGTACGGTACCGGAGCCAGATAGGGAGAATCGGTTTCAGTAAGCAACCGTTCTGCCGGGAGCCGGGCAATGACGGAACGGATATTGTCTGCAGCTTTGAATGTATACAATCCGGTTACTCCGAAATATCCTCCCAAATCCAGAAATTTTTCCGCGAATTGTTCATTTCCGGCATAACAATGGATCACAAATCTGCCTCCGGCGCGGCTGAATGGTTCAAGCATATTCAACGCATCGCTGTAGGCGTCAAAAACGTTGTCTTTATCCCGCAGATGCAGCATTGCCGGTAAATTCCATGCCAATGCCAGATCCAGAAATTCCTGCAGGACGTCCTGCTGAATATTCCGGTCGGAAAGATCATAAAAATAATCCAGTCCGATCTCTCCTATTGCCAGAAGTTTTTTTTCATTACGGAATATTGAGAAGTCTCCGCCCTGCTGCCGGTACTCTTCCGCATCGTGGGGATGGACACCGGCAGAAAAATATCCGTTTTCAATTTTTCCGGCAAACTCCATGGCGCGTTTGCTGCCTGTCCAGCTGCCTCCGGCACAGAGCATATATAATTTCGACAGCGGAACGTTGAATGTTGGCGCGGTCAACTCCAGATCCGCGCGGATTTGTGCCATGTACGCTTCAAATTCAGTTTCGCCGTCAAAGTGAAAATGGGTATCAAATAATTCCATCGCTGCAGGATCTTTCAATTACGGTCATTGAGGATCTTCCACGCCCCGGCGGCAATAAATGCGATCGTAGGTGCCAGACCGCACAGCACCGGATTGAGCGTCCCGCTTTTGCCCAGCATCAGGAATATTTCTGCCACGACGATGTAGATCACGATCAGAGCAATTGCAGAAATGATCGCCAGCATGCTGCCGGTACGTTCGTTTTTCGTGGCCAACGGGATTCCCAGGAATACTGCCAGAAAACAGCTCCACGGGAATGCGATGCGGTAGAAAAATACGGTTTGATAAATACATTTTGCCCGTTCCGGCATATTGGGATTTTTTCTCAGGATGTCCCATATGACCGGAGTTGACAGATTATCTTTTTCCTGTACTGCGTTGAGAATATCTTCGGGTTCTTCCGTAATAATGGATTTCGGGATACGCAGTTCTTTGAAAGGCAGATCATTGTGCAGCATCATCGTACCGCGGGAGGCTGTGAATATTGTTTCCTCGATCCGGTCATAACTGACAAATTTTCCGGAAACAAAGACCCATTCCTGACTTTCCCGGTCAAAGTATGCTTCATCAATATTGAAATCCACTTTCC
Organism: Lentisphaeria bacterium; assembly: GCA_017504435.1. GTDB lineage: Bacteria > Verrucomicrobiota > Lentisphaeria > Victivallales > Victivallaceae > UBA1784. The sequence continues at coordinate 5,836 of JAFVRD010000047.1, read as the reverse complement.
TTCCGGCGAGCGTCCGGTAAACCGCATCATAACGCTCTTTTTCGTATTTAAGCTCCGGTAAATTGGCGTAACGGAGGCCGAGAATGTTTTTTGCCGCCGCTTCAAATTCCGGAGTGCCGGGTTGGGAAAGCAGGATTTTCATGAGATTTTCATCCCACACAGTTTTCAAGATCACATTTTTCTGATTTTCCCCGGTGACAAATAACTGAAACATCCACCGGCGTTTGCCGTCATTGCTTTTGTAGGTAAGCAGCGATTTTGCATGTCGCCGCTTATCTGCAGCAAGATCAAACAGCCGGTCTGCTTCCACCGACGTTTTAGGTATCAATATTTCATTGAAATAGATGTTGACCGCAGTCACTGCAATACCGACAGCAAATATCGCTCCGCCGCAGCGGAACAGGGATACTCCGGATGCCCGCATCGCGGTAACTTCCAGATTTTTTCCGAATGTCGCCATTGTCCACATGCAGCCCAACAGCATGGAAATCGGCAGAATGAAACGGATATTGCCCGGTAAACGGTAGAGCAAATAGGTTACGATGTCCCGCCACGAGGCATGGGCATCCAGAAAGTCACTGATATCACGATAAACATCACTTAATACAAACAGCAGTACAAATACGGTCAGCAAAATGGCATATTTGATCATGAATTCACGGAAAATATACCCATCCAGTGTCCACAAAGGGAACCAGCGGCGGGGGAGTTTTTTTAAATCCTGATACCGTGACGCAAAATTATAATTTATTCTATCGTCGTTCTGCATGGCGTTTACTTATTCATAGTTATTGATTCTCCCCGCAGTTTCGCCCAGGCGAATACCACCAGCGAGATGAATCCGGCAATGATGTATGCGTATTCAATATCCAAACCCAACCCGACCGGACCGCCGTGTGCGGGAGATATCCAGAGAATATAACTGGTTACGACAAATGTGATGAACATTCCCGGCATGACTGTGATAAATGCAGGACGTTTCAGTGAGAAAAGATATATCGATCCTGCCAACAGCGCAAAGACTGCGATCACCTGATTGCTCCAGGCAAAATATGTCCATAATTTGGCAAAGCTGGCTTGATCCGCATTGCTCCAGACCAGTAATCCGGCAGTCAATACGATCAGCGGCAGTACCATCAGCAGACGTTTGGAGATCGGTTTTTGATCCACATGGAACATTTCTGCCAGACTCAGCCGTAAACTTCGCATCGCGGTATCACCGCTGGTTATGGCCAGAATTATCACGCTGAGTATCACTACAGTGGAGATATTGCTGTGCAAAAATGTCTGGGTTATTTTGACCAGCACTCCATTGGGATTGGTGCCGATAAGTTCCGGGAACATGTTGTAAATCGCCAATGCGCCGGCTGACCAGATCATGGCGATCGCTCCTTCGAGTACCATCATGCCGAAAAATACCCCGAATGCCTGTTTTTCGGATTTGATAGTCCGCGCCACGATCGGTGATTGTGTCGCATGAAATCCGGAAATTATACCGCATGCGATCGTTACGAACAGCATCGGGATCAGCGGCATATTTTTTGCAGCAGTGAATTTGCCGGCTTGGAATGCGGCACTTTCAGTAAGCAAGCCGGGGTTCCGGTATGCGTTCCACAGCAATGCTATCAGCAATGCTCCGGTACCGAGCAGCAGCAATCCGCCGAATACCGGATAGATCCTGCCGATGATTTTGTCTACCGGAAACATCGTTGCACAGATGTAATACACGAATATCACACCGACCATAATAAGAAATTCATGCGGAATGTTTACCAGAGTCGTGCTCAGAGTCGCGGGAATGTTGATGAATACCGCCACCACCAGCAGCAGCGCAATACTCAGAAATACTGAAAATATCCGGTATACATGTTTCCCTGTCGTCAATCTGACCAGTTCCGGCAGATTGGCTCCGTTGTGACGCATGGACATCATTCCTGCCACGAAATCATGTACAGCTCCCATAAGCAGACACCCCGCCGGGATGATGATAAATACGATTTCACCGAAGCGGATACCGATGATCACTCCGATGACCGGACCGATCCCGGCAATATTCAATAACTGGATCAGCATATTTTTCCAATTCGGTAAAATCATGAAATCCACACCGTCATTGTTTTTTTCGGCAGGGGTCTGCCGGTCATCCGGTGCCAGAATTTTTTTTACCGTTTGTCCGTAGAGGAAATATCCGGCAATAAGGATTGCCATCCCGGTCAGAAACAATTTCATTTTTCACCTCTGAAAAATCTGTGTTTTACATACATGCTGTCCTTGATGCAAAGGACAAATAAAAACGCCAACAGCACACTGCATATAATATAACACTCTCCGGCCGATAACGCAACTGCTTAACGTATTTTATCTGTGCCATTTTCGCCACGGCTGTAAAGTTCGTAACTTTTACCATCTGCCGCTGTCCGGTAATGAAATTTTTTTCCCCACGGATCAGCGGGGATATTGTCCAGATACGGACCGTCCCATTTGGGACGGAGTAAAATATTTTCTCTCAATTCAGGCAAAACCCGCGGATACATTTCCGTGTCGGTGAAAAAATGCTCCAATGCCTCTTCGATCAATGCAATATCGCGTTGACAGGAATATAATTTGCGATTTTTTTCTGCCTGCGGAGAGGAATTTTCCGTTTGGTAAATCGCGGCTGCCTTACGGTCGGTTACACTTACTTTCAATGCAGAGGGACCATGGGTATAATCCGGGGTTATTTTTACGGTTGAACCGGGCAATTCACAGCAATTCTGACCGGAAGTGAAACTTGTCTGCCAGCTCTCCCGGAGCGCATCGTATACTTCTCCGGCAGAGATGTCAGTAAAGATCATATCCACTTTCCAAATCAAAAAACTCAGCGGCGTACAGTGTGTTTCCAGCAATACTTCATGCTTGCCGAAAATCCCGTATCGCGCCCGTTTTTCCACTTTGAATTCAGATTTTTCTCCCAAAGGGATCCGGCATACTGACTCTATCCGTTCCGGAGGTGTTTTGCCGCAACCACAGAGAACAGAGTGGATTATTACCGGTATAAAAATAAAAAAAATGTTCCTTTTCATGTCAGATAAGATACACTTCACTCCGGAAAAAAGCAAGTCTGTACACTTGACAAAATTAAAAAAGCGGCTATATTATAGAAAATCAGTGTGCGTTATACATGTGCGCCCGTAGCTCAGTCGGTAGAGCAAGTGACTCTTAATCACTGGGTCCACGGTTCGAGTCCGTGCGGGCGCACCATTTTTTTTGTCCAAATTCCGAACCGGAAATAACGGCGGCCTGCGCTGTTCCTGTTTGGTAACTGAACGCCCCGCTTCTGCCGGATACTCCGCCATCAGCCACGAAACCAGGAACCTCGCAAACAAAAAATCAAGTGAAATCCTTTTGCCATAAAATCCGGTAAATCGCTGTTGATAACAACTGAATGGCCATAATGACCGGATAGGATAAATGCAACTGTTCCTGCAATCTCACCGGAAATTTGTAAGCCCGGTTGCCGAAACCGTTTTTTTACCGGAAAATTCATTTTTTTTGCCGGAAAGAGGGTGAAAAATTTTTTATTTGTGCTATATTATGCAGTATTGAGTGTGTAGTTTTTTGTCAACCCTAAAACACATGGAGAAACAAAAATGAGTTGTCCGTATCAGTGCTCGCATGAAGTCGAGCAGATGTGCCGTGTCGCCAAAGGCGTCAAACACGGTCCGGCCCCCATTCCCGAAGAGGGCAAATGGGTGAAATCCAAACAGATTTCCGATATTTCCGGTTTGACCCACGGTATCGGTTGGTGCGCCCCCCAGCAGGGCTGCTGCAAATTGACACTCAACGTCAAAGACGGTGTCATTCAGGAAGCTCTGGTTGAAACTCTCGGCTGCTCCGGTATGACCCACAGTGCCGCTATGGCTTCTGAGATCCTGCCCGGCAAAACCATTCTGGAAGCTCTCAACAGTGACTTGGTCTGCGATGCTATCAACGTCGCTATGCGCGAATTGTTCAAACAGATCGTCTACGGCCGTACTCAGACCGCATTCAGCGAAAACGGTCTGCCCATCGGTGCCGGGTTGGAAGACTTGGGCAAAGGTCTGCGTTCGCAGGTCGGTACCATGTTCTCCACCGCCGAAAAAGGTCCCCGCTATCTGGAAATGGCAGAAGGCTATGTTCTGGAGATCGGTCTGGATGCAAACGATGAGATCATCGGTTACAAATTTGTTCATCTCGGCAAAATGATGGAAGCCATCCGCAACGGTGTTTGCCCCGGAGAAGCTTTCGAGAAAAACGTCAAAACCTATGGCCGTTTTGATGAAGCCGTTAAAACCATTGATCCGCGCAAAGAATAATTTAAGGAGTTCACGACCATGAGTGTGAAATTTGAAGGTTACGAACGCCGGATCGCCAAAATCGAAAAGGCGTTGAAAGAATACGGCATTGAAAGTTTGGAAGCCGCCCGCGATCTCTGCCTCGCTAAAGGCGTTGATGTGGAAGCGATCGTCCGCGGAGTCCAGCCTATCGCATTTGAAAACGCAGTCTGGGCATACACCCTCGGTGCCGCTATCGCTATCAAACAGGGCGCAAAAGATGCTGCAGAAGCTGCTGAAAAAATCGGACTCGGTCTGCAGGCTTTCTGCATTCCAGGTTCTGTTGCTGACAGTCGCGAAGTCGGTATCGGTCACGGCAATCTTGCCGCGATGCTGCTCCGCGAAGAAACCAAATGCTTCTGCTTCCTCGCCGGTCACGAATCTTTCGCCGCCGCCGAAGGTGCTATCGGTATCGCCAAAACTGCCAATAAAGTCCGCAAAGAACCCCTCCGGGTCATTCTGAACGGTCTCGGCAAAGATGCCGCTTATATCATCAGCCGTATCAATGGTTTTACTTTTGTGGAAACTGAATACGATTATTACACCGGCGATCTCAAGATCGTGGAGGAAAAAGCTTTTTCCAACGGTCCGAAAGCCGCAGTCAAATGCTACGGCGCCGATGATGTCAGCGAAGGTGTTGCCATTATGATCAAAGAAGGTGTTGACGTTTCCATCACCGGTAACTCCACCAACCCGACCCGTTTCCAGCATCCGGTCGCCGGAACCTATAAGAAATGGGCCATCGAACACGGCCGCAAATACTTCAGCGTTGCTTCCGGCGGCGGTACCGGACGTACTTTGCACCCGGATAACATGGCTGCCGGTCCCGCCAGCTACGGCATGACCGATACAATGGGACGTATGCATGGCGATGCCCAGTTCGCAGGTTCTTCCAGCGTTCCCGCCCACGTCGAGATGATGGGTCTGATCGGTATGGGTAACAACCCGATGGTCGGTGCTTCTGTCGCCGTTGCCGTTGCGGTTTCCGAAGCAAAATAATTTCTGCTTCAAAGAATTCAAACTCCGGCAGGACAATGCTCTTGCCGGAGTTTTTTTATGCTCCTGTTACAGGATACTGCTCATTCCGTTTGTATTCAATGGTCCGCTGACAGTGATTTTGGAGATTTAAGATACCGGGCATTGGCGGGAGAATGTCCCTAAAACACCGGAATTCCATGCGGATGTGCCGTTAAAAACGTCTGTGTTCATGCCATGCGGAGCAGTCTCCCGGTTGGAGAGCGAAACGCGGAGCGTTTTGCAGATGGGAACGGGGAAACTTCCCCGGGTGCGGCAAGCCGTGATGAAAGACAAGTCCCTCTTTCCTCAGAAAAGGGGGAAGAGGGCGCAGGATTTCATCACATTGAGTCAACGCAGAGCAAACGCCATAAAGCGCGGACAAACCCGTAACCAAAAGCGGCTTATGCCGCCGCTGGGGGGATGCAAGGGGGGCGGCGTGAGCGCCCCTTTGCAAAAAACGGTGTATG
>JAFVRD010000046.1 GCA_017504435.1 Lentisphaeria bacterium | reverse complement strand
CATCTGAAAAGGCGTTTTTATGAAGCACGCCTGACGGCGTATGAAGCGGCACTGCGTGCCATGAAGCGCACCTTCGGTGCATGAAGCGAAGCCTTTTCAGGCTTCATTCACCATTTTTGCCGCAGGCAAAAATGGTGGGCGATGAGGGACTCGAACCCCCGACATTTTGCGTGTAAAGCAAACGCTCTAACCAACTGAGCTAATCGCCCCCGAAAAATCATTTCTCAATGTTATATACATAATATATATGCACTTGGAAGATTTTTCAAGCCGTGTAAAACAATTTGCCCGCAGAATCAGCTTTTAATTGCCAATGCAGACAAATCACATGACTGCCGGTTCCAGCCGGCTCAAACTCCCAACGCGGCAGCAATTCAGCCAAAGGAAAACGCAGAAACGCACATTGGGATAAGCCAACCGGAGACAGCACCAGTTCCCCGCTGTTCCATTCCTGCGATTCCAGAAACTGCCACAATTCAGCCCGAACCGCCAAACTCAATTTGATCTCGCCGAATAAACGGGCATTATTGCTGACCCGGTCATAGCCGGACGCTGAATTTGCCATCTGAACCGAAAATTTTACCGATTCATAATCCGCCCTGATCTCCGGAGGTACGACCAGCATTCCCAAATCATTCCCGGCAAATTCAGCCCGGTAACTTCCGCAGTGACAACTGCATGACTCTGTAATTCTATCCATCAAAGTGAAACTCCTTTCTGCAGCTCAACAACCAGCTGCCCGCCGGTATATGCTTCTGCTGCAATGCGGTATATCCACATCTGCCGGAGTTTGTCAACCTTTTATGCCGATTTTTACGATCCTGTCCATCGTACCGGAAGCAAAATCACGGTGGGAAATGAAAATTACTGTCCGGTCTTTCCATTCGCCGCGCAGCAATTCAAAAACTTTTTTTTCGCTTTCTGCATCCAGCATGGATGTCGCTTCATCCAGCACCAGAACTTTGGTGTCTCTCAACAATTCACGCGCCAACGCCAATTTCAAACGCTCTCCTGCAGAAAAATTACTGCCGTCCTCACGGATCTGCAAATCAAGCAATTCAGGATTCTCATCCAATCGTTCTCCCAATCCCGTCCGCCGCAAGACATCAATGATACGGGCATCACTGTAACCGCCGCCATGAGAGAGATTTTCCCGCACGCTGGCATAAAATAATTCAGTGGATTGTCCTATATACCCCACCGACTGACGCAGCGCATTCAACGAATAATCGGTCAATTTTTTGCCATTCAGGCGAATTTCTCCCATCGACACATCATACAGCCGTAGCAATAATGCCCCCAGGGTGCTTTTGCCGCCGCCGGAAGGACCGCAAATACCGATATGTTCCCCATCGGCAAGTGACAGTGAGAAATTATTGAAAACTTTTTTACCGCCGGGATAAGCAAAGGAAATATTATCAAATTCGACCGAACCACCGGAGGCACGTTTATTGATTTTGCCCTTGACATTGCTCTCCTCCGGCAACATCGTTTTAAGTTCAAGCAATCTCGCCAGCGCAGCATCTGAATTGCGTTTGGCAAGCAATCCGGCAAAAAACATTTTTCCCGGCATGAATATCAACAGCATATAACCGCTTACCGCCCACAATTTCCCCAATGTCCAATCCGGAGCCCGATCCAGCACCTGCAGCGCACCATAACACCACACCATCGCAAACCACACTGCCGGAACAATCTGCAAGGACAGTGTATAAAAACGCTCCCAACGGATTCTAGACAGCCGGAGCATAGTCACACGTTCCAAATTGCGGTTGACCCGGCGGTCGACCAGCCTTTCTCCGGAACGGCTCTTGAACAGTGTCATCCGGTCAAGCGAATTTTGCATATTCCGACGGTATTCTGCAGCCGCTTCATTGATCCGCATGCTCAAATTATACTGCCGCCGCCGGAAAACCCATACCAGAATGAAAAATATCAGCAATACCGGAGCACTTGACAACATCATTCCCGCATCATAGCTGCTCAACAGCACTACCGCACCGCACAGTTTCATAAAATTCAAAAACAAACTGAGCAGTCCTCCGCAAATAAACGAAGTCACGATCTCAATATCCAAATGCAATCGCTGCCCCAAATAACCGGCACCGCCGGATTCAATGACTCCCAGCGGAAGTTTCAGCAAATGCCGGAAAAAAATCTTTTTCAAATGCGCGCCCATCTGAACATTCAACAGAGAAGCCAGCAACCCCCACAGTGTATCTCCACCGCGCCATATCAGCAATGTCACCGCAGTCAATATACCGTAAATAAGTACACCGCGTTTGTCGAAATTATTAAATGAATCAACCAAATTCTGCTGCAGCATGGGAGAAATACAACTTGCCGCCCAAATCAGCAAAACGACCGCTATAACCGCGATCGCTCTCCAAATAAATGGTTTAACGCAACTGTAAACAAAACTCAGTTGCTCCATTAGTCCCGGAGCGGCAGGATTGCCGTTTTTGAACAATAAAGGATTTTTTTCACTGCGTCTCATATTATCAATCTCTGCGGATCAGCACGATTGTCTGATCGTCATTCTGCTCATACTCAAATTCGTGAACCGCAGCCATAACTTCATCAATGACCCCCGATGGAGTATCCCGGTGATCACAGGCAACATGGAATGCATTGACCAATCTTTCCGCACCGAATTCCTCCCGTTCATGATTAAGTGCTTCACTCAATCCATCCGAATAAAGCATCAAACTTGAACCATGATCCACTGCCAGACATATCGTGTCAAATTCAGCATCTTCATCCGGCAGCATCCCCAACGCCGTCCCCCGGGGAGACAACCGCCGCAAGTGTCCATGCACATGCATTATCATATCGGTGTGTCCGGCTCTGCCGAATTCGACCAGACCGCCGCGGCGGTCGATCAGACAACAGCCCATCGTAATAAAACGGTCATCATCAGAATCCCGGTTCAAATTATAATTGACATCACGCAGAAATTTGGATAATGTGGTAAATTCAGATGCCAGTGCCCGCGCAAAACTGCGGGTCATGGAAGCCAGAATACACGCCGGCATACCTTTACCGCAGGCATCACCGATCATCACCAGCAGCCGGTTTTCATCTATCTGCACCATGTCGTAAAAGTCACCGTTGACCTCTTTGGCACTGGTGGTACGGGCGCAAACCGAAAAGTCTCCGAGCATCAATGCCGCAGGAGGCAGCAATGAATTCTGAAACTGCCGGACAAACGCCAATTCCTGATCGATCCGTTCCCGGCGGTTGATCTCGGCATACACCTGCACCAGCTGCAGAACCATCAATACCTGCGGTGCCAGTGAACGGAAACGGTTGTATTGCATATCGGAAAACGGTGTACCTTCCAACATCCGGTTGCCGACAGCACAGATAACGCCGCATACCACTCCGTCTTTTACCATCGGAGTTGCCATGACACTGCCCAATTCATCTCCATTGGGAATATTATCAAAGCGGTTGTCCACACTGGCAAGCGGCACCAGCACACTGCGGCGGCCTTCCACAACTTTGCCCAGAAATCCACTGCCTACACTCAGCGGATGGTTGCGTAATTCTTCAAGTGTCTGCCGGGTACCGGAATAACCGGCACTGCTATTGGTCAGCAGCGGAAAATTTCCGCAAACTCCCAACGCCGTTAATTTATCACCGGAAACCCCGTAGATAGCCACACTGCCGGCTTCGATCTGCTCCCGGATGTAACATGCCGCTGAATGCATCGCGCCATCCAGCCCATCCTCACAATTTATACCGGAAGCAAAGCGGGAGAGAAAGTTGGCTATTTCAGTACGGCTCATTACGGCACCGGTCAAATCCATGCGTAATTCACTGGTTTTGCGGTAGAAAGAAACTGCCGCTGCAATCGCAGCGGTCAGCAATACCGTCATAATAATCAGTGCCAATACCAAAATATTTCTCTCCGTTACATCATATCTGCTTTTATTCAGTCAGCCAGATATTCCTGCAGTGATTTCAACACCGGATCTCCCTGACGTGCTTCGCGGATACCGGTCTCGGTGGCACGGGCGGCCGCCATAGTGGTCATATACGGTATCTTATACTGGATCGCCAGCATTCTTATGCAGCTGTCATCGATTTTGCTCAATCTGTCCATCGGGGTGTTGATGATCAATGCCACTTCCCGGTTGCGGATCAAATCTGCGACATTGGGTCTGCCTTCATTGAGTTTGCAGACATCGCCGTGTTTGATACCATGTTCGTCGAGGAATTTACCGGTTCCTTCAGTGGTTATCAATTCAAATCCCATTTCAGCCAATCCTTTGACGATCGGCAGCATTTCCTCACGATCTCGGCGGCGGACAGTTACCAGCACTTTACCGGACAACGGCAGCTGTGAACCTGCCGCCTGCTGCGCTTTGTAATATGCCATACCGAATGTGGGTGCCAAGCCCATGACTTCTCCGGTAGCCCGCATCTCCGGACCGAGCAGCGGGTCAACTTCCGGGAACATGTTGAAGGGAAATACCGCTTCTTTAACACCGAAATATTTGGTCGGCGGATTGCGGAGCAGCGATTTGAATTCAGAAAGCTTGGAGCCCAGCATCAAATTGGTGGCAATGCGGGCGATCGGCGCACCGGTGACTTTGGAAACGATCGGCACAGTACGGGAAGCGCGGGGATTGGCCTCAATGATCCATACTTTATCTTCGCAAACGGCAAACTGGACGTTGAGAATACCCACTACCCGGAAATCCCGGGCGATCGCCGCCGCTTTTTCAGCAATGACATCAAGATGTTTTTTTGCCAACGTCACCGGAGGAATGGAGCATGCTGAATCTCCGGAATGGATACCCGCCAATTCGACGTGTTCCATAACTGCCGGAATATAAACATCTTCACCGTCACAAATCGCATCGACTTCACACTCAATGGCGTGATCAAGGAAACGGTCGATCAGCATCGGATATTCCGGACTGACCTGAATTGCCTCTACAGCATAACGCTCCAGAGTTTTTTCATCATAAATGACTGCCATACCGCGGCCGCCCAACACAAATGAAGGACGCACCATCACCGGATAACCGATCTTACGGCCCAGAGCAACAGCTTCATCCAGAGAACGGGCGATGCCGCTTTCCGGCTGATTGACCTTGAGCGCGATCATCCGTTCCCGGAAATATTCGCGGTCTTCAGCCAACCGGATACCTTCCGGCTGGGTACCGACGATGTGGACACCGGCATCTTTCAATTCCTGAGCGATATTCAACGGGGTCTGACCGCCGAATTGGACAATGACACCGGCAGGCTGTTCTTTGGCGTAGATTGCCAGCACATCTTCAGTAGTCAGCGGCTCAAAATAGAGTTTGTCACTGGTATCATAATCGGTGGAAACCGTTTCCGGGTTGCAGTTGACCAGCACGGATTCATAGCCGGCATCCCGAAGGGCAAATGCGGCGTGAACACAGGTGTAGTCAAATTCGATACCCTGACCGATCCGGTTGGGACCGCCGCCAAGGATCATGATTTTGCGTTTGCCGGAAACCGGAACTTCATCTTTGGCACCGCTGTAGGTCGAGTAATAGTAATCTTCACCATTGGCGACACCGGAGACCGGTACGCGGCAGAATGCGGCGATACTGCCCAGGGCCATACGGCGTTCCCGGACCTCTTTTTCAGAAACATTGAAAAATTTTGCCAGATATTTATCGGAGAAAGCATATTTTTTCGCCTGAACAAGCATTTCATCCGGCAGTCCCATCCAAGTGTAACGGGCAAGCTGCAATTCATAAAGGGCAAGTTCCTGTATCTCCGCGAGGAAAAATTTCGCAATACTGGTCAGTTTGAATGCTTCATCCACACTCAAACCTTTTTTGAATGCTTCGTAAAGGTGGAAGAAACGTTTACTGGACGGAGATGAGACCAGCGGACGCAATTCTTCCAATGACAGAGCTTCGATTTTACGGTCAAGTCCGGGACCGCTTTTACCGATTTCCAGAGAACGGATCGCTTTCTGGAAAGCTTCTTTGAAATCCTTACCGATGCTCATGACCTCGCCGACCGCTTTCATCTGCGTGCCGAGAGCGTCTTTGGCCTGCGGGAATTTTTCAAACGCCCAGCGGGCAAATTTAGCAACTACATAATCACCGGAGGGGGTGTATTTATCCAGACTGCCGTCGCGCCAGTAAGGGATCTCATCAAGAGTGATTCCAGTGGCAAGCACCGTGGAAACTTTGGCGATCGGGAAACCGGTGGCTTTGGAAGCCAGCGCACTGGAACGGCTGGTGCGGGGGTTGATCTCAATGACAATGATCCGTCCATCCTCCCGGTTGCGGGCAAACTGGACATTGCATCCGCCGGTCACGCCGATGGCATCGATGATCCGGTAACTGTAATCCTGCAGCTGTTCCTGCACCTCTTTGGCAATGGTCAGCATCGGAGCAACACAGAAACTGTCGCCGGTATGAACGCCAATGGGGTCAACGTTTTCAATGAAACAGACGGTGATTTTCTGACCTTTGGCATCGCGGACGACTTCCAGTTCCAGCTCTTCCCATCCCAACACGCATTCTTCGACCAGCACCTGACCGATCAAGCTGGCGGCAAGACCGCGGGAGACGACTTCCCGGAGTTCTTCCACATTGTAAACGATACCGCCGCCGGTACCGCCCATGGTGTAAGCAGGACGGAGCACCACCGGATAACCGAGTTCGGAAGCAATTTTTTCAGCTTCTTCAACGGAATAGCTCGGCTCGGATTTCGCCATCGGGATTCCCAGACGGTTCATGGTATTTTTGAATTCGATACGGTCTTCGCCGCGTTTGATGGCTTCCAGATCGACACCGATGACCTTGACGTTGTATTTTTCGAGAATTCCGGCATCATGAAGTGAAATTGCCAGATTGAGAGCGGTCTGACCGCCGAGGTTGGGCAGCAGGGCATCGGGACGCTCTTTGGCAATGATCCGTTCCAGACTGTCATTGGTCAGCGGTTCGATATAAGTGTGATCCGCCATACCCGGATCGGTCATAATAGTTGCCGGGTTGGAGTTGGTCAAAACCACCTCATAACCGCATTCGCGCAGAGCTTTACATGCCTGCGTACCGGAGTAGTCAAATTCACATGCCTGACCGATGATGATCGGACCGGAACCGATAATGAGAACTTTCTTGATGCTTTTGTCCTGAGCCATGATAACGCCTTTTCCTCAAAAAATATTTGTAAATTATTGAATTTTAACAAATTTTTTCAGTTTGAGCTCTCTGTTCAACTCATTCTGAATGAGCCTCTCTCCGGGGAATACCCCTGCAAGAGACCGGGATGTAATATACATCAATTCCGGCACTTAGTCAAGTGTATTATCAGAGCAACCCGGGAATAGTTTGATTTTTTCGCAAAAAACCGTTCCGGCATTCCCGAAATGCGTTCAAATACGCAATTTTTCCCATGCTTCCGCGATTCTGGCGAGGGGAGATTTGACTGCGGTTTTCACTTCCGGAGCATAAACCGCGATCCGGCACTCCTCCAGCAATTCCCAGAATTCGCAAAGTCCCGGCGAATCAGTAATATCCGCAACTCCGGCACAAGCGGCGTTGAAACGTTCGATCCAATCCGTCAACGGTTCACCTTTGAGCAGATCTTTACCCGGAGCATCAGCGGCACGGCGGGCGCGGATTTTCAATGCCCGCAAGTAACGTTTATAATCGCTCCATACCGCCGGCCGTTTCAAAAATCCCGGAGCGAACAGCCAATCCAGATGTTCCCTGATCTCTTCCCCAGCATCACCGGCACGGCGGGATGCGGCACGGATATCCTGAATATCGGCCGTAAATTTTTCCAGCTCATCAAGCATAAAAACTACGGTGGCACTGAATTCGGTTTTGACTTTTTCCTGCCATTGGTCAAAGGCTTTTTTGCTGCGGATCTGCCGGAAATCACACTCCACTGCTTCGCGCAATGCCGCCAGCAGCAGGGATTTTTCAAACTCATCCCGGGAGGCATTTACCAGCATTGCCAGATTCAATTCATTGGAAAAACGCACTCCTTTGCGGATCATTTTCACCAGTTGGGCATTGCCAAGCATAAATAAGTGCAATACGGCGTCACGGTGCATTTTTTCAGCTTCAGGCAATTTCAAAAACAACTCTTTGCCGACACTTTCACCGTTATTTTCCGTGACCAATGCCGGATAAAAAAACCGTCCCGACCCCGGCGGCAATTCAACTTTTTCCGGCAGTATTCCGCACGCGGCATCCCATTCCCGCCAGCCGGACGCACGATAGGAATCCGCCCCCGGCATTCCGGCGGAAAGCCGGGCAGTTTGCCGGTTGCGGGCAGGCATTTCATGCAAAATCTCCTTGAGTCTGCCCGAATTGTTGAGCAATGCCAGCTTCATTTGCAGATATTCAGGCATTTTCACACCGTCAAAAATACGCGGATTGACCTCAATATCCATTTGTTCTGCAAGAAAATCTGCCAGAACTTCTGATGGCGGCAGCTCTTTCAATGCCGGTTCCAATTTCAACATGGCGGCAAAATCATCCGCACACCGGGGGATCCCGCCCAGATTGCGCCGGATATCTTTGGGCAATGAGCGCAGCATTACTTCTGCAAAATCGGCATAATATCCCGGCACCGGATAGGATAATGCGGTATCCGGCAGTAAATTCACCGCATTTTCCGCAGCGCAGATCATAACTCCGTCAGATTTTTCGCCGGGTTCAAAAGTATATTGCAGAGGATATTTGACCCCGGCAAATTCCACTTCATCCGGATAATCATCCGGTTCAAAATCCACCTCCCATGCCGAAAAACTGTGCCAATCAAAATTCAGCAGCTCCGGATGACCGGACAATATCTTTTTCAACGCCTGCACTGAAACCGCTTCCGCCGGAAGCCGGTTGAAGAGTTGTTGTGCGGCATGCTCCTCATCGTAGAGATAACCGGCTTTACGCATTCTGATCTCATAATCAAGCAGTTTTTCCCGCAGGGTATTGAATTTGTCAACGGCTTTACCGCCGCCGCGCACCGCACCTTCAAGTAATCCTTCCCGGATGAATATCTCCCGGGCTGCCGCCGGATTGTGTTTGGCAAAATCCACTTTCCGTCCGGCATGGACAACCAGTGATCCCAGCGAAACTTTTTCCCGCGCCCTGACGAAACCGCTGGAACTTTCAAAGTGTTCCTGATCGTAACTGCATGCACACAAATGCGGCACACACCGCGGCAGCACCTCCGGATCGATTTCTGCGGTCACTCTGCCGAAAACTCTGCTGGTCTCCATAAGTGCAAAGCAAACGATCCATTCCGGCAGATTTTTCCGTTTGGCAAGAAAACTTCCCGGAAAGATCGTAAACTTTTTCCCGTCCACCCCCCGGTATACACGCAATTCTTTGTCCAACCGGGCAATATTCCGGGGAATACCGGTCAGCAGTGCTTCATGAACTACCGCATAATTATCGACCTCTGCCAGTTCGACTTTTTCCCGGTAACGGATCGCTTCCGCCAGATCTGCGACCAGATTCCGCCACTCCCGCATCCGGGTGAAGTTGAGAAATTTTTTCCGGCAGAATCTCCGTAATGCTCCGTTGGAGGCAAACGCCCCGGCGGTAAAAGCATCGTTCCAGCAATTGAGCATGGCAATATAATCTGAACGCTCATCTTTCCAGGCGGCATGCGCCTGATCGGCACTTTGAGGTTTCTCCACCGGGCGTTCCCGGACTTCCGGTACTGACAATCCGGCGCACAGTATCAATAATTCCGGAACACATTTCAAACGGGATGCCGACAGCAGCATTCTGCCCAGATGCGGATCAATAGGCAAACGGGCCAGCATTCTGCCATCCGGCAGAAGTTTTCCGGATGGATCAAGCGCACAGATATCATTCAATGTCCGGAAACCCTCCCGGATCAACCCGCCCGGCGGCGGATCAATAAAAGGGAAATTGCGAATATCCGGCAGCTTCAGTGCCGCCATTTGCAAAATCACTCCTGCCAGCGAAGTACGTTTAAGTTCGCAATCTGTATGAGCATCAGCCTGCTGCAATTCTTCTTCACTGTATAAATGCACACATATACCGTCAGCAGTACGTCCGCACCGTCCCCGCCGCTGATCGGCAGATGCCCGCGAGATCATTTCGATCTGCAATTCCTGGATCCGGCTGCGGGGATTGTAGCGGCTGATCCGTGCCAAACCGGAATCTATACAGAATTTCACCCGGGGAATGGTCAGAGAGGTTTCCGCAACGTTGGTACTTAAAATGATCCTCCGCAAACTGCCGGGATGAAAAACCTTTTGTTGTTCCGCACTGCCCAGCCGGGAAAACAGCGGCAGGATCTCCGTATTACGCAAATGTCTGCCGTTGAGCATTTCGCTGCACTCCCGGATCTCCCGTTCTCCGGGCAGAAACACCAGAATATCGCCCCGGGGATCAAAGCTGCTCAACTCCTGCACCGCACGCGCCACATGTTCCGGTAATTCCTCATCTTCAAACGGCGGCAGAAAAATGTCCTCCACCGGAAATGTGCGCCCCTCCACCTCGATGACCGGCACATTTCCGAAAAATTCCCGTAATTTTTCAATATCCAATGTTGCAGAAGAAATGGCGACTTTCAAATCCGGGCGGCGGGGCAGCAGATTTTTGATGATACCCAGCAAAAAATCAATATTCAAGGAGCGTTCATGCGCCTCGTCAATGATCAGACAATCATATTTGCGGAACAATGGATCATTGCGTAATTCTGCCAGCAAAATGCCGTCAGTCATAAATTTCAGAACCGTTTCCGGAGCAGTATGACTGTCAAACCGCACCTGACTGCCGACCCCGGCTCCATAAGCGCACTCCAATTCCTGCGCCAGACGCCGTGCCATTGCCGCAGCGGCGATCCGCCGGGGCTGGGTACAGCCGATCATGCCGCGTCTGCCGCAACCGATTTCCAAAGCGATTTTGGGGAGCTGAGTGGTTTTTCCGGAACCGGTGGCTCCGCAAACGATCATCAACTGATGTTTCTGCCATGTCTCCCGCAATGCCGCAGCATGATGGGATACCGGCAGCTGTTCAGGATAGGATATCCGGAATTTTTCCGCACAATGCGAGCGTAATTCAAATGGTGTCATCAAATCTCTGCGATCCGGGAAAACGGGGTGATCCCGGCAGCTCTGCCGGTAGCTTGATCATAGGATATGGCAACTCCATCGACCCGGATCGCTCCGGATTCGACCACCGGCAGCCGCACCGGCATACCGGCATGAAATTTTTTCAATACCGCATCCACCTCTCTGCCCAATACACTGCGGTCAGCACCGCACATACCGGCATCGGTCAAATACGCTGTGCCGCCGGGCAATACCCGGGCATCGGCAGTCTGCACATGGGTGTGAGTACCGAGTACCGCAGTGACTTTGCCCTCAAGGAAATAACCCATTGCCAGTTTTTCACTGGTCGCTTCGGCGTGAAAATCCACTAAAATGGTTTTGACTGTTTTAGGCAAAGATGCCAGGATTTTTTCCACTGTTTCAAAAGGACAATATGCGGAATCCCGCATAAAAACTTTGCCCTGCAATACGATCACCGCTACTTCTCCGCCCAGCGGATTGCGGAAAATCCCATAGCCTCTGCCGGGCTGACGAATGGAAAAATTAGCAGGACGGATACAACGGTCAAAACCGGCGATCTCGTTCTCAAAACCTTTCTGATCCCAAGTGTGATCTCCGGAAGTCACCACGTCAGCAACTTCCAAGAGTTCCCGCAGACATGAACCGCTCAATCCACTGCCGGCGGCGGCATTTTCACCATTGACCACTGCAAACTGAGCATTGAATTCGCGTTTCAGCTCCGGCAGCAGTTTTTTGACTGCACTCCGGCCGCCTTTACCGACCACGTCTCCCAAAAAAATCATATTCATCGCAGGCAGCCCTCCGGAGTTACCACAGGATCAATAGATCTCGCGGATGTCGATGATATTAAGCTGCGGCGGAGCATCAGGTGTCCGGCGGTTCAACTGCGGAGTCGCCAGCACATCCAGTACCCGGCCGTAAAATTCTGATGCCGGACGGTTGAAAGCGATAAATTCGATCTGACCGGTACGGTTCACCACCGTACCTCGGGTATGAGCTCCGCCGCCAACTGAACCGCAACGGACAACTTTCAGATCATTGAACCGGTACACCGGTTTCTGATTGCTGTGTCCGAAAGGTGAAAGTTTCTCCAGACATTGGAAAAATTCCGGAGTCATTTCGCTAAGATCAGCTTCACCGTCATAGGAGATGAAACTTTCCAGATCGGCAGGATTTATCTGCGCCCGGATATCCCGGTCCATTTCTTCATAGAATGCCGCAATGTTTTCAGTTTTCAAACCGATCCCCACCGCCATGGGGTGTCCGCCGTAACGCTCCAGCAAATGCGAACTTTTGGTCAGCACCTCCACCAGATTCAAATTGGCAATACTGCGGCCGGAACCATAGGCATTGTCGCCCTGTATCGTCAACACGATCGTCGGACGGTTATAATCCCGAGCCAACCGGGATGCCACAATACCGATCACGCCCTGATGCCAGTTGCGTCCGGCAACCAGAAGCGAATATGGACTCTGCCATGCCAGCCCGCGCTCGATCTGTTCTTTGGCATCCTGATAGATCTCCTGTTCTTTTTCCTGACGGTCACGATTGTAATTCTCCAGCAAACCGGCATTGGCGTGAGCAGAGACGATACAATCTGATTCCAGCAATTGCAAAGCGACATTGGCATCACCGACCCGGCCGGCAGCATTGATCCGCGGAGCCAGACGGAAGGTGATATCAGAGGGGGACAATTCCGAATGTAAATGTGAACTTTCGATCAATGCCCGCACCCCCGGACGCAACTGCTTACGCAATGCCTCAATACCGTATTTGACCATAATCCGGTTCTCGCCCAGCAGCGGCACGATATCAGCCACGGTGCCGAGAGCCACATAATCGAGGACTTCTTCCAAACGGGTCATAAATCCGCCGATATTCTTTTCCCGGCCGTATTTGATGAAAGCATGTGAAAGTTTGAATGCCGCACCGGCTCCGGAAAGCAGCTGCAGATCTTCAAGTTCCGGATAGACTTTGGGGTTGATGATCGCCAGTGCATCCGGCAATTCATCTCCGGCTTCATGGTGATCGGTGACGATCACGTCAATACCCTGATCGCGGGCGGCTTTCACCGCATCACAACTGGTTATCCCGCAATCCACCGTGACCAGTACACCGCAGGATCCGAACATCTCCAGAGCTTTGTCCAGTGATTCAGGAGTGAAACCGTAACCGTCATCAAAACGGTGAGGGATGAAAGAGTTGACCACCGCTCCATTCTGACGCAGCACCAGTGCCAGCAATGCGCTGGCAGTAATGCCGTCGGTATCATAATCACCGTGAATCAGGATCGGCTCGCGTTTTTCGATGGCCTCCCACAATCTGGCACAGGCATCTTTGATGCCCGGAAAACGGTAGGGGTCACTCAGATTAGCCAGGCGCGGGTCAAGAAAACCCGGAATTGCCGAGGGAGCGATCCCTCTGGCGGCGAGATACACCGCGATCGGACGCGGCAGCGAGAACTTCTGTTGAATCAAATCAACGTCGCCCGGCTGGAAATTTCCAGCGGGCTTCCAATTTTTAGCACCCATTACTCCAATCTTTCCTTATTTTATTCATTTTTTAAAATACACCCTTTTTAATGTTTTGTAAAGCGTTATCAAAAAAACTTCGCTGTTTTTTCACCGGGACGCTTGCTTTTTGCGGTTATCATGCTATTTTCACCAAAAGAGAGTGTTTTTATCCAACAGGAGATGTGATGATGAACAGTTATATATTTTTTCCGCTGTTGACAATTACCGCAGTGCTTATTTCCGGCTGCAGCCAGATATCTCATGATGTTCCGCGCCCGGAAAGTTATGATGCCGCACCGGTAAGCAAGTCCGCGCCGTTTTTACGCAAAAAATCCAAAACTGCTGCGGCTGCGAACCGGATCTTTGAAGCTGAAGCCAACCGGCAGATGGCGTACACCGCCAGTTTCACTCTGACGGTCAAAGATACTGCCGATGCAGCAGCATTCATAAAAATGCAGGCGCAGAAATCCGGCGGTTATGTCGTTTCATCCAATCAATTCTCTGTCACTGCCAAAATCCCGGTCGGCAAAGCGGATGAATTCGTTAAAATGCTCAGCAATTCCGGTAAACTTTCCGATTTCGCCATGAATGCCGAAGATCTTACCGACACCATCACCGACCTCAATGTCCGTCTGGATAATCTGAAAAAACTCCGCACCCGCCTGACCGCACTGCTCGACCAGGCTCAACGGGTCGAGGATATTCTCAAAGTGGAAAAAGAACTCAACCGCATCACCACTGAAATAGAAAGACTCACTGCTCAACTGCAGAACAATCAGAATAAAGTTGCGTTGGTCACATTCACCATCAATCTGAATACTCATACTCCGGCGGCGCGTGACCGCAACGGGGTTTTGCGCTATTATCCATTTCTGCAGACATCGCTTTGTTCCACTGCTGCCGGGGATGAAAGTGAACCGCTTTTTGACACCGTGCTCCCGGCAGATTTCATTAATGCTCCCGGCGGTAAGTGCGGAGTCTACACTGCCGCGGCTGCCGATGACTGTTTTCTGGTAATGCAGCAGCAGGATATTCCGGATGACAGTTCTCTGGATTTCTGGGGCGGCATGATCCGGCGTGCTTTGCAGACCTATCACAATTTTTCCGAAGTGAAAGTGGAAAAATGTGTTTGGGATGGTAATGACGCTCTGCTGCTCACGGCAGAAAAAACCACTGTTTCAGGAGAGATCAGCTATATGCTGCTTATCACTATCGACCGCAATTGCTGGTGCAGTGATAAATTGAACATGATGGAACTTTCCGGCGGCAAAACCGCTTTTGCCGGACACAAAAATACCCTGTTGGAAAAGTCAGCGGTCAAATTCTGAAAACCCGTATCAGGAATGGGCAGATCTTTTTCTGACAAGTTTGGCGGCGAAAGCTCCGTCATGATCTGCCGCAGGCAGCAAAGTGTGTTTGGAAACACATTCAAAATCCGGATGATTTTTCAGCACTGAGTCTACCAGAGAATCGTTTTCGTCAGTGTCAATACTGCATGAACTGCAAATAAGCACTCCCCCCGGAACAACCAATCCGGCAGCCCGGACAATGATTTGATTTTGCAGAGCCATTATCTCCTGCAAAGATTTTTCCGAAAATCGCCACAACGCATCCGGACGGCGGCGGAACACTCCGCTGTTGGAACACGGCACATCTGCCAGCACCAGATCATATTTACCGGTGATATCCTCCGGGCGGGCAGTGATGATCCGGGCGGGCAGATGCCGTTTGCGGAAATTTTCCCGGGTCAATTCCTGTCTTCTGGCAGAACGGTCAGCCGCAGTCAGCGTGCCGTTTTCAGGGATCCTCTCTGCCAGCATCAAAGCTTTGCCGCCGGGAGCCGCGCACAGATCCAGTACATTCGGATGCTCCGGCAACTCATCGACTGCCAGTGAAACAGCCAGTGATGCCGCCGGATCCTGAATATAATATTGCCCTGCTGCAAACTCCGCCGAAGTCAATATATCTCTGCCGTTGGCTGCCGCAAAACGAAATCCGCCGAAACCAGCCGCAGCAGAAGCATTTGCCGGTAATTCAGCATCTTTGCACAACCGGAATGTAAAAGGTGCTTCGCTGATGAAAAGCCCGGCAAGTTCCGCAACCGTTTCCGGCGCAAACATTTTTCTCCACC
Organism: Lentisphaeria bacterium; assembly: GCA_017504435.1. GTDB lineage: Bacteria > Verrucomicrobiota > Lentisphaeria > Victivallales > Victivallaceae > UBA1784. The sequence continues at coordinate 41,456 of JAFVRD010000046.1, read as the reverse complement.
GCTTCAAAACAGCGGCAGGCAGCAGTTTTTCCGGCGCGTCCGGAACGCTCCACTTTTCCCGGAGCGATTTACGCAAAACCGCATTGACAAATTTGTCGGCATGCTTTTTTTTCGCCATGGAAACCGCCACGTTGACCACCGACTGGGAAGCAACCGAATTCTGAAACAAACACTGACTCAATGCCGCATCCAGCAATGCCGCGATTTCCGGTGCCGGCCCCCGGGTGCAAAATTGCCGCCAATGATCTGACACGCTTTTGCGGAAACGGAAAATATTGAGCAGCAGATGTTCAAAACTCCGGCGATAACCTGGATCTGCCTGATCCAGCACATCATCCAAACTCACTTTACCGGCATCGATCGCCAGCAAAGCGGCAACGGCATCACCGAGGACATTTTCCAAAATACCGGGATTATTCATCGCCAAGATGCTTATCTTCATTAAGATAATTCTGCAGATAATCTTTCACGGCATCTGCCAGCGGCGTGACCGGAGCGTCATATCCCAGTGCCCGCAATTTGCCGATTTCGGCAATGGTGTAATATTGATAGCGGTCACGGAGAGATTCCGGCATATCGATATACTCTATATTCACCGGTTTATCAAGTGCGGCAAATGCCGCATTGACCAGTTTATTCCAGCTTTCAGCTTTGCCGCTGCCGATATTATAAATACCGCCTGCGCCGCTGTTAAAGAGGAACTGCACCATTTTCACGGCATCTTTCACATACCGGAAGTCCCGCAGCTGTTCACCATCGGCATACTCTTTTTTATAAGACCTGAAAAGCTGCATTTTACCGGCAGTTGTAATCTGTTCCCAGCTGCGCATGACTACACTGCGCATGTTGCCTTTGTGAGCCTCATTGGGACCGTAAACATTGGAAAATTTACATCCGGCAATGCTTTTGAGCATTCCACGCCGTTTAGCCCAGAGGTCAAACATCTGCTTGCTGTAACCGTACATGTTCAGCGGCCGGAGTTTTTCCAGCGAACTTTCATCATCAGCATAACCGTTGGCACCGTCTCCGTAAGTGGCACAACTGGAAGCGTAAACCATCCGGATATGATTTGCTGTACAAAATTCAGCAAGTTCAGCCGTATAACGGAAATTATTGTCGATCAGATATGAAGCGTCTCTTTCCGTAGTTGCTGAACAAGCACCGAGGTGGATGATTCCGTCGATCCGGCATCCGGCGAATTTCCCTGCCCGCAATGCCTCCCGGAACTCCTGCTTTTCCATATAATCATCAAATTTCAACGGAGCAAGATTTTTCCATTTGTCAGTGGTATTTCCCAGATGGTCGACCACCAGAATATCATCTGTTCCGGCACGATTCAACTGCCATATCATCGCACTGCCGATAAGTCCTGCTCCACCGGTCACAATAAACATTTTATCAAAACTTTCTGTTAAAATTCAAATTTGCTGTTGGAAAGTGCTGCGGCACTGCGCAATACTCCGTTTTGTACTGAATTCATCGCCGGATTCAATCCGGTCAGATTTGCCGAAATAGAATATTCCGGCTCCCATACTTTGTCATTATCTTCGTATTCATACTCCATGCCGACAGATGCAACCAGCTGCCAGCAGTGGAACTGACGCACTACCATAAATCCGAAGAAATCAATACTGCCTTCCGGGACATCATAAGTCATGATAAATTTTCCCAGTGTCCGGTGATCCGGAGTCAGAGGCATAGTTGCAGATAGGAAAAATGACTCTTCAACATCATTGTAGTAACGGTCAAAATAACTGGTCGCGTTGATCTGGGTCAACGTGGAACCCATTGAATAAGCACTGCGGATATCATAAGGACGGATCATATTGTATCCCACTGCAAATACCCAATTGGTCGCAGGAGAATATTTGATCGACAAATCAAACATATTCAACCAAGACTGAGCGATACCGGTTTTCCCGACATTTCTGCCGTGCCGATAGGTATCGGTGACTTCCGTATTATTATCGACATTGATAAGAAACTGTGTATTGAGCGTTAACCCTTTCAGGATCCGCATGGAAATGATCGTTCCAAAATTGCCGAAGTGATTTCCATCCTCATCTTTGGTCAGATGGATATCCCAATAATTCTCCATCCGGAAAAAAGTGGATACGTTGGAGCCGTCCCGGGTCTGTAAACGGTTGATGACACCCAACCGGAAAAAGTTCTGCTTATCTATCCGGTCAATATCATCAAAAAACATGATTTTGTCACGGCTCAGAGTCGGTTTGGGAATAAATGTATAATTCACATACGGCTGTATCACATGACGTATGCCATCAATATCAAACAATGCACTGCGTACATTGTTCCAGGTGTTGTGCAGCTTGGTCGACAATTCAAAACCAAGCTCTCCGGCAAGCCGGACTTTGCCGCCGCCTTTTTCATCATAATTCACAAATTTTTGCCGTCCCAACCCCTCCGGATCAGCCGCGGTAAACATAGTTATGAGGTTTTCAGAATCCACTTCCTCTTTACTGGTCTTTGAATAAGCAGTTATTTTAAAACCGATTCTGGGCACGAAAGTGAAATATTTTGTAGCAACCGGATAGTAAAGGAAATGAGTGGTATCCAGCCGGAATGATTCATAGTCCAACAACGTTGACCAGTTTTGTTTCTTGCCTTTTTTTCTTTGTCTGGGCGGCTCATCAAAATCTATCCACTTCATCCGCATGTATGCGGCACTTAAATCACCCTGGTAGTAAAAACCGGTATTCAGGATCTCCTGCCTGGGTACATCTATCCGGACTTCCGGAAGTTTCTCCACCGTAGTATAGAAATCATTCACCCGCATACGTGCCATGGCTGATACACTGAAATTATCAAACTGCTGCTCCAATGCCGCAAATGTGGCAGGCTGCGGATCGCGCCAATAGCGGTTTTCAAAAAAGTCTCTCCGGATATAAGGATCACTCTGATATTCAAAGACTCCTCTGAAATCCAGCCGGGGCGTAATGTGAGTAATATTGGTGAGCCGGAAATCATAGCGCCAATTGCGGACTTTCAACCGGTAGTCATCATAATCTTCCGATTCTAACGGATCTTTGTCATATATCCAGTAAGCAAAGAATTCCGTATTGCTTTCCGGAGCGGCAATACTGCCTTTGATACCATACCCGAATCCGCGTTTTTCATACCAGTCAAACATCAGTCTGGCTTTCATTTCCGGAGCATCAGTAAAGTGTATGCTGCGGTACAAACGGACAAAATATCCCCAATCCCCGGAACGTCCCTGCTGAAAACCGCAAAGTCCCGGAGATTCATCTTTAGGCTTGTAAAACACCGGCAGCCACATTATCGGCACACCATACATTCTTACTGCTCCGTTGACCAGCAAAACAGAGCGGTCACCGGGATCCATATCGGCATGTTTGAATTGATAAAAACGTGCCTCATGCGGAGTCAGACGGATCTCTGAAGCAGTTATGGAGTAGTGAGCGTTGTTGGATTCCAAATAACTGCAAGTGGAAAGTTCTCCGTTTTTGAGGACGACCACTCCGTCTGAAGTCCTTTCTGCCGAATCGGCACGGCAGAGAAATGAATTATAACGTATCGTCGGCTTGGTAAAACTGAAAAAACTGGTATTGATATTACCGACGACCTTATCAGCAGTTATCTGATCGCGCTGATATGAAACATCTGCCTGATAAGAACGTTCCCCCAGCGGAGAAACTGATGAGGTAACTTCATGGACGAAAGAGTTATTGTACTTTTCCACATCCGCAAGTTCATTCAGCGTGACCGGAACTTTATCCCGCTGCCAATGAAAAAAACGGACATTGCCGGTAGCTTCAAAATCTTTGCTCTCAGTATTGACGATCACATGATCCGCGTAAATCTCAAAAGGTCCGATCGGAAAATACACATCGCCTTCAATGATCAGATTCTTGCCAACCGCCCGCCATGAATCCGCACGCATACGCTTGACATCATTTATGGAAATTTTTTTGATATCACCGGAGATCGCGTGTGCCGGAACAGACTTCAGGCATACCGCTGCGGCAAAAACCCACAGCAGCAGACGAAATATGCTGGCTTTTCCGGACATCATCACTTTTTCCCATTCTCCCAGGATGTAAAGGCGTTACCGATAAATTCAATGATTTTTTTCTGCTGTTCCTGACCGTTGCCTTCAATTTCCATCGCCGGTCCAAATTCAAAACGAACCTCCCGTTCCGGGAAAACCGGTCCGAGATCACGGATTATTTTGCCGCATTCCAATATATCAGTTTTCAACGCCATTGGAACTACCGGCACTCCGGCGGCTTTGGCAAGTTTGACTCCGATGGAGTTGAATTGTTCCGGTTCAAATGTACGCGTCCGGGTGGATTGCGGAAATACCACCATGGACCGTCCGGATTCCAGAATTTTTTTACCTTCAGTCAAGACAGTTTTCAAATCTTCACGTGGATTGGTACGACCCACCGGAATGGCATTGAGCGAAATAAGAATATCCCGGAGATAAGGTACTTTCAGCAAAGATTCTTTGATAACAAAAGAGAAATCCACATGCTCACGGATGATCGCATGCAAAGCCGCAGTTTCCAACAGACTCATGTGATTGCCGATAATGACCGCCGGCTGGCCGTTGAGATCACGCAAATGGTTCAACCCGCGCAAATGTACCGTGCCGCCGCAATCTTCGACCAGCCGGATGTTGCCGGAAGAAAACCGGATCTGGTTTTTCTTGTCCAATTCCCCCCGGGCGGCGCATTTGCCGGTACGCACAAATATTCCGAAGTTACGCATATAAAAATACCACCGGCTCCGAAGCATCCACTTAAAACCGGATGCCACCGGATGATTTGCCGGAGTATCGTAAGAATCCATACCGGAAAACATATATTCAGACATAACAAATTTCTCCACTCTGTCGGAAAATCAAAACACACACGCAATTAATATAGCACACGTATTTATTTAATGCCAACAGGATTTGTAATTTATCCGGGATTTACCCTATCAGCGGCACCAGCACCGCTCCGATCGCACCTGAAACCAGAATTATCCAGGTGGTTTTCCATTTGAATTTTGCCGTCAGTACAAACGATATTGCAGTTATCAGGATTCCGGTTATGGAGATCTGCGGAACTTTCCCCCACTGCAGTTCACCGGTAAGAACCGACATCCGGGCAAAGATCACCACTGCAAAAATTATCAGACCGGCAGCCCCCAGACGGGCTCCGTATAAAATCCCCTGCAGCCACTTTTTATCTTTGTTGGCATTGATAAAAGATATTGCCAAACCCGCCAAAATCAAAGTCGGAAAGACCAATCCGGCCGTTGCCGCCAGCGATCCCCGGAAACCTCCCTGCAGAAAGCCGGTGAATGTCGCCGTATTTATTCCCACCGGCCCGGGAGTCAGCTGGGAGATCGAGACCAGATTGCCGAATCTTTCCACCGTCAGCAATTTACCCTCACCGACAAATTCCGCCGTCAACAGTGGAATGAGCATATAACCGCCGCCGAAACAGAGCAAACTGAATTTACAGAAGGTCAGAAACAGATGTATTGCAATCACTTTTCACCTCCGGAGAGCCGTTTGCCGATCCTTTTGCAGGAGCAGAAAAACCAGAACATTCCACCGATGATCGACACCATGATGATGATTCCCGGAGAAACGCCCCATAATGCCGCCGCGACCACGGCTGCGATCGCCAGAACTTCCACGGTACCGACCGCAGTACGCCGGGCAGTTTTCCACGCCGTTACGGCAATCAACCCGGTCACTCCGGCACGGATACCGGCAAACGCCCCCAGCCAGTAGGGATTTTCAGGAGACAATCCGGGAAAAAACCACGCAATGAGCAAAATCACCAGAAATGAGGGCAATACTGCTCCGGTAAGAGCCGCCACCGCCCCGGCAATTCCGGCGATCTTCATCCCGATGGACACCGCCGAATTGGCGGCAATGATCCCCGGCACCATCTGACAGAGCGCGATAACATCCAGCAATTCCTCCTGAGTGATCAGCTTTTTTCTGCGGACAAAAGTCTCTTCTATGACCGGCAGCATCGCCAGACCGCCGCCGACGACCAGTGCCGAGATTTTGGCAAAGGTAAAAAATAAAAGCCACAACTTTTTAAACATCATTTCTGTTCCAATTCCGATCCGGTCACTCTGAAATCATCCGGGAAAAACGTTCAAAACCCTCTGTTTCGCTGTACGCACCGATAACTTCTCCTTTGCGGAAAATTATCAATTGTCCGTTACGGCTGCCGGCAATACCGATATCCGCGTCTCTCGCCTCTCCAGGTCCGTTGACCGGACAGCCCATAACGGCTATTTTGCGCCAGCAGATATTCTGTCCGGCACGCTGAATTTGTTTCACCATATTTTCGACTTTTTCTGCCAGACCGATCAAATCTATTTCGGTTCTGCCGCAAGTCGGGCAGGAGATGATCTCGACCTGATTATGCCGCATGCCGCACGCTTCAAGGATTTTCAGCGCGGCATCGACCTCCTGTACCGGATCAGCAGTCAGACTGACCCGCACGGTATCTCCGATCCCGGCATTGAGCAGAGTTCCGATACATACGGCGGATTTGATCTCTCCGGTACGGGGCGTGCCCGCTTCGGTCAATCCCAGATGCAGAGGATAATCCGTGATCGCGGCAAACTTGCGGTATGCCTGCAATGTGACCTGAATATTGGAACTTTTCAAGGCGGCTTTGATATTAGTCACTCCGTGTTTTTCCAATTCGGCACACTGTTTCAAAACCGCACCGCACAGAGCATCTGCCAGCGCATCATCCTTCTCCATCCCCATTTGGATCCTGGAATTGACCTCATGCGGTTTGAGACTTCCGGCATTGGCACCGACCCGGATCACCGTTCCGGCGGCTTTGGCTGCGGCGGCAATACTGCCAATGAGATCCGGATCACTGATAATGCCGGGATTGACCCGGATACCGGCGACCCCGGAACGGATGGCTCCAAGGGCAGATTCTCCGGAAAATTGGATATCTGCGATCACCGGTATCGGAGAACGGCGGCAGATCCCGCCCAATGCCTGACAATCCTCCGGAGAGTCTGCTGAGACCCGGATTATATCACAGCCGTGTTCTGCGAGGGTGCATATTTGTTTCAGCGTGGATGCGGTATCTGCAGTTTTGGTATTGCACATGGATTGCACCGAAATCGGGTGTTCCGAACCGATACCGACTTTGCCGAGAAAAAAATTACGGGTGAAACGGCGCATTTTTCCTCTCCTTTCAGATTCAGAATGAATCCATTATCTGCCACACGATCCGCCGTACATCGGAAAACGTCACAAAGATCATCAGCATGATGAGCAAAGTTATAAAAACATAGCTGAGAATGCGCTGCAGTTTTTCCGGCAACGGCCTGCCGGAAATGATCTCGATCATACCGAAAACGATATGTCCGCCGTCCAATACCGGCAGCGGCAGCAGATTGAATATCGCCAGGGCAAAAGAGATCACGGCGATGAAATAAACCCCGTATGCCCAGGATGTCCGTACCGAGTTGAAAAGCACCACTCCGATACCCAGCGGCCCGGACATGTGGGTCGGCTTGAGTGAACTGCTGTTTTCAGTCAGGGCAAGTTTATTGCCGACAGTAACGACAATACCCCGGAGACTTTTCCAGCTCATTTCCAATACTGAAACGAATTGTTCCAGAGGATTGGGGTGATCGTACATGGCAAAAGACACTCCGATCGTATAGGGGGCAAAGCGGCGGGGGATGAGTTCAACATCCATTTCCGTATCCGCATGCCGTACTTTCATTTTCACCGGAGCACCTTTACCGGATTTGACCACATCATTCAAATCATTTACGGAAGTGATTTTTTTACCGTTGGCAGAGATGATCACATCTCCGCGTCCGATACCTTTTTGCGCAGCACTGCCGCCTTGCATCACTCCGGCGACCACATTGGAATCCGGGGTGAATTCGATCCCGACCAGAAAACGTTCTCCGCCGTCACCGGCAAGTTCCGGAACACATGTTACCGTGACCTCTTTTCCGTCACGGAGCAATTCAATGGTAACGGCGTTCCCGTTGCAAAAACCGATCATCGAGATGAAATTTTCAAAACCGGTGACACCGGCTCCATTGATTTTCCGGACTGTATCCCCGGCTTTGATCCCGGCTTTTTCAGCAGGAGAACCCGCCTGAGGATAGAGCTGTATGGGAATAAGCGGTGAAAAGAACGGGTACGCCAGTTTTTCCCGTCCGCTGCTGCCCGGAGCATCCGGATTATCCTGCGGCACATAAGAAATTGTGACGGTTTTGCCGTCCCGGACAACTTCAAGTTCCACTTTTCCGATGGTATAAAGGATTTTTTCCACGAATTTCTGCCAGGTATCATGGAACGACTCACCATTAAGTTTGACGATCACATCTCCGGGGCGCAAACCGGCACGGTATTCCGGGGAATCCGCCGGTACACTCTGAACGGCGATCGACCGCATTTCCGGCGTAGCCTGCGGAATTCCTGCCGCCCAAACGATACAGGCGATGAGCAATCCGGAAATAATGTTGAAAATCGGTCCGGCAGCAGCGGTCACGATCTTTGCCCATGCTGAAGCGCGGGGCAATTCCCTGCCGTCGGCACTTTTGGGAACAGCATCAGAGGTGTCGATCTGGGGCAGCTCCACATAACCGCCGAAAGGCAGCCAGCCGAGACGGTACTCCACCCCTTTATATTTTTTGCGCCAGAACGGCTTGAATCCCAGCGAAAAAGCATCTATATGCAAACCCATAAGTTTGCCTGCCAGAAAATGTCCCAGTTCGTGAGAAAAAATACAAAAACCCAGTGCCAGAAAAACAAATACCACCGCCCCGGCATTACCTAAATATTCCATCAATTCAGCCATTTTTTTCAATTCCTGCAGGTTGTTCAATTTTTGTCATTTCTATAGAATAATACTTTGAAACGTTTTTTTCAAGGCTCTGCACTTGTTTTAATCGGCAAACGGCAGTATATTTTGAAATGATGGAATCAATTTCAACAATGCAGTCTAAGGAGATATTTATTATGGCGGCAAAAATCATCGACGGCAAAGCCATTGCCCGGGAAATCAATCAGGAGACCGCGGAAATCGTGGCAAAACTCGCCAGAGAAGGTAAAAAAGTCGGCTTGGCAGTCGTCCTTGTCGGCGAAGATCCGGCCAGCTGTGTCTACGTCCGCAACAAGATCCGTGCCTGTGCGGAAGTCGGTATCGAATCAAAACACATCAATATGCCCGCAGACAGCACCACCGAAGATGTATTGAAAGTCATCGCTGAACTCAATGCCGATGATTCTGTGGACGGCATTCTTGTCCAATCTCCCCCGCCGCCGCAGGTCGATGAAGCGGCAGTGATCCTTGCCATCGACCCGGATAAAGATGTCGATTGTTTCGCCGAACGCAATGTCGGCAGGCTGCTCATCGGTGAGAAAAAAGGCTTCCATCCCTGCACCCCGTGGGGAGTTATGGAACTGCTCCGCCGTTCCGGAGTCGACCCCAGAGGCAAACATGCGGTAGTCATCGGCAGAAGCAATATCGTCGGCAAACCGATGGCAGCTCTGCTGATGCAGAAAGCCGCCGGAGCCAATGCCACAGTCACCGTTGTCCACTCCGGCACCCCGGATATTGCCCGTTACACCAGAGATGCGGATATTCTGGTCGCCGCCATCGGCAAACCGGAATTTGTCCGCGGCGATATGATCAAACCCGGTGCGGTGGTCATTGACGTCGGTATCAACCGGATCTTTGATGAACAGCTCGGCAAACACCGGCTGGTCGGGGATGTGAATTTTGCAGAAGCTTCAGAAGTTGCCTCTCTGATCACCCCGGTTCCCGGCGGTGTCGGTCCAATGACCATTGCCGGTCTGCTCCGTAATGCCTGTATCGCCAAAGAATTGAAATAATCACTATCGGGAGATCAAATATCATGAAAAGTTACACCGTAAAAAAATCTGCCGTTCCGGTCATCCTCAATGCCGGATGGGACTCTGAGATGTGGGCAAATGCCAATATCGCCGACATCAATTACAGTTTTGCCGACCGCAACACCTCCGGATTCATTCCGGAAGTACAGATCAAAATGCTCCACGACGGTAAACGTATCTGCGGATTGTTTCAGGTCAAAGATCAATATGTCATCGCCCGTAAAACTGCCGATCAGCAGATGGTCTGTGAAGACAGTTGTGTGGAATTTTTCGTGAAACCGGCGACTGATGACCGCTATTTCAACTTCGAGATCAACTGCGGCGGCACGCTGCTGCTCTATCATATCACCAAATGTGAACCCGGCGGCTACGATCTGGTTCCGCAAGCCGATCTGAACACCATTGAACGTTACCACACTCTGCCCCAAAATATTACCGAGGAGATCACTGAACCGGTAACCTGGTATCTGGGTTTTGCCATTCCGGTGGAATTTTTTGAAAAATTCTCCAAAATCAATTCGGAACTCTCCGGACAGAAGTGGACTGCCAACTTTACCAAATGCGCCGACAAATGCTCTCATCCGGCATGGCTCTCATGGCAGGAACTTTCAAAATGCGCCTTCCACATGCCCCATGAATTCGGCGAATTGATCTTTGAATAACAAGGTGCCCAGGATTATGAGTGAAATAACTTTATTCTGCCCCATAAATGCCGCCCCCGGCAAAGGTGCTGAAATGCTGGCGGCATTGCAGGCTCTTGCCGTTGAGACCCGTAAAGAAGCCGGGAACATCTGTTACCGTCTGCATACCACCGGTGATCCGGATGAATTCATGATCTATGAGCAGTGGCAGAATGAGGCAGCTCTGGATTTTCACATGCAGACCCCTCATCTGACCGCTTTCCTTGCTGATAAAAACAGACTGCTGGCAAAAGAACCGGCGGGAAAATTTGCCACCGAGATCAAGTGAGAAAATATGCAGCCGCACGTTGATTCAACAGAACTTATTTCCGAAGGCAGATTTCTGGTCAGTGAAAAAGTTCACTACACCGATGCCGGAGGTGTGAAACGTTCCTGGGAAGCGGTCAGCCGCCGTAAACTTCCCGGGACGGTCCCCGGCTCTGCCGATGCCGTATTTATTGTGGCAAAAATCGTACCGGATGATGAATTGGTGCTGGTGCGCCAATTCCGTCCGCCTGCCGGTAAATTGATGGTGGAATTTCCGGCAGGATTGATCGACCCCGGCGAAACTGCACAAACCACCGCACTCCGGGAGTTGTATGAAGAGACCGGATTTACAGGCAAAGTAACCAAATTATTCAACGGCTCATACAGCTCTCCGGGAATGACCGGAGAATCGATCATTCTGGCGGTCATGGAGATCGACGGCGCGGCTTATCCGGACGGCTTCATACCGGAAAATCATCAGGAAGAGTGTGAAAATATCGAGGTTTTCAGGGTCAAAAATTCTGAACTGGCTGAATTTATCACTGCTATGGAAAACGCCGGATGCGGCATTGACAGCAAATTGCACACTGTTCTGGCATTCCGGCAGATCGGATTGTGAAAATGCTGGAAAATATTGTCATCCGGGGCGCGGCTCAGAACAATTTGAAAAATTTTGATGTCACGATCCCCCGTAATAAACTGGTGGTCATCACCGGTTTGTCCGGTTCCGGAAAATCTTCGCTGGCATTTGATACCCTTTATGCTGAAGGGCAAAGGCGGTATGTGGAAAGTCTCTCCGCGTATGCCCGGCAATTTCTGGATCTGATGCAGAAACCGAAAGTCGAACATATTGAGGGACTGGCTCCGGCGATCGCCATTGAACAGCGCAGTGCCGGAGGCACACCGCGCTCCACCGTTGCCACAGTTACCGAGATCTATGACTATCTGCGTTTGCTCTACGCTCATGCCGGAGAACCACATTGTCCGCAGTGCGGCAGACATCTGGTCTCCCAATCCCCGGAAGCGATCACCCGGCAATTGCTGGCTCTGGCTCCCGGCAGTAAATTGACTTTGCTGGCTCCGGCAGTTTCCGGACGCAAAGGTGAACACCGGGACATTCTGGACAAGCTCCGCAGCGACGGTCTGGTCAGAGCGAGGATCGACGGTGAAATAATTTTGCTGGATGATTTGGAAGAACCGCTTGCCAAAACCCGCCGCCATACCATTGAAGCGGTGATCGACCGGCTGATCACCGGCAAAATCGAGCGTTCCAGATTGACCGATTCAGTTGAAACCGCCTTGAAAATGGGAGACGGAGTTTTGACCGTGGTACTGGATGGGGAAAATGCGGAATTTTCAGAAAAAAGTTTCTGCGAGAAACTTGCCTGTCTGGAGTGCGGGATATCTTTCGGAGAATTACTGCCGCGTAATTTCAGTTTCAACTCCCCCTACGGTGCATGTCCCTGCTGCAACGGTCTGGGCATACAGTTGTGCATGGATCCGGAAAAAGTGGTTCCCGATCCGTCACTGTCCATCCGTAATGGGGCGATCCCCGGCTGGCGGCGCGGGCCGAGACATCTGATAATGTATTACAATCTACTGCTGCGTAAGTTTGTGGAGCAATTCGGAGAGGATAATTATCTCTCAATCCCATTTGAAAAACTTCCGGAGGAGTTCCGGCACAAACTGCTTTTCGGTACCGGAGAAGAACCTCTGGAATTTGACTACCGCATGCACGGCAAAAAATACCATTGGAGCAAACCTTTTGAGGGCGTATTGGAGAATCTGCGCCGCCGGATGGTCGAAACGGAATCCGATTCGGTCCGGGAACGGCTCAGTGCTTATCAAAGTCCGCGCATCTGCCCGGAGTGTCACGGTGCGCGGCTCAACCCGGTCTCGCTTTCAGTCAAAGTCGGCGGGATAAATTTAGCTGAATTCAACGCGATGAGCATTGATAAAGCCGGAGAATTCATCAAAAATCTGACTTTGGACGCCGAAAAAACGGTCATTGCGGCAGATGTTCTCAAAGAGATCGGCAGCCGTCTGGAATTTCTCTGTGATGTCGGATTGAATTACCTGACGCTGAACCGGGTCAGCAGTACTCTTTCCGGCGGCGAAGCTCAACGCATCCGGCTGGCGACCCAGCTGGGCTGCGGATTGGTCGGAGTACTGTATATTCTGGATGAACCGTCCATAGGTTTGCATCAGCGGGATAATGATATGCTTCTGGCTACTCTGGAAAAACTCCGGGATCTGGGCAACAGTGTCATTGTGGTTGAACATGACCTGGATACGATCATGCGGGCGGATTATCTGCTGGATCTGGGCCCGGGAGCAGGAGTTCACGGCGGCGAGATCGTTGCCATCGGCAAACCGGAGGAAATCGCCGGATTTCCCCGTTCTCTGACCGGAGACTTTATCGCCGGACGCCGCAAAATAGCCGTTCCGGAAGCCAGGCATCCCGGCAATGGCAAGACGGTCACTGTCCGCAAAGGAGCTTTCCACAACCTGAAAAACGTCACGGCGGTTTTTCCGTTGGGGACATTCACCTGTGTGACCGGAGTATCCGGTTCCGGCAAATCCTCGCTGATAAACGGCATTCTGGTGCGTGCGCTCAACGCACATCAGGGCATAATGGATGAACCGGTCGGCAAATGTCAAAGTGTGGAAGGTCTGGAAAATGTTGATAAAGCCATTGTGATCGACCAGAGTCCCATTGGACGCACCCCGCGTTCAAATCCGGCGACTTACACCGGAGCATTTGATATCATCCGTAAACTTTTTGCGGAATTGCCGGAAGCCAGGATCCGCGGCTATTCCCCGGGAAGATTCAGTTTCAACATCAAAGGCGGCAGATGCGAAGAGTGTGCCGGTGACGGGATCCGCAAAATTGAAATGCAATTTCTTGCCGATGCCTATGTCACCTGCACAAGCTGCGGCGGTAAACGGTTCAACAGCGAAACATTGCAAGTACGCTATAAAGGCTTGAATATTGCAGAAGTGCTGGATCTGACTATTGATCAGGCATTGGAACTTTTCAGCACCATTACTCCGCTGAAACGCAAACTGCAGACCCTGCAGGATGTGGGGCTGGGATATTTGAAACTCGGTCAAAGTGCGACCACCCTCTCCGGAGGTGAAGCGCAGCGGGTCAAACTGGCAACGGAATTGGCACGCATACCACGGGGGCATACGGTATATATTCTGGATGAACCGACCACCGGACTGCATCTGGCAGATATTGACCAGCTTCTCAAAGTGCTGTTCAAACTCCGGGATCAGGGCAATACCGTGATCGTCATTGAACACAATCTGGATGTGATAAAAACCGCTGACCATATAATAGATTTGGGTCCGGAAGGCGGTGATAACGGCGGTACGATCATCGCCTGCGGTACTCCGGAGGAGATAGTCAAAGTCAAAAAATCCCATACCGGACATTTTCTGAAGCCGTATTTGAAATGTACTGCTCCAGACAGGAAAAAATAAACGAAGGCCGATCCAACCACGGATTTAATAAATTTTATTTTCACTTCATAAAGCAACAAGGATAAAAACTCATGGATGACAAACAAAATTCTGTTCCCCGGCAGGATGATGCTGCCGGAAAAAAAAGCATTCTGAAAAAAACCGTCAGGCTTCTGCTCTGGGTGACCGGTATCATCATTGTTCTGATCGTTGCGGCGTTGAGCTGTCTGGTGATTTTCATTGAACCGGCAGTAAAAGGGGTGATCGAAAATTTCGGGCCGGAGATCGCCGGGGTGCGTTTTGAATTGGAAGATATTTCCATAAAACCTTTCAATGGACATGTTGCCATAAAAAATCTGACCGTATACAACCCCGATGGTTATGATTCTGAATATGCTTTGAAACTTGGTGATGTGGCTTTGCAAACCGAACTTCTCTCCTGGCTGCCCGGCAGAAAATCCATTATCCGGGAGATCCGTTTGCGGGAGATCACTCTCAACTATGAAACTGATTTGCCGCTTTCTGAAAACAGCAATTTAAATGATATCTTAAAACACATAAAAAAGAGTATTCCTGCCAAACCGGATGCCGCGCCGAGCGTTGCAAAACCCAAAGTCGAAACGGTGAATAAACCGGTTTCTCAACCGGATGCCAAACCGGAAACAGTTGCTCAGAAATCCCCCGCACCGGAAAAAAATCCCCGGCGTTTCCAGTTGGACAAATTGACCATTGAAAATGTCCGGGCAGTGGTCATTCCCCGGCATGCACCTCAATTCAAAGCTCCGGTGACAGTGACTCTGCCGGAAATCGAGCCGCTGGGCACAGATGAAAAAGGGCTGACCGGCGCAGAGTTGGCATGGGCGGCAGGTTCTCAGGTCGCAACCGGTCTGACCGTAAGCATATTGCAATCCGGGACTCAGATTTACGAAAATTTATCTGTGCAGGGAATGAAAATCGATGAGAGCATCCGGAAAAAAAGCCGGGAATATTCCGGTGATATCAAAAATATTGTCGAAAGCGTGAAAGCCGATGATCTTGAGTCGGCAGTCCTCCACGGTGCTGAACTGTTGAAAAAAGCCGAAAAAGATGAAGAGCTCAAACAGCTGGGTAAAAGCTTGAAGCAGTTGTTCAAAAAAAACAAACGCAAAAATAAATAATTCTGTACAGAAAGAGTACTGAAAAAGCCCCCATCCGCCACCGGTTGCTGTCCGGACGCGATTCTGCGGCGGAATATCTGCCGCAGAAAAATCAGTCGGTGTTCAGTATACAGCCAAACAGATAAAACTTAATTTTACGCAGAGCTGTTTTGGCTGCAGTGCCTGTTTTTTTACCGGATAAGTACAACTTTTTCTTGAATATGGCGAAAAAGTACATTGACAAAGCGATTTATCCAGATTATATTTTTACATAAGTGTGTTTGCTTGATGAAAAAACAGGTGAAAGCAAATGGAAAATATTCTGCAAGTACAGATGTTTGCCGATAAATCACTGCGGATGCCCAGTTACATACTGCATCCGGTGTTGATGGATTTTCAGCAGGTCAGGTCGGTAAAAAACGGCAATTGGCAATTACACACCCATTTCAAAGATTTTGAATTGATAATGCCGGTCAACGGCGATTATCACAGTTCACTGGATGGCGTGGAAATATCCTGTGTTCCGGGAGAATTTCTGTTGATACAGCCCGGACAGAAGCATCAGGATCACATCCACAGCGGCAAAAACTTCTATGCTTTTCATTTTCAATTGCTGAATCCGGAAAAAAACAGTTATGTCAGTTCGATTTTTTCCGATGCGGTTTCACCCTCCGAGCAGATAATGCAGATACCGGAAGCTGATTTCTGCAGTCAAATATTGGATCTGCTTTTTATCTCCGGCAAACAGCAGCTGCCGTTTTCAGTCAGTGAAGGGTTGTTTCTGGCGCTTTTCCGGTTGCTGGCGGGGGCATTCCCTCCGGAATTGGTCATGCAGAACGCCGATGGCAATGAACGCAGCAACCGTTTGCTCCGGCAGGTAACTGCGATATTCAACACCTATATGACTGACGGAGAACTGCCTCCGGGGATAGTGGAAAAAAAACTGGGGGTCAGTTCCCGCACCTGGCATCGGATATCACATGAACTTTTCGGCAATTCGCCCCGGAATGCATTTGAAAATTTCCGGCTGCTGGCGATCCGCAGTTTTATGTTGAAAAATCCGTCTGTAAACATAAAAGAGATCGCCTATCGTTTCAATTTTTCCGACCCGTTTTACTTTTCAAGAGTATTCCGGCGGCACTTCGGATATCCGCCGAGCTGCCTGAGAGACCGCAAAAAGTCAGAGCTTTGAAAAAATCAGCCATTTGTTGGCAAAATCATCCATTCCTAAACCGCACTTTATGCAGTAAAGTAATTGTTGACAAAAAATAGTGTGATGAAACAGTTATGATAAATTTTACGGATGGAGGGAAAACAATGAAAAAACATCTTTTATGGTTGAGTGTTTGCAGCGGTATCGCACTTTTGCATGCAGCGGTGCTGGAGAGCTCTGTGGCGCGTTACCATATTGATGACCGCACCGGCAATATCACCGCTATCGAACGCAAATCTGATGGTAAAAAAGTGATTACTTCCGTAAGCAACCGCTATTTTCTGCTGGCAAATTCCGGTGACCGCAAAGCCTCCGACCGTACCGATACCGTTCAAAAGGTCAAACATTCCCCCAATGCTGTCACTTACCGGTGCGCCAATCCCCGGCTGCCGGGATTCGGTATTGAAAAAAATTACCGGATCGTCAATGACGGTCTGCGCCGGGAATTCACATTTACCAATGCGGCAGATGAGATAAAATTCCTGCAGGTATTTACCGACAGCCGCTTTGCAAAAGAATTTCAACAGCAAAGTTACTATTTCGGAGCCGGTTATCTGGGGCCGTTTATTCCTGCTCCGCAAGTCAAACAGCCTTCCAGGGTGGAAAGTTACGTGCAGTCCAGTAAAGGCATGGTACTTATAAATCCCGATAAAAAACAGGGCAGTTTTGCCCATCTGCGGGTGAAACTCAATAATACCGTCGTTTTTCCGTGGTGGCAGTCCACGATCAACAGCTACCGGGAAAAGAGTGACCGGCTCTACTATCTGCCCGACGGCTGGCGCATGGCACTGGGGACATTTGATCTGGCAGCCAAAAAAGGTAAATTCTTCTACGCGGATCAGGTGGTCTTTTTCAACGGTGATCTGTTTGACTTTTTTGACAATGTTTACGCTAAAGATCCCGATTTTGCCGCGGCGTATGCCGGAATTCCGGCAGCATATCCGGGCATGCTTGATGTGTTTGTGGAAAACAACTGGGGACATGAACCGTATCTTAAATTTTTGAGCGAAATTTCCGATGAAGGTATGATCATCTGCAAAACTATGATCTCCACGGATTGGGCAGATTACCGCTGGGAAGACGGCTTCAACGGCAATGCCGGAGGTTTTGTCACCGGCGATGAGATCCGTACTTACATCGACGGGATGAAAGCAGTTACCCCGCGGGTGAAAGTCGGTTTCCATACCATTACCGTCGCGGCGGCGGAGCACTCGCCGATTTTCAAGGAACACCCGGAATATTTCCGTCAATTTGACCGTGCCGGGGACAAAGAGATCCATTTCCCCGGTCTTCTGCCCAACTATCAGACGATGATCAACCGTCCGGAAGTACGCAAATACATCATTGATTCTGTCTGCGGCATGGGCAAAAATTTCGGTACCGGCTTTGTCTATCAGGATGAAGCTCAATATCAGAATACCATCAACTGGCAGGCGGGAGAACTCATCCGCGATGACCACAGCGTTCCGTTATGGGACGGTATCCGCCGCAACGTGCTTGCCAACGGTCAATTCGTTTACTTCAACGGCAGCGGCAATCCTTATGCAGATATCAACTATATGGAGTGTCCAAACCGGATGCTGCAAAGCAGCGCATGGCGGGATTTCGCCGGAGTCGCGCTGGGTTTGGAAATGGTTTCCAAAATGCGTCCGGGCAGCCGGATGGCTCTGCTCTACATGAATGAATTTCCGAACTACTTCGGCAGGGTTCTTGCCAACGGCTGGGTTCCGGTGCTGGGCGACATTGCCAGAAATAATCCCGGTTCGGTAACGCTGATGCGGTCAGCGTATGAAATGGGCAAAACACTGCCGCAGCAGATCAATTACACGCCGGACTGGAAACGCGATCCCCGAAGCACCTGGGAATCGTATACCGTTCGCCGGGTAAACTCCAATGATACGGTACTTTCTTTTATCAACCGTACCGGCAAAACTGCCGATCTGCCGGTCAGCATCGACCTCGGTTTTTCCGCTTATCCTGCAGGTACGAAACTTAATATCTGGGCATACCGCACCCGCTATCCGCAGGGAACGGCTCTCAACTATATTTTAAGTGACAAAGAGATCCGCAGCAGCTACCGTCAATACCGCTGGTTCAATTTGAGCAGTGCCGTACCGGAACTGGTTTATTCCGGTGAAAACAACGGTACTTTCAAACACACATTCAAAAACGTCGGCAAAGATGATCTGGTGCAGTATGTGATAGTGCCGTCACCGGCGGTAATTTATGCGGTAAATGGCCAGCCGGGAACTTATATGTTTACCAAACGCAAAGGGGTGGAAATTTCCGGAAACAAAATCGTTTCATCCCGTGACAGTGTGGAAATCCTGCTGGGCGACAAAGCGGCGGTATTCTCGGACATTCAACTGAACGGCAGCCCGGTTTCAGCTCAATGGTGTGATATCAACGGGCTGTTGATGCAAAAAATCACCGTTCCTGCCGGAACCCATTCGCTGAGTTACCGGCGGATCCCCCGTCCGGCGGAACCGGCGGGAACTGCTCTGCAAATTGAACGCAATGGCAGAACCCTGACGGTCAAAAATGACAACGGCGGACTTTATGTTATTGAAAAAGACGGCTTCAGCTGTCTGACCGGCAAATCGCCGCTGCTGCTGCCGGAACACTTCCGGAACGGCAAATACCGTATCCGTCGGGCCGGAACTTTGACCGGTGGTGCTGAAATAACACTTGCCGGAGGCAAAAACAGTGCGGTTCAGCACCGTATGAATCCTTATATCCAGCCCAAAATTGACTGGCAGAGTGTCAATACCACCAAAGATGGAGTCACAATTCACCGTGCCGGAAGTTTTCTCAGCGGCCACCGGGAACTGCGTAATCTGCAGCGCGATCTGCCTCCGGTCGTGGCGGCAGCTGACCCCGCAACGTTGACCATCACCGCCGGAACCACCCGGCGCAACGATACGCTGGACATCAATCACTACGGCGGATTTGAATTCAGCGGAGCAAAATGTATTCAGCTGAAACTTTCCCATAACTTCCTGCAGGCGCAATCCTTTTTCGAAGCCGGTTCGCACGTCTGGCTCGGCGGGGAGAAATCCAAAGTCGACTTCTCCGGTATCGTGGTCGATTACCGGGTCAACGGCAAATACACCAAGCGGGTGATTTTCTCATGGGGCATCGGCACGCGTTATCTGGAAAACCGTTTTCCCAGCTGGGGAACCGGCAAAAAACAGGATCTCTACATCCGGTTGGGAGATTTTCTGGAGCGTCCGGAAACCGTATTCTCACTGGATTTGCAAAAATACGCTCCGGAGGGATGGGACGGCACAGTGATTTTTGCCGCCGGAAACAACCACATCCTTGCCAACCGGATGTTCAAACTTGCCATTGTGAAATTCAACGACCGCAATACCGGAGATTTTGTTGCCGGAAAAAATGTCGGCGACCCGAAACAAGCCGGAAATATCCCGGCGGCACTTTATCTGCCCAAACTCCGGCAGGTGCCGGAAAAATTGACCGAAACCGCATTGGGGAAATGGGCAAAGATCACCTCTTTGCAGCCCTACGGCGCAACGGAGGAACTGACACAGCGCACGACCGGATATTTGAGTTATGATGACAATGCCTTGTATGTTGCCCTTTTTGCCCACGAAACAGCACGGGCAGTGCAGGCACCGGCAAAATTGCCTTACGCCAATGACTGTGTAGATATTTTTCTGGAAACTCCGGATAAAAAAGTGTATCAGTTGTGTGTAGACGGCAAAGGCAGATCGATCGCTCTTCCGGAGGGCTGTTTCAGTTATGCAAATATCCGTTTTGCGCCGCTTGCAGACGGCGGCTATATGGTCATGGCAAAAATCCCGTGGACGGATTTGAATGTTAAAGATGCGGTACCGGGAGTTTCGCTGCGGGCGAATTTCTGCCGCAGCCGTATCGGTAAAAACGGTGATCGCGGAGCATGGGGTCCGGTACGTGCCGAATCCGGTCTTGGCTTCCGGGATGTAGAAAAATACGGCAAAGTGGAACTTGGTTTTCCGGTTGCCGGAATGGGCAGATACGATGAAGTTGAAATATAAGGAGGTGAGCAGATGAAATATAAAAACGCAAAATTCACGCTGATTGAACTATTGGTGAGTGCTACTTGTCAAAAAGGTGTTTTGCCGTTGTATTACCTTAAAAAATTTTATAAAAACAACACATCCTTACGCCCGTCAGGGCGCACTTCACGTTTGACGCAGTCAAACACTTCACACCTTCACATCTTCTCTCAATCAGCGTTCACGCTGATTGAACTGCTGGTCGTCATTGCTATCATCGCCATTCTTGCGGCAATGCTGCTGCCGGCTCTGCAGCAGGCACGGGAACGCGGACGGTCAACAAACTGTGTATCTGAACTTAAACAAATGGGATTGGCACGCTCGATGTACTCTGCAGCCTACAACGGCTTTTTCCCGGCGACCGGAAAGATAAATTTCGTAAATAAAGACGGAGTGACACTATCCACCGACTTGGACGGCAACTCCTCCTGGGAAGGCAACTGGGTGCGCGGCTTTGTGATGCTGGGTTATCTGAAACGCAAAGATATTCCGGCATGCCCGTCAACCCCGAAACGGGAATCTGATGATAATGAATTGATCTACCGGCAGACTTACGGAGTCGCACTCAATCATTATGAATTCAATCACCAGTTGGGTTACTTTGTTCAAAACCATCCTTATCTCAATCATCCGAGTGCCGGTGATTACGATAAGACCAAAGGCTTCTGGAGCGAGAAACTCATTAAACAGCATGACAAAATGATGGCGTATGCGGACAGTGTGGGAGGAACAACTCCTATCAAAGATCTGCTGATCGGCTATGCCTATAATTATTTTGACCGTGATGCCTACCGGGGCGGGATTTTTACCATTCACCTGAATAATGGCAACGTCAATTATCTGGACGGTCACACCGGTCAGGTAAATTATTTGTCGGGTCCTGATTTCAATTTAAGTTTGATAAACAAGGATTTACAAATTTACAACGAGTATGGAATACCAGAAACTAAATTAGTCAGAAAATAAAGAATCATTATGCGCTATTTACTTGACGGCAAAGATTGGGAAGCCGATTATTTCATTTCCCTTGACAATTATAAAGCGTGGCTGACCAATGCCCGCAATCAGCACAACATGCTCATGGAGAGCGTGCATTTCACCGATTTCGTCAAACCCGGTTCTTCTTCCGAAGGCTTGATGACCGGAACGATCCCCGGCAGTGACCGGAGTTTCCTGATGGAAAACGACCTTATCGAAGATCCCTATTTCGGACGCAATCTGGATCGTACCCGCTGGGTGGAAGAGCACGCATGGGCATTCCGTAAACGCTTCACTCTGCCCGCAGAATGGAAAAAATGCCGCCGGGTGATCCTGCGCTGTGCCGGATTGGATTACGAAGCGTGCATTTTTATCAACGGAACCGGCGTGCAGACCCACAAAGGCATGTTTATCCCACTGGAAATCGATATTACCAGAATGCTGGATTTCGAGGGCGAAAATATGCTCGCCATCGGTTTTGAACCTATGCCGCAGGCATCCCCCAATCACCACGGCTATGAGTGCGCCGAATTCACCAGATATCACCGTCTGCAAATGAGCTACGGCTGGGACTGGGCGCGCGCCATGTCGGCTGCCAGCATTTGGGATTCCGTGGAGCTTATCGGCTATGGATCAGCCCGGCTCAAAGACAAATATGTTTCCCGCCGCGGCAATATCATTGACCTGAGTTTGGATATCGAATCTCTGGAAAACGATTCACTGCCGGTAAAAATCACCGTTACTCCGGAAAACTTCACCGGCAAATCCGGCAGTTTCAGCGGCGAAATCTCCGTGGTACGCGGAAGTAATACTGTCTCTGTCAGCGTGGAAATGGAGGATTTGCATTTATGGTATCCGCTGCATTACGGAGCTCAGGATCTCTACCGCATATCGGTAACACTGAACGGTGAAAATACTGAATTTGTCACCGGCTTCAAAGATCTGGAAATGCGTTTCAATCCCGATTCCCCGGAGAATTGCTACCCGCAGACCTTCACCATCAACGGCAAAGAAATCTTCGCCCGCGGTCTGAATTACGTTCCCGCAGATCTGATGTTTGCCGGCAATACCCCGGAAACTTATGACCGGCTGGTGCGGCTTGCCGCTGAAGCCGGATTCAATCTGTTCCGCATCTGGGGCGGCGGTATGGTGGAAAAAACCGCATTTTATGAAGCGTGTGACCGTTATGGTATAATGGTGTGGCAGGAGTTTATGCACTCCTGCAGCAATTATCCCAAAGACAGCGAATTTCTGGCATTCAAAAAGCGTGAAGGTGAAGCGATCCTGCGCAAGATCCGCAATCATGTGTGCATATCCATGCTCTGCGGCGGCAACGAAATGCAGTATTACGGCGAGATCCCGGATTCTCCGCTGCTTACCCAGTATGCGGAATTGACCGCCCGTTTCGCCCCCGGAATACCGTACCATGTCTCCTGCCCGGATTTCTCCCGCCCGGGAGAACGCAACCATGGGCCGTGGACATTCCAGGAACACAGCGTTTACAATAACCATTTCCGGCTGGTCGCCAGCGAAATAGGGTGCAACGGCATGCCGGAATATCATTCATTGACCAGATTTATTCCGGCTCATGAGATCGCCGCGATGCAAGGTCAATCGCTGCGCTATCACTTTATGCATCCGGTGACTCTGCCCATCCCGTTAAAATATTTTGACGTGCAGAATATGCAGGAAATGTGCAATGCTTCCATGGCGGCGCAGGCAGATGCGTGCGGATATTTCATGGCACATTACCGCCGGCTTGCCCCGCAGAGTTCGGGATGTTTCATCTGGCAGTACAATGAACCGTGGCCGACATGCTCATTCAGCATCGTGGATTACTATACCGTCCCCAAAATGGCATATTATGCTCTCGCCAAATCCAACTCACCGCTGCTGGTATCCATGCAGGATGAATCATGGTGCAGCGGCTCAGGCAGCCTCAACGGTAAAGTTTTCCTGACTTGCGAGACTCCGGTTTCAGGAACGATTCAAATCGAAATTTTTGATATCTACGGCAAAATTTCAATTCAAAAATCCGTCTCCGGCAGCTGGGAAAACGGTTCTGCAGAAATTTTTGAAGTTGCAGAAACTCTGCCCCCCGGAATCCACTTCATCAGATTGAGTTTCCGCGGCGATGAAATTCTTTTCAATCAAACCCGGATCTACGGCGTGCCGGATTTCAAAAATGCCTTCAAACTGCCGGAAACAACTCTGGAAGTTG
This sequence comes from Lentisphaeria bacterium, assembly GCA_017504435.1. Lineage (GTDB taxonomy): Bacteria > Verrucomicrobiota > Lentisphaeria > Victivallales > Victivallaceae > UBA1784. The sequence goes on along the minus strand of JAFVRD010000046.1, from coordinate 17,531 downwards.
AAAATTTGACCAGTGAAAACGGTACTTTGCGTGCCGCCGTCACCAATACCGGAAACTGCACTGCAGTATATGTCAGAGTGAATCTCCCGGAAGTACCGGAAAAAGAGGTATTTTTCAAGGATAATTACTTTATTATCCCGCCGGGAGAAAGCGCAGAAGTCATCGCCTCCATTCCGGCAGATGCTCAAATCACTGCGCTGGAGATTTCCGGCTGGAATTGCTGAGGATCACAATGATCACACTGATGATCACCAGCAAAACTCCGGCAGCAGTGGTAAACCCGAACGGTTCGTGAAATACCACGATCCCGCAGATCACTGCCACCACCGGTTCCAAACCGCCGAAAATCGCCGTCGGAGTCGCACCCGCCAGATGGATCGCTTTGGTCGTCAGCACAAATGCCGCGACCGCCGGCAGAAGTGCCAGCAGAATAACACACCCCCACCCGGTCAAAGTCGCAGGCAGGGGGAAATTTTTGCTGAAGTCAAAAAAAGCCAGAAAGATCACAGCTCCGATACTCAACGTGTAAAAAGAGATCTTTTCTGCCGGAATATTGTGCAAACCGGTCACTCTGACCATCACAATGTAAATCGCATAACTCAATGCTGAAGCAAGCGCAAGCACCACACCTTCCCATCGCACCGGCTGCCCGGAATCACTCAGCGAAAGTATCACCACCCCCGGCACTGCCAGCGCAATTCCCAGAACAGTTCCCAGTTTCAGCTTTTCCTTAAAAAAACAGGTCATCACCGCCGCCACCGCGATCGGATAGACAAACAGAAGTGTCGATGCCACCCCGGAATCCACATATTTATAGGAGTAAAACAGGGTGATCGAAGAAATTATCATCATCAGCGCCCCCGAAAACAGCGGCCATATCTCCTGTTTGGCAGGCAGCAGATTGCCGCCCTGACACTTAAACATGCCCCCTACGATCACTGCTGCAATAAAAAACCGGTAAAAAAGTACATTCATCGGAGAAAAACCGATTTCGTATAATGGCAGGGAAAACAACGGATTCAAACCGTATGCAGCAGCTCCCAGTGCCGCCGCAATATAGCCTTTGGCTGCATTACTCATAATAACTGTTGCGCTTTTCTTTCAGTTTATACAAAAGTTCTACCGGCACCCGCAAACCTCCGGCCCCGAAGCCCAAAACGATATTCGGAGAATTACTGCCGTGAAAATCACTTCCACCGGAGAGAGCCAAGCCGTATTTTTCCGCCATTTCAGAGACCAGCAGCGTTTCATTGGCACTGAAAAGTGAATAATACCCCTCGATACCGTCCAAACCCCACGCTGACAATTTCCGGCAGGCACGGGTCAAAAAGGCACGTTCATTGCTGTCCCGCAAAACTGGATGCGCCCAAATTGCGATCCCGCCTGCCGCATGAACTGCTCCGATCGCTTCCTGAGGTGACGGCAGACGCCGGGGCACCCATGCCGGACGGTTGTGACCAAGCAATTTATCAAAAACCTGCTGTGACGTGGTAAATCCATAACGGTTTTTCAATGCCAATGCAAAGTGCGGTCTGCCGATGACATCCAGAGATTTACCGCCGAATTCCGGCATGTTCTGATCAAGTTCATATCCCAGAAAATGCAGTTTCAAAAAAATGTCGCGGTTGCGCCTGGCACGCTCAATACGGCATTTTTCCAGAAAATCATTCAACACCGGGCTGTGACGGTCAATAAAAAGCCCCACTATATGCACTTCACGCATATAAAGCATGCACGCCAGCTCCACTCCCGGTACAGCTTCACACTCCGGATGTTCCAAAGCCGCACTTTGAAACTCCTCCAATCCAGTTACTGTGTCATGATCGGTCAATGCCACTGCCGCCAGCTGCAGATCGACAGCCGAAGCAAAAACTTCCGCCGGTGTGAAACTGCCGTCTGAGGCTGTGCTGTGAGTGTGAAGATCTATATAATCCATGCCGTAAATTATTTATGCAAATTTCACAAAATCCGGGAGATGACGCTGAAATCATCTCCCTTCAAAAAATTCACCCCTTTTACAAGAAATTTCTTCTGTATGTAAAGTGAAAACTTTTGCAAAAGGGGAATTCAGAGGGAAATCATGCTTTACCGGGTTCCGCTGCCGGAGTGCATCCGGTAAATCTGCAGCTGAGCAATCAATTTTTTATTCCTGACTGCTCAGCACATTTCCCTCTCAAAAAGCAGTTCAGTTAAGAGCTGCGACACCGGGAAGTTCTTTGCCTTCGAGGAATTCGAGGGAAGCACCGCCGCCGGTGGAGATATGGCTCATTTTGTCAGCCAGACCGGATTTCTTGACCGCAGAAACGCTGTCACCGCCGCCGATAATGGAGATACCACCGTTAGCTTTGACCTCGGCAACCGCATCGCAAACACCGAAAGTACCTTTGTTGAATTTCTCCATTTCAAAGCATCCCATGGGACCGTTCCAGACCACGGTCTTGGCGGAACGGATCGCTTCGCTGTAGAGCTTGACGGTTTCCGGACCGATATCCAATCCCATCCAGTTGTCATCAATATCCATGCCGACGACTTTGGTGTTGGCTTCAGGATCAAATTTATCAGCTTCGATGCTGTCGACCGGCAGCAGAAGTTTCACACCGCGTTTGGCAGCATCCGCGATCATTTCGCGGGCATAATCCATCTGATCAGCTTCGCAAAGAGAATTACCGATCTTGTGTCCCTGAGCCGCGAGGAAAGTGTAAGCCATGCCGCCGCCGATGATGAGAGTATCGACTTTGGTCAGAAGATTTTTGACGACCGCAAGTTTATCAGAAACTTTGGCGCCGCCGAGAATGGCGACAAACGGACGAACCGGGTTTTCAACAGCACTGCCGAGATAGGCGATCTCTTTTTCCATAAGGAAACCGGCAACGCAGGGTCCATTCATATATTTGGTGATGACTGCAGTTGAAGCGTGAGCACGGTGGGCGGTACCGAAAGCATCGTTGCAATAAACGTCGCCGTAGGAAGCGAGTTTTTTGGCAAGCTCTTTCTGCTGTTCTTTGAGGGCGGCTTTGGCAGCTTTGAATTCTTCATCGCTCTGGCCGTCTTTCTGTTTGAGTTTCGCCTGCTCTTCTTTGTGATAGCGGGTGTTTTCCAGCATCAGGATCTCACCGGGCTGCAGCGCGGCTGCCTGAGCATCGGCGGCACCGCAATCTTCGGCGAATTTGACCTCTTTGCCAATCATTTTGGAAAGATATTCAGCGACGATTTTCATCGTGGTATCGCCGGTGATACCTTTCTCATCAGGACGGCCCATGTGGCTCATAAGAATCAGACTGCCGCCATTATCCAGAACGTAATTGATGGATGCAAGCGCACCTTTGATACGGGTATCATCAGTGATGACACCGTTTTTCACCGGAACGTTGAAATCGACACGCATGACAACTTTTTTGCCTTTAAGCTCAATGTCTTTGAGAGTTTTTTTATCCATTTTGATACACTTTCAATTAACAGTATTGGGAAACAAAAAAGGGCGGGCGTATTGGCCCGCCCTTTCGGGATAGTCTTATGCAGACAAAATTACTTGGCAATGACGCGGGCCATTTCCAGAACTTTGTTGCTGTAGCCCCATTCGTTGTCATACCAGGAGCAGACTTTGACAAAGGTTTTGTCAAGCTGGATACCGGCTTTGGCATCGAAAATGGAGGTACGGGCATCATCACGGAAGTCGGTGGAAACCACGGCTTCGTCGGTGTAACCGAGGATACCTTTGAGTTCGCCTTCGCTGGCTTCTTTCATCGCAGCGCAGATCTCTTCGTAGGTGCATTCGGTGTTGAGCTCGCAGGTGAGGTCAACGAAAGAAACGTCAGAAGTCGGGACGCGGACAGACATACCGGTAAGTTTGCCGTTGAGTTCGGGGAGAACTTTACCGACAGCTTTGGCAGCGCCGGTGCTGGAGGGGATCATGTTCTCGAGGATACCACGGCCGCCGCGCCAATCTTTTTTGGAGGGACCGTCAACGGTTTTCTGGGTAGCGGTGGCAGCGTGAATGGTGGTCATCAAGCCGCGTTTGATACCGAATTTGTCGTTGAGGACTTTGGAGATCGGGGCGAGGCAGTTGGTGGTGCAGGAAGCATTGGAGATGATATCCTGACCGGCATAGGTTTTGTCATTGACGCCATAGACAAACATCGGGGTGCTGTCTTTGCTCGGGGCAGACATGATAACTTTTTTGGCACCGGCTTCGATGTGTTTGCGGGCTTTGGCATCTTCGAGGAAGAGACCGGTGGATTCGACAACGATATCGGCACCGACTTCGTTCCATTTCAGATTGGCAGGATCCATTTCAGCGGTGAGACGGATTTTTTTGCCATCGACGATGAGGCTGCTGCCTTCGACTTTGATGTCATGGTTGAAAATGCCATGGACTGAGTCATATTTCAGCATGTAAGCGAGGTAATCGGGTTCGAGCAAGTCGTTGATACCGACAATTTCGATGTCATTGCTGAAGTTTTCAACTGCTGCGCGGAAGACCATACGACCGATTCTTCCAAAACCATTGATGCCGACCTTAATCATTTTGCACCAACTCCTTTTTGTTTTGTTTAGGTTGTTAAAGGCTTATCAGCCTTGATACTTAATATCAAATAATATACACCCGAAACCGCATCAAGTCAAGAGTTAATTGCTAAAAAAAGCGCATATATAACCGGTACATTCTTTTCACGTCCTGTTCGCAGTCTGCGCCAAAAACCGCTTGTGTTCATGTCATAAGTGCACTCTCCGACCGGAAGACTGCAGCGTTTCAGCATGGATGCCAAGCGTTTTTCGGTACAGTTTACATGCAGAGTCTGGAGAATTTCCTGTATGTTTACTGCGGATCCATCAACAATCTGATCGCTTCTTCAAAAGCTTTTTTCACTGCATCATCACCGGCAGGTTTAACGATCTCATCCGGAGATTTTTTCTCTGCCGCTCCTTTATCCAGCAATTCCAGAAAAGGTGAAGGAAGAGCCGGACGCACCACTCCACGCACCATCCGGCTGCGGGCACGGGTCAGATAAAGTTCCTGTTTGGCGCGGGTGATCGCCACATAAAACAGCCGCAGTTCCTCTTCATAACCGCCCTCTTCCAGAGCGCGTTCATGGGGAAATATGTTTTTTTCCATGGCGATTTGGATAACCACCGGATATTCCAGACCTTTGGCGGCATGAATACTGGTCAGAGTCACCGCATCGGCATCCGGGGATTCCTCCTGCACCCGGTCATTTTCCTCCATCAGCGAATAGGATTCCAGATAATCATCCAATGTGACTTCTCCACCGTGTTTTTTCTCAAATTGAGCTACTGCACTGATGAATTCATCCACATTGTCCCGCCGTTTGATACTGTCTTCATGATCCCGGTATATTTTTTGCAGTCCGCCTGAGTACCCCACGGCGTCAAGAAACCTGATGATTTTACCGGAAACGTTCCCCGGCGCGGCAAAATCTTTTTTGGCAGCATCAAAGGCATCAAGCATTTTTTGTAATTCAGCGGCTCCTTTGGAAGTAAGGCTCTTGCGGAATTCAGCACTCCGCAAAGTTACACTCATAGGTATATGTTCCTCAGCCCGGCGCCGTTTTAGTTCGCTTACCGCCTTGGGACCGATGCCCCGGGGCGGTGCAGCCAGGATACGCAGCAGACTTTGATCATCTTTGGGATTGGTAAGCAGTTTCAGATAAGCCACGGCATCTTTGATCTCCCGCCGCTGAAAAAATTGCTGTCCCCCTACCAGACGGTATGGTATACCTGCACTCATCAGGGTTTGTTCGATCTGACGGGAAAGCTGATTGGAACGGTACAATACTGCAAAATCCCGGTAATTGAGTTCCGGACGTTCCGCTTTGCGCGCCCGGATCAGCTGGGCCACAAAATCCGCTTCCATATCATCCCGGTCAAAAAGCAGTATTTTCGGTTTTTCCCCTTCGCCCATGGCACTCCACAACTTTTTGGCATGCCGGTTGACACCGGTGCCGATCACCGTATTGGCGGCATTCAAAATCGCTGAAGATGAACGGTAATTCTGCTCAAGTTTCACCACCATAGTACCGGGGAATGTATCCGGAAAATTCAAAATATTTTCCACATCAGCTCCCCGCCACGAATAAATACTCTGGTCATCATCGCCTACCACACAGAGGTTGCATTTATCTCCGGCGATCATTCTGACCAATTCAAACTGGGCACCGTTGGTATCCTGATATTCGTCGACCAGCAGATAATGATAACGGCTGCGGTATTCAGACAGAACTTCCGGATGTTCGGCAAAAAGCCGCCAGGTCAGCAGCAGCATGTCGTCAAAATCAATGAGATTTTGCATTTCCAGCAGATCCCGGTACTTTTCGTAAACGTGAGCCACAGTTGCGGCAAAAGATGAATCGGCAGCTTTAACTGCGGCTTCCGGAGTGTAAAGACGGTTTTTCCACGCCCCGATCATGGCAAAAGCCTTTGCCGCCGGAAATCCGTCGTAAGAACAACCGCATTCGCCGAGAGCCTGTTTGAATATTCCCTGCTGATCTGAATCATCGGCAATGGTAAAACCGGTGGCAAATCCGAGTTTGGCAATGTGTTTTTTCAAAATCCGGATACAAAAACTGTGAAATGTACCCAGAGTAACCTTTTCAGCACACTCCGGAGCGACCAGAGAGGCGAGCCTTTCGCGCATTTCGCGGGCTGCCTTGTTGGTAAACGTCAGACCGAGAATGTTTTCCGGAGCAATGCCATCGGCAAGCATGCAGGCTATGCGGAAGGTGATCACCCGGGTTTTTCCGGTACCGGCACCGGCAAGCACCAGCACCGGTCCGTCATGTTTTCCGGCGGCGGCGGCCTGTTCTTTATTAAGTTGGGAAAGGATTTCGTTACGGGTCATAAATTCAGCAGTCTTTCAGCGTTAAGGTGGAAAATTTTTTCATTATCGGCATCAGAAAGTCCCAGTTTCAACACATCAGCAACAGCTTCTGCCGGACGTGCCGCCGGATAATCACTGCCGAAAAGTATTTTATCTGTACCATGTTCCAGAACCAGCTGCCTGGCTTCTTCAACAGGCAGTTCCCAAAGTGAACTGGAGGTATCCAGAAAAATATCTCTGCCAACTAAATATTTACGCGCCATATCCCACTCGGAATACCCTCCCAGATGGGCAGCAATAACATTCAAATGCGGCATTTTATCCAAAATCTGTGCCAGACGCCACGGCGAGGAAAAATCTCCTTTTTTATCACCCATGTGGATCATCAGCGGCAGATCTCCGGCAGCTTCATAGATCCGGAACATTTTGGGTTCATTGATGTAGATTTTCTGAAAATCCGGATGGATTTTAATGCCTTTGAGTCCCAGTTCCTTCATGCGTCCGATCTCGCCAGGAATATCTTTGAGATCCGGATGGATGGTGCCGAAAGCAATAAATCTTTCCGGAAATGAACTTTGCACCGCATGGAGAAAATCATTGGCAGGAACGACCTGTTCGACTTTGGTGGCACAGGAAAATATCAGTGCTTGAGAGACTCCGGCTGAATCCATGGCGGCAAGCAGATCTGCCGGAGAACCGCCGCCAGTCCATCGGTGATGGTAATATTCCTCCAGAAATTGCACCGCTTTAGCAGCGATTTTTTCCGGAAAAACGTGAGTATGTATGTCTATATATTTCATCGTTGAAACACCATCAGTTGACATTTTTGCAAAAAATACTGCATAATATACCATTGCTGAATTATTTTTGCAAAGCAAAACCGGGATATCCGTCAATTCTGATTGAAAAATATTTTCATGTGTGGTATATTAATTGCGATGATATATGTGTATTGAAACGATAACTGTCTACGGAGTCAAAAAATTATGAATCCTGAATACGATTTTTCCGCCATTGAGAAAAAATGGCAGAATTTCTGGGAAAGCAACAAAACTTTCCGCGCTGAAGATCTCGCTGATAAACCGAAATATTACTGTCTGGATATGTTCCCGTATCCCTCCGGCGCCGGTCTGCATGTCGGTCATCCGGAAGGATATACCGCCACTGATATCATCTGCCGTTACAAACGGATGAAAGGCTTCAACGTTCTCCATCCGATGGGTTGGGATGCATTCGGATTGCCAGCAGAACAATACGCGGTCGAAACCGGTACTCACCCGGCTGTCACCACTGAAAAAAATGTCAATCACTTCCGTGAACAGATCAAATCTCTCGGATTCAGTTACGATTGGGACCGGGAGATCAACACCACTGATGTCGATTATTACAAGTGGACGCAGTGGATCTTTATGCAGCTGCACAAAAAGGGTCTTGCCTATCTTGATGAAGTTGCGGTCAACTGGTGTCCGGCACTGGGTACGGTTCTTGCCAATGAAGAGGTCATCAACGGCAGAAGTGAACGCGGCAACCATCCGGTCGAACGCCGTCCCATGAAACAGTGGATGCTTAAAATAACTGAATACGCTGAACGTCTGCTCAATGATCTGGATGATCTGGATTGGCCAGAAGGTATCAAGGAGATGCAGCGCAACTGGATCGGTAAATCCACCGGTGCGGAAGTTATTTTCAAAACTACCTGCGGCGAAAATGTCACTGTATATACCACCCGCCCGGATACTCTTTTCGGAGCGACCTACATGGTGCTGGCACCGGAACATCCGCTGGTTGATAAACTTACCACCGCTGAGTGCCGCGAAGCTGTCAACGCCTACCGTGCTGCCGCTGCATTGAAAACTGATTTGGCACGTACTGAACTTGCCACCGAAAAAACCGGTGCATTCACCGGTGCTTACGCCACCAATCCGGTCAATGGTGAACAAATTCCGATCTGGATTGCTGATTATGTTCTGGTTTCCTATGGAACCGGAGCGATCATGGCGGTACCGGCTCACGACACCCGGGATTTTGAATTTGCCCAGGTATTCGGTCTGCCGGTAAAATGTATCATCGCTCCTGATGCCGAAGCGGCAAAAGCTGAAAATGTGGATATCGATGCGGTTCTCGCCGGAAAAGCCTGCTGGACCGGTGAAGGAAAAATGATCAATTCCGCCAATGCTGAAGGTCTCGATGTCAACGGCATGTCGGTCAAAGATTCCAAACCTGCTGCTACCAGATGGCTTGCTGAACGCGGCATGGGCAGAGAAGCGGTGAAATACAAATTGCGCGACTGGCTTTTCAGCCGTCAGCGTTACTGGGGAGAACCTTTCCCCATTATCCATTTTGAAGACGGTTCCATTGAATTGGTCGATGAGAGTGAATTGCCGGTGCAGCTGCCGGAAATGCCTGATTTCAAACCCAGTTCAACCGGCGAACCGCCGCTGTCCAAAGCCGGTGACTGGCTGAATTATACCTGTCCGCGTACCGGCAGAAAAGGCCGCCGGGAAACCAATACCATGCCTCAGTGGGCGGGTTCATGCTGGTATTATCTGCGTTATATCGATCCGAAAAATACCGAAGCGGCATGGGATAAAAAATTGGAAAAATACTGGCTGCCGGTCGATTTGTATGTTGGCGGAGCTGAACATGCGGTACTGCATTTGCTCTACGCTCGATTCTGGCACAAAGTCCTCTTTGACCTCGGCTATGTCTCCTGCAAAGAACCGTTCCAAAAACTGGTCAATCAGGGTATGATCCTCGGCATCAGTTACAAAGATTCCCGCGGGGTGCTGGTTCCTACCGACCAGGTGGATTTCACTCCCGCAGGTCCGGTTCGCAAAAGCGACGGCGAAGCTCTGGTGGAATTTCCTGCCAAAATGTCCAAATCCCTGCGTAATGTCGTCAATCCCGATGATGTTATCGCCAAATACGGTGCGGACAGCATGAGATTGTACGAGATGTTCATGGGTCCGCTGGAAGCGGTCAAACCGTGGAACACTGCCGGTGTGGAAGGAGTCCACCGTTTCCTGAAAAAAGCCTACCGGGTCATCGGTCAGACTCCGACAGTCGATGAACCGTGCAGCAAAGAATTGCTCCGGGTCGTTCACACTGCCATCAAAAAAGTCGGTTCAGATCTGGAGACATTCGGCTTCAATACTGCCATTTCTGCGATGATGGTCTGTTTGAACGAATTGGCAAAGCTTGATAAACTGCCCCGTGAAGCGGCAGAAAAATTCACTTTGCTGCTCGCGCCGTTTGCTCCGCATCTGGCAGAAGAACTCTGGGAAAATCTCGGTCACAATGAAACACTTGCGTATGAAAAATTCCCGGAATATGATGAAAATATCCTTGCTGTAAGTGAAGTTGAAATTCTCGTTCAGGTTCTGGGAAAACCCAAAGCCCGTCTGATGATGCCGGTGGATTGTGATGCCGATACTGCTAAAAACATCGCACTGTCCGATGATGCTGTAAAATCGGCTCTCAACGGCAAAGAACCGCGCAAAGTCATCTATGTGCAGGGACGTCTGGTCAATATTGTTATCTGAACATAAAGGATGAAGTTTAATGAGAAAAACAATTGTTTTTGCCTTCATAACTGCAGCCGTAATTATTTCAGGATGCACTGAGATCCGTCTTGCCAACGGTAAATATACTTGTAATCTTCCCGGCAGAGAGGATTTTGCCGCTGTTTACAATGATCAGATATTTCTGCGGCTGCGCAATGCTGAAGATGAAACCATGAATAACGGTTACTGGGATTGGGCAGGCAAATACAAAATCGTTGACGGCAGTCATATTGAGTTGGATATGGATCGTCAGACCGGACGGAACTGGAATTTTTATTACGATCTGAATATGCGCGGCAATTCCATTGTTGTTGAAGATATCCGCGGTGAAAACAGCTATTCTTTGAAACACAGTCCGGCTGTTCATAAACGTCCGGTTTCAATGGAAAAGCCCGATCCGGCACCTTATCCGTCATACCGGTAAAATTACAGGCAATGTCAAAAAATAAATAAAAGTGCGCTCTTAGCTCAGTTGGATAGAGCGGCTCCCTCCTAAGGAGCAGGTCGCGCGTTCGATTCGCGCAGAGCGCACCATTTTTTTCAACTGGAATATATTACATAAAAAGTTGTTCAAATGAGATTATTCAGCACAATTTTATTGACTGTGGCAACACTGTTTTTTTACGGATGTGAAGATTCTGCAAAAAAACTGGTGATGGTAACTACTGCCACATTTCCTCCTTATGAATATGTTTCCGGAGATAAAATAGATGGTATTGATCCGGAAATCATTATCAGAATATCGGAACGTCTGGGATATTCTGTGGAAATTCAGGATATGAGTTTTGATTCTGTTCTGGCTGCTGTACAAAGCGGTAAAGCTGATATTGCCGCATCCGGGATCACGGTCACTGAAGAACGGAAAAAGAAAGTTGATTTTACAACACCTTACGTCATAGCAGAACAGCTGATCATCGTTAAAAATGATTCACCAATAAAATCTGCCGCCGATCTCATGAAAAAGCGTATCGGTGTGCAGCACGGTACTACCGGAGACAGTTACGTTACTGAAAATATAGGCGAACCGGAACGTTATAAAGAAGCTCCGACTGCGGTAGCTGCTCTCATTGCCGGTAAACTTGATGCAGTGGTTATCGACAGTGAACCTGCGAAAGTTTATGTTTCAAGGAATCCTGGATTGAAACTGCTGAAAAAACCGCTGACTTACGAGGAATACGCTTTTGCGGTTTCAAAAGACAATCCGGAACTGCTGAAAAAAATCAATACTGAATTGATCAAAATGCAGCAATCCGGAGAACTGGAAAGTATTATCAAACATTATAAAGAAATAAATTCAGAATCTTCTCAGAATGGCGCAATTTCAGACAATAAAACATTTTTGGAACGCATAAAAGATTCATTTCAGACCAATTTTGCCAAAAACAACCGTTACATGTATTTGGTAAAAGGTTTTATTGTCACCCTTGAAGTAACATTTTTTGCCGTTATTCTCGGTATTATCATCGGTTTTACAGTGGCAGTCATCCGCAGTTGTGCCGATCAGACCGGCAAACTGAAAATTGCCGATATGCTCTGTAAAATTTATCTGACCGTCATCCGCGGAACTCCGGTGGTGGTACAGCTGATGATAATTTACTTTGTTATTTTCAGTTCGGTAAACGTGGACAAGGTGCTGGTGGCGATAGTGGCATTCGGAATAAATTCCGGAGCGTATGTGGCGGAAATCATCCGCGGCGGCATCATGGCTGTTGATAAAGGTCAGATGGAAGCCGGCAGAAGTCTGGGGTTGTCCTACATTCAGAGTATGAAATCCATCATTCTGCCTCAGGCATTCAAAAATGTGCTGCCTGCGCTCGGAAATGAATTCATAGTTCTGCTTAAGGAAACCAGTGTATCAGGATATATTGCTTTGCAGGATCTTACCAAAGGCGGAGATATTATCCGCAGTCAGACTTATGATGCTTTTCTGCCGTTGATAGCAGTTGCGTTGATCTATCTGGCAGTAGTGATATTTTTGAGTTACATGTTGGGAATATTGGAAAAAAGGTTGAAAAAAAATGAATGAAAATATTTTTGAGATCCGTAATCTGACCAAAAAATTTTCCCATGTAACTGCGGTTAACAATGTCAGTACCGATATCAAACGCGGTGAAGCGGTATTTATTGTCGGTCCGTCAGGTTCCGGTAAAAGTACATTTCTGCGCTGTTTGAATTTACTGGAAACTCCCAGCGGCGGCAAAATTTTCTTCAAAGGTCAGGATGTTGAAAAACTCAATATAAATAAATTCCGTCAACAACTTGGAATGGTATTTCAGCACTTTAATCTGTTTCCAAATATGACGATCCACGACAATATCGTACTTGCTCCGGTAAAAACTGAGCTGGCAACAGCAAAAGAAGCCTCAAAAACAGCTGACTTGCTGCTGAAAAGGATCGGATTGTACGATAAACGCAACTCCTACCCCAATCAGCTTTCCGGAGGGCAGAAACAACGTGTTGCCATCATTCGCGCACTTGCCATGAATCCGGATGTATTGCTTTTTGATGAACCTACTTCGGCACTGGATCCGGAAATGGTCGGAGAGGTGCTTACTCTGATGAAAGAATTGGCTAATGACGGCATGACTATGGCTGTAGTTACTCATGAGATCGGTTTTGCTGCCGGAGTAGCCGACCGGATAATTTTTATGGATCAAGGTCAGATCATCACTTCCGGTACTCCGGAAACGGTCATTGAAAATCCGGTCAACCCCAGAGTAAAAGAATTTTTTTCAAAAGTTCTTTGAAATTTGCGTGACATAGAAATATTAGGTTGTAAATATCTATGTAAACAAATTGTAAAAGGGTTGTAAAAAAGTTGTAAAACAATTTTCAGTTACAATTTCTTTTCAGGATGTAAACATAGATATTAACGACTTTGTTAAGTTGCAACATTGCTTTTATCATAGCGTTACAAAAGTTGTTTACAGAATATACATTCTCTGCTGCTTCTATATTTATACCATATTATATAAGATATTATACAGCATACCGCGGTAAATAAAATTGTTTTGTACCGGAAGTGGCTGATAAAAAAATCAGCCGCCTGATTCTGTCCGGATGCGATCTATCCGGTTTTACCTGAACAATTCTGTATTTGGTACACCGCCAATAAAGTTTTCCGGTCAACTGATTTGATGATTTTAAATATTTTTTTGATATAGCCTTGACATGTATTTATTTATGTGATATAATATTCTCAGTATTTGTTTTTTTTATATAAAAAGTGAGGTGTATTAATGGCATACGAAAATTCCAAACTTTACAGTCCCGAAAATGTTGATAATATTGCTGTCAACGGCAATACCTGGACAGGAGATGTCGCCGGTAATACTATAGGCAGAGGTTCATATGGCGGCAATTATGCTATTGAAAACATTTGGGTCGACAAAATGGATGCCACAGATGTTTCCAAAAACTCTGATACTCCATTGATATCCCTTGCCGGTACTTTCGGCATAAAAGGCTGCACTTTTTCAAATACTGTTATTACCAAGGCGATTGCCGGTGTTAAAACTGCAAACTGGACAGTGGTAATGCGGGTAACCGGAAATGCTAACATTCAGGATACTGTTTTTTATGATAACAACGGTGTTTGCCGCGGTACACTTCTGGTTTCCAGCAGTGGAAGATTGAATATTACCGGTTCAACTTTTTCAGGAAATACCACAACCCAATATTCAGCAGGTATTCATTCAAACACTACCGGGAATATAATTATTTCCGGCTCAACTTTCATCCAAAATGCTACCAAGACTCATGGTGGTGCGGTATCAAGTCAGGAGATCAACGTCATCACTATTTCCGGCACTGAAGATGATAAGATGATTTTTTACGGCAATACAGCCAATACCGGCGGTGCGATCGCTATTGGAAATACCCGCGGCTGTATAAAAGTAACCGGTGCGACTTTTACAGGAAACGTCGCTAACGAAGATGGCGGTGCGGCATATAACCTTATGGAAATGGAATTCAATTCAGAAAATGGTACCCGGACAGTTTTTGACAGCAATTCTGCCAAATCTGATGGCGGCGCGATCAGCCATGTTGACAAATGGTATGCAAAAGGTTATTATGTTACCAAGGGTATTTTGTATTTTGGTGACACTCACGTTGTCGGTTATACAGAAGCAAAGAAGATCGTGGACGGTAACGCTCTGAATACAGCATATACGAAAGTCGACAGTTCAGCAGTCGATACTGCCAAAACCGGTAAATATATCGGACTTGATGAAACCAGCGGTAAATATGTCAGTGAATGTTTCTACCTCGACAGTGATATTCTTTATTACGGTGAACGGTCTTTTGATACTGAAGCAGAAGCTGTTGCCGAAGCCGGAAAAACTATCAATGATTTCAAAAATAATTCCAAATTCCCCACCATGGATGCTTCCTGTGCCGATACGAGTAAGACTCCTTCACTCATACCGAATATTGGAAATGGTGATTATTATGTGGCAGATTTAGTCGTAAACGGTGCAGATTTCATAAAAAACAGTACCGATGTTCATGGCGGTGCGATCATAGCAGGTGGAACATACCATGTAAATGATGCTGTTTTTACCGGTAATACAGCCAAAGGCAACGGCGGTGCGATATATTCTTCCGGAAAAAATAATTCATTTTTATGGAATAATGAGCAGACTATTGATAATTCTCAATTCATAAACAATGTTGCCACCGGAGCAGCAAGTCCAAATTACGGATGTGGCGGTGCGATTTTTGTAGATGGCGGCACGCTCAATATGAGCAGCAACTTTTTCTCCGGCAATACTGCTGCTGTTTATGGCGGTGCGATTTATGTGACCTCAGATGCGACGTTGAATTTCAATGGCGGTACTTTTAAGACTGACACCGATACGGTTTTTGTTGAAGGCAAACTTAATCTTTCCGGAAATATCGAGTTGAATGCTGATGTTACCAGCTCAGGCAGCAAAGCATCGATTACTGTTACCAACGGTGCCAATATTACGTTTGATAACAGTACAGATATCAGCGTCAGCAATATGGTATTTGCCGGTAATAATAAAATATTGCTCAAAGGTGATAAAACCGTCACAGTCAGCAATTGGGATCTTACCGGAGTTGATCTGTCTGTCGATACTTCATCTATCGGTTCCGGACGGACATTGATGTCAGGTATTTCCAACATTGGAAATAACACATTCAGTCAGGTCAGTGACGGATTGAGGACATTTGATATCGTTTTTGAAAATAACGCTCTGGTTGCAAAGACGCTGAATATAATTGTTAAAGACAGCGAAACATTTACCGCCGCAAAAGCTGCGATTACCGCCGGTGAAGTTTCAAATATCGTATTCAATGTTCTTCCGGAAAATGAATCTCTGATTATTGATGTTGAAGAAATGTTTAATGTTGCAGAAAATTCATTTTCTGCTTCAAATCCTCTTAACATCAAGAATGATACCGGTAAAACAGTTATTTTTGACGGTACAAATTCTGCGCGATTCATGAAGATCGCTGCCGGAAATAATGTTTCCATTGAAAATATCAATGTGCAGAATTTCTGTTTTGCTCCGGAAAGTGATCTTTATGGTGCTGGTGTTTATAATAGTGGTGACCTTGATATAAAAGGAGCAACTTTTGCCAATAACAAAATTGGTAATGGTACACATAACGGTAAAGGCGGTGCAATATACAACAGCGGTGTTCTTAATGTTGAAAAAACACTTTTCACCGGTAATACAGCACAGTTTTTGCAGGCAGGTCACGGTGGTGCCGCTATCTATAACGGCAATGTTGCCAATATAATCAACTGCAATTTTGAAGACAACGTTTGCGAGTACGGTATTAAATATACCGATTCTAAAGGTAACGAAGTTCAGTATAACGGACGCGGTGCCGCA
This sequence comes from Lentisphaeria bacterium, assembly GCA_017504435.1. Taxonomy (GTDB): domain Bacteria; phylum Verrucomicrobiota; class Lentisphaeria; order Victivallales; family Victivallaceae; genus UBA1784. The sequence goes on along the minus strand of JAFVRD010000046.1, from coordinate 1,266 downwards.
ATTTTTTCAAGTAAAGACAGTGTTACAAATATTTACGGCGGTTATTTCAAAAATAATCACAACGTCGAGAATAATGAATACGGCAGCATCTACACTACCGGCGGTACTATAAATATTTACGGTTATACTGCCGCTGATAATACGGTAACAGAAGCTGTATTTACCGAAAATGAAGGCGGAGTTATCGCCCTCAACGGCGGCACTCTCAATGTCAATGATGCAAAATTTACTGATAACGGCGGCAACTCCATAAAAGCCATTTCTGCAGTAGACAATGGTGCCAATAACGATAACGATGATGAAGTTAATGCTTCAAAACGTGCCAATGTAACAATAAATGGAGTCGAATTCAATGGCAATATCAACGGAGCTATTGAATTAAGAGGTTCTGATATCACCATCAAAGATTCCTCATTTGTCACTAAATTAGACAGCATTACCGTCAGTAATAATATTTATAATAAAGACAAGGACGGTGAAAGAGTATTGAATATCGGTAAATGTACTTTCTCCGGAACTGTCCAACTTGCGGCAAATATTCTCGGTGACGGTCAATATAAAACTGTTGATGCTGATCTGATCTTTATCAACAATGAAAAAGATCTGAATTTGTCACTCATAAGTTTTGATGATCTCTCAACAATAACTTTCAACGGCACATACAAAGTTAATTTCAATGCTGCCGGTCAGAGTTTAAGCAACGTGGCAATCACTGTTGACGGTAACCGGTTTGCCGGTCAGGCTGTTACTATTGCGTCTAATATTACTGATATCGGCACAGTTACCGTTACCAACAATGCCGATAACAAACTTGAAGCGGTTCTGGTCGGCACGGATCTGGTGCTGAAAGAAAAAGCCACCATTTCAGCCGGAGATGTCATCACTGAAAACAAAATCAATCACACTTCCGAAAGCCTCATCACCGGCGGTGAAATCAAAGCTGTTTTCGTCGGTACTGATCTTACATCCGGAAATGTGAATACCGAAGTTCAGGGCGGTAAGTTCAGCAAATTCTTTGTCGGCGGCGCGCTGGTCAAAACTGAATCGGCTGACATGGGGACAGTCACGGTCACCGTTTCCGGCGGCGAATTCGCCGACCGCATCTACGGTGCCGGTTACGCTTATGGTATCGGTGATGTTGATGCTGATACTGTTGAACTTCGTGTCGCCAAATCTGAAGTTGTCCTCTCCGGCGGTACAGTCAATGACGGCGTTTTCGGCGGTGCTCATGCCCGTAAAAACGCCCATGTCTTGGTAGATGCAGTG
>JAFVRD010000045.1 GCA_017504435.1 Lentisphaeria bacterium | reverse complement strand
GTCACCGTTACCATCAGCGGCGAAGCAAAAACTTTTGACCGCATCAGCGGTGACGGCAGCTTCCTGGAAAATACCGGAACGAGTTCACTGGTCATTGATACGACTGCCACAGTTGAATTGCTCGACGGCATCGATAAACTCACCATTACCGACGGCAATACATTGAATCTGACCGACGTTACCGGACTGACCGAAATCTGTTTCGATCTGGAAGATGCCGTGCTGGATAACGCCGATTGGACCGTGATGACCGGGGTAAGTCTGGATGAGTTTGAAAACGCCAAATTCATGCTCGGAGATACCGAAATGACATTTGCCGACGGCGTTTACACCGGAGGCGGCTTCAAAGTCTTTGAAGATAAAGATGGTATCAAATTTGCAACCCTCGCATAATGAAAGAATAAAAAATGAAAGAAGAGAAATTCACTTACGAATCACCGGCTTTGGAAGAAGCGAAATTCGGTCAATTCATCTCCGGAGATAGTTTCGGCAATACTCTGCCTGAGGAAGATGACGAATAAGCCGGAGTGTACATACGTACCCGACTTCGTTATCTGCGATCTTACCGCGTCATACACCGTTTTTTGCAAAGGGGCGCTCACGCCGCCCCCCTTGCATCCCCCCAGCGGCGGCATAAGCCGCTTTTGGTTACGGGTTTGTCCGCGCTTTATGGCGTTTGCTCTGCTTTGACTCAATGTGATGAAATCCTGCGCCCTCTTCCCTCTTTTCTGAGGAAAGAGGGACTTGTCTTTCATCACGGCTTGCCGCACCCGGGGAAGTTTCCCCGTTCCCCTCAGCAAAACGCTCCGCGTTTCGCTCTCCGACCGGGAGACTGCTCCGCATGGCATGGAATTCCGGTATTACGGGAAAAAGAAGTTTTAGAGTTCAGGGAATGACCAGCAGATGGTCTATTTCAACTTTGCTCAAAGATTTGGCGATATTACTGTGTAAACCGGGAATCCGGAGTGATAATTCATCTACCAACGCAGAGAATTGGGCACGATCACCTTTTTTCAAGGTTTCTTCATATTGGCAGACACCGTTTTTTTCCGGAACTCCGAAATTACGGGCGCAATTGCGGATCAATTCTTCCGGGACCAGTGCCAGAGGCCGGATCACTGCCGGATGTGCAGGGTTATCAGGCTGAACCAGCGGAGCCATTGAGGTCAATCCCTGTCCCCGGCATAAACTCATCAGAAAACTGCTGATGATATCATCCAAATGCTGCCCCAGAGCCAGTTTGCCGCAATTCAATTCGCCAGCCAGTTTATACAGATGTCCCCGGCGCAAACGGGAACAGAGCATGCAGGGATTTTTTTCCATCTTTTTCTCTGCGATCACCGCCGGAATATCAAGAGAAATTATTTCGTGTTTCCAATTGTGTTCGCGGCAGTATTGAACCGTGGTTTCCACTCCGAATCCGGGAAAACGGGGATCAAAAGTCGCCGCAATGAAGTCAAAATGCACCGGAGCTGTCTTTTGCAGATGATCCAGCAAATGCAGCAGTACGAAACTGTCCTTGCCGCCGGACGCACCCGCCAGAATGCGGTCGCCGTCAGCTATCAAACGGTATTTGACAATGGTTTCTCCCGCGATGCGGCAGAGTTTTTTGAATTCCTTATCCATAATGTCAGAGAATATACCATCTGATAAGGAAATTTGCAATCAGCGGCTTGAAAAAATATGTTTTTAATGGTACTGTAGGAACAATACGAATATCACTACATTTTTTGGAGCAGCAGGAGAATTTGAATTATGCGGACACCGGTAAAAAGTTTGATGGTCACTGGCGGAAGTATCAGGGGCGGAGAGGTCACGGTTTCCGGAAATAAAAATGCAGCTCTTCCCATGATCGCAGCATTGCTGCTCACTGATGAAGAGGTCATTCTGCATAATGTGCCGGATATTCTGGATGTACGTACCATGCTGGAAATCGCCGGAGAACTCGGTGCGGAATACTCATTTGAAAACAATTCCCTGCATTTCAAGTGCGGCAATATCAAAAATACTGAAATTTCTCAGCAGTTGTGTTCGCGCAACCGCACCAGCATTCTTTTTGCCGCCCCGTTGCTTGCCCGTTGCGGTAAAGCGGTACTCTATCCTCCCGGCGGTGATGTTATCGGGCGCAGAAGGCTGGATGGACACTTTTACGGGTTGACCAAACTGGGAGCAGTAATGGGGCCGGATGTATATACTTATACCTTTCACGCTCCGGGCGGTCTCGCCGGACGGGAACTCTTTTTGGATGAAGCCAGTGTGACCGCTACGGAACAGATCATTATTGCCGCCGTCACCGCTTCCGGAACGACCACCCTCTACAATGCCGCCTGTGAACCGCATGTCCGCGATCTGGCAGAAATGCTCAATTCCATGGGGGCAGATATTTCAGGAGCAGGCAGCAACACTTTGGTGATCAACGGAGTGGAAAAACTTCACGGTTGTGAATATACCGTTGCCGGAGATCACATCGAAGCGGGAAGTTTTCTGGCTCTTGCCGCTGCCACCGGTACCGGAATAACTGTTCGCGGCACCACTTTGCGTCACTATTGGATGCTGCACCGGGTCTTTGAAAAAATGGGGTTGAAAGTGGAACTTTATCAGGATCATCTCCGTTTTGCGCCCGGACAGCAAGGCGTGATAACACCGGATTTCGGCGGTCACATTCCCCAGATTTCCGACGGCACCTGGCCGCAATATCCATCGGATATGATGAGTTGTACCATTGTTGCCGCCACGCAGTGTCAGGGAACGGTAATGTTTTTTGAAAAGATGTTTGAAAGCCGCATTTATTTTGTTGACCGCCTGATCGCGATGGGGGCAAATGCCATTGTCTGTGATCCGCACCGTGTGGTCATTACCGGCAAAGCCGCCTTGCATGCCACTTCTCTTTCCAGTCCGGATATCCGGGCGGGAATGGCGATGGTAATTGCTGCATTTTGCGCTCAGGGAGAGAGCCGGATCGACCGGGCGGATGTCATTTACCGCGGGTATGAAAAACTGCCGGAAAAATTGCGTGCCATCGGGGCCGAAGTTGATGAGATATGAGGACGTTAAAATGACTTCCCCGCCGCGTGATGAACATCAGAAAATATCATGTAAACCACTGATAATAACCATATTATGCTGTATGGTATCCGGCATGTTGTACGCGGCTTGTCTGCCGCCGTTCAATTTTGGATTACTGGTGATTTTTGCATTTATCCCACTGTTTTTTGCCGCGGAAAAATACCGGTGGAAAGCCCGCTTTTTATGCGGTTGGCTGTGGGGATGTGCATGGTCGGTTTTTTCTTATCAGTTCCTCCGGGAAATCCATCCGGTGCTGCCCTATCTGATGATGCCGGTGATCTCTTTATGGCCCGGTGTTTATACATGGGCATTGGGATATTTTTTGCAGAATATTTCCCGGCAGGATAATTTACCTGAACAGCTGCGCGGAGTATTGAAACTTCTGACCGCAGCGGCATTGTTTGCGGTTCTGGAGTGGACAAGGTGCCGGCTTTTTGTCTGGAACGATCTCAGCATCACGGTGTGGCGAATGCCGCTGATAATGCAGATCGCCCGGATCACCGGCAGATACGGAGTAACTTTTTTGCTGGTGACTGCCGCATGGACAGTTTATGGATTTTTCTGGAAAAAAATCACTGTCTCTGCACTCATTACTACAGTTGTTTTGTGGGGGATCTCATTGGGATATGGAACAATACAGCTTAATTCACAAGTTCATTATAATAAACCAGTAACATTCAAAGTGGCATTGATTCAGGGCAATTTGCCCCAGATGCGCCGTGCCGGAGGCAGAGAGATAAAAACTGCGATCGACACCTATGCCGGATTGACCGGCAGATTATTGCGGCAGAGCTCTGTTGATTTGGTATTATGGCCGGAATGTGCCGTTCCGATCGCCTACCGGGGAAATTCCCCGGCGGGAAGTTATTACCGGAATCAGGTCGCGCAGCTTGCCGGAACTCCGCTGCTGATCGGAACTTTGGATTTTACTCCGGATGGCAGCGGGATGACCAACGGCGCATTGCTGATCGACAGTACCGGCAGCATTACCGGAAAATATGATAAGTTTCACCGGGTACCTTTCGGTGAATATGTCCCTTGCCGTGAATATTTGCCGCAATGGATGATCCGTACTTTTGATATGGGCAGGGATTTGAGTGCCGGAGTCCGTCTGAATCCGGTCAACGTTCTGCCGGGAGTACGCATGGGAACGGTGATTTGCTACGAAGGGGTGTTTTCTTATGTCACTGCCGGATTGGCGGAAAACGGAGCTAATGTACTGGCGGCTCTTTCCAATGATGTCTGGTATCCGCGCAGCAGTGAACCTGAACAGCATCTTGCCAATGTGGTTATGCGTTGTGTGGAAACAGCTCTGCCGATGATCAGATGCAGTAATAACGGCGGTTCCGGAGTTGTTTCACCGCAGGGGGTTTTTCAGCAATATATCGGCACTCCTGCTATCCGTCCGGAATTGATCCGGGAACAGGCTGCCGGAACCGTCGAAGTGACCATTGACAAATTTCCGGCAAAAACCTTTTTTGTCCGTTTCGGCAACTGGTTGGTCTATCTGGCAGGATGTTTTCTGTTTCTGGAAGGTCTGATGCTGATTTTTCAGCCGCGTTTCCGAAAGAATGGCAGCAAATACTGAAAATCAGGCCTGCTCATTCCCGCTTTTTGTGACTTTCCGCAATGTTTTTCCTTACGCGCACACGCGCCCTGAAAAACCGGCTAAAAAACTGCAAAAAAACTTGAATTTATATCGTCGGAGGTGTATTGTATCATGCAGTCAGATTATTCAAAAATTTTTAACATACAACAGTGAGTAAAACATGAGTGAAAATCCCGTAAACAATAATCGCGCCGAAGAATACAGCGCAAGTAAAATTACCGTTTTGGAAGGGCTTGAAGCAGTCCGTGTCCGCCCCTCCATGTACATCGGTGATACCGGAGAGCGCGGTTTGCACCACCTGGTATATGAAGTCGTTGACAACTCCATTGACGAAGCTCTTGCCGGTTTTGCCAGCGATATCAGAGTGACTATCCACCACGATAATTCGATCACCGTCGAGGATGACGGACGCGGTATTCCGGTGGATATCCATGAAGGCGAAGGCAAACCTGCCGTGGAAGTTGTTTTGACCGTATTGCATGCCGGCGGTAAATTTGACCATAACAGCTACAAAGTTTCCGGCGGTCTTCACGGTGTCGGTGTTTCCTGCGTGAATGCCCTGAGCGATTGGCTGAATGTGGAAGTGTGCCGCAACGGCAAAAAACATTTTATCGGTTTTCAGCGCGGTGTGACCACTCAGCCGCTGATCGAACAGGGTGATACCACCCATCGCGGTACCAAAGTCAGTTTCAAGCCCGATGGTACGATTTTTCAGACTACGGTCTATAAACGGGAGATCCTCCGCAACCGCTTGCGTGAATTGGCATTTCTCAACAAAGGTATCCATATCACCCTCTGCGATGAACGGGAGGAAACGGAAGCACTCCGCTGTGAAGAATTCTGCTTTGAAGGCGGTATTTCGGAATTTATCTCTCTGGAGTTGAATGCCAACTGCACGGTGCTGAATCCTGAAGTTCTTTATTTTCACCGGGAAAAAGACGGCATCGATGTCGAAGTTGCGCTGCAGTACACCGATGGCATCAATCAGAAAATATTTTCTTACACCAACAATATCAACACCATTGAAGGCGGAAAACATCTCGACGGTTTTCTTTCGTCTCTGACCCGTACGCTGAACAATTATGGTCATGAATTCATGCCTAAAGAAATGGGCAAGGACAATATTTTGCAATCTGATATCCGCGAAGGACTTTCCGCGGTGGTCAGTGTCAAAGTACCCGATCCCCAGTTCGAAGGTCAGACCAAAACCAAACTCGGCAACCCGGAAGTTCACGGCATTGTCGGTTCAGTCATTTCTGAGGAACTTGGTTCATATCTGGAGGAACACCCGGATATCGCCAAACGGATCGTCGGGAACGCGATTCTGGCATCCCAGGCCCGGGAAGCTGCCCGCAAAGCCCGCGAAACTGTCCGTAAAAAAGGTGCGACGCTGATCAAAGGCAAATTGAGTGACTGTTCCAGCCGCGATCCGGAAAAATGCGAACTCTACATCGTAGAGGGTGATTCGGCAGGAGGTTCAGCCAAACAGGGCCGGGACAGCCGCTTTCAGGCGATCCTGCCCATCCGCGGTAAATTGCTCAACGTGGAAAAAGTCCGTATTGACCGGATTTTTGACAATAAAGAGATCCAATCCCTGTTTTATGCAGTCGGCTGCGGTACCGGTGATGAATTTGATGTCAGCAAGGCACGTTACCATCGTGTGGTCATCATGACAGATGCTGATGTGGACGGTTCGCACATCCGTACATTGTTGCTGACATTCTTTTTCCGCCAGATGAAACCGTTGATCGAAGCCGGTTATATCTACATTGCCAAACCGCCGCTGTACCGGGTCAGCAAAGGTAAAAAATTCAGCTATATCGACACTGATGACCAGCTGAACCGCTATCTGGTGGAACTGGGATTGGAAGATATGCGCGTGGAGATGAACGGCAGAGAACTGAGCATTGAAGAGATCCGGGAGATCGTCGCGGTTTACAACCGGGCGGCTCAGGCAGGCAACGGACTTTCCCGCTGCGGTCTGGAAGCGGCGGATTACTTCTCTGTCATCCGGGAAGATGGCCGCTGCCCGGTCGCATATATCACGGTGCGTGAACAGCATGGTGCTTCAAATTCAACGTTTGCATATACCGGTGATGAACAACAGCAGATCATTACTGATGCCCAGAACAGATTGCGTGAAGCGGGAATCGCGGAAGAAGATATTGCCAGCCGCATTGATACAGTCAGCATCTTTGAAGCAGAAAATTGTGTGGGCATTGTGGCTGATCTTGCCAAATTCGGTTTGACTCCGGATAAGGTGTTCACTGCCGGAACGGAACCGGTTTTCATTGTTTCCGGCAAAGACGGCAAAAACCGCAAAGAGGCATTTTCACTCAAAGATCTTTTCCTTGCTATCCGCAACAGCGGACAAAGCGGCAGCGGTTTGCGCATAAACCGTTACAAAGGTCTCGGTGAAATGAATGCCGAACAGCTTTGGGAAACGACTATGGATCCCTCCACCCGTACCATGATCCGGGTCACTATGGAAGATGCCATCAATGCTGACCGGATTTTCAATCTGCTCATGGGCGATATGGTTGAACCGCGCCGGGATTACATTGAGAAACACGCTGCCAAAGTGAAAGATCTGGATATCTGACGGAAAAAAGGAGTTGATTTATTATGGCTGAAAAAGATATTATCGCAGTTGATAAAGAGAAAAGTTTGCTGCTGGCTATCCAGCAGATCGAAAAGGAGTTCGGCAAGGGCACCATCATGCGTCTCGGTGCCGGTGCCCAGGATGTCAATGTGCCGGTCATCAGCACCGGAAGCATGGCACTGGATATCGCATTGGGAGTTTATGGTCTGCCCAAAGGCAGGATCGTTGAGATTTTCGGTCCGGAATCCAGCGGCAAAACCACCCTTTGTCTGCATGTGATCGCCAATGCTCAGGCATCCGGCGGCAACGCGGCGATCATCGACGTGGAACACGCTCTTGATCCGGCATACGCTGCCAAAATCGGTGTTGATGTGGATAAACTGGTGGTTTCCCAGCCGGATTGCGGTGAAGATGCTTTGAATATCGCCGATGCTCTGATTCGCAGTAATGCGCTGGATGTGCTGGTCGTTGACTCCGTGGCGGCATTGGTTCCGAGGGCTGAAATCGAAGGTCAGATGGGCGATTCCCATGTCGGTCTGCAGGCGCGTCTGATGTCTCAGGCATTGCGTAAACTCACCGGAGCTGCCAGCAAAAGCAAAACCTGTGTTATTTTCACCAATCAGATCCGCGAAAAAATCGGTGTGATGTACGGCAATCCGGAAACCACTCCGGGAGGAAATGCACTGAAATTTTATGCTTCAGTGCGTATGGATATCCGTAAATCCACCGCCATAAAAATCGGTGATGCCGTAGTTGGCAACCGGGCGCGGGTCAAAGTTATCAAAAATAAGATGGCACCGCCTTTCAAAGTCGCAGAATTTGACATCATGTATAATGAAGGTATCAGCAAAACCGGTTCCATTCTTGATGTAGCCACAGATATGGGCATCGTGGAAAAACGCGGTTCCTGGTTCAGTTTTGAGGGCGAACAGTTGGGACAGGGCAGAGATCAGACCAAAGCGATACTGGCTGCCGATCCGGAACTTCAGCAGAAAATCGATGAAAAGATCAAAGCCAAAATCGCTGCTGATAAAGCCGCTGCTGCTCCGGCAAAAAATGATGCCGACACCCCGGAAAATGCGGAATAAAAATTCCTGAACATATTTGAAGTGAGTCTATTGTGAAAAGAGTACTGCTTGGTTTTTTGACTGCGTTGACATGTGCCGTTCCTGTGCAGATGTGTGCAGATGAACAAGCTGAACATAAACTTGCCGATGCTGCATACGCAGTCGGGGATTATACCAATGCGGTAAGCGGTTATCGCAGTGCCATGCAGCTCGCTGACCGGGCGGGAGATCCGGAAAAATGGGCGCGTAATGCGTTGAAACTGGCTGATGCCATGCTGCGCAGCGGTGATCTCAACGGAGCCAGGACGGTATACGGTGAATTCCGGCGGCGCAATCCTTTGCGTTCAGCCGGGACTCTGCCGGGGGATCTGCTTGCTGCGGAAGGAAAGTATTCAGAAGCGGACAAATTTTTGACCGCGCTGGCAAACAGCAGTCCGGAGCTTGCGGATGCGGCTCTGTTCAGCCGCGGCATGGTTCAGATGCGCGCCGGAAATGTAAATGAAGCATATAAATTGTTTGCCAAGTTGGCAAAGCAGGAATCTCCGTGGGCTGAACCTGCCCGCTATGAAGCGGTTTATGCATTGATCCATTTGGACAAATCCGGTGAAGCACTGGCTGAATTGGGCAATGTGCCGGTTCAGCGGCGCAACAGTTATTGGGACATGTTCCGCTTTATGGCTGAAGCGTATTCAGGCAAGACTTCAGAATTGAAAAAAACGTTTACCGCTTTTATAGAAAAACAGCCTCCGGTTCCGCCGGTACGGTTGATGGAATTGCTGGCGGTGGCGGCAAACGCGGCAGCTGCACAGCAGGATCATCAGTTTGCGGCGGAATTGATCAATGCGGCGTTGGCATTTGATATTGAACCGTCGGTAAAGCAGGAGCTCTCCCGGCGATTGATAAATATTTATGCGGTCAGTGATCCCATGCGGTCTGCGGCAGAAGCCCGACAGTATGCTGTAAAATTTCCCGGAGCCCACGACCGCGGAGAAGTTCTTAATGCCACCGGCAGGATGCTGGCGGCAAAAAATAAACCTCAGGAAGCGATAAAAATTTTTGCATTTGTCGCACAAGCACCGGATTATTTGCTGGCAGACCGTTTGGCTGCCGCTGCGGAAATGGTGGCAACAGTGACCGCCAGCGGTGAAAAAAATGATCTGGTCCCGTTTTATACTTTGTTGGGAAATGCCTCTGAAACCCCGTCCGGGCGGAGCATGTGGCGGAGCAGATTTGCCGAATTTCTGGAACGGAACGGCGATCGTTCCGGAGCATTGCGCGAATATCAGCGGGCACTGCAGGCAGCTCCGGCTGCTGAATCAGAAAAAGCTCACTTTCAATTGTTGAATTTCTTTATCCGTACCGGCAATGATTCGGGGATCCGTAAAGAAGCAGATTTTCTCAGCGGGGCAAAAGATACCCGGTTCCGTTCTGCAGCCAAATTTGAATTGGGCCGTCTGGCTGAAAAATCCGGTAAATATGCCGAAGCCCGTAAATTCTATCGGGAATCCGGTATGCAGGCGGATAGTCAAGTGGCACTCAAAGCAAAATTTCAGGCGGCATTATTGACATTCCGCTTGAAAGAGTACGCTGCTGCCGGCAAAGAACTGCAAAAGTTTGCCGCAGCGTATGCAAAATCACCGCTGGCTGCCAATGCACTCTATTATGCGGTTGAATCGTTCCGCCGCTGTAATGACCGGGAAGAAGCAGCAAAGACAGCTGCTCAACTCCGGAAGGTTTATCCCAAAAGTGAAGCGGCGGCATTTTTACTGCTGGATGAGGCTCAGGAGCGCGGTCAGGGGCGTGACTATGCCGGTGCGATCGCTGAATTGGAGCGTTTGGAAGAGGATTTTGCCGGAGAACCCATTGTGGCAGAGGCAACTTTACTCAAAGCTGTACTGATGACCCGACAGGGGTTGTATGATGAGGCATTGAAGTCATTTAAGGCTCTGACCGTCGGAAAAGTATCTCCGGAAATCGCTGCTGAAAGTGCCGTCAATGCCGGAGAAATATTATTCAGCCGGGAGGATTTCAAAGCCGCCCGGGATATGTTCCTGCTGGGTGCAAAATTGAATCCGGGAGGATTGTTTGCTGATATTGCGACCGGCAGAGCTGTGGATTGCGCGCTGGTGCGGAGGGGAACACCCGATCCTGCCAGTTTGCAGGAGGCAACGGTTCGTTGTGAACAATTGGCGGCAGATACCGTATTTCCGCAGATCCGTTTGCAGGCGTTATACAAGCTGGGCATGTGCCGGGAAAGTGCCGGAGATTATGAACTTGCCGTGCAGGCGTATGAACGCTTGCTCTATGCGGCGGAAGATGTTGCCGGTCAAGGAGTATTGCCGGAGGCGCAATGGTGTATCCGTGGTACGGAGGCGGCATTGCGGCTGTTGATCCGGTACCGGATGCCCGGGGCTTTGCAGCGGGGTATAAAATTGATAACCCGGCTGGATGCTTTACGGCTGCCCGGAATTTCCGGAACGGCACTTAAAAAAGATTTTCGGGAACAACTTAAAAATACACGGAGAAAATAAATCATGTATTTCTTTATGAAATTGATGAATGACGGCGGGCCGATAATGTGGATTATCATGGGCTGTGCGGTGTTGGCATTGTTTATTTTTATAGTAAAAGTTTTTCAATTTCACCGGGATGAGATCAGTGTGCGTGAATTGCTGCGCGGACTTTTCAATGTGCTGCAGCGGGAAGGGATCGTGGAGGCATTGACATTGTGTGATAATACTCCGGGGCCGGTGGCAAAAATGCTCAGTGCCGGTATTCTTGCCCGTCAACATGGTGATAAAGATATCCGTTCTGCCATTGATGATGCAGTACTGGATGAATTACCGAAACTTGAGCGTCATATGGCCGTGCTGGGCGTGATCGCCAATATTGCTCCGCTGCTGGGATTGTGCGGAACGGTCATGGGGATGCTCCGGGCTTTTGAGGCGATCCAGGGTGAATATTTTTCTGCGGCAGCCATAGGTGCGCCGCTGGCGCAGGCATTACTGACTACACTGGCTGGTTTGGTGGTATCCATTCCATGTCAGATAGGGTATAATTATCTGACCAGCCGAATCGAATCCATGACTCTGGATATGGAAAAAGCCGCATTGGAATTGACCGGATTTTTCAACCGCAAAGCTGAAAAAAGTGCGGAGGCGGAAAAGTGATCCAAAGTGCTTTGCCCCTGGGCCACCGGCGTTACCGGAGCCGGCTGAAGCTCTCTGCAAAACCGGCATATTTTATCGCGCTTGCTGATTTGTTTTTTCTGCTGCTGTTTTTCATTCTTATGGCCAGTACAGTAGTACGGATATCCGGTATCAAGGTCGATTTGCCTCGGGCGAATGTGCCACAGGCAACTTGGCTTGGCAAAGCGATTTTGACGATTGCCCCTCCGGAAGAACCGGGCAAACCGTGCCGGATCTATTTCCGTGACCGGATGATGGATGAAAATCAGCTTCGCAATGAATTGCTTACTGCCGGTGAGCAGGAGAAAGTTCTGGTTATCCGTGCCGATCAGGATGTTCCTTCGGGAGTTTTGAGTGAAATAATGGCGATAGCAGAGGCTGCCCAGATGGAAACATTTATCGCGGTACAAAAGCCGGAACTCCGGCCGGAGACACGTTTTGAGTAAACTGCATAAAATTTTAACCCGGCGCAAGCCGAAATCCGATTGGGTCATAGTATTTCAGGCTGTTGTCACGGTGGCAGCAGTGCTGGCGGCGGCGGTTTTTCTTTTTGAATATCACAATGATATACCGCTGAAAAAACAACAGCATACTGTAATGAGCCGGATCCCTGACAGCAGTGCGGCGATATGGAACAAGCAGTTGGATATGCGTGATCCGGCACGGTTGTTCGGAATGGGCGGTTTTTCGGCATTGCGTCCGGCACGCAGTGTGCAAAAAGAGTTCCGTATTCTGCCGGAAAAAATCACTTTCCCTGAACTTCCGCAGGGCAAATACCGTGCGGTTACGGAATATCCGTTCCCGGTATCAGCAAGTTTTGCCCAGTTGATTCAAAAAACAAATATTTCAGTCAAACGCGGCACGGTGGTGGTGTCTCCCCGGGGGGAAATCATCCATTTGAATGTATTGGATCAGGCGGTTGCTCCGGATGTTCCGTCGGGTAAGACAATATTAAATCTTTCCGGCAGAGGGGAGATGCGGAGGTTCCGGATCATAGAATCATGCGGTGCGGCTGATTTTGACATGCGTGGCGGAGATGCCGTAAAAGAGGCCGGATTACCCAATGGTACATATACAGTTATATGGAGCAAAGGTTTGGAGGCAGGATTGTGATCGAAATAAATTATGCTGATTTTTTTCTGCTGATTTTTGCGATGATCATCGGATATATTGCCTGGCTGTGGGGACGTGAATCTTTGCGGCAGAAACGAAATGCGTGGCAGTTGAGCAACCGGCGGTTATTTCATTGTAATAATTGTCATCACCATTTTGTGCCGCGCGTTCCGGTGAGTTTGTGCCGCTGTCCACGCTGTAATACGGTATGTATCCGCAAACAATCAGATTTACTTGTCGATACACGTCACGCCGGAAGGAGTGAGGATGAGTCTGCATCGTAATATTTATTTTGCGCTGTTTGCCGCTGTGCTTGCCGGATGTATTCCATGTGGTGAGCCGCCCATTGGCAATGTTGTGGTCAATGAAATGAAAAGAGCCGCATCCAGAGAAGAGCTGCGTGAACAAATGGTAGCAGAATTGACTGCCGTTATTATGAGCAATGCCGCCGGAGAAGAATTCAGTTTGAATTCTGATCCGGTTTCGGCGGCAGATTTGCAGGCTGCGGTTCGCGGCTGCGCTTTATTTACCGGTATCCGTCCGGCAGTCAATGCCAAATGGCAACTGATATCTATGCACGATTCCGGTAAATGGCACGTTTCCGTATGTCATGACGGAAAAGTTATCAAAAAAATAGTTCTGCCTCTGCCGGATAAAACTCTGTACTGAAAGGCGGCAGCCGCATCACATCCGTGTGCAAACGCCCCCTTTTTTGTTCCATATACCACCACTGATTGTGGATATTATCCCCAGTGAGCTGCCGAACCGCTGCCCCGCAAAAAGTTTTCCGGAAAAGTGAAGGCGGGCATTTTATGAAGATAGAGCATTATTCACCGCACATTTGGTATCATCACAGTTTGGCGATGATGGTGTTGTATCCGGCAGCATCCAGTTCAGGATTGGCATGATCTGTGACCAGATAGTCGATCTGATCGGGAGAAAAGACCCGGAATGCACCGCTTTGTCCGATTTTGCGGCTGTCGCACATCAGCACCCGGCGGGAGGCGCAGCTTATCAGAGCCTGACTGATCGCCGCAGATTCCTGATCGTGTGCAAAAGCACCATGCTCAGGGAGCAGAGCGTCACAGCTCATAAACACCATATCTGCATGGAACTGCTTGAATGTATTAATTGAGATCGCTCCGTAAAAATCCAGATTTTCCACCCGGAATCTGCCGCCGACCAGATTGATTTCGATATCCGGCACGCCGCCGAGAGTTTCAATAACCGCCAGTGCAGAGGTGATGATCCGCAAGGGAGCTTTGGTTTTCAACATGGATGCCAGATACATGCAGGTGGTGCCGCTGTCAATGGCGATCGTCATTCCCGGAGTGACCAATTCAGCGGCAGCAGCGGCAATACGCTGTTTTTCCAACGCCTGACAATTGGCACGCTGTTCAAAAGTACGGTCGACCAGACTTTTCTGATCCACAGAACGGATCCCGCCAAAAGTACGGACGATCAATTTCTGTTTTTCCAATTCCAAAAGATCCCGCCGTACAGTCGCAACTGCGGCACCGGTCAGATCGATCAGATCAGTGACCCGCATTTCCTGAGTGCGCTGAAGACAATCCATAATGATCTTTTTACGCTTCTCAAATCCGCGTCCCATATTATCATTCTCCTGAAGTATTAAAGTGTTTTATGAAATCACTCAAAAATATAACACATTTTTAAAAAAATGCAAATTATCTTCTGCCGAAGCGTCTTTCGATCTCTTTCAGCGGCAATTCAAACATCGTGGGTCTGCCATGCGGACAAAGGGTCCCCTGCCGGCATGCCCGCAGTTGAGCCAGCAATTCATTCATCGCCGGAAGTGTAAGCTGTTCATGGGCTTTGACCGCAGCTTTACAGGCGGCACCGGCAGCAGATTCCGGCGAAATCATCCCGGAACTGCCGGAATTTTCCAGCAATTCATTGAGCATGTCATATATCCACACCCCAACCGGGCGGTGTTCACACGGCACCAGCGGAATGGCGTTGACTATCACTGTGGTTCCTCCCATGCTTTCCAGATCAAATCCCAACCGGACAAACAAATCTTTGCTGCCTTCCAGCAGTTTCACCATCGGCATCGGCAGGTCGATCGTTTCCGGGATCAGCAGCGGTTGTGCTGCCGGAGTACCCCGCTCAGCATCGGCAAGGATCTTTTCAAACA
Source organism: Lentisphaeria bacterium (assembly GCA_017504435.1). Taxonomy (GTDB): domain Bacteria; phylum Verrucomicrobiota; class Lentisphaeria; order Victivallales; family Victivallaceae; genus UBA1784. The sequence goes on along the minus strand of JAFVRD010000045.1, from coordinate 58,029 downwards.
TGATCCGTTCATGTGCGGCATGTTGATCGATAAGCACCAGTCCGGCAGCAGATTCACCCAGAATATAGGTATTGTCCACCGCTCCGATGATCCGTTCCGGCCAGACTCCGCTGAATGCCGGCTGCCGGACACAATGCACCAGCGGTGAAAAGTTCATATTGTTGACTAAACCGGATTCCTGAACATCATGGTGTTCAACCGGAACAGTTTTTTCCGGTTGAACCGGGTCAACAGTTGTTGCCGGTTCTTCCGGAATAATATGCGTTTCCGGCGGCTCTGCGACCGGATTTTTTTCAGCGCAAACACTCAATTCTGCAAGGGTATTCTGCGGGATTTCCGGAAGTTCATTCTGCACCATAGAGGGAGGAGTATAAGATATTCTGGCAGAATCTATGATCAACGACAACGGCAGTTTACCGGACAGCGGCAATTTATCATCTGTTTTGTCCGCCGCGATTTTTTCCGGTGCGCGCATCTGCCGCAATGCTCCGGAAACAGCCGCCGTCACCGCGCGGCTGACCGTGTATTCGGATTTGAAACGCACCTCGCGTTTGGCAGGATGCACGTTGACATCCAGCTGATCAGGAGGCATTTCAATGAAAATCACCACCGGATTGTATCTGCCGGACTCTGCCAATGCTCCATAACCGTCTTTTATTCCCCGGAAAACCGCCTGCGCCTCCACCGGACGGGAATTGATAAAAACCTTTTGATCCCGCCGGGACGGACGGGTAAATCCCGGTACCGCAACACATCCGGAAATATGCATGCTGTTTTCCGCATGCTCAAAAAAGAGCATGTTGTCCACAAAATTTTTACCGAATATCTCCCGCAGACGGTACTCCATTTTGCCACTGCCGGGAGTACGCAGAACTACTCTGCCATCCATAATCAGTTTGAATCCGATCTCCGGGTGTCCGATCGCCAGCATGGCGACACATTCCTCGATGTGGTGTTCTTCAGTAGCAGGAGATTTGAGAAATTTTTTCCGGGCGGGCAGATTGCAGAAAAGTTCTCTGACCTCGATTCGCGTTCCCGGAGCACCGCCGTAAGGTTTACTGTGCAATTCACCGTCTTCACCGCAAAATACCATAGTACCTCCGGCAGTGCCGGGTTGACATGTCATCAGTGCAAAGCGGCTTACCGATGCGATCGAAGGCAGAGCCTCACCCCGGAATCCGAGGGTCATGATATGATCCAGATCACTCTCATCAAGCAGTTTACTGGTGCCGTGCCGCTGCAATGCCAGCATGGCATCCTCCTCATCCATCCCGCACCCGTTATCAGTGACGGCGATCAGCCGGCTGCCAGCACGCTCGATTTCCACAGTTATTTCTGTGGCTCCGGCATCAATGGAATTTTCCGCAAGTTCTTTGACCACTGAAGCCGGTCTTTCAATAACCTCTCCGGCAGCGATACGATTGCTCAACAACCGGTTCATGACTTTGATACGGCTCATTTTTTCACCTCGCAAAGAGTACATGCGGCATAATGATCTGCTGAAAAAGCTCTCATTTCCTGAATCTGACCGGAACAGATATTCTGACATCTGCTGCAGCGCGGAGAAAACCGGCATCCGGCAGGATATTCTCCCGGCGGTGGAACCATTCCGGCAATGGTCTGCAGCCGTTCCCGGCTGCCGCCGAGCTGCGGCACAGCTTTGAGCAGTGCTTGAGTATAAGGGTGCAGCGGTGAAGTGAATATTTCTGCTGTAGAGCCGTATTCCACAATTTTCCCGGCATACATCACCGCGATCCGGTCTGCCAGAGAACCGACCACTCCGAGATTGTGGGAGATCAGCAGCAGAGCCATATTCCGTTCCCGCCGCAATTTATCCAGCAGTTCCAATATCTGCGCCTGAATCGTCACATCCAGAGCTGTAGTCGGTTCATCCGCGATAAGCAGCTGCGGATTTCCAGCCAGAGCCATGGCGATCATCACCCGCTGCTGCATGCCGCCGGATAATTCATGGGGGTAAGCTGTCAATCTTTTAACAGGATCCGGAATGCCTACTGCGGCAAGCAGAGAAATCAATTCACATTTCACGTCCCGGACATCCGGACGGTGCAGATAAATAACTTCCGCAAGCTGTTCATCTATCCGCATCACCGGATTGAGGGAACTGCCCGGTTCCTGAAAAATATAAGCGATCCCTGCACCGCGGATCCGGCGCAATTTGCGCCCGGATATCTGCAGCAGATCACAGCGGTCTGCTCCGGAACCGAAATATGCTCTGCCGGAAACCCGGGTATTTTTACCGGCAAGTCCGGTCAGTGCCAGACATGCAGAACTTTTGCCGCATCCGGACTCCCCGACCAGTGCGAGTACCTCACCGGGATGCACAGTAAAAGAAATATCTGAAACCACTTCGGTATATTTTCTGCCGGAAGCAAATGCTACTTTCAAACCTTTCACTTCCAGTAATGCGTCGGACATAGATCGAAAAATCCTTTTTCTTTGCGTTGCAACAACTGATACAGCAAAATATAGCACTCATTGGATGAATATTCCACAAAAAACCGTTAAAGCACTGGAAAAAAATGTCCATGAGGTTATATTATATATGAATTTTAATGAGAATTATGTCAATATTTTTAATAGAGGAAACATAATGAGCAGGGTTTTTATAACCGGGCGCGGATTACTCACTCCGCTGGGCAGAGGATTGGCAGCCAATGAAGCAGCTTTGAGAAGCGGTAAAAGCGGGATTTCAGTAATTCCTTCCTTTGAGGAGGTAAAACTCGAGAGTCTGGTCGGCGGCATGCCGGATCAGAATCCGGAAACCCCGTTGATCGACCGCAAAACCAAACGCTTCTGTCCTCCGGTGGGAGCAATGTCTGTGGTTGCCGCAGAGGAGGCTTTTGCGGAAGCCGGGATCGCTCTGGAAGATATCCCCGGATTGAATATCGCTCTGGTCGGCGGTCAGGCTACCAATAACTCATTGGAGATCTATCAGCACGCCACCGCTTATTTGAACCGCAATTGCTCACTCCGGGCAGTCACTCCGTTTGCAGTTCCCCGGATCATGCCGTCAAGTTCCATAAGTATTCTGTCGCTGATTTTCGGCATCAAAGGTGAAAGTTACGATATTTCAGCCGCATGTGCCAGCAGTGCTCTGGCAGTGATGCTGGCGGTACGGCTTATCCGTTCCGGTGAATACGATATGGTGCTGGTAGGCGGTGCGGAACAGTTGGATTGGACGACTGCATTGGGTTTCTGTGCCTGCCGCGCTCTGGCGACCAAATTTAATGATACTCCGGAAAAGGCCAGCCGTCCTTTCTCTGCCAGCCGGGATGGATTCGTTCTGGCGGGCGGTGCGGCGTATATGCTTCTGGAATCAGAAAAAAGCATCAAGGCCCGCGGAGCAAAAGCCATTTGTGAAATCACCGGCGTTGCCGGCAACAGCAGTGCGGCAGATATGGTCGTCCCGGATGCTGAAGCCAGTGCCAACGTTATGGCCAAAGCCCTTGCTGATGCCAAATTGGATATTGCGGATATCGGTTATATCAATACCCACGGCACAGCGACAGCGGTCGGAGACAAAGTGGAGATCGATGCCATCCGCAAATTGCTCAACGGCAGAAAATCTCCGGCGATCAACAGTACCAAAAGCCAGACCGGTCACATGGTCGGCGCCACCGGTGCCGCAGAGATCATTTTCAGTTCCATCATGCTGGAGAAAAACTTTATTTCCCCGTCCATAAACTGCGAAGATCCGGATCCGGAATTTGCAGATGTCGATATTTGCCGCGAATACCGGGAAAACGTGCAGTTTGATCACGCTCTGTCCAACAGTTTTGCATTCGGCGGTTCCAACGCCTGTGTCATTATCAGTAAATGCAAATAAACTGTCCGGATAAATCCGGCACTGGAAATATCGGGGGCGTCATGGAAAAAATATTTATCGAAAATCTGAAACTCTGTGCTGTGATCGGCACTCTGCCCCATGAACGCCTGCACCGTCAGGAGTTGCGTTTCGATCTGGAACTGCGCTGTGACGGTTCGGCAGCAGCGGCATCGGATGATCTGTGTGATGCGGCAGATTATTCAGCGGTGGAACGCATGGTAGCTGAATGTGTGGAAAAAAGTTCATATTTCCTGCTGGAAGCTCTGGCGGCGGCGGTCGGCAGATGTATTCTGACATTTCCGCAGATATCCTCATGTGTGGTCAGAATAGCCAAACCCGGAGCATCATCCTGCGGCGCGTTGATCTCTTATCAGGCGGAATTTCATCAGGAGTCATCTCGCCATGAGCAGTGAAAACACCGGCAAACTCACCCCGATGATGATCCAGTACCGGGAAGCGAAAAACTCCATTCCGGCGGATGCGGTGCTGCTGTTCAGGCTGGGGGATTTTTACGAAGAATTTTTTGAAGATGCCGAAACCGTCAGCCGGGCATTGGAATTGACTTTGACCCGGCGGCAGGGGATACCCATGTGCGGTTTTCCTTATCATGCTCTGGACAGCTATCTGCCCCGACTGGTGGCTGCGGGTTTGAAAGTCGCCATTGCCGAACAGGTCGAAGACCCCAAACTGGTCACCAAAGGGATCGTCAAACGGCAGATCACCCGGATCATCACGCCGGGGACATTGATCGACAATTCCGTACTTGCCGGTGACGGGAACAACTTTCTCTGTGCGGTAACGGCTGACAAAGAGGGGACATTTTTTCTGGCGGCACTGGATGTCAGTACCGGTGAATTCTCGGTCTGTGAAGCTGAAAACAGCAATAAACTGGCATCTGAAATGCGCCGTCTCGGTGCCGCAGAGTGTCTGATTTCAGAAAAGCTGCAGACCATACTGACCGCTTCGGGTGATTTTCCGGAAGAAAACCGGATACCGGCGTGGACAGTGACCGATGAATATAACTTTGATCCGGCTGACGGCAAAGAATTGCTCTGTGCCCACTTCAAATGTTCGACATTGGACGGCTTCGGGTTACGCGGCAAACCTGCCGGAGTGGGGGCGGCGGCGGCGGTACTGCGTTATGCCGCTGAAAATCTGCGTCATGAAGCAGGTCACGTCACCCTGCTGAATTTCCGTACTTTGGATGAAGTTCTGGAACTTGACCCGATAACTTTACGTAATCTGGAGATCACCGGTTCACTTTTTGAGAATTCCCGCCGCGGTTCGCTGTTGGGGGTATTGGATAAATCTGTAACTCCGATGGGCGGACGCAAACTCCGCAGTTTTCTGGTTCGTCCGCTGCGGAATCACGATGCGATCGTCCGCCGGTTGGATGCAGTGGAAAATTTTGTGGTCGATCCGCTGGCTCTGGCTGAATTCAGAGAAGCATTGCGGGTGGTCAGAGATCTGGAACGTATCGTCGGCAGACTCAATGTCGGCATTGCTACGCCGCGTGATTTGCAAATTCTGGGCAGTTCACTGGAGGCATTACCGGCGATCAAAGCACTTTTAGAGAGTCTTTATGCCACACTTTTCGCCGAAAACTGTATCCGTATCAAAGATTTTGATACCCTGACCGGATTGATCAGTTCTGCGCTGGCAGATGAATTACCGGCATTGATAAGTGACGGCGGAGTGATCCGTCCCGGGTATTCCCCGGAACTTGATGAATTGCGGGCGGCATCCAGCGAAGGAAAAAAATGGCTCAGTTCCATTCAGCAGCGGGAGATCGAACGTACCGGTATCAAGTCGCTGAAAGTCAAATTCAACAGTGTTTTCGGCTACTATATTGAGGTGAGCAAATCCAATCTCGCGTCTGTACCGGATGACTACATACGCAAACAGACACTGGTCAACGCTGAACGTTTCATTACCCCGGAACTCAAAGAATTGGAGAGCCGCATTCTCGGTGCCGAAGAAAAAGCTCTGGCTTTGGAACAGCGGCTTTTTGAAGATATCCGCCGTCAGGCTACTGAACGGACTGCCGATATCCAGCAGAGTGCCGATGCACTGGCGGAAATCGATGCGATTGCCGGGTTTGCCGAAGCGGCACGGGTCCACAATTACTGCCGTCCGGCGATATTCGATGATGACCGGCTGCATATATGCAACGGCAGACACCCGGTGCTGGATGACTTCATGGGATATGGAAAATTTGTTCCCAATGATTCGCACTTGGATGGTGATAAAAACCGGATGATGGTCATTACCGGTCCGAATATGGCAGGCAAATCCACTTATATCCGGCAGACAGCACTGCTGACGATCATGGCACAGGCGGGTTCATTTGTGCCTGCGGACAGTATGGAGATCGGTTTGGCAGACCGGATATTCACCCGGATCGGGGCATCTGATGATCTTGCCCGCGGTCAGAGTACATTTATGGTGGAAATGGTGGAGACAGCCAATATTCTCCGGCATGCGACCGCTAAAAGTCTGGTGATTCTGGATGAAGTCGGCAGAGGCACCAGCACTTTTGACGGTTTGTCGCTGGCATGGTCGATCGCAGAATATCTCCATGACCAATCCCGCTGCCGTACGATGTTTGCCACCCATTACCACGAACTTACTGCGTTGGCGCAGACCCGCAAAGGGGTGAATAATTACAATGTGGCAGTCCGGGAATACGGTGATGAAGTGATTTTTCTGCGGCAGATCGTTGCCGGACCTGCCGACCGGAGTTACGGTATTCATGTGGCGCGTCTGGCCGGAGTGCCAGACCCGGTACTGGAAAGAGCAAAATCCATTCTGGAACTGCTGGAAAATAATGCGGCATCCCCGCGGGACGCCATTGCTCAATTGCCGCGCAAAGCTGTCCGCAACCGCCGCCGGAACAATTCTCCGGACGAAATGCCCGATGACGATATTATCCAGCTGAGTTTGCTGTAAAAAACGGGATCAATGCACTGCCGCTGTGCTGTCGCGCTGATGGAATAAATACGGCACCGTCACCGAAAAAGGTGCTTCGTCATCTTTCCAGAGAGCTTCCATGATATCCATGGCACGTTCTGCAAGGGCGGTAAAATCCTGTTCCACGGTGGTGATCCCGGGCATGATCAAATCTGAGATACCGGGGGTTTCCCAACACAGCAGTGAAAAATCTTCCGGTATCCGGTATCCGGCACTGACAAGGTGATTGCAGGCGGCGACACCGGCACTTTCGCCTTCGACGATCAATGCCGTAAAACCGCCGTCTTTGGCAGCTGCGACTCTGGCAAGCAGACCTTCGGCAGTATCTTTATTGATCCGCAGAGCTTCCGCCTGCCATACTCCGCTGCCGATGGTACGGCTGATGGAACGGAAAGCATTGAGACGGGCACAGGAGCAGAATGTTTCTGAATTCTGATAGAGAAACAACACTTTTTTATGTCCGAGATTTTTCAAATGATTCATCGCCATCGTCATGCCGTGAACGGCATCAGAATGGACAGCATAAGCTTTTTCTGAAATGCAGGGAGCTTCATTGATCGCCACCAGCGGCAGATTGAAGTTATGCGCCAGATTCAGACTGCGTCGATCCCGGAAATCCAGTGAAATTATTCCGTGTACCAGACGTTCCGGGATCAGTGAAAAGTTTTGGGAATTGACTATTTCCCAAGTTATATTGTCCCGGCTCATCCGGGTGCAAAGCGGATTGAGTATACTGGCATCGTACCATCCCATCGGCGCATCAGAACGGACAATGACCACGTTTTTCCGTTCATGGATGAAATACCCCTGACGCTGTGCCTCAGCCAACACCATCCGGGTGGTTTTTCCGGAAATGGATGGCAGTTGCCGCAATGCCCTGGATACAGTGGATGCACTTATACCCAGAGCCGCGGCAATATCGGCTATGGAACGGTCACTTTTCTTTCTCATAAGCTGATTAAATCAGAAAACAGTTACTCGATGACCAGTTTCAGATTTTTGACCTCAGTGACCGCATCGGGTTCTTTGGCGTTGATCTGCAAACCGAATTTGGCAGTTACCGCACCGGGAGCCCATTTGTTGTGCATGAAGTCATTGCGGGTGACACCGGAAATTTTACCGCTGAGATTATCCCAGCTGCCGGAGGTGTTTCTGCCGCCCAGCGGATAGGTGTACAGCGGGCCGTTGTGGTGCAGACGGATACCGCCTGCAGGCGCGCTGAAAGGAATTGCTTTGTCCAGAGTCACCAGATATGAACCATTCTGCTCAGTGATTTTGGTTATTGTACTCCAGGCGATCCGGGTGTTGGGCAGATCACTGTAATCTTCTTTGGCATTGAATGCGATGACCAGCAGACGTTTTTTGGGCCAGAGTTTGGCATCTTTGACCAGCAGGGTCTTATCTCCGGCTTTGACGGGAGCCAGCAGCTCGGTAAAAGTACCGTTGACAGTTTTGACCCTGCCGGTTCCGATGGATCTGCCATCGCGGTCATACTGGATGACCACCGGCATAAAGGCACTGTTTTTACCGTTGCCGGAACGGCAGCTGACAGTAAAGGAGTAACTTTTGGCGGGGTCGACAGTAAAAGCTTCAGAAATAAACAGTAATTGTTTGCCTTTTACGGAAATAACTCCATCTTTGATGCTCATGGAAGCAGGATCGCCCCATGCTTTGGTATTCTGAAGATCGATGGTTTCGGCGGCACCGAGCCAGGCGGCAACAGCAAGTGCGGCAAGAACAGTAAAAGTTTTCATAATAAATTTTCCTTTCTGAATTTTACGGCAGATAACATACCGCGGCACATTCACCGGGAGCTATTTGCGGTTTCCAATAACGCATTTTACCGATAACTTTTTTGCTCAGCGGTTCCATTACCGTGACCTCTCTGCCGAAGTCCACCACCGGTTCAGCAGCGGTGAGCCGGTGGATCGCGGCGACTCCGTTGCCGACATATACCGCATTCCCGGGGGTACTGTAAACGTGGATACCGGCTTCTCTGGCGAGATTATGCAGCAATTGCGGACCGAGGACAGCATTGCGTCCGCTGTAATAGAGCGTACCGCCGCCGGACATTTTTTTCCGTGCCAGAGCAGGAAGACCTTTCTTTTTGTAAACGCCCAGGATCACCGCCTGCGGATCGTCAATCGCGTAGGCTCCGAATTGGATACGGTGAACAAGTTTTCCGCGCGCCAAGTGCATTCCATCATTGGCAAATGTACCGTCAATTCCCGCGACTGCCGGATCTTTACATCCCGGAGCAGCAACCACATCATCCAGAATGATACCATTTACGTCTTTGATACCCATACCCAGTTGGTCAAGAACATCGACCGTCCCCGAAAAATCCCGGCTGGTACGTCCGGCATCACCGATGATATAGAGGATTTTTCCGGGTTTGTCAGCCAGTTTTCTGATCCGGTCAAATTGAACGCGGGTAAGGGTCAATGGCGACCAGAAGATATAGAGATCGTATTCCGGCAATAGCGGATTGGTGATATCGGTCATGAAATGAAGTGCGGGAGTCACTCCGGATGTACGCCAGACGGCATTGACATAATTCGGCACTTCTTCGCTCATGGTGCGGGTGGCTTCATCCATGAATATCGCCACTTTGGGAGCAGCAAATTTTCCGGCATTGTCATAAGCGTGTTTATTCATGGCAAAAATCGTGGCGATGGAATTTTTTGCTTCCGGAGCATGATACCACGAACCGAACATATCATAAAGATAAAAACCCTGACCTCCGGCGGCAACGACACTGGCTCCGTCCCGGATCAGCTGATTGTGGAAATCTTTGGGATCTGCCGGGAATGCCACTGCATTCATCGAAGCACCATGCACCCGTTGGGTACGCCATGTCCGGTGATCCATCTCCTGAATGTAAAGCAAATTACGGATATTCAACGCCTGAATACAGCTGTTTGCCGAAGCACCTGCGTCGTCAAGCGCGCGGCTTGGCGCATAGTAACTGACCATGCCGATCATATTGACCGCATCATCTTTGATCAATTCATCCAGAGCCAGCCGGGAGGGCTGCGCCCAGATCGCGGTGCTGTACCAACTCAATACCACTGACGGACGCTGTAAACCGGCTTTGAGAGTTTTACTGAAGCGGTTGAGCATCCGGGCGGTACTGATGGCAATAAAGCGGCGGCAATCGGCGAGTTTTCTGCCCAGACCGGGGCGGTCGTCAAAGTGCTTTTCCTGTCTGAATTCATCCAGAGTGGGATTGGCGGCAGATGCGAGAGTTACATTGGGATCATCCCATGCTTTCTGCAGTGCGGCATCACTGCCGTATATCTCTTTCAAATATTCACACAATGCTTTGCGGTAGGATTCACTGTAATCAAAATGTCCGTTGAATGCACCGTATTCCCACTGAACGAACTGACCGTCCATACCGCCGTTGAGCTGAAATCCGATCACGATTTTACCGGCGGGGGATTGGCGGACAAAATCCGCCAGCGCGGTCAGACCGGTGCAGACAAAATCCTGAACCTCTTTACTGGCATAACTGAATGCCCATCCTTCACCTTTTTTCAACGGCGCATCGCTCCAGCCTTTGAAGCCGGAAAAACCCCGTTTGCCTTTGACACCTTTGGCATTGCGGACAATGCTCTCCGGATGCGCCTCCAGAAATTCGGTCGGCGGAGTGATGCCTACCGCAAGAATGACTTTGGCTTTGGGGTTGTTGTGGTAAATACGCAGTAAGTTATCTTCAATACTGGTGAAATCAAAACATTTCTTTTCATTGTCCCATAACGCTTTGTCCCAGCTTACTCCGCACCAGAGCCGCTGACCGCAGTTGAATGAAACGATCAGATCGCCGCCGGCTTCACCGAAAAGTTTATAATCAGTAAAACCTTTGTAACCATTGAGAGGCAGCTCCTCACCGTTGACGGTCAACACCGGTTTGCCGTGTTTTCTGATGACTTTGGCGACCGGCAGCGGCAGAGCTTTCATCTTTTCCAGAGTTTTGGCACGATCTTCGGGGGCGGCGTCCCACGGGTCATAAATACCCTTGAAAAGCTGCCGTTTGCCGACTTCGGCAAGTTTCCACTTTTTTACAGTGAAACTCAATGGATTGCCGCCGTAATTAATGATCGCTTTGGCACTTACGGCTTGCGGATGGGATTTGAATGTGCAAATCACTTTGCGTTCCATTGCAGATGCAACGACCCGCTGACGGTATTTGCTGCTGCTGACCCGGGCAACTTCTTTGCCGTCTGCATCAAACTGGGCGATCTCCAAACCAAACAGCGCGCCGGGTACCATTGAATGGACAAAAACAGTCAATTCTGATTCATAATCAGTTCCTCCGGTCACCGGGCGCACTTCAAACGGCGTTGCAGTTGCCGCATTTACAGCGTCGATATGATCGATACGCACTTCTGCTGCTCCAAGAACAGCACCTGCCAACAATAGAACAGCAATAAATCTTTTCATTTCATTTCGCAATCTTGTTTATGTTCCAATATTTTGCCTTGTCATCATCGTTATCATGATCTCCGGTGGTAAAATTCCGGAAACTGTCCACATGACCGTCGGCGAATGCCACATTCAACGAACCGTAATTTATTTTTTTGGCAAAATGGCGCGGTGCCATAACGCCTTCTGAACTGAATTCCCCCGGAGTCACATCAAAGAAACCGTCTCCGTAGTATATCGGATTGCTGTTATACATGGATTCGGCAAACGCGATTTTGACCGAGGGGTTTTTGACTTGCGATGCCCGGGCAGTGACTTTTCCGGCATAAGCAACCCCGTAATCCTCACCGAGCCCGAACCATTTGTAGTTATATCCGTAGTGAATAAATTTCCAGGCATAACGGTTATCACCTTCTTTGCCAGGTTTGGTAATAACGCATGAAGCTCCGCCCGGAGCGCATCCCGGTTGATTCAGCTGCCCATTCGCTGACGGACAGAAGTAGAGAGCCGGAGATTTCATCAGACCGATATCATAATAGAGGGATGCCCAAACTCCTTTGGTTGGATCTCCCCAACTTCCGTTGGGAGCATTCAATTTCGGACAATACGGCGGATAAAAGTCATCAAAACTGCCCAGATACATTATTGTGGCATTGCCGATCTCGCGGATATTGCCGGTACAGTTTGACATTCTGCCGCGTTCCCGTGCCTGCTGCAGAGCCGGCAGCAGCATTGCCGCAAGAATGGCGATGATTGCGATAACGACGAGCAGTTCGATCAGGGTAAATCTGCAAACATTTTTTTTCATATTTTACCTCATTTTGGAAATTCAATGCCAGCATATTTACAATACTGCCGCAGCAGATTTCCGCTGGCAGTTGAATAATTCGGACTGAGCATGTGAGCAAAGTCAAAGGTAATACCGTTGGTAATTCCCGCCGCTTCTGCCGCATTGAATTTCAACAGCAGTTTGCGCCAGTCGATCACCGGCATACAGCCGGGAATATCCCGGTCAAATGTTTCGGCATTGGTCCACAATTCGATACCGTGTTTTTTGGCAAGTTCCGCGTTTATTTTCAAAAACGTTTCCAAATCTTCATAATCCACATGACCATCCTGGAATGCGGCAATATCCACGATGCCGGAAATTTCTCCGAATATCCAATCCCACTCTTCTTTGTGCTGTTCCGGAGTGATCGGATCCGGACGGCGGGGACGGGTCACGCTGACCTTAGGTCCTTTGATGCCCGGAGAGATCATAATGGGTTTGTCCGGAGTGAGAGATTTGCAGTGTTTGCCGGTCATTTTATAGCATTTGACCACGTTGAATGAACGCAGATCACTGATCTCCTGCGAGAGATACCAGCCGCCGAACGCACTGGAATGTTTGAAATAACGCTCGTATGCCTCATCGCACACGGCACTCATGATATCGCTTTCGTATGCCGGATCGTATGGTGCCAGCAGCCAATCCCTGCCGGAATAATAGGTGCCGAAAAAGAATTTCATATCATGCTTTTCGCACAATCTTAAAAACATCTCCACCAAATCAGTCGGCGGTTCAAAAGCGTGTTCTTTTTCCCGCAGAGTTTTGGATGGAAACGTCATGAAATTTTTATGTCCGCACCGGATCATGATCGTTTTATCAATGCCGATCTTTTTCATACAGGCAAATTCTCTGTCCCACAACTCCTCGTCATAATTCAACGCCGGAATATCGTGAGTTATTTCATCTAAAAACGTTCCTGTCAACCGTATCATTTTTCAGATCTCCTATTCTGATGTATTATGCAAAAAACTTGACTGTGAAATATTATACCCCGGAATGTCATTTTTTGCAAGAGTTGGCATCGGCAATCAATGCAACATTATGCAAAAAAACTCATAACCGTCTGCAAAATACAATTTTTTACAGTTTTTTGTGAAAAAAATTTGCCTTTTAGTGCTTTTGTGCGTATAATATGCACGAACATATAACGCTGTAAGGGAAATTTAATGGAAAAACAACTGCTGCCACGCGGTAATGAAACTATTCTGATCGTGGATGACCACGAAACTATCTGGGATTTTCTCATTGATGCTCTGCAGGAACTGGGGTATTCCGTCCTGCTGGCTGAGAATGGTCTGGATGCCGTGGAAATATATGAAGCCAATCCGGATCAGATCGATCTGGTTCTGCTGGATATGATCATGCCCAAATCCGGAGGTCATCAGACCTTTATGCGCCTCAAAGCGATCGATCCGGAGGTCAAAGTGATCCTCTCCAGCGGGTTTGTTTCCGAACAGGAAGTAGCGGATCTGCTCGCCGCAGGAGCCTGCGGTTTTCTGCCCAAACCGCACCGGCTGCCGGTCGTTACCCGGGAAATCCGCAGAGTTTTGGACTCCAAGGTGGTGACCAATGGATGATTGGGTGGAAATCCACCGGGATGAGGCTCATATCAAACGGGAACGCGCCAAAGCCCGGGAATTACGGAAAACTCCGTATTTTCAGGAACTTTTCCGCAAAGGTATCTGTCACTATTGTCACGGGAAGTTTTCCCCGGATGAATTGACTTTGGATCATATTGTGCCGGTCGCCAGAGGCGGACGCAGCACCAGAGGTAATATGGTCGTCTGCTGTTTGAACTGCAATCAGCAGAAAAAATTTCTTACTCCGGCAGAAATGATCCTTAAAGAATTGGAAGCACAACAGTAAGTTTTTTACATAAAATCAAAGAAAGGATAAAGGTAAAAACCAAATGGAACTTTTAACCAACGGCATTTTCATGTCATTTATCGGCTATCTGATTTTGATGGTCATCATCGGATTTGTATTCTGCAAACAGAATAAATCTCTCAATGATTATCTGCTCGGCGGACGCGGATTAGGCAGTTGGGTCACCGCGATTTCCGCACAGGCAAGCGACATGAGCGGCTGGCTGCTCATGGGATTGCCCGGTGCGATTTATCTCGGCGGCATGGGAGATGCCTGGGTCGCCATCGGTCTGGGACTCGGTACTCTTTTCAACTGGCTGCTGATCGCTCCCCGGCTGCGGACTTACACGGAACGTACCAACGCATTGACCCTGTCCAGCTTTTTTGCAGACCGTTTCCGCGACCCCACCGGCATGCTCCGGGCGGTAAGCTCCATCATTATCCTGATATTTTTCTCTATTTATGCCGCCTCCGGTCTGGTTGCTTGCGGTAAACTTTTTGAATCCATGTTCGGTTTCAATTATCAGGTTGCCGTGCTTACCGGTACATTTGTCATTTTGGCATATACTTTGCTCGGCGGATACCTGGCAGTATGCTGGACTGACCTCATCCAGGGTATGCTCATGATGATCGCTATTGTCGTCGTACCGCTGATCGCCACTGCCAATGCCGGTAGCGGAATTATTTCAGACGGTATCCAGGCAGTTATCAACGCCGGTGCCCAGAAAAATCTTTCGCTGCTGCCTAATGCCACCAACGGATTGACCATCATGGCGATAATTTCCTGCGCCGTATGGGGATTGGGATATTTCGGTCAGCCCCATATTCTCAGCCGCTTCATGAGTATCAAAGATGTCAAACTGCTGCCCCGCAGTATCACCATTGCAATGATCTGGGTGGTAATTTCTCTTGCCGGTGCAGTCGCGATTGCTTTCGTTGCCATGCCGCTGTTCCCGAACTTGGGAAAAGCGGAAGCTGAAACGATTTTTATCAAAATGATCATGATATATTTCAATCCGTGGATCGGCGGTATCATGCTGGCGGCGATCATGGCGGCGATCATGTCCACCATCGACTCCCAGCTGCTGGTGTCCACCTCTGCATTGACCGAAGATTTCTACCGCAGAGTCATCCGCCGTCAGGCATCTGTCAAAGAATCGGTCTGGATCAGCCGCGGTTTTGTGGTGCTGATCTCCGTTCTGGCTATGTTTATTGCCCTCTGGCCCAATGATACGATCTTTAATATCGTTAAATTCGCCTGGGGCGGTTTCGGTGCCGCATTCGGTCCGGTGGTGATCATGGCTCTTTACAGCCGCAAAACAACCTGGTTCTCCGCCCTCGCCGGTATGATCACCGGTACTGTGGTCATGCTGGTCTGGTATATGCTCGGACTTAACAAGTATATGTACGAGATCCTGCCCGGATTTGTTGCCAACTTCATTGTCATGTTCGTGATAAATATGATTTCAGCTCAGAAAAATAACGATATCATCGAACAGTTTGAGGATGTCAAAAACAATTCTTCCATGCTGAAAAAATAAAATATCAGGTACCTTTGCAAGAGAGCAGTCTGTAAACGGGGCTGTTGCAAAACCTCAAAAAAGGTGAGCGACAGCCTTTTTTATTGTTTGATATTTCCGGTTTAGATGCTAATTTATTCTACAGTTGAATAAATTTACTGAATGGGATAATATTTTATGTTTTCGATCACCAATTTTCGGGAAGGTGCGGTATTGAACCGTCACCATGGAGTTGAAAGTGCAGACGCTCTGCTTATTGATTTGGAGGGGATCTGTCAATATGGTTCTCCGGTGCGGGTCAACGGTATTTTAGCCGAATCTGACGGAACACGTTTTTCAGTCCGGCTGCCGCTGACGGAAAAGGTCAATACCATTGAGGCAGTCACCCGCACTGCTTACGGAGAGTTTTCCCAGAAGATGACTCTGGTGTGGGATAAAGGTTCTTTCCGCCGCTGCGGGTTTTATCTGGATGATAACATTTTTGTCTTTCATGAATTGGCGAAACAGCGTCCCCGTCGTGCATTTGACCACTTTTATCTGGCATTTCTCAAAAAAATGCACGAAAGATATGGTCTTAAAGTTACGTTGAATTGTTTTTACCGCAACGACCATGATGAATTTTTACTTAAGGATATGCCGGATATCTGGAAAAGTGAATTTCAGGATAACGCCGACTGGTTGAAACTGGCACTTCACGCTTACAGTGAATTTCCCGACCGTCCTTATACCGAGGCATCCCGGCAGGATTTTCAGAGAGACTATGAACTTATGCGCCGGGAGGTCACCCGTTTTGCCGGTGAAGCGAGTTTTATTGTACCGCAGGTGCTTCACTGGGCAAATATCAGTCCGGAGGTTGCCGATGAGCTTTTTAAACATGGCGGCGGGTGCTACAGTGAATCCTTGCGGCCGCGGTTGATGAGTTCACCGGCACCGGAGGAGCTGCCTTTGGAAATGCGTGACCGGATCCGTTCTGAAGTGAACATTCCGGTACAGGAACACATGGCGCGGCATTACGGATTTGCCGAAGAGATCGGTTATCTGGAAAAACATGTTCTGCTTTATGACCGGGATATGAATATATTTTTCTATCATGACTGGCTGATTTGCAATTTATTGGAACTTCGCCAGATACCGCAGCTTTTTGCGCAGGTGAAAAGCAATGCCGACCGGTTCGGCAATGATGTATTTTCCGCAGGCGGACATGAACAGTATTCGTTTCCGGGTTATATGAATCATCAGCCGGATCATTTTGACAAGTTGGAAACAACGATCAGATTGATGGTTGAAAATGCCGGATGTACACCGGTATTTTTCCAGGACGGCTTGATGGGGAATACGGCCTGGGGCAAATAATCTGCAAAAGTCGGTTTCATAATTGCAAATTATACAAGAACGTGTTATATTAGCTGTAAGGTCATGAAATATAAGGAAAATTACCATGAGCGATTTTACTATAAATGCCAATAATGCCGCTAAAGATGTTGCTATCGGCATCAATCCGACTCCGGCGGCAGTTCCGGCAAAACCGGTTGAACCGCAGAAAAAACAGCCATCCATTTACGGTGAACTTCCGAAAATCCCGGTGCTTGATGCAGTCGAAGGGATCAAATTTGACTTCAACGAAGGCATCCGGATCCTGTTTCCGCACAATGGCAAAGAATATCATGTCACTTTTATGGATATTGATACCGGGGTTATTCTTTACAGCGCTGACACGGTGCCGGGAGCGTATGTGACCAGCGTCAAAAAATTCTACATCAAATTCCGGTTGATCATCCACGAAAAAGGCGGCAAAGAGCCGATTTTTACCTATGATATGGATTTGAAAGATAAGGAAGTCATGGTACAATTGCCGGTGGGAACTCTCGGTGACAGTATCGGCTGGTTCAGTTATGTGGAGCGTTTCCAGAAAAAGCACAACTGCAAACTTATCTGCGTGATGACGCCGTGGATCGCTGATATCGTTAAAAAACAGTACCCGGACATCACCTTTATCACTACTGAAGAGACGAAAAACTACAAACCGTATGCCTGCTACTACATGGGGCTCTTTTTCCGGGGTGACGTTGACCATCAGCCGATCGACTTCCGTTACATCGGTCTGCACCGGACGGCGGGATATATTCTGGGAGTCGATCCGAAAGATGAACCGCCGCGGGTGGATTTGAGTGCGAAACGCAAAATCAAAGAAAAATACGTCTGCATTGCAGCGCAGAGTTCCAGTCAGGCGAAATACTGGAACAATCCTTTCGGCTGGATGACGATCGTGCAGTTTCTCAAAGACAACGGCTACCGGGTGCTGTGCATTGATAAAGAAAAAGTCCACGGCACGGGTTTGAATTGGAATTACATTCCCTATGGAGCAGAAGATTTCACCGGAGATCTGCCGCTGCAGGAACGTATCGATCTTATTAAAGATGCGGACTTTTTCATCGGTTTGTCGAGTGGTTTGAGTTGGCTGGCGTGGTGCTGCAAAGTGCCGGTGGTGATGATTTCGGGCTTTACCCACCCGACCAACGAATTTGAAACGCCGTACCGCGTGATCAACTATCACACCTGCCACAGCTGCTGGAACGATATGCGCTTGGATTTCGATCATTTTGATTTTCTGTGGTGTCCGCGTCACAAAGGCACTGACCGCCATTTTGAATGTACGAAACTCATTTCCGCGGAACAGGTCATAACGACTATCAAAAAGATCCCGACATTCCGTGAAGGTAAAAAATAAAAATCAGGACAATCCTGCCGTTTTCAAATAAGCGGCAGAAAAACTCCCGGATGGAAAGGTTTTTTTTACATAATGAATATAGCCGTTTGTATAAAACAGGTTCCAGGAACCACTCAGGTGGAGATCGACCCGAAAACCGGAGTTCTTAAACGTGATGGCGTGGAATCCAAAATGAATCCGTACGATTTGTACGCTTTGGAGACCGCATTACGCTTGAAACAGCAGTACGGTGGAGTGATCACCGCCATTACGATGGGACCGCCGCAGGCGCAGGCGGTCATCCGGGAAGCTTTTATGATGGGAGTTGACCGGGGAGTCATTCTTTCGGATCGCCGTTTCGGCGGCGCGGATGTTTTGTCGACATCTTACACGCTGGCACAGGGGTTGCGTGCCGCCGGTGAATTTGATCTGATAATTTGCGGGAAACAGACTACCGACGGAGATACGGCTCAAGTCGGTGCAGAATTGGCTGAATTTCTGGGCATCCCTCATGTGACCGGAGTTTGCCGGATCAATGATTGCAACGCCGGACAGCTCAGTTGCGATTTGGATTTGCCGCTGGAACTTCAAAGCATTCAAATCAAACTGCCTTGCCTCATCACAGTGGAAAAAGGCATTTTTGAACCCCGGCTGCCTTCTTACCGTTTGAAACTTGCCACCGATGACCGGGAGATCATCATGCTGACTTTGGATGATCTGCCGGATAAAGATCCGGTGCATTATGGATTGAATGGTTCCCCGACGCAAGTGAAACGGATATTCCCTCCGGAAAATAACAATGCCAGAGAAATGTGGAACGGCACGGAAGCTGAAAACAGTAAAAAATTGTTTGATTTCCTCAAAAACAATAAATTTTTGCAGCAATTAAGGTAATGTCATGCCCCATATTGAAATAAATCATAATCTGGCTGCCGGCAAACATGAGCAGCTGGTGAAATTGTGCCCTTTCGGAGCGATCGAAGTTGCCGGCGGTAAACTTGCCGTAAACGCCGGATGCCGGATGTGCCGGCTCTGTATCAAAAAAGGTGACGGCGTTTTTACTCTTGCGGATGATGCACCGGTAAATACAGTAGATAAATCGCTCTGGCGCGGAATCGCGGTTGCCGCCGAAATATCCTCCGGCAAAATCCACCCGGTCACATTTGAATTGCTGGGAAAAGCCCGGGAACTGGCAGCAAAAGTCGATTTTCCGGTCTACGCCTTGCTGACCGGATGCGGGGTGAGCAAATTGGCAGGTCAATTGCTGGAATACGGCGCAGATGAGGTGTTCGTTTACGATCAGAAAGAATTGGAACACTTCCGCATCGAACCTTATACCGCAGTGCTGGAAGATTTTATTGACCGGGTCAAGCCTTCAAGTATTCTGGTGGGCGGTACTCCGACCGGACGTTCCCTCGCCCCCCGGACAGCGGCACGTTTCCGAACCGGGCTGACTGCAGATTGCACCAAACTGGATATTTCACCGGAAACCGATCTGGATCAGATCCGTCCGGCTTACGGCGGCAATATTATGGCGCATATCAATACCCCCAATCACCGGCCGCAGTTCGCTACGGTTCGGTACAAGATATTTCCCATTCCGGAAAAACAGGATAATCCCCGGGGAGAGATCCACTCCTGTCAACTCGCACCGGAAAAACTCGTTTCGGCAATAAATGTCTGTAAAACAGAATTGAAAAAAAACGAAAAAGGCATTGAAGAAGCCGAAGTGCTGGTCGTCGCCGGACGGGGAGTGAAAAAACCTGAGGATCTGTCCATGCTCCGGGAACTTGCCGGATTGCTCGGCGGTCAGCTGGCATTCACCCGGGCATTGGTCGAAGCCGGCTGGGGTGATGCACGCTGTCAGATCGGATTAAGCGGCAGAACTGTGAAGCCGAAGCTGTTGATAAGTTGCGGCGTATCCGGAGCGATCCAGTTTGTCGCCGGAATGAGCAGTGCTGAAAAAATCATTGCTATAAACAGTGATGAGACTGCACCGATTTTCAACGTTGCCCATATCGGCATAAAAGGCGATCTTTATCAAATCATACCTGATTTGATCCGGCAGATCCGGGAATCCGGTCAGGAGGTGTTATAATGTCCGGTAAATATAAAAACATCAACGATGCAGATATTGCAGCATTGCAGAGTATTTGCGGAGAACATAGAGTTCTGTCCGGAGCGCAGATCGGTGAGGATTACAGCCATGATGAATTGTCCGGTATCCGTAAATTTCCGGAAGTACTGGTCAAAGCATTGTCAACCGATGAAGTTTCCCGGGTGATGAAATATGCGTATGCCCATGATATTCCGGTGACTCCACGGGGGGCCGGAACCGGATTGGTGGGCGGTTCAGTACCGTTTTCCGGCGGGATCATGCTCGATTTGACCGGAATGAAACGGTTTTTGGAACTGGACAGGGAAAATATGACTTTGACCCTGGAACCGGGCGTGCTGCTTATGGAAATCGGCAAGTTTGTGGAAGAATCCGGTTTGTTTTACCCCCCCGATCCCGGCGAAAAAACTGCTACCATCGGCGGCAATATCAGTACCAATGCCGGTGGTATGCGGGCAGTGAAATACGGTGTTACCAGAGATTATGTACGCGGTTTGGAGGTTGTCCTGCCCAATGGAGAAATCATGGAGCTGGGCGGCAAAGTGGTAAAAAACAGTTCCGGTTACTCGCTGAAAGATCTGATCATCGGTTCGGAAGGGACATTGGGGATCGTAACCAAAGCTGTACTGCGTTTGCTGCCGCTGCCGAAACATAAAATAAGTTTGCTGGTACCGTTCGCGGATCTGACTGCGGCGGTCGATGCAGTGCCGGAGATAATCCGGGCAAGTTCCATTCCGACGGCAGTGGAATTTATGGAACGGGAGGTCATTCTTGCCGCAGAAGAATTTCTGGCCCGGAAATTCCCGGATAACAGTTCCGATGCGTATTTGCTGCTCACTTACGATGGAGCGAGCAAAGAGGAAGTTGATATCGCCTGGAAAGAAGCTGCAGACATTTGTTTGAAATGCGGTGCTTTGGATGTATTTATCTCCAATACACAGGAGCGTAATGAATCCATTTGGGCTGCGCGCGGCGCGTTTCTGGAAGCAATAAAAGCTTCGACTACGGAAATGGATGAGTGCGATGTGGTCGTCCCCCGCAAAAATGTGGCGCAGCTGGTGAATTTTTCCCGTGAATTGCAGAAAAAATATCAGATCCGGATCCGTTCATTCGGTCATTGCGGCGATGGTAATTTGCATATTTATGTATTGCGTGATCAGCTGGATGATGCAGCATGGCAGAAAAATCTGACCGCTGTTTTTGATGAACTTTACGCCAAAGCACAGGATTTAGGCGGGGAGGTCAGCGGTGAACATGGCATCGGTTTGGCAAAACGCCCCTATCTGGCTCTGTCGCTGAGCGAAAATGAAAAGCAGTTGATGACCGGAATCAAAAAGGTTTTTGATCCCAAAAATATCCTCAATCCCGGCAAGTTATTTCTTTGAGGAGAGCTTTTGTGTGCAAAAATGAAAGCGTTTGATTTTACTATTCCGGGAATTTCAGTATTCCGTTCGTGGCAGTGGCATCACCCTGATTTTTTAATTCAATGGCAATGTTTTTGCAATGAAAATTACCAGAAAGACAAACAGATTTGGTGTACCCGTCTTAAAGATGTGAAATTGCTGAGTGTTCCGACCGCCAGAGGTGATTGCCGGGTGGCATTCAAGTGTTACAGAGAGAAACGTCTGTTGCGCTATTTTCTGCGTCCGTCTCTGGCGGCACGGGAAGCGGCAGGATTCAAGATCGTCGAATCATTGCATATTCCGGTTGCTCAAGTGTTAGCGGTCGGTGAAAAGAGACGTTTTTTTAATTTGGTTGAAGCTTATATAGTCACCCGTTTCGAGGAAAATACTGAATCGCTGCTTTATTTTGCGGATCATCCGGAAGAATGGGATATGCTGCTGGCATTGCTGAAAGAAAATATTGCCCGTTTAGGACGGCTGCATGCTGCCGGATATACTCATGGCGGTGCGCATCCGCGCAATTTTCTCTGGCGTAAAAATGCATCCGGGCAACTGGAATCGTTGTGGATAGATCTGGCAACTGTACGCCAAATGATCTCCGGCAAAAAGGGATGGAAATATCTGCTCACAGATCTTGCTGATTTGGTGGAAAATTTCCGGCTTTCTCAAAATGAGTTGGATGATTTGATCGCGGAATACCGCAAATATAACGATATTCCGGTGGCGTATCTGGAACGGACAGATCACGAATATAAATTTTCCACAGTGATCCATGTCGGATAAAATTTTCAGCTCTGTACTGAAAGAATACTGATAAAAAAGATAAAATACGCCACCGGGTACTGTCCGGACGCGGTCCATCCGGTTCCGCCCAGTCTGTGCCGGGACAAAAGCGGCTTATGCCGCCGCTTGCAGACTGCTCCACTGCAAAAAAGACATACGTTTGTCTGTTATCACAGGATACTTGGTGCCTGCCACGAACATTTAAACAAAAAAAATGGCAGACCTGTAAGGATTCGACGGAGGGCCCCGCCCGACGAGCCTGAGTGAAACGAAGGCAACCTCCCGCAAACGAATCCTGACAACGTTGGCAAACGTTGTAAAAAATAACAGAATTGTGTGTTATGAAGAAAATTTATTTTCGAGAATGACACACAAACTGTTATCACAGGATACTTGGTGCCTGCCACAAACATTTAAACAAAAAAATGGCAGACCTGTAAGGATTTGACGGAGGGCCCCGCCCGACGAGCCTGAGTGAAACGAAGGCAACCTCCCGCAAACGAATCCTGACAACGTTGGCAAACGTTGTAAAAAATAACAGTATTGTGTGTTATGAAGAAAATTTATTTTCGTGAATGGCACACAGACTGTTATCCCAGGATTCCTGGTGCCTGCCACAAACATTTAAACAAAAAAAATGGCAGACCTGTAAGGATTCGAACCTCAACAAAGTGAACCAGAATCACTTGTGCTACCGTTACACCACAGGTCTGCGAGCTTTCATAATATACTCCGGAAAAATCAAAAATGCAAATGCCATTGGCAAAGAATTTTTAATTTTTCCGGTTTCTCACCTGCCCAATCTCATATTTTCCATTATCCGGTGCATGAAATGCGGTTCTGAATTCCGGGGGATTCTGAAATTTTCCGGGCAGGAACAGTCAATACAACTTGCTTTGACGCTAA
Source organism: Lentisphaeria bacterium (assembly GCA_017504435.1). Classification (GTDB taxonomy): domain Bacteria; phylum Verrucomicrobiota; class Lentisphaeria; order Victivallales; family Victivallaceae; genus UBA1784. The sequence continues at coordinate 34,655 of JAFVRD010000045.1, read as the reverse complement.
AAACATTGTATAGTATATATTAAGTATTTTCATCTGTTATTTAAGGAGTAATAATGATCAAATTGCATTGCCGGTGGCAGAATTCGCGGCATCCGGCACCGAAAAAAAGTGATTTGCGCCGTTTGGCGGATGCAGCAGCCAGGTGTGCCGGTTTACCGGAAAATCCTGAGTGGGATCTGAATTTGCTTTTTGTCGGTGACATATCCATGGCAAGATACAATATGGAATTGTTGGGGCACGAAGGGACGACTGATGTGATCACGTATTCATATTTTGACACCGCTGCAGAATGGGAAGAAAATGAAACCATGGTCGAATTGATCATCAATCCGGACGCAGCCGCCCGCGAAGGTGCTGTACGTGAAGGAGGTTACGCCCGGGAATTGACCTTGTATCTGGTGCATGGTCTGCTGCACAGTGCCGGCGAAGATGACCTGACTCCCGGGCCGCGCCGGAGAATGCGCCGCCGGGAACAGGAGTGTCTGGAAACTTTATCAAAAACGTTTGATTTTGCAGAAATATTCAAAGAATAACGAGGGAGCGAAAACATGAAAAAAATATTTTATATGCTTGGTGTGATTTTGCTGTTGAGTGGATGTGCAGCAATAAATCCTTATAAAAAAGCTGAAATAAATGTCGAAAATTCCAAACGCCTCCGGGTCGGTATGACCAAAGCGCAGGTATTGGAGATCATGGGCGAACCGGAAAAAGATGAGAGTTTCAACCGTCCGGATCTCTGGTACTACTATTTTGCGCCCAACTGGATTGACGGATTGATTACCGAAGATGAGTGTTTCCCATTGATTTTTAAAGACGGCAAACTCATCGGCTGGGGCAATCGTTTTTACAGCAGTTATCGGTTGGAAAACGAAAAACGGATACCTGATTTGGAGTTGCTTAACCCGGTACCGCAAATAGAACTTAAACAATAAACATAGTCTTGATCATGAAAAAAATATCATCCTTGCTTTTATTACTGGTCTGCATAGGTGCATTTGCCGCCGGAGTCGGAGAGAAACTTGATTCATTATCTTCACCGGAGTGGCTGGACGGCAGAAGCCGGACATTGAAAGAGATCAATTCCGGCAAAAAGTTCACAGTATTTTACATTTGGAAACTTGATCAGGCAGCGTTGATGGATTTTTCCCGGATTGCTGCGGCTGCAGAAAATTTCCGGAAAGATGCGGCATTTGCCGGTATAGGCTTGGCATCCGGAGAGAAATTGAAACGTTTTCCCGGGGTGATACGTTTGGGTTTTCCGGTCAATGCCGATCCCCAAGCCGGAATTATGAAAGCATTGCAGCTCAAAGATTCCATGCTGCCCCTGGCGGTGGTATTGAATCAGGACAATACGGTTTTGTGGCGCGGCCGCAGCCGGGCATTGCCCAAAGTATTGAAAGATTGTATTGCCGGCAAATTTGACTTGCAGGAAGAGATCCGGCGTACCAGATTCGCTCAGGCAGTCAATGCCGAAATCAAAGCTCAGAAATTTGAAAAAGCAGTCAGTATGCTTCATGATGAATGGCTTAAAACTCCGGGAAATATGGAACTTTTCAATGCTCAAATGGCATTGCTGACCCAAAAATTGAACCGTCCGGAAGATGCATTCAAACTTGCGCGGGAAGGACAGGCGAAGAATCCCGGCGATCACCGTTTCTTTGAGAGTGAGTATAAATTGCTTGGAGATCCTGCACGCGAAGTTCAGGTGCCGGAATTTTTTGAACGGGTAAAAAAAGCGTTTGTCAACAAACCGGGGATCCTGATGGCATTTGCTATTGCCGAAATGGGCAGATCTTCAGAGTCCCTGGATGTTGCCAGGGTATTGTCACTGGCCGCGCTCGGCTGGAAATCTTCCGGATTCAGAAGTGATCTGGAAAAAGGTTTGTTTGCATTGGAATACGCCAAAATGGTTCACACGTTCGGCCGTACCGATCTGGCGGTGATACTTGCTCAAAAAGCATATACTCTGCTGAAAGCTGAACCCAAACGGCAGGAAGCCGCCAAAAAAGCTGCGCTTTATTATGCCAAATTACAAGTTGCAGCGGCAGGAATCAAAATACCGGATTTGCAAAAATAGCGTTTAAATGCTATATTATTAACAATTGTATAACTGCAAGCGGCGCACCGCCGGAAAATGGCGATGCGGCAGAGTGATGCGGTCAGTGGAATTCGGTCGTTATCGCTTTCCGGGACAGTATTCCGGTGAAATATCCGGGAACTGCGGGCATTTTTTTTCAACAGTTTGAGAAGTGCCGTTTTCTCTCAGCATGCATGAATTGAGTGAAATTAAATACGGGGAGGCGATACCGGGATTCCGCCGCCGGAATTTCTGCCGGAAATCGAAAAAGTTTAGCTACCTGTGATGCACCGCTTGCTACTAACCAAAAGGATAAATGTATCATGGGCGAAGAAAAGAAAATCGTCTTCCAGCTGGATGATTCCAGAACTATGGAGATCTCCACCGGAAAAATGGCCGGACTTGCCAACGGCAGCTGTCTGGTGCGTCTCGGTGACACTATCGTAATTGCAGCAGCATGCTCCGGCGAACCGCGTGAAGGCAGCGACTTTTTCCCGCTGCAGGTAGATTACCGCGAAAAATACAGCGCAGCCGGTAAATTCCCCGGCGGTTATATCAAACGTGAAGGTCGTCCTTCCACCAAGGAAATTCTGACCTGCCGTATGATCGACCGTCCCATCCGTCCGCTGTTCCCCAAAGGCTTTTTCCACGAAGTTCAGGTGCAGTGCATGCTGCTCAGTGCCGATGGCGTCAATGATGCCGATGTGCTGGCAATGGTCGGTGCATCTGCCAGTCTGATGCTTTCCGATCTGCCCTTTGACGGTCCGGTCGGTGCGGTACGCGTAGGCAAGGTCGATGGCAAATACATCGTCAACCCCACCCGCAAAGAAATGGAAAAAAGCACTCTCGAATTGATCTATGCCGGACGTCCGGATCAGGTCATCATGATCGAGGGTGAAGCTGAATTTGTTACCGAAGCTGAAATGCGCGAAGCAATGTACTGCGCCAATGAAGCGATCAAACGGCAGTGCGCCGCCCAGATCGAATTGGCTCAGATCGCCGGACGTGCCAAAAAAGATTATCACTACTATCTCGTGCCGGAAGCTCTGCAGAGTGCTCTGGAAAGTTTCTGCGCCGCAGAAATCGAAGTTACTTGTACTATCCCCGGCAAAGAAAACCGTCAGAATGCTCTCAATGCCATGCTTGCCAACGCCCGCACCGCATTGCGTGAACAATTTGCCGATATGAGCGATGCTGAATTCAATCTTGAAACTGCCAAAGGTTTTGATGATTATGTTCGCGATATCACCCGCAAACTTATTCTGGAAAAACACTTCCGTCCCGATGGCCGTACTGTGACCGACATCCGTCCGCTTTCCGCAGAAGTCGGTGTCCTGCCGGTCGTGCATGGCAGTTCGCTTTTCTCCCGCGGTGAAACCCAGGCTCTGGTCATTGCCACTTTGGGTAATGAAAAAGATGCTCAGGAATTCGATGACCTGACCAGCGTGACCGGTAATGCCGTCAAACGCTTCTATTTGCATTACAACTTCCCCAACTACAGTGTTGGTGAAGTCGGTCGTATCGCCGGTCCCGGCCGCCGTGAGATCGGTCACGGCAATCTGGCAGAACGTTCAGTTGCCAAAGTCGTTCCCGCAGATTTCCCCTATGTGGTGCGTTGCGTCTCTGAAATCATGAGTTCCAATGGTTCCACCTCTATGGCGAGTGTTTGCGGTGCCACACTGGCTCTGATGGATGCCGGTGTGCCGATCACTGCTCCGGTCGCAGGTATTTCCTGCGGTCTGGTCACCGGTGACAACGGCGAACGTCTGCTGCTGACTGACATTCTCGGTGCGGAAGACCACTTCGGTGATATGGACTTCAAAGTTTGCGGTACCCGTGAAGGTATTACCGGATTCCAGCTTGACCTGAAACTGCCGGGTATTCCGATCGACCTGCTTTGCGAAGCGATGGAACGCAACCGCATTGCCCGTCTGAAAATCCTGGATGTGATCGAAGAATGCATCCCTGCTCCCCGCCCGGACATCAGTCCCCGCGCTCCGCGCATCGACGTGGTTCAGATCAATCCGGAAAAAATCGGTGCCCTGATCGGTCCCGGCGGTAAAAATATCCGTTCCATCACCGATGAAACCGGTGCAAGTATTGATGTTGAAGAAGACGGTACCGTCAAAATCATGGCGGGCAATCTCGAACAGCTCACCGCTGCCAAAGATCGCGTGCTTGCCTGCACTGCGGAAGCTGAAGTCGGCAAGATCTATCGCGGTAAAGTCGTTACCATCCGTGATTTCGGTGCTTTTGTGGAGATCCTGCCGGGTATGGATGGTTTGCTCCATATTTCTGAGATGGCTGATTACCGGGTCAATAAAGTCACCGATATCTGCAATGAGGGTGATTTTGTTACCGTCAAAGTCATCGACATTGACAATGCCGGAAAAATCCGGCTCAGCCGTAAAGCTGCTCTCAAAGAGTTGGGCGAATGATCCGTTAAGGATCGGCGGTTGCTGAAACACTTCTGCAGGGAAGAAGCCCTTTTGGAAAAAGGGGAAGATTCCCTGCTTTCATTTGTTGTGAACAATTACCGGCGTATGTACAGGTTTTACAAATTTTTTAACATCAACTGTCCAAAAATGATTGATTAAAATATGAATATTTCACCGACATTACAGCTGGCACAACAGGAATGGCAGCGTTTCAGCGGCGGCAAGGCTGTATTCAATATTGTTCCGGAATTACCCTCCTTTGAAATTCTCCGGCAGAATGGCGAATGGATTTTTAATGCTCCGACCGATGTTGAATTGCTTTATGCGGTGTATGATTGCGCCGAACGTTTTCTGGGCTACGATTTTTTTGAGCCGGGCACCGAGGATTTTGATCCGGATGCGGTCTGTAAAAATGTACCGGACGGAGTGCTGGTTCCGGCAAAAAAAGTTCGCATCCGCCGCTGCGGTTTTATTCAGGAGTTTCCGTTTGAAACACAGAAAACAATTGATATTTTTGACTTTATGGTCAAAAATAAGCTGAATTATCTGCTGGTATGGATGAAGTATTACGATGAACTTTCCGATGAATTGAAACAATTTGCTGCAGTACGCGGCATTATTATCGAAAGCGGGCATCATAACTTTGAATATCTGATTCCTCAGGAAAAATACGGTGCATCCCATCCGGAATATTTCGCAGTCAGAGGCGATGCCGATGTCAAAGGTATCCCCGGCATCTCCAGTGCCATCCGGCAGCTTTGCACCTCTGAACCGGGATTACGGCAGGAAATTGCCCGGCAACTGCTCGCTTACAAGCGGAAAAATCCGGAAATCACCCGCATCGGACTCAATCCCAATGACGGTTACGGATGGTGTGAATGCCCCCGCTGCTCAAGTTATTATCAGGAGGATGACCACCGGAAATTTCATATATTTTCATCTGATAAACGTTATTTTTATGCCGAAAAAGCCTATGATGGATTTATTGCCGAGGTTGCCGGACATGTTCATCGGGAAGCCCCGGAGCTGACAGTGAATTTTTTTGCTTACGTCAACTACTCATCTCCGGCTCCGGGATTCCGGCTCACCTCCGGTATATCCGTTCAGCTCGCCAATTACTGGCGGTGCGTAAATCATGATTTATTTGATCCGGCATGTCCCACCAACCGCGGATTTCTCAATGATCTGTTGGCGTGGGAACGCGCCAAAGCCGGCGGCGAATTGATGCTCTATGAATATTTTGCCGGCATCAATTTCAATATGTCTCTGCCGCTGTTTTTCTGGAAACGGCTTTTCGACGAATTTGTTTATTATCACGAACATCAGGTCGACGGCGTGCTTACTCAGATGCGCCCCGGTCACTGGAGCGTCTACGGCAGCAATTACCGCATGATGGCTGCGGCTGCCCGGGGAGAGGATTTTGAAAGCACCATGAACCGGTTTTATGAACGCCGTTTCGGAAAATACGCCGATGAAGCACGGCAATTTTACAAACAGGCAGGCAAGATCGTGGATTCGCTGAATGATTGCCATATTCCGACCCCGGCATCGCTTTTCTGCCGGATCAAAACCGGGCAGCTGGAAAAACTTCTGCCCTCCGCCCGCCGTTTGGCACGCAAGCTGCCGGATATCCGGCCGGCTGCTGATCTGGAAATATGGGTTAAATATCTGATTCGTTTCAAAAAACTCTACGACCGCGAAATGGCACGTACCATTACCGCAGCAGAATTAAAACAATTCATCACCTGGTGCCGGCGGCAGAAAAAACGTCTGGTCCTCGAATTGCCGCATATAAACCGCTACATGGGAATATGGCTGGAGGATGTCAAAGCCAACCGCCCCTACCGTCTTTTTGATATTGATTGGCGCGCCGAATTTGCACGCCGCCGTAATGCCGCTGTCCGTTGATCTGGCACAAAATTACCTGTTATCTGTTGTTTTGCATTCTCCGACCGTGAGACAGCAATGCAGGGTATGGATTCAAATGTCTTTTGTTGCAGTTTGAAATTCTCCGAAGTTATTTTTCAAATTTCGGTTTGCGGCATAAAATATTGACATCGAGCCAGGCGGCGATGCAGGCGAAATTTTCCCGTTTGCGGTTGCGGGCGATAAGCCATTTAAAGTGTTCCGGTTCAGCGGCATAGAAAGCGGTCGCTTCAATACCGTGTTTTCCGGCGATATAAACGGCTCTTTCGGCGTGTCCCGGCTGGGTGATAATGAGAATTTTATTTCTGCCGAAAACCTTTTTGGCCCGTACAACAGAATCCAGTGTCCGTAATCCGGCATAGTCCAGCGTCATTGCCGTTTCCGGTACGCCGCGTTCAACAAGAGCATTTTTCATGTCGGTCGGCTCATCATAATCAATCCGGCTGTTATCACCGGATATGAGAATATGTTTGATTTTTCCAGCTTTGAATAGTGCTGCCGCCGCATCAATACGTCCGGCAAAATATAAATTCGGCACCCCGTTGGGCGTGATGTTCGCCGCGCCCAACAGCAATGCGGTTTCCGTTTCCGGAATTTTATTTATATCACAACTGCAATATCTCCTGCAATCAATGATCACAGAATTGCAGTACCATGCGAATAATATCGCTCCCGCCGCGAGTATCACGGCGGAAACGGTTGTCCACATGACGATTTTCCAAAATTTCTTCATTGAATGATATCCTGATTACGGTTGATCTTTCCGGTAAGCGCCATCAATACGGCAAGAATGACTGCCAGTACGATCGTTCCGGACATCAGCGCGAGATCTTCCATTTGCAAAATCACAAAATTGAGCAGATAACTGCCGGCGAAAATGGTTCCGATGACCAGTGCAGGAATCATTTTGCCGAGAAACATTTTTGCATACATCGTCACCATTGCCACGATAATTAACGAGCTGACAACGTACCCGGCAGTAAATCCGATCCTTTCCGAAAATGCCAGTACCATCAGATAAAAAAGTACCGGCGCACCTGATGCCACGAGATATTGCAAGGGATGAACTTTTACTTTTGTGATGAGTTCAGCCGCCAGCAGTGTGAAGAAAAAGACGATCAGGAAAAATGTCGCGTAAGTAAAACATCTTTCCACCTGCTGATAAGTTCCCGCAGAAATGCAGAGATTCACTCCGACTGATGACTCTGCGTTGTTGAATTTGCTCAAGTTCCATTCTGCGGAAAAATTATCTTTACCGACAGTCCGTTTTTCCGGCAGAATATCACCGGTGAACCCGGGACTGTCCCATGCACCGGTGATTTTGATATTATTGTTTGCTGTTCCCGGAGTAAACATCAGTTTGCCGCTGCCGCGGAGCAGCAGAGTGATTTCACATTTTGAATCTCCCTGCGGCAAAGAGAATTCCAAGTATTTTTCAAAATCTGTACTCTTGCCGTTGATCGTGGCAGATATACTTAGAATCCCCTTCGGGTCAGAAATCTTTATAAATTCCGTTTTCCCGGCGGGAAGATTTTTGTACTCTGAACAGATTTTGATTTTTGAAGTGTAGACTACTGTCTGATAAATGCCGCGGTAACGTATTTCAGGAGTGATTTCTGCGGTTGCTTCTGTTGATGCTGCGATTGGCGAGAGGGTTATAACTTGTTCTTTGCCCCAATTTTCAGTGATTTCATTTTGCACATCCAAAGATTGCTGTTTGCGTTCAGTTGCGAGTTCATTTACCATATACAAAGGCAGTTGAAACACTACCAACGCAATGATTATAAGCGATATTTTAATTATCCAGTTTTTCACTTTCGGCGAAAGTTCCGGGATGTCAGCAGCGTTTTTTGAGTTTAGCGGTGCGGGGGATGCGGTTTCTTCCATTTTGTCTTCCTTTCTTTTTTTTGATCAAATTGAATGTTGCCGGTGGATTCCGGTAATAATTGGAATTATTGTTGCAATATTATATATGATTGCCGGATGAATTCATTGCTCATCGCGTTGCTCTTGCCGACAATCTGCGGTCTGTTGTCAGCGGTACTGTTGTTTCATGAAATTATTTTTCGTACTCAAAACTATGTCCATTTCATCATTTTTACCGGCAACACTTTTTTTTGAGCCGTCAACGGAAAAAGAGATGATTTCTGTTAATTTGCCATCGATAAGCTGATGATAACTGTAAGTTGCACATGCATATCCATTGCCGTATTTGCTGAAAAATCCGGTACGGCCGTTGTGTTTTACCGGAACATAATATGTGCCGCTGATTTCACCGCACAATTGCCATTTGCCGTTGCGTTTCTGAAAAATATGATGGGATGAATTACGGTTGCCGCTGCCTGCATAAACAAGATATTCCGGTTGATTGTCGTCATCAAGATCAAGTGCGTCAACACTAAAGGTTCCATCAGTAGATTGCGAAAGGTAATAATTGTCATAATCTTTGGGAAAAATAGAAATCGGCACAGTGATGGATGGTGTTTTTAACTGCGGTTCCGGATAAATGTCATTTACCATCCAATACATCATTTTTTCTTCCAGGGTTCTTTCCGGTTCAGGTTTGACAGTTTCTTTTTTGGCGAAGTGACCGGTTCCCAAAATTCCGACGCCGACTCCGGCGGCGAAAATTATTCCCGTAAAGACGGTTGCAGTTAATTTTTTCATTACCATGATCATTTCTCTGTTTTTGTGTTGATCTCTGTCAAGCTTACTGCGGAAAATTTTTCTTTTCTTACATCATGTTGTTTAAAATAACACATCCGCTTGGACATTTTTAGTCCAAGCCGCAAAAAGTTATTAACAATTTTTACTGTTCCGGCAGGTTTATGTTGTCGATTATATAAGTGTAAAAAATGCTAAAGCTCCGACTTCTACCCAAAACACTGGATCAGAAAAATCAATTTTTGCATCCGAACTTTTTATTCCTGATCTGACATAAAACTGCAAAAAGTCAGTTTTGCCGGTGCGCAACTGGCGGTGTTGGGCGGCTTTATGCAGTTGATAACGCTGCTGGTCAACAACTATTCTCTGCCCCGGGAGTTGAGTAGAGAATTGCGGATGCCGGAAAAGATCAGCGAAGCTGTTGGCTCCCGCGGCCGGGAGATTGCCGCGCATGGATACAAGCGTTTTTTTGTCCGGGCAAAAAAATAAGGCCATCAAACCGATGACCTTGATATTTCATTTGGAGGCGTGGACCGGAATCGAACCGGTCTAAACGATTTTGCAGACCGCTGCCTAACCTCTTGGCTACCACGCCGCTCTGTTTATAAGATAACATGATTATACGCTTTTGTCAACATGCAAAGTGTAAATTTTTCGATTTTTTCCGGAAAACACTCTTCCGATAAGATAAAAATGCCTTTTTTTCAGTACACTTTTTGAAAAAAAAGCCCGTAAGATTGAAATTGTTCAGATTTGTGCTACATTTCATATACGCTTATTGTGAAAGGGGGATTTCCTTTATGTTGACAAATTTTATTTTGAATCTGACCGTTCCGGGAATGGGCAGACAATTGACTTCGCAGCAGCGAACCAGATGCGGGGTTATCAGCGGTATTACCGGTATTATATGTAATGTCTTGCTGGTGATAATCAAAATTACGGTTGCGGTTTTTTCCGGAAGTATTGCCGTCGCCGCAGATGCTGTAAACAACCTTTCGGATGCCGGTTCCGGAATTATTACGGTCGCCGGATTCAGATTGTCAGGACGGCCGCCGGATGCAGAACATCCTTTCGGACACGGCAGAACAGAATACGTAGCCGGTTTGGTGGTCGCGTTGCTCATAGTGGGGTTGGGGGTTACTTTTCTCAAAGATTCTGTGATGTCGATAATCCGTCCCGCTCAAGTTAATGCAGGTACTGTAACGGTGTGCATTTTTGGTGCAACTGTAATTATTAAATGCTGGTTGTTTTTCTTTTACCGCAAAGTCGCAAAATTGATAAATTCCGATGTTATCCGGGCTGCCGCTTACGACAGTTTGAGTGATTGTCTGGGAACCGGATTGGTGATCGCAGCATTGATAAGTTCGCGTTATACGGATTTTCCGGTCGATGGATGTGCCGGAATAATCATCGCACTTATGATTTTATGGGCAGGCGGCAGTGTGTTGAAAGATACCGTCAGTAAACTGTTGGGAGAACCGCCGGATGCGGATTTGACGGAGAAACTCAAAGCCGCGATATTAAATTGCAGCGGGATCGACGGAGTTCATGATATCATTATTCATAATTACGGTGAAAATTCCTATTATGTAACTGCCCATGCCGAAATGTCATGTGAAGGCGACCGCCTGTCTGCTCATGACATTTTGGAAAATGCCGAAGTGGAAGTGGCGAAACAGCTGCCGATCCATCTGCTGCTGCACGGAGATCCGTACAGTAAAGACAATCCGGAAGTTATTTTCTGGCGCAGCAGGATGGAAAATACCGTTTCCGATTTTGACAGCGAATTAAAGCTTTATGATTTCCGTCTCTGCAAAGAGGGAGATAAGGTACAGGCTCTTTCATTTCATTTGCTGACACCGCATAAATACGCAATGAGTGAAAATGAAGTGCTTGAAGAACTTACTGCCAGAATGAAGGTGTATCAGCAGAATATTCGATTGCAAATAACATTTTTGAAAAGTTTTATCTGATGGGAGACCGTTGATGAAATATTTATTGCTGCTTGTTTTTCTGATGGTGCAGTTTGGGGTATTCGCTGTTCCGAACGGCACTCTCTGTCTGACATTTGATGACAGATTTTTGGATCAGTGGATCAAAGCAGACGAAATTTTCAAAAAATATGATGCCCGGGCAACTTTTTTTATATCCGGTAAAATTGATGATCAGACGCTTGCGGCACTGAAGCGGCTTCAGGATGGCGGACACTCGATTGGATTGCACGCGCTGAATCACGCTAAAATGCCCGGATATGTAAAAAAGCATGGGATGACCGCGTATACCGGTAATGAGATCATGCCGCAATTGGAGATTTGCCGTAAAAACGCTATCACCATCCGGGCATTTGCCTACCCTTACAGTCAACGGGATCCGGATACTGACCGGGAGCTGTTCAAAAATTTTGACTTTCTGAGGACAAATTGCAATGCCGTGAAATCAGCTGACGTTACGCTTGATAAAGCGGATGGATGTTTTGTCAGAAATGTTCAGAAAAAACAGTTGTTTTACGGTTTTCCTGCCAGCGGAAATTTCAAATTAAATGAGGTGAAAGCGGCGATGAAACGCGCCGCAGAAGAAAATGCCGTATTGGTTTTTTACGCCCACAACATTACTGAAAAACCGGGAAAAAGTCATCACATTGCATATTTTCAGCTTATTCAAATTCTGGAATATGCCAAAGAATTGCAAATGCGGATCAGCGGTATGAATGAATTATGAAAAGATTTTTGATACTGAACATTTTAAGTATTTTACTTGCTGTGCCGGTGTTTAACGCTGCATCGGCGGCTCCGGAAATATCGCTGCAGCAGATAAAAACCGGTTTCACAGGCGAATTCTGTTATGTTCATGCCAGAGCCGGCATGATGCCGGACGGTACGGCAGTCATTACTGCACAACCGTTATATTTGAAAGGCATGGATGTTTTTTACGGACTGGAAATGTTGAAAAGTTCCGATGGCGGCAGGAGTTGGAGTGATTTTCAAAAATCTGTGACTATGACCCGGCAGAAATATGATGCTGAACGGGAATATGTGATTTGTGACAGCAGTCCGTTTTATCATAAAAAAAGCGGCAAATTGCTTATTACCGGTCAAAGTGCGGTATATGCCGGCGGCCGTCTTGCACCTCCGCCCCGGCCGCGGCACACCATGTGGAGTATTTTTGATCTCAAAACGGGTGATTGGGGGGCGGCGTGGGAATTGAAAATGCCGGATGAAACACAATTTTTCAGCTGTGGAGCCGGTTCTGCCCAGATCGCTGAATTACCTGACGGGGATTTGCTCATCCCGGTTTACGGAGCTTCTGCAAAAGAGCTGTCCGTAAAGCCGTTACGTTATAAATCGCGGGTGCTGAAGTGTTCTTTTGACGGCAGCATGATCAAAGTCAAAACCATCGGTGCGCCATTGACAACGGATGCTCCGCGCGGTTTGTATGAACCGTCTGTCATTGAATTCAAAGGAAAATATTTCTTATCTTTGCGCAACGATAAAGCCGGATATGTCTGCCGCAGCGATGATGGACTTGATTACACAAAGCCGCAGGTGCTGCGTTTTGACGATGGTGAGATTTCCGGGAATTACAACACTCAGACCCATTGGGTCAAAGGCGGCGGCAAACTTTATCTGGTCTATACCCGCAAAGGTGCCGGCAATGACCATGTTTTCCGCCACCGGGCGCCGTTGTTTATTGCCGAAATTGACCCTGAAAAACTCTGTCTGATCCGGAGTACTGGAATGATTGCTGTGCCGGAACGAGGAGCCAGACTCGGCAATTTCGGGTGTGTGCAGATAAGCGATAACGAAGCGTGGATCGTCGCTGCAGAATGGATGCAGACTACTGCCCCGGATTCATCAGATTATACCAAGTGCATGAAATACGGCAGTGATAATTCAATATGGATAGCAAAAATCAAATTCCGGACGGAATGATCAAAAAACATAAAGTTTGCCAGCATGAACAAAGACAAAAATATTCCAACAACCGAAGATATTGACAAAACGATCGTCATTCCCGGAAACATTCCTCCTCCTCCTGCTGCTGCCGGAGTTTGGAAATCCGCCGGGATGGACAGAACCTTGATCCGGAAAAGAACTTTTTGGGGCAGATTGGGAAATTTATTTACCAAACGAACTGTGGTTGAAGATACCATTTTTGTACTTGATGATATATCCGGCAGTCATGAACCGGACAAATATTCTGAAAATGATTGCTCATGGCGAGATGTTTACGGCAGTTTCAAAATCGCAGAACAACCCTTTGCCTCCGGAGGACAGGGCAGTTTGAGCAGGGCAGTTGACCGGGTGCTGGGATGTGAAGTCGCGCTCAAATCATTGCATAAAGAACTTTGCGGCAATGCCTCCGCCCGGGAAAATTTTGTTAAAGAGGCCCGTTTGACTGCCGCATTGGATCATCCGGCGATAATTCCGATCCACGGACTTTTTTCCGATGACGGAAATGGTATGCATCTGGCAATGAAATTTATTGACGGTTGTACTCTGGCTGAATATATCCGGAAAGTGGTCAATATTTACAGTAAAAAAGGTATTGATAACTTTAATGAAAAAAAATCTCTCCGCCACCGGCTGGAAATATTTCTCCGGGTTTGTGATGCTATGGAGTATGCCCATGCCAGAGGGATCATCCACCGGGATCTGAAATTGGAAAATATCATGCTCGGCAGACATCGCGCCGCTTATGTGACCGATTGGGGGATCGCGTCAAACATAAAAGAACGCGGAAAACAGCAGCACCTTACCGGGACTCCCGGATTTATAGCTCCGGAAGTTCTGGATAAAAAAGTTCCGGATGAGCGTTCGGATGTTTATTCTCTGGGTATAATCCTCTTTGAATTAGTTACGCTCAATCCGGCATTTTCCGGTGACGATCTGACCGGAGTGCTGCAGCGGGTCAAAGCCGGGATGCACGCGCCTTTGAAACACCGTTTCAAATTTCCGCTTGCGCCTGATTTGATCGCAGTTATCCGCAAAGCGATCAATACAGATCCGGAGAAACGTTATCAAAGTGTCAGAGAATTTGCCGAAGATTTGCGCCGTTACCGCGCCAACGAAGAGGTGTCTGCCCGTCCGGATAACTTTTTTACCCGCATCGCACGCTGGGGAATAAACCATCGCCGGGGAATGATGCTGACGGTCATGGCACTGCTGCTGTGTGCCATCGGCGGAATGGCATACACTTTTTACCACGAATACCGCATTTCGCTCAGTTTGCATATCCGGGATAATTCCATCAGTATGGTACACAGCAATGTCACCCGCATTACCAACGAAATGGGCAATGCCATGAAAAAATACGAGTATTATCTTGAACAAATGCGGATGAACATGCTTTTTTCAGCATTGAAACCGGGTATTTCAGGTCAGACGCATAAAGATATCTTTTTGATTTTGCCGGAATCAGGTGCATCTTTACCGGAGTATTTTGTAAAATCAGAATTTTACCGTCAGTTTATCGCTCCGGACAAAGTGGTTATTTTCAATTCCCGTACCGGCAAAGTCTCTGCTGAGCATCTGCACAATTTTGCCAATACTGCACTATTCATGCGGCAGATAGTTCTTGATGTTCAGCCGGGAGAGAGTGAAATGGCGGCGGCAGAGCGATTGCTCAAATCGGGACAGCCGGTTAGAATGAGTTATTTTGCTTTGTCTGACGGAACTTTTGCTGCTTATCCGGCGATTTGTGATTTCCCGGAAAATTACCGCCCGGAACAGAGAAAATGGTATACTGCCGCCAGAAAGGCTGCCGGACGCAAAGTCTGGTCGCAGCCATACCGGGATGTCGGCGGATATAGTGATCTGGTCAGTACATGTTCAGCTGCAGTGATGGATGCCAATAACAGATTTACCGGGGTGGCGGCACTGGATTTTTCTCTGACCAGACTGGCAGAAAGAATGCTGCACAAAGAAAGCCAATTTAATTCGGTCACGCATGAAAAAATGTTTATTTCAGCTCAAGGTAAAATATTGTTCCGCACGGTAGTTCCGGAATATGCCGCTGCACCGCGTTTCAATGACAATGCCCAAATCCGGAAAATGCTGGCGATGAAATATGGCGCGTTGCTGATGAAAAAAGACGGAAAAAATATGCTGCTGGTATTTTCATGCGTGGAAAATGTGGATATGATCTACGCTGAATATATCGATCTGGATGCTTTGACTGCCATGTATACTGCGTTGAATAACTGAATGCGATCCAGTCAGATTTCTTCTGTATTTTCACATAATATCCGTAAAAAGTTTTTAACGACCGGGGGCGGATTATGTTCCCGGTATCCGGCAAAAAGCGAGCGGTTCATTTCCACCGGCAATTCCCGCAAGACAACTTTATCGGGGTAAATATTGTGTTTGCGCATAAACAGAAATCCCGCACCGATACCGGCGGCAACAAACTGCAAAGTACCATGAAAACCTACGACTTCATGAGTTACTGTCGGCAGACAGTGGCAGTGTTCCATAAATATTTTATCCCAATCATGGCGCAGATTCGGAGCTTCTTCTGCAGATGGCAGGACAAACTGAACATTTTTCAGATCTTCGATCGTTAAATTTTTGATATCTGCCAAACGGCTTTTGCGCGGTACGGCGAGAGCGACTTTCAGCGACAGCAGACTTTTGGCGGTGAAATTTTCCGGCATGACCAATTTATTGTTTCCGGCAAATATCGCGACATCCGCTTTGCCGTGACACAGACAGTCGAAGCGGTTGCGGGCAAAAGGCATATCCAGAATTTTGATTTTCACTTCGGGATAGCACTCCGCCATTTTTTTACAAATAGAACCGATATTTATGTAATCATACGCAATGCTGCTGACTGCCACGGATAGAGAACCGGTATTGCCTCTGGCACTTTTCAAAGCATTTTCCTGCGCTTTGGCAATATCTGCCGGAATATTTTTGATCCCTTCATAGTAGCTCTGTCCTGCTGCGGTCAATTTTATTGCCCATTTATCGGAACGGTCAAACAGCTGTACACCCAGAGTATGTTCCATTTTTTTGATTTCACAACTCAACGTAGCCTGGGAAATTTTCAATTGCGACGCAGCTTTGGCGAAGTGCAAAACCTCGGCAAGAATCAGAAAATTTTTGATTTGTCTTATTGATACCATTGCAATAGCCTTTATTCTATCATTACTCTATTAATATATTGTTATTATAAATAAAAACAAGAGTGTTTCTCTGCAAAACAGTACGCTGCCATGTTTGAGGTTCAGACAATGTTCAAAATACAGACTTACATTTTTACTTCCGAACCGGGACGGTAGAAACGAGTTTGGTTTCGCTGTCTACCATATTTAATATCAGCTCTTTGCTGTTGCGGGCGTATACTTCTCCGGTAACTGCATCGATAAAATCCATGTTTTCCGGGAAAACAATATGTTTTTCTCCGCCGTTGCGGCAATGGACACCGATCATATTGGCTCCGATGTAGAGTATGGTATCTTCATCTTCGCTGAAAATGTGAACTCCGGCAAGTTTTGCCAATTCTCTCCACAACTCCGGCGGCAGTACCGGTACCGCACAGAAAACACTTGTCCAATCAGAATATTTTTTCAGAGCCAACGGTTTCAAGCCATCCGGAAGTGCACCAAAAAGATGAGCGTCTTTATCCGCCGGCAATGCGACCGGTTCAATGACCCCTGCTGAAGTGTACCATGTCCGGGACAGAGTCATATTTCCCGGCACATCGTTTTTGTACAGTTTCAACGCCAGGTTGCGTTTCCCTCCGTTTGCGACATTGATCCCGGTGAATCTGGAAATATTTTCCATGCTGCTGCCGGTTGAATTTATCATTCCCTGATTACCGAGAAACACCAGCATCCGGCGGTTGTTTTTCAAATCATCCACCGCTTTGAGCAATTCCGGAGTTGCAGTAAAACTGCTGGTAAAGACATACATTTTATGATCCGGAACCCTGCCGGCTATCAAATCTCCGGAAAAATAAACATCAAACGGTGCCCCGATCCGGTTCCAGGCCCCATTTTGCATGTGCTGCAGATATCGGCCGGTGAATTTCCGGATCATTACCGTGGTATGAAGAAAACTGTTTTCATCGACAATAAATGCTATTTCAGCATTTTTCCGCCGGACAGCCGGATTTTTCCGGGCTATCCGGTTGACTGTGGCGATTGATTCGATGATGGCATCATTTTCGAATGCGCCGCCATGAATGTCGTACCAGTGAATGCCGTGACCGCGCACATGGTTGAATATAAACATTTTCCGGATCATGGAAACGGTTTCAAAACCGGTACCGGCATATGCCCAATTTTTGGCACCGCTTAAAAAGGTACGGATATCGGCTTCGTCAATAAATATTTTGTTATGCAATGCGTAAGATTCCGGAACGGCACTGACGGAATGGGGATTGCCGGAGGATCGCTGATTGTATTCTACGGCAATCAGGCAGTCCAATGCCGGAGAATTCAATACTTTTTCAATCGCCAGCTCACCCCACTGCAGATGTCCGGCAATGGAGAAAAATTTACCGTAATACGCCATAGTGATTTTTTTATGTTCGCAGGCTTCTTTTACTGCCGCGGCACAATCCAGCAGAAAATCTGCAACACTGTCGGCAAATGCCCGGTTGAAATCTGCAATATCTCCGTCAGTGACCGGATCAAGAAAATGCTTGACTCCATCTCCGGTACGGCGTTTGACGGACGGAATCGGTATTTCAGAAAAATTCAGGTATGATTTCTGCCATGCTGCATTCAATTTTTCAATAGTACCGTATTTTTTCTGCAGCAGACGATGGTAATATTTTTGCATCGGCACACTGTAATCACCGATAAAATTCAAATTACGTCCTGTCCACTGCATGAATTGACCATCTTCGCCGCCGCCGAATCCGAATCCGGCAATACGGTTGTAATAAGGACGTTTTTTTATACAGGCAATGATTTTTTTCAGGATCGCTGCCGTTTCTTTGCGGTAAATATCCGAAGCATAAGATAATTGCTCGATCACGCCGGTATTGCCGGTAAACCGTTCCAACGGGTATTTTTTTACCAGGTGTTCCGGGGCGTTCAATCCGAAAAATATCACCGGTTTGATATCAGGAGCATAGAAAAAGGCCGACATGATCATTCGGTCGAGAGCCTTTGTATTCAGAGAATTATCTGCTTCCCAAAGCGAATTCAAATCAATGCTCAACTCTGCCAGATGTATATTATTACGGTCAAAGCGGGTAATAAAACGGTTCATCGCTGTTTCATTACGGAAATTTATGGCTGTTCTGTAAAGCATTGCCGGAACTGCCTGACCGTTGAGCAGCAAAACCGGAGAACCGTTGATATTTTTCACTTCTGCAGTCAATTCATTATCAACACGTCCGGTTTTTACAGTTATTCTACCGATTTCCGGATTTGTAAATTTCATGCCGCGGCACTCTGCAAAAACACGGTATTCTCCGGGAATTGCTGCGGCAGGGAAAAATATTTCTGCATCCAGAACAAGTTTGCCGTCTTTAATGGTCATTTTGGCCGGGGTACGGAATATTTCCCCGTCGGCAAAGTGCAGAGAAAATTCCACCGGAGACTGCGGTAGCCGGGACGGCATGGTGTATTCAGCCCGGATGACACTTTTCTGTCCGGAATCCAGCACGGAATCCAAATCAGGAGAGATTTTTTTGACTTCCGGGATCGTAACAAAATTCCGGTAAGGGGTCATCCCATAAGGAACTTGCGGCGGACGCATGAGTATTTCTGCATTCAGCCAACCGGAGGAGTTAAAACCAGGTTGTTCCCAACCGTTGATCAGTTCTTCCGAAGCTTTCCAGGTATCATCGCTGCCTATTTTAAGTGCGGAACCATCTTTTTTCAGCAGAGTCAATTCTCCGAAAAATCCGGCACCTCCGCCATAATTATAGGCATCAACCGCCAGAATATTTTTACCTTTTTTCAACAGTGGCAGCAGTTTGTCATTAACTTGAGGAACCGCCCATGAATTTACCTGCCCGATGTGCGTGCCGTTGATGTAGACATCTGCCCGTTCATCACATGCCCATTGAAATGCAGCCAGAGTCAGCTCTGCCGGATCAGCTTCAAATTCCCGCAGCAAATACCGGTGAGTATTCGCCGCGGAACGGTTCCCCAGCCATATCCAGGAGGCCTGCCAGTAGTCCGGCAGCAGCGGCGGCAGCCACGGGGCATATGAGATTTGGGTGATACGCCAGATGGGGGAGGTTGAATCATTTTTACACAGGGTCATACGGGTTTCCACTGCGGATTCCGGGATATTCAATGTTGCTTCAAAACCATTGGGTACATTTTTGACCGGAATGCGTTGTTCAGTGGTCTTACCGGATTCTCCGGCAAAAACCACCTGCATGAAATCTGCCGGAACATTTGAGCTGCCGCATATCACATTAGTGCTGCCTGGCGTGAAACGCCGGTTGATATAAGTCATGCTGCCATTGGTGAATTGCTGTCCTGCCATCACGGCGATCTCATCTTTTGTAAGAACCCGTTTGTAAAGTTCACATCTGCCCAGTATCGTCCGGTTCGGACTTTGCGGATTCCATTGCGGTATGTCGCCGATAACCCATTGCAGTGGGAAATCCTCTGCCATCATAAAATTTCCGGAACGGCTTTTTTTCAGCTTCCCATTGATATAAAACTGCAGGTGTGTCTCGGTCTCTTTCTGTTCCCAGGTGAATGCCAGATGAGTCCATTTCCCCGCTGTGAATTCTCCATTGACATTGATGTCAATGGTTTTTTTTGATGCAGAATTTTTGCTCCACAGCAATCTTATGATTCCAGCAGGAAAACGGTACAACATCAAATGCGGCTTTTTACTGGAAACTTTGCCGCCACGGACAAAAAAGTGCCAGGCTTGTTCCCGGTCATCCCAATTTTGCGGACACACCCAGAAAGATAACGTACCGGCGTTGGCGTGCTCCGGGGTCAGATTCAACGTTTCCCGGGAGGATTCAGGATACGGTTCAACTGTTCCGGGCAGGATTTTTTCTCTCAGAATAAGTGGATCAGAAGCGGCTGATATCAACGGCAAAAGTAACATAAATGCAAAAAGTTTTTTCATGATCGGATAGTTCCTCATATTATTTTTTTCTCCGGCGTGCCGGATTCAGAGTTTGGCGTTTCACCAGAAACGGATCGAGTAATCTATGTGTAGGGTGGTTCCCCGGATTTTTTAATTGTTCCAACGCGATTTCAACTGCGGTACTGCCCAGATTTTTGCGCTGCTGGGCAACGGTGGTAAGTTGAAATTCCGGGTGTGAAGCAATGGAAAGGTCATTGTAACCGATAATGGAGAAATCTCCGGTATCAGAATAACCATGATGTCTGAGTGTGTGCATGACCAGTGATGCTCCTTCGTCGGAGTGACATACGATACCGGTGATATCCCTGTCGCCGGCGAAAAGCGGCAGTACCGCATTGTAATCGGTGAATGGAACCAACTGCACTCCGTATTGGGATGCCGCAGCCTGATTGCCTGCCCAGCGGGATGAATAATATTGAGCGCAGAGAATTTTTTTATGACCGTATTCCGCCAGAGCTTGCACGGCAAGTTTCCCCCCCAGTACATCATCAGTACATACCGAAGAACAATTTTCGGATGGGGATCCGTTGCAGTATACCACCGGTTTGTTACGCCGGATAAAACGGTTGGCATAAAAGTCAAAATTTTTGCCGTGAGAGGCGATTATCAGAGCATCGATCTCTTTTTCCAGCATCAAAGTTATCTGCGGATTGGTGTACTCTTTATCTTCAGTTATCCAGCCCAGCATCAATCCGTAACCGGAAGAAACAGCACCTTCGCCGGCCCCCTGCAGAAGTTCGTTGAAAAAACTGCTGGTGAGGGTCGGCAGCAACACTCCGATCAATTTGGAACAGCGCGACTGCAGTGCTCTGCCGAAGCTGCTTTGGACATAATCCTGACTTTCTGCCAATTCAATGATCCGTTTGCGGGTTTTTTCTGCAACCAGCGGCGAATTACGCAGTGCCAAACTTACTGTACCGATCGAAACATTCAGTTGTTCAGCCAATTGTTTAAGGGTGCAGGTCATAAAAAAATTTTCCCGGAATTTAAACGTTTTGTATTACAGGATATACAATATTGCCGTTCTCAAATTAAATCAAGCTGCGAGACAAAAAAAAGCAGAAAAATCACTCTGTATTCAGTGTGCAGTAAAAAATTGGCGGTGTACTGAACATAGACTGATTTTTCTGCGGCAGATATTCCGCTGCCGGACCGCGTCCGGGCAGCACCCGGTGGCATATTTTATCTTTTTATCAGTACTTTTTCAGTACAGAGCTGAAAAATTAAAAAAAATTTCAAATATTGATTTGACTTATATGTAAATAAATGTTATATTTAATTGCATAAGGAGAAAGTTGTTGCAGGGAGATGAAAAAATGGATGCACGCAAACAGGAAGTTTTTGCTGCTTTTTGTAAAAAGTTCGGCTGGAAATGTACGCCGCAGCGTCTCGCGGTTTACAACTGCATTCATGGAAACCGGAAACATCCGGATGTGGATTCGATCTGGGCGGAGGTCAAAAGCAAACTGCCGACCGTGACCAGGGAGAGTGTCTACCGGATCCTCAATGAATTTGCCGGTCACGGTTTGATCTGGCGTCTGGATCATATTACCGGGGCAAGATATGACTCCAATACAACTCCGCATGGGCACTTTATCTGTGAGGAATGTGGCGCGATCGCTGATTTTTCACTGGAGTTGGATCCGGAAAAATTTGCCGGACAGCTGGAAATCCCCGGAGTAATAAGACACATGGAAATGCGCTTTACCGGATTGTGTCCGGAATGCAATAAGTAATTCAATCAAGCGGATGTGTTCCGCAACAAAAACAAGGAGACAAATATTATGGAACTCAAAGGAAGCAAAACCGCCGCCAATCTCGCTTACGCATTTGCCGGTGAATCTCAGGCCCGCAACAAGTATACTTACTTTGCCAGTGCCGCCCGCAAAGAGGGTTATGAGCAGATCGCAGCGATTTTTGAAGCCACCGCAAACAATGAAAAAGAACATGCCAAACTCTGGTTCAAAGCTCTCAGCGGTATCGGCGATACCATGGCCAATCTGAAAGCCGCTGCTGCCGGTGAACACGAAGAATGGACTGAAATGTATGCCAATTTCGCCAAAGAAGCCAAAGAAGAAGGTTTCAACGATATCGCCAAACAGTTTGAACTCGTTGCCGCGATCGAAAAACGTCATGAAGAACGCTATCGGAAACTTCTTGCCAACGTTGAAAACGGTGAAGTCTGGGTCAAAACCGGTCCGAACCGCTGGGAATGCCGTAACTGCGGTCATGTTCATATCGGCGAAAAAGCTCCGGAACTTTGCCCGACCTGCAAACATCCGCGCGCTTACTTTGAAATTGAGGCTAAGAACTACTGAGATCAATAATATCAACAGCCGCGTGTGCGGCTGATGAGGATTTTTGTTGGGTACGATCCCGGAAAGCAGTGTGCTTTCCGGGGTTTTTTATTTGGAACGCTCTGTTCCCATTGAGAAGAGATAAATAAAAAGTCCGCTTACGCACCTGGAAATGGCTGATCCCTCTAAAGCAGCTTCGCTTTTTCTGAAAAGGGGGGGATTACAGCAGTTTCCGGATGCAGTCGGCGATTTCACCGGCTTCAAGCATTCTTCCGGTGCCGTCAGCTCCGCAGGCGACATGGCCGGCGGCAGGACCGGCAAAATTCACTCCCCGGCGGCGGAGGGTCTCCACATTTTCCCGGCAGGCGGCATTTGCCCACATTTCCGGATTCATGGCAGGGGCAAAGAGTTTGGTGCCGTTGAAAGCAGCTGCAAATGTACTTAAGGCATCATCTGCGATACCGTGGGCAGCTTTGGCAAGAAAATTGGCGGTTGCCGGGGCAACGACCAGTAAATCCGCTTCATTGGCAAGTGCCACATGGCGCGGCCGCCACTGGGTCTCATCTTCCCATAATGTGGAGATGACCGGGCGGCGGGAGAGCGTACGGAAGGTCAATGGCGTGACGAAACGGCAGGCATTTTCAGTCATGATGACCTGAACGTCATATTGTTTTGCCAATTTACTGCACAAATCAGCGGCTTTGTAAGCGGCAATGCCGCCGGTGACTCCGAGGACGATAAGTTTGCTCATGTTCAGAAAATATCTCCGGTAATATTGGTACTGCGCAGCCGGATCGCCCGGAAAATCGCCGTCAATTCTGCCGCGGCGGTATCCAGATCACCATTGACAACGACATAATCGTATATCCGGAAGTTCTGCAATTCACTGACTGCAGCATCCAGCCGGAGTTTGAGTTGTTCCGGTGTTTCGGAATTGCGCCCGCAGAGCCGGGATTTCAAAGTATCCAGATCGGGCGGCGCGATAATGATAAATTGGGCGGCGGCAGAAATCAGTTTATCGTGTTCAGCCGCCTGCCGGATCTGTTTTGCGCCCTGCACATCAATATCCAGCAGCACCTCTTCACCGCGTTCGATGCGGGAGACTACTTCACTGCGCAAAGTACCGTAGCTGTGTTTGAACACGGTGGCATGCTCCAGAAATTCCCCGGCGGCAAGTTTGGTGTTGAATTCATCATCACTCATAAAGTAATATTCTCTGCCGTGTTTCTCTCCTTCGCGGGGAGATCTGGTCGTGCAGGAGATGGAGAATTGCAGATCATCCAGCGTTTCCCGGACTTTTTTTATCAGAGTGGATTTGCCGACTCCGCTGGGGCCGGAAATAACAATGAGATTACCGTTTCTTTTCATGTTTTTTTGAGAATTTATTTGCAAGGTTTGATTGATAAGCACACTTATGCGGTCACATCTTTTTCATCGCTCTGCCGCCGGCACATACTTTCTGCCAATCCGGGAAGTTCCATTTTTCCGGAAATATCCGGCATTGCCGCGGTTTGACCGGTTCGATGGTACATGCCGGCAAGCCGTCTGCATCACTGGTCAGATATTCACATTCGCCGTTGCTTTTTTCGCACAGCGACAGATGTTTGCGGTCAGGAGTGATCACCGTATGATCTGCCAGAAATTCCTCCACCGGCATTTGCAGAAATCCGGCAATGGCATCAACTTCGGCATTGTCAAGTTTCACCGCCCCTTTCCACCGGCAGCATGCGCCGCAGCGGAGGCACTTGAAGTCATCCATTTTTCAGCGGTTGAAACTGTCAAATGTCAGGTCATCACAACGGATGTCGATCATCAGGAAGCCCAATGCAAAGTCGACCCATTCGACCGGGTGGATGTAGAGATCACCGTCAATACCCAGTCCGAGAGAACCGCCGATCGCCCAGAAATCGCGGGGACCTTCAAAATAATCATAGACCCGCATTTCCGGAGTCGGAACTCCGGCACGGCATTCCACGAATTTGTCAACCAGCAGAGAGCCGTCGCGGACACAGAATTCCTCTTCGCCGACAAAGATGAATGACCAGTACCAGCCATCTTCCATACCGATACCGTACTGGCGGTTGTGGGCTTTGTAAAGTTTGAATGTCGTAGCACTGTAACCGGCACCGACATCTGCCAGACGGGTTCCCATCAAACGGGCTTCCACGACCGGACCGATCCCCAGAGAAACGCTGAACATGTCCAAAGCATCCAGAATACGGTTGGGCAGATAGAGGGCGAATTTTTCTCCCCAGTTGACATCTTTTACCGAGCCTTCACCGTTGTAAGGCAGAACTTCAGCCGCAGAAAGAGTGCAAATGGAGAAACATACCGTCAGCAGGAACATAAATTTTTTCATGATCTGTAAATCCTTCAAAGTTTTCTTGTGAAAATCACGCTGCAATTACATATCCACGCATATAAACTAACCGCATACCCCGGGTTTTTCAAGTGCCGGGACGAAAAATCGTACCAACTTTTTTATTTTTAGGGAGAAATAATTGACTTTGAACGGGAAAGAGGTTATATTAAACACAAAATGTTTTTTTATAACTTATATTCAAGAAAAGGCTTTTTTATTATGGCTTTCAAAAACATCTCCAATCAGGTCAATTTCCCGGAAATGGAGCAGGAAATCCTGAAACTCTGGGAAAAAAATGATACTTTCAAAAAATCTCTGGATCAGCGCAAAGGCGGCGAAGAATTTGTCTTTTACGACGGTCCTCCGTTTGCGACCGGATTGCCGCATTACGGGCATTTGCTTGCCGGTACCATCAAAGACGTGGTGCCGCGTTATCAGACCATGTGCGGCAAATATGTAGCCCGCCGCTTCGGATGGGATACCCACGGTCTGCCCATTGAAGCTCTCGCCCAGGATGCGCTGAATATCAACGGCGCGTTTGAAATCCGCGAATTCGGAGTCGATAAATTCAACGAACAGTGCCGTTCCATGGTGCTGCGTTATGTCGGCGAATGGCGCAGAACTGTTACCCGTATGGGACGCTGGGTGGATTTTGATAATGACTATAAAACCATGAACCCGCAATTCATGGAAACCATCTGGTGGATATTCAAGCAGCTCTGGAATCAGAACCGGGTCTATAAATCATACCGGATCATGCCTTACTCCTGGAAACTTTCCACTCCGCTGTCCAACTTTGAAGCCGGCAGCAACTACAAAGATGTTCAGGATCCGGCGGTGACCGTCCGGGTCAAAGTCAAATCCGGTGCCGATGCCGCATGGGGAGATACCTATTTGCTCGTCTGGACGACTACTCCGTGGACATTGCCGGAAAACCTCGCTATTTGTGCCGGTGCGGAAGTGGAATACAGTATCGTCCGGGATCTGACCGATCCGGCAAAAGCCTGCTATGTGATGGCGACCGAAAGGGTTTCCGCACTTTTCCGCAAAGCGGAGGATTTTGAGACCGTTGCCACTCTTAAAGGCAGTGACCTCAAAGGATGGACTTACGAACCGCTGTTCCCGTATTTTGCTGAATTCGCCGCTGAAGGTGCATTCCGGGTGCTCAACGATGATTATGTCAGCACCGGTGACGGTGTCGGTCTGGTGCATATTGCTCCGGCATACGGAGAAGATGACTTCCGGGTCTGCCGCGAAGCGGGGATCATGGTCATTGCCGATCCGCTGGATACCTCCTGCAACTTCACAGACAAAGTTCCTGAATACGCCGGCAGATTCTGCAAAGATTGCGACAAAGATATCATCCGCCGTCTCAAAGAAGAGGGAAAACTGGTGCATCAGGCGACCATCACCCACAGTTATCCTTTCTGCGACCGTACCGATACCCCGCTGATCTACCGTGCCATCGAAGCGTGGTATGTCCGGGTCGAAGATCTCCATGAACGTCTCGCCGCCAACAACGAAAATGTCCGCTGGCAGCCTGATTATGTCGGCGGCAAACGGTTTACCAACTGGCTGCTCAATGCCCGCGACTGGAATATCAGCCGCAACCGTTTCTGGGGTTCATGCATTCCGGTATGGATCAACGATGAGGATCCGGAAGACCGGATCTGCGTCGGCAGTGTTGCTGAATTGGAGGAACTTTCCGGAGAGAAAGTCACCGACTTGCACAAACACTTCATTGACAAAATCGTTATCCGCAAAGACGGCAAAACCTACCACCGTACTCCGGAGGTGCTGGATTGCTGGTTCGAATCCGGTGCCATGCCTTACGCGCAGGAACATTACCCGTTTGAGAATAAAGAACATTTTGAGAAAAATTTCCCGGCAGACTTCATTGCCGAAGGTCTGGATCAGACCCGCGGCTGGTTCTACACTCTGATGGTGCTGGGAACATGCCTGTTTGATAAGTGTCCGTACCGCAATGTGGTGGTCAACGGTTTGATTCTTGCTGAGGACGGTCAGAAAATGTCCAAACGCAAAAAGAATTATCCCGATCCCAACGAGGTCATTGACCGCTGCGGTGCCGATGCGCTGCGTCTCTTTATGCTGGGCAGTCAGGTGGTGCGCGCCGAAGACCTCAAATTTTCCGAAGCCGGAGTCAAAGAGATCTTGCGCGGGGTGATGATCCCCATGTGGAACGCACTGTCATTTTTCACCACCTACGCCAATGTTGACGGTTACGATCCGGGGGCGGGAGAAGTGACCGCACCGGCAAATCCTGCCAATGTGCTGGATCGCTGGATCCTCAGTTCGGCATCCCAGATGGTCGAAGAGATCCGGTATGAAATGGACAATTACAACCTGCAGAAAGCAGCGACCCGTTTCAGCCGTTTCATTGACGATTTGACCAACTGGTACATCCGTCGCAGCCGCCGCCGCTTCTGGAAGAGCGATTCGGATGCGGATAAACGTGAGGCTTACCAGACATTGCACTATGTGCTGCTGCTGTTTGCCAAAACTGCCGCACCGTTCATTCCTTTCACTACGGAAGCGATCTATCAGGCGATCAAGACTCCGGGCATGCCGGACTCGGTTCATCTCTGCGACTATCCCGAACCGGATGACTGCCGTGACGAATATCTGGAAAAACAGATGGCTTTGACCATGCTGGCAGTTTCCCAGGGCCGGTTCCTGCGTACTGCCAACAATCTCAAAGTCCGTCAGCCGCTGGCCCGGGCGATCCTGGCTCTGGGAGATGCTCAGGAGCGGGAAATGGTGCAGGGCACAGCCCAGATCATTGCGGATGAGTTGAATGTAAAATCCGTGGATTTCTGTGATGATGAGGAACAGTTGGTCAAACGTTCCTGCAAGGCGAATTTCAAAGCTCTCGGTGCCAGACTCGGCAAAGAGATGAAAGCCGCTGCCGCCAAGATCGCGCAGTTGTCTGCCGCAGAAATCAGTGCTATTCTCAGCGGCAAACCGCTGGATATCGAATTGTCCGACGGCAGCAAAGCCGCTATAACCGCTGATGATCTTATCATCAAGCGCGAAGAACGTCCGGGATTGGTCGCATCCAGTGAAAACGGAGTGACTATCGCACTGGAGACGGTTCTGACTCCGGAATTGGAAGCTGAAGGAATGGCGCGTGAAATGGTCAGTAAACTGCAGAACCTCCGCAAAGAGTTGAAATTCGACGTTACCGACCGGATCAAAGTTACTTACAGTGCCGGTGAGACTGCCGGCAAGGCAATGGCGGATTACCGTGATTATATTGCCGGTGAAGTGCTGGCTGCGGAATTCATTCCGGGTTCAGGTGATACCGAACTGGATATCAACGGTGCTGCTGTCAAAGTGACTGTTGTGAAAGCGTAAAAAGATGAAATTCAGCGTTCCCGGTTTGATCACGGCAGTTTTAATGCTGCTGGCAGCCGCGGCGGCGGTGTTGTTCTACAATGCCAGAAGGCAGGATACCCGGCCGCTGCGTGCTGAATTTCCGGTCATGGGAACGATATGCAGTATTTCGATCTACGGCAGTGAAGCTCAGTTGAATTCTGCTCTTGCCGCCGGCAAGGCGGAATTTGACCGGGTCAACGCCGCATGTTCGCTTTATAATCCCGGAAGTGAATTATCTTTGCTCAATGCCACTGCCTCCCATCGGGATTTCAGGTGTTCGGAAGCAATGTGGTTTCTGATCAAACGGGCGCAGCAGGCGTATTTGGAAAGTGACGGCAATTTTGACATCACCGTCAAGCCGCTGATGGATTTGTGGGGATTTTACCGCAAACGCGGCGACACTCCGCCGTCAGCTGCGGAGATCCGGGAGGTGCTGAAACGGGTCGGTTTCGATAAACTTATTCTGGATGATGCCCGCCGGACGATACGTTTTTCCGTGCCGGATATGGCGTTGGATATGGGAGGAATAGCCAAAGGCTATGCCGCGGATCTGGCAATGTCGGCAATCGTGCGTTGCGGGATCACTGCCGGGGTGGTGGATATCGGCGGGAATTTGCGTTTTCTGCCGGAACCGCCGCCGGGACGGAGTTTTTACCGGGTCGCGGTGCGTGATCCGGAACAACCGGAAAAAACTTTGCCGGAAACGCTGGAAATCAAACCGGCAATGGCGGTTTCCACATCCGGAGATTATGAACGTTTCGTAACCTTGAAAGGCAAACGTTACGGGCATATAATCTCCCCCAAAACCGGTTTGCCCGGTAAAACACGAACCGTCACCGTGATATGTCCCCGGGCATTGGATGCCGATGTATTTTCCACCAGCTGTGCCATCGGAAATGAAAATACGGTGGCACAACTGCAGAAAATTTATCCTGAACTCCAAATTATTTTTGTGAAGTGACCGGTTCCAAAATCACAAATGCCGGAAATCCGGGAATATCCCATGCTTTGAGCAAAGCGGCGATTTTCGGTTCGCGGGGATCTTCTGCCGGGAATGTTACTGTAATAAATTCATCTGCCAATACTTTTTTTACCCGGCGGTCATTCAGGGCACCGCGTTCCATTGCGGCACAGTTGCCGCACCATGAGGCAGTGAATTTGACCAGAATGGGCAGTTTTCGCTGCAAGGCCTGCTGACGGGCATTCTCCAATGCTGCAAAACCGTCATTTGCGCTGTTGCCATTTGCCGAAGCAAGCCGGATACCGGAAACAATATAGTAAATTGCCGACGCAAAAATAATTACGGCAAAAAGATATTTTATGCCATTCATGAACCTGCCCGGTTTGGGCAGTATTGCAGTTCCGGCTCCGGCGATCGGCCACGGCAGAGCCATGCCGGCACCGAGTACAAAGGGGATCACTGCGGCATAGTATTGACCGTTGCTGACAGCATTGGCAGTGTAAAAAAGCACACTTGCCACTGCTGGAGCGACACATGCACCTGCCAGCAGTGCCGCCAATACTCCGAAAATCACCGGCGCAAACCACGCTTGGCGGTTTAATTTTCCGGAGATATCCGGACGGAATCTCTGCAGATCAAAACGAATCGCTCCTGCCATTGCCAGAGACATCAGCAAAAAGAGTATGCCGATGGCGATATTGAATAATGGAGAGCTGTTCAACGCTCCGAATCCGATCCCGGCAAATGCCGCCAGCGCGCCGAGTATTCCGTAGGCAATACACATTCCCGTCCCGTACAGCAATCCGCGCCGGAATCCGTGTTTCCCGCCGTTGGCTCCGATGATCGCCAGATTTATGGGGATCATCGGCAGAACACAGGGGGTGAGATTGAGCAGGATGCCGCCGGCAAATGCCAATGCCAGCATGGCCCAGAATTCTCCGGTAACTGCACCCGGAGTGTGTTGCAGAAATTCCAGAAAACGGTCGGCATCCATCAGTCCGATACCCCGCCGGAGCAAAGTGAATTGCGCTGCCGGAGCACCGGATATTTCCGGAGTTTCTCCAGGCAGATAACAGACTCCGTCCGGGGTACAGGTTATTCCGGAAATATCTGTTTCCGCAGCGGCAAGCGCGAATCCGGTACAGAGCAGTAATGTCAGGATCAGACGGTTCATTTGAGTTCCTTTTCCAATTTACTCATATAAACATTTACCGGGGCGTAACCGGATATACGGGTGACAACTTTGCCTTTACTGTTGACCACGACCACAGAAGGCACACCCCGTCCGGCTTTAAGTTCTTTTTTCCACTGCTGCTGTTTGGCAAGCTGGCGGCGCGATGGCGGATCATTTCTGGGATCATCACAATAGACCGTAATGAGTTTTTCGGCGGCGAATTTTTTGAATCTCTCAGTTTCCAGAACATCTTTACGCAGCCGCACGCAATAGGGGCACCAATCTGAACCGGTGAACAGGACAAAGACATATTTATGGCTTTTTTGGGCCTCTTTCAACGCCTGATCGTAATCAGTGAGCCAACCGTCCGGAGCTTTTGCCCACGTTGAAAAAACACAAAAAACGGCGATGATGGCAAGCAGGATTTTTTTCATGATGGTCTCCTTTTTAAATAACATTATTTTTAAGTTTGTTACGGCAGTATCGGTCAAATACACACCGTGGACAATTGATATTATTGACCGGAACCTCCGTCAGCGGCAATTGCAGTTCTGCCTGATGGGCGGCGGCTTCACGGTTCATGCGCTGCAAAATCTCATAACAGCTGTCACCGGCATCAAATTGCCGGAAACTGCCGTCAGCCGGATCAAGCTGACAGGATATCACCGCAGCCGGAGATCTGCCGGAAACATTCAAAGCATAAAACCGGTGCATAAGCAATATTTCCGGATGAGCACCTATGCTTCCTTCCCGCAATTCCACGATCCGCAAAGTTCCCTGATCGGAATAAGCCAGCAATGGCGAGGCATAACAGCATAATTCATTGATATTGAGTTTTAGTGGCGAGGCGATAAATCTCCGGCGCAGCGGCGGTACTGCCAGCAGTTCTTTCCATGCTCCGCAAGCAAGTTGTTCGCACCGCTGTATCAAAGTTTCCTTAACCTCTTTTTTCAGCGCGGAAAAATCATTGCCGTTCCGGTGGATCAAGTCAAGCAGCAAAGGGGCATTACCGAATACCATTCTCCGGAAATCATATTCCCACTTTTCCAATGCCATGACGGTCAGAGTTTCCGGGGCGGTACTGTTGCGGTAAAAACTCTCCCGCATTACCGCCAGCAGCAGTTGCCGGATGTATTTATTCAGCGGGACAATACGGTGCAGAAAATTCAAATCCCTGCACTCGGCATCAGCATCAGGGTGATAACCGTGGTATGCCTCCCGGTAATGTATCACTGCTGCGCGCGGACACCAGCGGCGGCGCAGTTTCCGGCTCAATGACCAGATCAGCGGCGGTGCAGAATCACCAGAGACCATGTTTGCAGACCTCCTGTACTTCACTGGCTTTCACCCATCCGGAAGCATCGGGCAGGATAATGCGTACCCAGTTGCCGCTTTTTTCGGCAATTGTCACTTCACTGCCGCCTGGGATTATTCCTGCGACAGAGCCGCTGCCGGCAGGCAGCCGGTGCAGTTCAGCCCGGGCAGCGATGATTCTCGCCCGGTCAGGGGAATAACGGTGCCAAGTTTGGCTCCATGCGGCAAAAAGACACAGCAGCATGGCGGTCGCCACGGCAGTCATAATACTTTTTTTCCACGGCAGTTGCCGGAAAAGTGAACCGAATCCGAACAGTGCAAAGAGAATTGATGCTGCCAATAAGTAGTGGTCGGGACGGAAACGGTCGCGGACAGAACTGATGAAAGCAGTCAGAGAACCGTCATCCGGTTCCGGAATTCCGGGCAATTTGGCAAGGGCATCATGGTATGCCGCTTTGAGTCTGGCATCTCCCGGATTCATCAGCAAAGCCTGTTCAAATGCCAGCGTCGCACGCGGATAATCTCCCAGCATGTACTGGGGACATCCGAAATTGTAAACACTGTAAGGATCAGGTGCATCCGGATTTATCATCTGGCGGAAATACTCTTTTGCCTGAGTGTAATCACCCCGGTCAAAGGCATCGCGCCCCTGATGGAATCCGCCCCAGACCGGCAGTGCGGCAAACATGAGCAGTATGGCAAGAGTTTTTTTGATCAGCTGGAGCAGTTTTTTTCTGACATCAGGTTCTGCTCCGGTATCACCGGGATTTCCGGGCCGGAAACCGGAAGAATTGAGCCGGAGGAAAAAATTTCTCAATTCCGGGTCATCAAGTTTTTCGGCAATATCTTTTGCGGTCGCACCGGCAGGCAAACCGGTCGCAGCGGCGATTTCCGTTACTCCATGCTGCCGGAAAAATTCATTGATATCATCGGCGCGTTTGAGAGATGCTGAAAATTTTTGCATCCGGCGGCGGTATTCCCGTTTTTCCGGATCACATTTGCCAAAGCAATGGTACAGAAAACTTACAGTCAGCATGACTGCTCCTGCCAGAGTGAACAGAATTATCCATGTTTTTTGGTTTTCCCACAATGGCAGAGTCACAGAACCACCGGGCGGCAGCGGGTAAACCGGAAAATCCTGTACTTTGGCGGCGACTTTTTCCGGAACCGGCGCGGCAGACAATGGCGTTTTTCCGGCGGGAACAGGAACATTGCCGGGGAGGATTTGACAGGTGACAGAGCAAAGTTCCTTGCGGTAGAGACCTTTTTCCGGGTCAAAAACGGCGAAAGTCTGCCGGATATCCCGGGTTCCGGGGACAAGCGGAACGAAAATGTATTTGACCGAACACCCGTTGGGACGCACCTGGACTTCCGGGGGATAGATCCGGGCATC
The DNA here is from genome assembly GCA_017504435.1 of Lentisphaeria bacterium. Taxonomy (GTDB): domain Bacteria; phylum Verrucomicrobiota; class Lentisphaeria; order Victivallales; family Victivallaceae; genus UBA1784. The sequence continues at coordinate 1,575 of JAFVRD010000045.1, read as the reverse complement.
TGGCAGAGTCAATTGCGGTGCGTGAAAATTTTTCAGCGGGGCATTACCGGTGATATCAAGGGTGAGTTCTGCCACTTCACCGGTTTTGAAAGTTTTGTTCCCGGGAACAGACATGGTTATTTGCCAGTTGCCGATCAAGCCGGTATTCACTGTATCTGCCGGAGCTTCCGGCAGAGGGAGTACCTGCAGAGTCTTTCCGGCGGCTGAAACCGGTATTTCCCGGATTTGTCCCATGGAGAAAAATCCGCCGAAAGGATCACTTCTGTCCTGAACGACTGTTTGCAAAAGCAGTTCACAGACCGGGGTGAATTTCCCGGAACGCGGCATTTGAAAAGTGGCGGCAAATTCATACATTCCGGTTCTGCGTCCGGGCAGCTGCCGCCACCGCTGGCGGTTTTTACCCAAAATGTCAAAGACGGCATCTCCGAAGCCCTGTTCCTGAATTTTCATATCCCGCAAATTGAAGTCCGGCGGCACTTGCAATCTGAGTACAGCATGTACCGTTTCTCCGGCATAGACCGGACGGGAGGGGATGAAAACAAGCTGTGCCTGCGGCCGGTTGCCGGAATTGTTTTTGCCATCCGGTTCATAAACGGTGAATTCGACAGCACGGGTAGTTGATTTTTCACCCTTTACAGTGATATCGACCGGAGCGATGGTGTATTTGCCCGGTTTTGCGGCACGCGCATTGAGACCGTAGGTGAATTTCTGTTCCCGTTTGCCATTGATTATGGAGGTGCTGGAACTGGTGGAATTTATCCGGCGGGAAATTTGCAGACCGGGTATCGACGGCAGAGTGAATTCCGGTTCTCCGGCACGGTCAACGTGGATTTGGATTTGAAACACCTCTCCGGGAGCCGGTTCAGATGGGGTCACAGTGATGCCTGCGGTGAATCCCAGCAGCAGTAAAACCGGAAGTAAAAGCAGAAATGCAGATAATTTTTTCATAATATCACCAATCCTTTTCCACTTGCGGACGGCGCAGGTTGCGGCGGTGACGCATAAATTCCCGCAACGCACCGGCTTCATCATCCAGCAATTCGAGTTTTTGTGCATTGGCACGTTCTTTCTCCCGTTCTTCCGGAGATTTTTCCGGTGCAGAGCGACCGGAAGATTTTTGATCATCACGATTTTTTTCTGCCGGTTCAGGAGAATTTCTATTGCCGTTGGTCTTTTTTTCAGATTCCGGTCTCCCAAGTTCAGCGGCAGCTTCATCAAGCTTTTTCTGGGCTTCAGAAATTTTACCTGCCTTTTGCAATGCACCGGCTTCCTGCAATTTCTGCTGTGCCGATTCAGCTTGTTTTGCCAAATCACGCTGATTTAACTGGCGGGCCTGTCGGGCAAGATTTTCGGCGGCTTGACGGGCATTTTCAGTTTGTTGCTGATTTTGTTGATTTTGCTGACTTTGCTGACTTTGCTGATTTTGCTGATTTTGCTGATTTTGCTGATTTTGCTGATTTTGCTGATTTTGCTGATTTTGCTGATTTTGCTGATTTTGCTGATTTTGCTGATTTTGCTGATTTTGCTGATTTTGCTGTTGCGCTTGTTGAGTTTGTTTTTGAGCTTGTTGTTGAG
>JAFVRD010000044.1 GCA_017504435.1 Lentisphaeria bacterium | reverse complement strand
CTTGCAAAAAGAACCTTGATTTTTACACTTTCCAAAAAAAGTCAGAATTCAGACAGATTTCAGACAAAATCCAGGGCAAAACGGTCTGATTTCAGAGTCTGAGTGTGTTTCTTACACACTGGTAGAAATGTTGTAAAAGCCTTTGAGTCAACGAGTTTTACAAAATAATAGCAAGGATGATTTTTTCAGCAAGATTAAAAGGGGGATAAAAAAAATGGCGGAGAGAGAGGGATTTGAACCCTCGGTGAGGTTGCCCCCACAACGATTTTCGAGACCGTCGCCTTAGACCACTCAGCCATCTCTCCGCTAAGATTCAGATAATATAGCATCCGGATGGCACTTTTGCCAATCCGGAAACTGTTTTTTAACAATAAAATTTCATTGATTGGATTTTTTCAGACGTTCAACATCTTTGTCGGCAAATTCAATAACCTGTTTGAATTTTTCCGCATTGCTTTCATCCGCACCAACCAATGCTTTATGCGCTTCAGCAACTGTTTCCGCAGTAGTCAACATATCCCCGGCAACCGCCGTTTCAACTTTTACTCCTCCGGCAAATTCCCGTTCACCAACGCAATTGAACAACTTTGCCACTCCAAGATCACGGAGCAATTTCAACAAAACTTCACTCGCGCCAATCAGCATCACCTGAAATCCACGTTTACGAAATTTCAATGCCAGCATGGTCAACACTCCCATAAAAGTGCTGTCCATCGCTTCACAATTACTCAAATCTATCTGCAGCTTGGTGGATTCGGTCAATTTACCCGACAATTCGCGCAACGGCACGGCATAATCAAAATTCGCCCGCCCGGAAACTTCCACCAAATATGCTCCGTCCGATTCGGTTATTTTAAGATCTTCACTGCGCATAGCCTGTCAATCCTTTCTGCACCGTTTATTTGGATGCCGCTTCACCGATCACCGCTTTGATACGGCGGACACCGCGACTGGAACTTTCCTCTTTGAGAATTTTGAAACAAGCCAGATCTCCGGTGTTTCCGGCATGAGGTCCGCCGCAAATTTCTTTGCTGACATCTCCCATGGTATAAACTTTCACGACTTCACCATATTTGTTGCCGAACAGACCCATCGCACCGGCTTCACGCGCGGCTTCCACACTCATTTCTTCGCAAGTGATCGTCAATTTACGGCTGATAGCATCATTCACCAGAGCCTGTACCTCTGCAATCTGCTCCGGAGTCATTTTGTCCGGATGACTGAAGTCAAAACGCAAACGCTCGGCAGTAATATTAGAACCACGCTGTTCCACATGAGTTCCCAGAACTTTACGCAACGCGGCATGCAGCAAATGAGTCGCCGTGTGCAGCTTGGCGGTTTCTTCAGAATGATCTGCCAAACCGCCTTTGAACTTCTGTTCAGCTCCGGCTCGGGACAACTCCTGATGCTTGGCATACGCAGCATTGAAGCCATCCACATCAACCTCAAATCCCTGCTCTTTTGCCATTTCAACAGTCAATTCCAGCGGAAATCCGTAAGTTTCGTACAAATTGAACGCGTTTTTACCGCTGATGACCTTTTTGGCAATGTGAGCAGGAACCCGGTCGATGAGTTTTTGAAACTCTTTGGTACCGTGTTCAAGTGCAGCGGCAAACTGCTTTTCTTCACGCTCCAATTCACTGCAGATCATCTCCGCCCCGCGTTCCAGTTCCGGATAGAATTCACCAAACTGGGCAATGACCTGCTTGGCAATACGGGAGGCAAATTCAGTCGTAATGCCGATCTTGCGTCCTTCACGAATCGCCCGCCGGATCAGACGGCGCAACACATAGGGTTGATCTACCCGTCCGGGAGTGATACCGTCGCCAATGATAAACGTTGCCGCCCGCAGGTGATCCACAATGATACGTTCTGAAGAAGTACGCTCGGCAGCAGGAACTCCCGGAACCTGACGGATCGCATCCAATTCGGCAAACAACGGAGCAAAAATCTCTGTTTCATAGCAGCTGGGCTTGCCTTGAAGCACAGCTGTGACCCGTTCCAATCCCATACCGGTATCCACATTGCGCTGCGACAACGGTTCAAATTTGCCGTCGGCGTTTTTGTGGTACTGCATAAAGACATCGTTCCAAATCTCCACCCAGAGCTTATTCTCCGGATCAAAAACCTGAGGTGCCGGTTTCGGTCCCGTCCAGTAAAACATTTCCGTATCCGGTCCGCAGGGACCGGTAGTTCCGGCAGGTCCCCACCAGTTATCTTTTTTGCCCAGTTTGGCAATGCGTTCCGCAGGAATACCCAAATTGTGCCAGATGTTCCAGGCCTCTTCGTCAAAAGGACAATCTTCATCTCCGGCAAACACCGTAACCGCCAGCTGTTCGAGAGGAATACCCAGTTCTTCAGTCAAAAAGCTGAAGCTGAAATTGATCGCTTCTTCTTTGAAATAATCACCCAGCGACCAGTTGCCGAGCATTTCAAAGAAAGTCAGATGCACTGCATCACCGACTTCATCAATATCCCCGGTACGGATACACTTCTGGCAGTCGGTCAACCGCCGTCCGGCAGGATGTTTGGCCCCTTGCAAATAGGGAACCAACGGATGCATTCCTGCCGTAGTGAACAAACAGGTCGGGTCATTGTCGGGGATCAGGGATGCACTCTTGATCTCGGCATGACCATGTTTTTTGAAAAATTCAATATATTTTCTTCTCAATTCATTAGCGGTCATAATAACTTTATCTCCTGTAAAAACTATCGTTTAAACTGCATCTCTATAAAGTAGTACCGGAAAAATAATTTTTCAAGGTTTTACGCCTTGGGAACTCAAATTTTTTCTGCAATTTCACCATGATCATGCAATTTTGGCAGCAAGCTGCTTTTTCAAGCTTTGATAATTTCGCAGACGCCTTGGGCCTGAAATGCACTTTTTCCGCTGTTGAGATTCACCCCGCTGACGAAAAAACTGCCGGATCCATCCAGCATACCGCGGCAGCAGAGCTGTTCCCGGAAAGCAGTGGAGGAGTTGAAGTTGATCTGAAGTTCATGCATACGCACCAGCGATTGAGTTTTTTCACCAAGCCAATCTTCGGTAAACATAGCATAAAACGCATTGTTCAAATGCCGGTTGTAATCTATCAGTGCGGAAGAAACACGCTGCTGCAACGGCAATTCCAACTCCGTTTCCGGAGGAACAAGTTTCCCCAGAGAATCACCCTGAAAAAACACTTCCCCTTCGTACTCCCACTGAGACAATCCGCTCAAATATTTAGCAGGAGATACCGGACGGAAATTTTCCGGATTCAATGTCAGCCACGCACTGCCAGCCACCCCGAAACGTTTGCCGGTGACCGCCGAAGTCAACTCAAACTGCCGATAGGCAAACAACCGGTCAAAACCGCTGGGATAAGTGGTGATACGCAGCACATCCTCATAATCCGGGAAATCATCCATTTTTATTCTGATCCGGGATAACACCCAGCTCAAATCAGTTTTGCGGAGCTGTTTCAAGCCCAGACCGAGTTGATCAGCATGCCTCCCGGCAGCGTTCTGCAAGTAATCAAAAAGTGACCAGCTGCGGAGTTTTGCATCAACAGAAATATCATTCAAACGTACCGGATAATCTATTACAAACGGGGGATTTTTCATTGTTTAATATTCTCTTTTCATTTTATTTGAGCAGTTTTACCGGACCGTACAAACCTGACGGCAAACTCGCTTTTTCAAACTCTTTTTCCAGAACATTATACGGAGATACCGGCGGATATTTTTCTGCCCAATATTTCTGTACATCCTCCGTAATTGCATTGGCAAGCGTATTGGTCACGGTCACTTCCAGATGATTCATCCCGGAATTGAGTTTACCGCGCAGGTCAAAAACATAGGGCGGAAAAAATTTCCTGCCTAAAGTTTTTCCGTTAATTTTCACCTCACAGGCATATTTGACCACTCCCAAGTCAAGATATTCAGCTTCCTGACCGCGGAAACTGCCGGTGTATACCGCATCTCCGGAAAAATCACTTCCCAATACAGCAGACCAATCACCGGTTTTGACTGTCACCGGTTCGACACATAATTTTTCACTGCGCGGCTCACCGGCATAATATTTTACAGCCGGAGCGATCTGCCAGCGGGTCAGATTTTTTATGCAATGGCGTTTTTCCGGAGCGGGGGAAACTTCAACCTCGCCAAGTACAAAACAGCGGGATTCAAACGGCGCAAATTCCCATTGCCATTTCCCATTCGCACTTCCGGGAACCGTATAAAATCTGCCGTCATTAACATCAGCAACTGCCACAGGCAACATTTCAACAGCTGAAAAAGCCGCTTTTACCGGCTGTCCGGAAGTATTCATCACCATATACAGAGCTTCGCCTTTGCCCAGAACTCTTTTCATCACCAGCAGATCCCAGGCTGCAGGAGATTCTGTTTTCAATGTCTGCTGCTGCGTGGCGACCGCTTCACTCACTGTCAGCACCGGCAGTCCCGCCCGGCGCAATTTTACAACTTTAGCGGCGACCTCACTGCTGAAATTACACAATGGAGGAAGAACCAATGCGCTGTAACGCATTTTGCCGGTGACCAATTCACCTTTGCTAACCCGTCCGGACAATATCTCATCATCTGAGACATAATCAAAATCACGCTGGGTTCGGCGCAATCTCTCTGCTGCCATTTGTTGTTCAATCGCGGAATACTCTTTCTCATGCCCTGCCCCCCACAGCGAACGCATATCAAAAAACAGTGCCAATTTTGCTCCCGGTTTGCCCTGAGAAAGCAAATTCGCCATCACTCCGGCATAGTGATGCACTTCATTGAAGTATTTCCACAGCGGATCGGCTTCGCCGAAACATGGTCTGCCACCGACCAGCTGACCGCAGCTCAAATAATCCGGCATACTGCTGAATACAAACGTATTCACTCCGCAAACCAGCATATAATCCAGCAGAAATTTCATATCTTCCGGAGTCAAACCATTGCCGTAAATAGCAAACATCTCTGCCAGAATATCTTTATTCCCGTTAAGATGCGCCGCTGATGAAGCAAGTTTCGGGAACGGATGCAGACGTTCCTCCCGGTACAACTGCCGCCAGATCATATCGATTCCGGGACAATCCAATGCCCGCAGAGAACGCAGGATATGACCGAATCCGTTACGGGTCAAATTCAACCAGGAGTCTTCTCCTCCGAAGTGTCCGCCGGAAAGCAGACCGTTTTTCCGGCACCATTTCCGCAACACCAGCAAATAACGTTCCTGAAACAACTGACTCATAACATCGCAGTAATCCCCCCAGACATCAGCAAGTTTACTGCGCCGCAAATCGGTTCCCGGATAGGTTTCCGGATCCAGCAGTTTCCCCAGAAACGGACGCAAATCATACCCTTTGCGTTTTTCAAACTCCTGCGGCAGATCATCCACCCACGCCATTTTCTGCAATGTCGAACCGGGCATGGTCGGCTCATCGGTAAATGCGATATGCACAGTTTTCCCGAAGTGTTCGCCGAAGCATTTTTTAAACGCCTCATGAGTCAACTCCAAAAATTTTTCCGTCGCCCCGGGAACCAGTAAATTCGGCATCCGCGCCGCGCCGCCGGGATTGACCGGATTTTTGATGATCTTGTATCCGCCCTCTCCGTCACTCACCGCAAATGAAGGTACAAAACGCTCCGGATCGCTCCTGACCACCTGCCCGCAGGCACTGCCGCTGGGCCAGCCGCCCTCGTCGTACAGAAAGAATTTCATCCCCAATTTGCTGCAGGCATTGACCAATTCTCCGATCAGACGATTGTACTTGGCACTTAAATAAGGTGGTGCCATCCGCGACCGGATATCCGGACGGAATTCCGGAGGCAATGGATGCAGACACAGTGATTTTGCCCCATGTGCGCACATATCCTGCAGTTTTTCACGCAGTTCCGGAATGGAAATCTTCTCTGAAAGTGTCCAGAAATATCCCGGGGTACGCCGGGCCGGGGCTTTATGTAATATCCGTTGTTTCAACATAAATTCCAACTCCTGTTTTACCTTAGCATCTGCTTATCATCTGTTTATCATACACCGTAATACCATTTTTGTCAATAAAAAAAATAAAAATACCGTAAAATACGTAACCGGATGATTTTTTTGTGCTCATATATTCCATTTCAGTGCGGTTTATGACTTGTTTTTTGAGACATTTGATATTATTTTATTTAAGGTATTCTGTCTCTGACAAGTGGAAATCTCAGCAGAATCATCGTTGAGTAAAAATTTTCAATTATCTGCCTTTTGATTTTGGAAACAAAGTTATAAAAAATATTTTCATGCGGAGCTGTTATGAACAACACCATTGAACCCCCGCCCCGTTTTGCGGCACTTATTCCTTTTTTCATCTTTGTACTTTTTTATGCCGGACTTTCAATATTAGCACAGAATTTTTATGCGGTTCCGATGCCGGTGGCTTTTGCCGCAGCTTCGGCATCCGCATTTTTTATACACCTGAAAACATCTGTAACTGAAAAAGTCAATATTTATGTCTCCGGCATGGGTGAAAGCAACATTATGCTGATGTGCCTGATATTTATTCTCGCCGGAGCATTTGCTTCAGTTGCCAAAAATATGGGAGCTGTAGATGCCGCAGTATTGATCACCCGCAGTTTGATTCCTTCAAAATATCTGCTGGCAGGCATCTTTGTGATCGCCTCACTGATATCTCTGGCGATCGGAACAAGCTGCGGTACGATCGCTGCACTGACCCCGATCGCCGCCGGATTGATCGCCCCCATGGGAATACGGCCGGAATTGATGCTGGGAGCGGTCATCGGCGGGGCGATGTTCGGAGACAACCTTTCCATGATCTCTGATACTACCATTGCAGCGACCCGGACACAGAATGTCTCCATGCAGGATAAATTCTATGCCAATTTCAAAATGGTCATTCCGGCGGCTGTCATGGCGGTCATAATTTATATTTTTGCCGGAAACAGAGAATATTCTGCCCCGGAGAACGCAGTTATTACCTGGAAACATATTCTGCTGATCGTGCCTTACATACTGGTCATGGTCATGGCTTTATGCGGGATAAATGTCATGGTGCTGCTCTTTTTCGGAGTGGTATTTGCAAGTACTCTGGGGATATGCACCGGAACATTTGATATTTGGGGGGCTTTGAACGCATGCGGACAAGGTACTTTGGGCATGTCAGAAACATTGATCGTCGCCATCCTTGCCGGAGGATTGCTGAAATTGATCCGCTGGAACGGCGGAATTGCTTATCTGATGGACTGTATCCGTAAAACTGTTCATTCCCGGCGCGGTTGCGAAATCGGAATATTCATGCTGGTTTCCGCGGTAAATCTTTTCACCGCCAACAACACGGTGGCGATCGTGATCGCCGGACCTATCGCCAAAGAATTAAGCGACCGTTACGGGTGTGAGCCGCGCCGGGTCGCCAGTATTCTGGATACCGCATCGTGCTTTGTTCAGGGATTGATACCTTACGGGGCGCAGGTACTCATTGCTGTCGGGATCGCCGGAAATTCCGGAATCACAGTTTCCGCAGCAGGTTTATTCTGCGCTCAATTCTACCCCTGGCTGATGCTGGCTGCGGTGATCATGTCATTTATATGCCGCCGCAGATCCACAGTATAACGGCAAAACAGCTGTTATCCGCTCCCGGATGGGGAAACCAACTTGACAAAACCGTCTTTCAAGATTACATTAACCCGGTAATACAGCTCTTTCAAACAACAAGGTTGATAAAAAAATGAAAACTGTTAATTTAGGCATTATCGGTCTCAATGGCAGAGGCCGTTTATGGAATTACTGGAAGCAGATCGAGGGCGTTAATATCGCCGCCGGAGCAGATATTTCCCGGGATTCGATCGACAAATTTCTCAAATTGTGCAATCCGGATGCGTTTGTCACCGAAAATTACCGCGATTTGCTCTCCCGCAGTGATCTGGATGGTATCGTAGTTACCACCCCGGATTATCTGCATGCAAAAATGGTTACGGCAGCTTTGGAATCGGGCAAATTTGTCTATTGCGAAAAACCGTTGGCGGTCTCAGTCAAAGAGTGTGATGATATTCTGGAAGCATCCCGCCGTCATCCCGGCAAATTGATGATCGGATTCAATATGCGTTATATGCCGTTTGTCTGTAAAATGAAAGAACTCGTGGACAACGGCGAAATCGGAGAGATCAAAGCAGTCTGGGTCCGTCACTTTGTCGGCATGGGCAGCAATTACTATTATCATGACTGGCATGCCAACAAACGCAATGTCGGTTCCCTGCTGCTGCAGAAAGGTTCACATGATATTGATGTTATCCACTATATCACCGGACATCACACCGTCAAAGCTGCGGCATTCGGTTCCCTGGATATTTTCGGCGGTGACCAAGATAATAAACTTGCCTGTCCGGATTGCGATTTGAAAGACTCCTGTATCGAATCCCAGATGCCGCTGTTGAATCCGGATAACAAACCGGAACGGAAATATTGTGTATTCCGCAAAGAAGTGAATATTCAAGACAACTACACCTGTCTTTTTCTGCTGGATAACGGAATCAAAGTTTCTTATAATGAATGTCACTTTACTCCCGATTATCATCGCAATTACACCTTTATCGGCACCAAGGGCAGAATCGAAAACAATGAGATCGAAAGTACCGTCAAACTCTGGAAACGCAAAAACGGACGCAATGACCAGCCGGATCAGGTCTTTGATATGCTCAATACCCTGACCAGAGAACAGCTGGAAATCGGTCACGGCGGTGCCGACCCCAAAATCTGTGCCGATTTCATCCGGCTCATCCGGGGCGAAATCAAAGAGCCGCCGGTCCCGGTGGAAGCCGGACGCTATGCGGCGATCGCCGGTCTTGCCGCACAATATTCATTGGAACACGGCGGTATTGCAGTTGATGTCAAATAACTTTGAGGTACGCAAATGAAAAATATGGATGAATTATCGGTAAGTTCATGCCTGTTCTCCCAGACTCCGGGTAAAAAATTGTCTCTTGCCCAACAAGCTCAAATCATTCTGGATGCCGGAATAAATTGGATGGAACTGTCTGAATATGAAACTCCGGAACCAGAATTTGCTGAATTGGCTCGTTCAGGAATCAACATCTGGGCGGTTCATGGCATGTTGGGGATGAAATCTATTTCCCCTGATCCGGCGGAACGGGATGCGGCAGTGGAAGCCGCCTATGTCCATGCTGCCAAACGCGCCGGATTTGCGCCCTGCCCGCTGGTGGAACATTACCTCGATCGCCACAGCGACCCGGAAATCGGCAAACGTTACCGTGACAGCATTTGGAAATTATATGAAAAAGTTTCCAAGCTCGGATATATCCTGTGCATTGAAACTGCTCCGTACAAACCGTTGCAGTATGACCGCCATCCGGACAGCGCAGAAATAGCTGATTTTGTCCGTTCTTTCGGCAAAGATGATTTGCAGGTCATCGTTGACTTCAACCACTCCAATCTGGCAGAAGACCTTGCCGATACCGCAAAAAATACCCGCGGCTTGGTCAAAAGTGTCCATATTTCCAATAATTACGGTGAAAAAGAACAACACCTGCCGCCGCATGACGGGATCATTGATCTGAAATACGCCTGGGATGCGTTCCGTGCCAACGGCTATTCCGGACCTTGCAATCTGGAATTCCGATTCCCCAACGGCGGAGTCGATCCAAATACAGCCATGCTCAAAGAGGTCAAAGCTTATATGGAAAAACTCCTCTGGAACAAATAACCATTCAAACGTTTTATCCCCCTGAAATTCAACAGGCTCATGAAAAATTTCATGAGCCTGTAATTTTTAGCTGTGCACTGAATATTGACTGATTTTTCTGCAAACCGGAATTTCTATTTGCCGTCAGTCAATTTGAAACTTTTGACCAAGCCCGGGAACTGCCATTCTCCGCGCTGATTGCTTCCCAACATCATAACACTGCTGCGGGGAACGAAATTGGCAGCCTTTGCCACCGGAAGTTCCACACTGCTGCCGTCAACAGTCAATGTGATTTTACCCGGCATATTCCAAACCATCGACAATTTGACAAATTGACCGAGGGGGATCGCTTTGGTAAACTTGGAGCTTTGCCATTTGTTTTCTGAACGGCTGAAAAAACGGCATTGGAAACGAGTGTTGCTGCAGATGATATTCAACACATCTCCGCCACCGTAATAGATGAAAAACATCCGGAAACCGGCCTTTTCTTTAAGCTGGATTTCGGCTTCCATTGTTCCGTTTGCCCCCGGGAATGCCGCAACCGGCAGTTTGATCCCCTCGGAAACCGACATGTCGACCGCATCATCAGTAAATGCCGCAGCTTCCGGCATGCTCAACGGATGTTTACCTGCCGGACTGATATCCTGCGCCGTTTTGCTTTTGAAAACATATTCACCCAGGACGGCTCCCTGCAGGATCACAGTTACAGTACACACGAGCAGTAATAATGCTTTTTTCATTTTTTCACCTTCTTTTTTTATTTTATTTGGCTCTGCACTGAGCTTTGCCAGATGCTTTATTCAGATCAGTTCTTTTATTTTTCCAGGTGCAATTCGCACTGTAAACATTCCCAACACTCCGGAACCGGAGTTCTCAACTCCAGAAACATCGGTATATTCCGACCGATTTGACCGCATTTCCACGCCATTCCCAAACCGGCAAGAGAAATCAGCCGCGTAAACAATCCGGTAAATCCGACATGATTTTTCATTTCACCATCAACCTGAGTGACCTGATGGATATGCATGCCGTTGATCAAATCTCCCATTCCGGCATACCACTCACTGAGCATGCTCTGATGACAAAACGGAGCATTGTTCCGGGCATGACCGATATCCAGATGAAAACCGATCAATTTTCCGTCATCTCCGGCGGCTTCGCGCAACGCTCCGACAAAGTTGCGGCATTCGGCGGCAGTACAGCCGAATTTGTAACGTTTTTCCGCTCTCTCCATCGCAGTAGTGTGAAGATTTTCCACCCCGATTTGCACATTATTTTCCAATAACGGCCGCAAACATCCGGTAAATTCCGATGCGGCTTGCCGCAGCATCGCCGGATCGGAGAATTCATCCTGATATCCGCGCGGTACATGCACGGTGACTCTCTCACAACGGCACAACAACGCAAGACGAATTGCATCTGCCATTTTTTCCTGTCCGGTAAAAACGTTATTCTCCAGTTTGATATCCGGCAAATGCAAAGAGAGTATTTTTCCGCCGCAATCACGCCATTTTTGCAATGCCCTCTTAAATTCCGGAGTGACAAATGTTTCCGGTTCCCGGTAGCGCAGTTCAAAATTTGCGATCCCTTTATCTGCGGCATATTCCAGATACTCCACCGGCATTTTCATGCCGCAAATGCCGATATTGCGGAAAAATTCCGCCCGGTCAGATAATGGCCATTCCGGCAAGTCCGCCTCCGGGCAGGCAATATCTTCCCGTGTCCACACTCCGTTATCCAATGTATAAACTGCCGCCGCCGGAGCACCGCCGATAGCTTTATCAGGATCCAGTCCGCGTACCGCTTCCACCACACCGCCGCAACGGTCATAATGCTTGTGACCATGCACAAGTTTACCGATCACCCCGCAACTGACCGCCCCGGCAAGCACCGCCTGATCCTCCGCACTCCATGATTCCGGTGGATAGTGGGTAACGACCAGCAAATTACGCCGGGAACTCCCCGCAAGCCGACGCAGATATTCTGCCGCAGCTGCCGACAATCTGCCGGTGGATGAATCCAATACTGCCACCGGCGGCATTTCTTCAACGGTAGACATCATTTGCAATACTTCACCGGTCTGTTCCGGAGTCCGCAATTCAGAATTTCCGGGAGTCAGAATGAATCTGATCCCGCAAGATTGCAAATCAGACATGATCCGTGCCGCAGCGGCAACAGTACCTACCGCAGTAAGATCCCCTCCCCCGGCAAAAATATCCACTTGGCGTTTCTGCAATTCCGGCAACAGCCAGTGCCATACTTTTTCTTTCAAAGTATCTTTCAAGTCCGGCAAATGCAAATCTGCTGCAACTGCTACTTTTATCATAATTCAAACTCCATGGCATCAGCGGCTAATTCCACCGGAAAGCGGTGTTCGCCAAGTGCAGCGGCAAAACCTGCCGGATCTTTGTCCCATTTATCAGAAATATGTACTCCGATAAAACGGCTGACCGGCAGCTTGCTCAATACCGCACCGGCGATCTCCGGACGGTAATGCTGACACTCCATGACACATACCGCCGGACGGTCAAATGCCGCCAGCGGAAAATCTTCCAGTTTCCGGGAAAGGTCTCCGGTAAACACCACTCTTTTCCCCCCGGCATCCACCGCAAAAGCATAACTGGGAAAAGATTTATTCTCGTTGCTGAAGTGATCAGTCAAATATGCCGTCACCCGGATATTCTCATCTCTGAATATCTCTCCGGGGCAGATCACTTTCATATCCAACACATGTTCTCCCCACATCCGGTGGGTCGCCCCGACAAATGCTGTCACCGCATCAACGGTCTGCTGTTCAGGAAGAAAAACAGCTGTTTTTACCGCATTTTCCGGACGTTTATTCAACGACTTTATCAATCCCGGCAACCCGCCGATGTGATCTTCATGAGCATGACTGACAAATACTCCGTGCAGGGAATCGAAATCAAATCCCTGACGTATCATCAACGCATTGACCGGAGCCCCGGCTTCAAAAAGATACAACGCTCCGTTGACCTCCAGAAGCGATGCCGAATTGAATCTTGTCAAAGTTGGATTACCGTGAGCCGTTCCCAAAGTTATCAAACGCATATTTATTTACTTTCCGTAAAAAAGCTGCATGATGACGGTTTCATCATCCCGCAAGTTGATTTTAAGCGTATCACTGTTTTCTGCCAACACTTCTCCGGTGAACCAATCCACTGCCCGGAGAACTTTTTCCGGCAGTCTCACGGTTTTCTCCCCCCCTGCTGCCGAGTGAATCCCAAGAAAATTGCCGTCTGATGCCACGATATCATAGGATTTATCTGTATACACATGAACCTTTTGAGCTTTGCAAATGCTTCTCAGCAATTCCGGTGAAATTGACGGCGCGGCACAATATATGCTGTATGAATCACCCACTTTTTTTACCGCCAGAGCGTTGCTCTGATCGGCGAAGCGTCCTAAAACGACCGCTTCAGGATCATCAGCGACAAAGTTGGGCAGTTTTTTGGTCATGTTGTAGCGGTTGCGGTTATTCAAAACCGCATCAGCCGCCCAGTTGCGGGTCAATTCATGACGGGCTCCGGTATTGGTAACAGTACCATCTGCCGACGCAATACGATGCGGTTTGACCTTGATTCCGGTAAGTGCAGTGACCGCATTGCCATCCACCTGATGGGATGAATTCAAAAATCCGCTGCCCCACGGGAAAATCAGCACATTGCCGTTGCGGCGCAATTTACTGTTTACCGCTGAAATCAATTCCTTATTAAACTGAAATGCACCGGAGAAAATATAAATTTTATATTGATCCGCCGGAAATTCCGGATTCAAAATGTCCCGCAGATAATAAACATCTGTACCGGCTCCGCACACATTGGTCAGATCCGCCCCGGTGGCAGTTACACTTTTGGCAAAATAATAGAACCGCAAACGATCGCCATTGCTGTCAAAGTTTCCAATATGAGTGATCGCCCGATCATCATAAATAAGACAAATCTGCTTTTTCCAGCGCGGCACCTGGTTCACCTGGATTTTGGCAATTTCGCTCAACTCATTCATACATTCCTGAACTGCGGCATTGTTGTACCATCCAGGCCAAAATCCGTAGAAACGGTAAGTCCCGCCATGCTGCAGGGTATCAAACAACACATTCCGGAAGTGATTAACGGTTTCCCATGCCGTATCACCGCCATATACTTTTTGCTGAGCCTGAGTAAGATATGAACGCAGATCCATCTCAGCCAGCCGAAGTTTTTTGTTGAGATGTGCCGAAGCCTGCGCACCGCGGTTTGCCGGATGCAGACCGTTGCGGCGAAAATAATAATCAGTAGGATTACCGATCGCATTGAAAGCATCTGTGCTGTATTGCTCAAATCCGCTGCCGGAATTCAATGTCTGAGGGAAAAACTGATTCAAACCGACATCCCGGAAAGAGTCTTTACTGTAAACCCACAGCAGAGTTTTACGTTTCAATTCAGATTTGGCACTGTTTCCGAGAGCCGCAAGCAATTCATATTCCGCAAGCGCAAATGCTTCTGCATAATCTGCCGCTTTCCGGGATACAAAAAATTCATTCCCGATCCGCTCCTCAAACCCCGGCAGTTCCGCACCTGCAATCGTTGCCGCCGGTTCGCTCCATGCTTTTTGCAATGCCTGATCACTGCCATATTTTTTCTGCAGATATTCGCGGAAATACTTCAACATCGCTCCGCTGTAATCCGCCATACCGTATGCCACTCCGGCTCCGCTGTACGGCGCATACAAATGCCACTGACCATCCAATTCGCCGCTGAATCCGTACCCGGCGATTTTGGAAACATAAGGTGAATTCTCCAAATGACGCACCAATGCCCGCACGGTTTCAGTGTAGTCAGCGATTTTAAGTTTGGAGGCATGAGAAACACTGTAACGGGATTTCCTGCTGACTTTCTGATTCAAATCATCGACCGGAATACCAAATTTCTTCTCGCCGGAACGGAAAGTACGGAGCAGATATTTGCCTTTGGACGTGCGGGTCAATTCATCTTTATACGCGCCTTTGCGGCCGAATTTCTTATCCGGTTCAAAGTTGATCGCGACAATGATATGAGCATCCGGATCATCGGCGATCTGCTCCACTGCCATTTTTACTGCGGTATCCACAACCGTAAAATCAAAATTACCATTTTTATCACGTTCCAGCTGACCGGTATTGATCATGTGAAGCTTTATCCCGGCTGCGTAATTCATCGTGCCGATCTCCACGTTTTTCCATTTGCCGTGACAAAACATCGTCGCAGAAACCGGCACTCCGTTACGGGTCAGAACGGCTTTACCATCTTTACGGATGACTTCAAATTCTGGAACTTTGGCATCTGCAGAAATTTTCAGCGGAGATGCCATTTGGCTTTCAGCGTTGATGCTGAGACGTTTATGACCGCTATTCACCCGGGCGGCAACAATGGAATCCCCGAAATCCTTGGGCGAACCGCCCAATACCGCCGGACGCCATGCTGCAGAATCAAAATCCGGTCTGCGCCAGGAATCATCCGTAAGTTCCCAGGCATAACGGGTATCTTTACCCGACATCAAAAAGCGTTCATAACCGCGTCCTTTGATGTAAGCATCAAAAATCACCCGCAGCTGACCGCCGGAATTATGCACTTCCAATGCCAGCACATTTTTGCCGGCACGCAAATATGGGGTGATATTTGCCACTCCGGGATAAAACTGCTCTCCGGAACCGCACTCTTTGCCATTGACATAGAGCGTGGCATTATTATGTCCGAAAAAGCGGATTGCACCATGCTCCGGAACCGCAGGCAAATCAAATTCATGACGGAACATGACTTTTTCACCGACAGCTTCTCCCCGCATTAACTCGGTGCCCTGCCACTCATTTTCATGGATGCCGCGCTCCCGGTCAAATACAAAATTTTTGACGATTTTTCCACTAATACCGGCATGGGCTGATTTTATGGTCAACTCAGTTTCAACAGCCAGTGCCGGAACTCTGAAACAAACGGAACTGCCTTTGAACGGAACTGTTTGCAAAACCTTCTTTTTCTGGGAAATAAACTGTAATTCACCGGTGATATCCCGGTTTGTATCCAACTTGTACTGCACTTGCGGCATAAGTTTGAATGTTGCCCACTTCTGCTGAGCTGCCGGCAGAGAAAATTCAACCGTCGCCCGGTTGCTGTCGTTAGCCTTGAACAGTTTTATCTCCCCCGGATAAAGTTCCACTTTGCCGTCACTGCTCTCATAGACAGGAATTACCTTCACAGTATTTTTGCCGGTTTTAAAACGGATACGGTGAGTTAAATAATGTCCGGAAACAGTTTCAAGACGGCTGGTGCGGTTCCGCATCAATCCCCGCTCTCCCGGAGTCGCTGACAGAGAAGCTCCTATTCTTTTTTTACCGTTTTTATCAACTGTCAGTAAATAAAAATTCACATAGGCATTTTCACATTTGGCAGTGCGGCATTGAAAATCCAATATGTAGTCGGTTCCCGGTTCAACCGCCAAACCGTTTTTTCCGATCAATTCGAATGCGCCTGCGCGTTCCGCTTTGACCACACAGAGCTTGCCGTCCTTTCCGGTCAGCACACTTTTGCCGCCATCAAGATTTTTCAGTATCCACTCCCCGGCGGAAAGTGCAAGACAACTGCACAATAGCAACGGTAACCATATTTTTTTCATATTGTTCTCCTGTTATGAAAATTACTGATATAATTAGGAATTTACAATCAACTCGTTACAGTAGCATCAAATTGTCATTTTTTCAAATATATGTCCCAATATTATCTTGAAAAAATGACGGTGTGCTAAACATTGAATTATTTTGCCGGGACGGCTCGACAGTGCATTCAACTTCGATCTGTCACGCAAATAAATTATATGAGATCGCTTCCGGCAGGAAGCATCGGCTGACATACCGTATCGTGAAATTCAATAAACCGCGTTAAGCCGGATTCTTTCCAGCGTTTTACCGATTTCAGCCGGCAAATCATCTGCAATCAAAATTCCCGAGGCATTTTCTCCGGCAATGCCATGCACATAAGCTCCCAGCACCGCGGCATTGAAACAATCTGTTCCGGCAGCCAATGCACCAATCACTCCGGCAAGCACATCACCGCTGCCCGCAGTCGCCAGAGCCGGAGAGCCGGCGGCAATAATGACCGCATGCCCATCAGGAGCAGCCACAATGCTGTCCCGGCCTTTCAATACGACTACGGCATGAAGCTTTTCTGCCAACGCCATTGACAGTTCCCGGCGATCACCGGAATTTTTCACTCCGAAAGCCGTTGCCAGCCGTACCGCTTCGCCGGGGTGCGGAGTCAAAATCACATTTTCCCGTTTTTTCCATATTTGCGGAAAATGCGCCAAACCATTCAACGCATCAGCATCCAAAAGCAATTTTCCGGGAAAATCCCATGCCGTCTGTAAATTTTTTTCATTTGCACAACCGCCCCAGCCGCAACCGCAAACCAGCACATCGGAGAGCACAAACCAATCTTCCGGAGTCTCTCCGGAAAACAATTTCCGTACGATTGCAGCATTGGGGACACGTCCGGTCAAATCAGCTTCAGATACCGTTCTGACCATACCGGCACCACTTCGCAGTGCCCCTGAGGTACTTAAAGCCGGTGCCCCCGGATATTCCGGAGAACCGCCCCAAATCAGGACTCTGCCCCGGAGATTTTTGTGACAATCCCGTGCCATTGACGGCAGTAATTTTACTGCATCACAGTTGGTCATTATCTCCATACCGCTGCAGCGGTACTCATTCAATCCGATATCTATCACCCGCAATGCACCGCGTAAAAGAGCCCCTGCCCCCCGGAACAACCCGTTTTTGGGTCTGCCGAATGTCAATGTAACTTCTGCATTGACCGCCCCGTCCGGAGATGCCTCGCCGGTATCCCCGTTGATGCCGCTTGGTAAATCCAATGCCACAACCGGACAATGGGAATTATTGGCAGCATGGATAAAACTTTTGACATTTTCCCGCAGGGTTCCGCCGGAAAAACCGATGCCGAGCAATCCATCCACGATCACATCACCGCTGCGAAAATCAGCAGAGCTTAAACTGTCACGTACTTCAAACGGAATATCAGACGGCAGATCTTTCGCTGCACAGGCGGCACAATTACCAAATCCGGAAAGCTCCCGGACACTGTAGATATGTACCGGGAATTTTTTGCTCAGTTCGGCAGCGGCTACCAACGCATCTCCACCATTATTTCCACCGCCGCAAAGAAGAACAAAACGAACCGCATCAGCATAATATTTACCGATCCATGCCGCCGCTTTTTCACCGGCACGGCGCATGAGCAGATATACAGGAGTCCCTGCAGCAATACTCTGCCGCTCCATGTTCCGGATGTTTTCAACCATTGCACTCAACATGATCTTTATCCGCAGAAAGGTTTTTACGGCACAAGCCTGAAATCAGGAATATTCCGACCCCGCAACAAATCGCCATATCTGCAATGTTGAATACCGGGTAGTACCACACAGAATGGTAATGCACTTGTATGAAATCCACCACTGATCCGCGAAATCCACGGTCAATGGCATTGCCGAGAGTTCCGGAAATCAGCATCAATAAGGCAATATAACGCTCCGGACATCCCTCTGCCAGTTTGCGGAACCAGATGATGATTCCCGCGGCAACCAGCAAACTGAATCCCAGCAACGGCCAGACATGACCGCTGAACATGCTCCATGCCGCTCCAAAATTGCGGACATGGGTAAAATTCAGCCAGTTGGGAATAATCTCAATGATGTGGGTTTCCGGTAAATTCTGCACAAACCACATTTTGGTCCATTGATCCGCCAGCAGTAAAAGCAGTGCCCAAATCACCGACCACAACAGCCAATTACGTTCAGTACGACTGCCTGATGTGACTCTTGCCAGCATTAAAATTCACCGGTTCTTCATCATTTCTTCATGGCGGCTTTTGCACTTGATACAAAATACCGCGTAAGGGCGCGCCATCAGCCGGGCTTCGGAAATACGTTCGCCGCACTCCATGCAAATACCGTACTCTCCATTGACCAGACGTTCAATGGCATCATCGATCAATTTGACGGTGTTGCCGTTCTCGGTCAACATCTGCAATTCCATTTCATGACGGAAATTGTCACTGGAAACATCTGCCATGTGAGTGGTGACACCTCTTTTTTCGGTATTGGTGCAGTCCAGAGAATCAATACCGCCCTGAATCTGACCTGACAACTGATTGCGGACTTTCATCAAAGCGTTGTAATACTCCAACTCCTTGCCTTTGAATTCCGGCACACGTGTTTTCCCGGGCATAAGCGCCTCCTGAATTAATGAGCTATACAAAATACAAACATCATACCAATATAGCACTGCCGGAATGATTTTGCAAGTTTAAATCATTGATATATCACGGATTTTTCATATAAGCGGAATAAATCCACAACACCGCGACCGGAGAAAAAACACAGTTCAGGAAATACGGAATATTTTTGCTCCCGGCAGATGCAATTTTCCGGGTATATCAGAATAATTCCGCGTATTTAAGAAAGAGTGTCAAACAGCGGAAGATCTGAAAATTCATTTCCCGATTCAGCACCGTCATCGCGGCTTTCTCCGGCATCACCGGCAAGAAACTCCTGCAATGGCAAAATCGGGACTCCATATTTCCGGGCATTGCGGAGTTTTGAGCTGTTGTCATTGATATCAGCGGCGACCAGCAAAGTCAATGCGGCAGTTACAGAATCCACCGGACGGTATCCCCGCTCCCGGGCAAGATTTTCATAGAACGACCGTTTTTCCGGCATTTTTCCGGTAAAGCAGATGGTCTGTCCGGATCCGACAGCATCCGGGTGGCGCAAAGTTACTGCCCCCAGCAATTCATCCAGTTCTGCGGTCCGTTCCCGCATTGCCGCCGCAAACGCCGCCGCCCGTTCCGGCCCGATCCCCGGGATCTCTGATAATTCGGTTTCAGAAAGTGTCCGCAGCTGCTCAAAGGAATATTTTTCCAACATCATTTTGGCAATATTCATTCCCACATTGGGTATATTCAACGCCGCGATCAATTGGTAGTCATCAACTTCACGCGCTTTGCGGATCTCTCCGATCAAATTGGCGGCACTTTTCTCTCCGAAACCGTCAATTTTCAGCAGGTCTTGTTCCGTAAGTTCAAACAAATCCCGCAACGTACGCACTCCGCAGCTGGCGATCAGCTTTGCCACGGTAGGCTCTCCAAGTCTTTCAATTCCCAAATTACGCACCGCCGCTGTCAGCAATTGCAATTTTGCCCCCGGACAACCGGCATTGCTGCAGCACAATTCAGGTCCTTTGCGAATCACACTGCTGCCGCATGCCGGACAATGGGTAATAAACGGTGTGCGCCGTTCCGTACCGGCTTCTCTGGATGCAATAAAAGGAATCACATCCCCAGCCCGTTCCACCGTGACACTGTCACCGATCATCAAATCCATATCCAATAAATTCTGGGCATTATGCAATGAGGCTCTTTTGATAGTAATTCCGGAAATATCCACCGGTTCCAGCAATGCTACCGGGGTAAGACAATTTTTGCCGAAACTCCACTCCACATCCAGTAAACGGCTTTTTGCACTGCGGTTGGTGAATTTGTAAGCGATCTCTCCGCGCGGATGGTGGGCTGTATTTCCCAATTGTCTGCGGAATTCCCCATCGGCGAATTTCAGTACGATCCCGTCCATCGGATAAGGTAATGCGGCAAACTGCGTTTTCAACTCTTCCCATTTTGCCGCCAGATCACATAAAGCGACCGCTTCTGATATCAGCGTATAATCCACCAATGTCAATTTGGCTTTTTGCATAATCATGGCAGAAATATCTTTCAACCCCATGATTCCGGCAACCGCATTACGGGGATTTTTATAAGTACCGCCGTCTTTTTTGCGGATATTGCCGTAAATATTGCGGAAATCATCATCCCGGATCACGATCTCGCCCCGTGCCGGACGGTCCGGTCTACCGGTATAACCGGGCATTTCCAACTCGATCAGCGGCAGTTTGCCGGAAATATCTTCTCCGGTTTCACCATCACCCCGGGTAGCCAGTATCCTGCCGTCAAAAGAGGCGGAAATACCATCGTATTTCGGCTCGACCAGCAACATTTCCGATTCATTGCGGGCGTACTTGCGCGCCCATTCAAGAAGCTCCTCCAGAGAATATGCCTTGTCCAAAGAGAGCATCGGCTCTTTATGACGCACCTTGCCGTCTCCGGAAACTGACGGAGTATTGATCCGGTTCAGCAGCGGATGATCCGGTGCCAATTCCCGCAAACGTTCCGTGATCCGGTCATATTCGGCGTCCGATATTTCCGGAGCATTCAGCTCCCAGTAACGCCGGTCATGATATGCAAGCAATTCCGCAATCTGTCCG
The DNA here is from genome assembly GCA_017504435.1 of Lentisphaeria bacterium. Lineage (GTDB taxonomy): Bacteria > Verrucomicrobiota > Lentisphaeria > Victivallales > Victivallaceae > UBA1784. The sequence continues at coordinate 23,438 of JAFVRD010000044.1, read as the reverse complement.
GCACTCATACGCTGAAGATCAAAATCAAGATAATCCATTGCTTCTCTACCCGGTTAATACTGAAAATTACTGTAAAATATAATACTTTTTATTGAATTTTTCAAACTGAAACGGTATATTATTAACTAAGTATTGTCAAAACTTAACCGTGAACAAAATAAAGAAAGACAAAATCATGGCCAAAGAATTCAATGTTGCTATCGCCGGAGCCACCGGTGCGGTCGGTGTGGAAATGCTCAAAACTCTGGAAAAACGTAATTTTCCGGTCAAAAATATCAAATTGCTCGCGTCAGCCCGTTCCGCCGGTAAAACCATGCAGTTCAAGGGCGAAACTCTCACAATCGAAGAGATGACCCCCGCATCATTCAAAGGCGTGGATATCGCTTTGTTCAGTGCCGGCGGCAGTGTTTCCAAAGAATACCGCAAATTTGTCACCGATGCCGGTGCCGTGATGGTGGATAACTCCAGCGCATTCCGCATGGAAGAAGATGTGCCGCTGGTCGTTCCCGAAGTCAACCCCGAAGATATCGCCAAACATAACGGTGTTATCGCCAACCCCAACTGCACCACTGCGATCATGCTCGTGGCGGTCGCTCCGCTGCACCGTGCCAAAAAACTCCGCCGTCTGGTCGCTTCCACCTATCAGGCCGCTTCCGGTGCCGGTGCAAAAGGAATGGCTGAACTTATCGAACAGACCCGGCAGATACTCAATGGAGAACCCATTGAACCCAAAGCATTTGCCCACCGGATCGCATTCAACCTCATTCCCCATATTGATGTTTTTGCGGATAACGGCTACACCAAAGAAGAACTCAAAATGGTCTATGAATCACGCAAAATGCTCCACTGCCCCGATCTGCCGATCACCTGCACCAGTGTCCGCATCCCGGCTCTGCGCGCCCACAGTGAATCATTGAATCTGGAATTTGAAGAAGAGATCACTCCGGATGAAGCCCGCGCCATTCTTGCCGCCGCTCCCGGAGTAACCGTTGCTGATGATCCTGCCGCAAAACTTTATCCCATGCCGGTAGATGCCACGGAAAAATATGATGTCCTCGCCGGACGTATCCGTCAGGATATCTCCCGCAACGACAAGCGCGGTCTGGAAATGTTTGTTTCCGGCGACCAGCTGCTCAAAGGTGCCGCACTCAACGCAGTGCAGATCGCAGAATTGCTCTGAGCAGTATGAGAATATTTTACGGCATCCTTATCCTGGCAGCACTTCTTCCGGTCATGACCGGATGCCGCTGCAATGCACCGTGCGGAACTCCCGTCGAAAGCAGGGATTTCCGCACCGTGCAGGCGTATCTGGATCAGGATGCTGCAGAATATTTCATTATTTCCGGTGCAAACATAAAAAAAATCCTGAACCGGAATCTGGAAATACTGGAACAATTCACCTGGGATAATAAGCAGCTTTCCCATGAGGAAAAAATCGCATTCCAACGCCGCCTTGCCATACTGAAACTCGGTTTGAAACTTGCCGGGGCGGAAGATTTGCAAAGTTGCGGATTCAGTTCCAAAACTCTCGCCGGTAATCCTTTCGGAGATGATTTCATCCACTCCAAAATAGTTTTGACCTTTCCGGAAAATTCCCCGGGACTGCTCAATACTTTGTTTGCCCGGAAAAACCTGATCGATATTCCGGAAACATTCGGTGATCTTCCTGCCGAAACCCGTTTTGCGGCAGCGGCGGCAATTACCCCCGAGGCAATATTGCAAATATTGAAATCATCCGGCATGTGGGGAGAAAATAAAGCCCTGGAACTGCCGGGTGAACTCCCATGGGAGCAAACCTTCAAAGAACTCTCCGGAGTATGGCAGATCGTCCTGCTGAATGACCGGGAAGATTCACTGATGATAACTGTTCCTGACCATGACGGAATAATCAGGGAACTTGTCAACACAAGCAAAAAACCTTTATTACCGAATATAAAGATCATCCCCGGGGAAAAAAACGTCAAATTATACTTTTCTCCGGCGGCAGAAAAAATTTTTACGGCTCCGAAATTTAAAAAAATGCGTGACCGGGCTGATTTTAAAACCCTGCTAAAATCCATCCCTCCCCGGGGAATCGCTTATGTATTCCGGAAAAACAGCTTTTCATTACCGGATGCTCTTGAATTACCAGGTGAGGATCATGAAACAAAACTGCCTTCATTATTTGTTGCCGCCCGTTCAGATAACGGCATTTTTGCCGCCGTAAATTGCGAACAAAGCGTATTGGATGCGGTAATATCTGCTTTGACCCGGGCTTTTGTTCTGCCGAAAATAAAACAACTTCACCGTCCCGGTACTGCCTCCACACCTCCGGGGTCACAAATGAAAAACAAAACCATTTCCGTCAGCAAGCCGGAAACTTGTCCGGTCTGTAAAGATTTGCTTGCCGCAGTAAAAAATTCCCCGAACCGCACCGGAATATCCGGCGATGCCGGAACATGCCGCACCGTCAGTTTCGGAATTGCCCCCGATCCGGAGCTGCCGCAGGCAATCGCAATTTCAAAAAAACATCCGGACAGTTTTTATGTTCTTTTTAATGACAATACGGTTTCCCGGTATGAGTTGTCCAACGCGACTTCATGCCGACGTATTATCAGTTTTCTGCATACTATCAAACGTTACCGGGAAAATCTGTTGATGCAACTTATGCAGAAAGCTGCCGAATTTGATAAAAATTTAAATAAATAACCATATTTGGGAGAATCCTCATGGCTGAAAAACAATCCAGTGCAGAAAAAAATTTCAATCAGGAACTCGCCGATGCGATTGACCGCTGTACTTCAACTCTCTCTTTTGAAGACATCTCCCGGCTCAACGGCATCCGTTTGGAAATGCTCCGCCGTTACATCGATCGGCAGGCTAAAAATATCCGCAAAGAGTCCTGGGACAAAATATATCCTTTGGTAAAACCGTATCTGGAAGGTCCGGAACCGCTTAAAACTCCACCGCCGCGCATCGGTTCATCCTACCGGCGGCATCCGGAATTAGTGGAAATGTTCAGCGCCCAGAAAGTCCTGCTGGATGAATTCGCCATTTTCGGAGATTCAGAAAAAAAGAAAATCATCCGCGAATTCTCCGCCGCTTTGGATACTCCTGCAAAACCGACCGGATTCGAGAGCCTCAGCAAGCTGGAAAATGAATTGATGGGCAATTTCCTCGCCATGTCCCCGGAAATGCAGGATGAAAAACTCGCCACTTTGACCGAACGTGCCATTGCCGAAGTCCGCCGTCAGCGCAAAGAACTTTTCTGATGGATCCCCAACCGTTCCGTTATCCTGACCATGCCCTGATAATGGCTCCGCTGTCGGGATTTACCGATCTTGCCTATCGACGGGCAGCACGCAAAGGCGGATGTCATTATGCGTTTACCGAAATGGTCGATGCCGCCAGTCTGGCTTTTGCCAACGGCAACGGCGAATTTTTACTGCTCCGCGGCGAAGAGGAGGAGTTTTTTGCCACCCAGCTGGTCGGAGCCGATCCGGAAATGCTCAAACGGGCGTGTGCAAAACTCAATGAACGCGATTTCACTCTGCTGGATTTCAATCTCGGCTGCCCGGTTCCCAAAGTCGTAAAAAAAGGTGCCGGTGCCGCATTGGGGCAGAATATAAAATCGGCTCATGAATGTTTTGCCGTACTGTCCCGGGAAAGCCGTTTCCAGTTGACCGCCAAACTGCGTATTCTGGATGCACTTGACCCGAATCCGACCCTGGAACTTTGTGCCGGATTAGTTGAACTCGGCGCGACCGCATTGACCATTCACGGCCGCACCCGGGAACATTTTTATACCGGAGATGTTGCCTTTGATATCATCCGGGCGGTCAAAGAAAAATTTCCGCAAGTACAAGTCATTGCCAACGGGGGAGTTAATTCAGCAGAAACTTACCGCATTATGAGAGAAAAAAGCGGATGTGATCTGGTCATGCTCGCGCAGGGAATCATGGGCAATCCCTGGCTGTTCCGGGAACTTTCCGGAGTACATAACCAGCCGCCGACTCTGGAAGAGTGGCGGGAAATGGTGCTGTTTCACATCCGGGAAATGATTGCTGTTTACGGCGAAACGTCTGCAATGCGGCAGGCCCGGAAAATCGTGCATGATTATTTGAAAGGCCGGGGATTTCCGGCTGCACTCCGGGCGGAAGCCTCCGCTTTATCCACCTTTGCCGATTTGGAAAATTTACTCGCTCATGCCGTGCCTGCAGCAGTAACCACCTCAATCCGCAGGATACTTTAACGGACTGTCGTCAGCTTTGGAGGTAAAACTGCCCGCCTGAGCAGGTGTGATTCCCCGTAACGCACATACACCGGCAAAGATTTGTTCGGCTTCCCGGATATCCGGCAACGGAGCTTGGGATGCCTGCAGCATCCGGTAATACCAGTGGGCATTGATAACACTGTAAGGGTAATTGCGGCATTCGCGTTTCATTTCTGTCAACGCTTTTTCATAATCTTTTGCCAGATAATGTACCAACGCCCGCAACCGGGAAGTGTGCAAATAATCATTTTTCATTCCGGCAAGAACCCGCTCCGCCCGTTCCGGAGATTTGAACACCATCAACTCCAATTCTGCCAGCAAATATTGTGCTTCTACTTCCGAACTTTGCTGTAAAAATTTTCTTGCCGTATGCACATCACTGCGCGATAATGCCAATTCACCATTTCTGCGCGCTGTTGTTGATGCAACATTTGCCCGGATCATTATCGCAGCAAGCGCAAGCAACAGCACCCCGGGTATCACGCCGGGAATATTGACGATCCGTGCCGGACGATATCTGCCACCGGAAATTCCCGCACAGCAGAAACACCATAATGCTCCCGGCAATACGGCACAACTCATATCAAACATACCGCCGGTCAGCAAAATCAAAAATACCCATCTTGCAAAAGTTTCCCAGTCATTGCGGGGCGGCAGACTCAACACCATATAGATCAATGCCCAAATATAAAGTAATCCGGCAATTCCGTAAGCACAAACAAAATTCAATAATTCATTATGCGGATGCGGATGCCATGGCGCAGCAAACGGCGTAAAATAATATTTTTCCGGCAGAAACGGCAATATTTCTCCGGCATACTGCCCCATTCCAACGCCCCCAATGCCATGGGAAAGCAGCAGATCGATCGTACCTTTCCACAACTGCAGTCTGCTGCTGTTAAAATCAGCAAACTCGATAAATAATATCAACCCCAGTGCCGCGACTCCGACTGCCCATGCCGGATGAAATTTCCGCAACCACGGTAATAAACGCCATTTTTCCTGAATCAGCAATACCGCCAGCGTCACCGGTATCGCCACCAACATGCTCCTGGACAACTGTTCCGGATACTTCAAATAAATGAAAACAAATACTATTGCTAACGCAACAAGTGACCAATATTGCCATTTTTTTATTTTGAACAACAGAAAACATCCCGGCAACATGGCTGCCAACATCGCCTGGGTCCAATTCCAATTCCCGATGAACCCGGTGAAATGTTCTGAATTTATCCCGCTGAATATAAGCAAAACCGTCCACAGCAGCGCAAAAATGCCCAGCATTTTCTCCAATTCATCTTTCAAGGCCACCCCGACCGTCGGAGCAAGCACCCAAAACATCGTGAGTAAAAAACTTTCCCACGGCACTCCATTGCAGCAGTGCCACAACGACACCGCTGCGACTGCCGCCTGGGCACACCCTAATAAACGCCAGCGGAAATCACGTTTATACACGCGGAAATCCATACAGACCAAAGTCAATGCCAGTGCTGTTACCGCTAAAACCGGCAATGTGACCGCAGAAACCAAACCAAAAAGCGGAACTTTTTCTCCGGTAAGGCGGCAGAATGCCAGCGGGGTGACGAAAAATGCGGAACTCAGCCACAAAATTGCAGCTGTATTCCGCATTATCTTACTGTTTTTTTCTGAAATAATCATCTTTATTTACGAACTGCCCGCCGCATTTCCCGTTCGGTTTCACGGCGACGGAGCGTCTCCCGCTGATCAGCGTGAGTTTTGCCCTGACAATAAGCTATTTCAACTTTTACCAGACCTTTGCTGAGATAAAAACGCAGCGGGATGATCGTTCCTCCTTTGGTACCGAGCCACTGACCCAATTTCAAGATCTCCCGTTTGTGCAGCAACAAACGGCGCACCTGCTTGGTATTGTGGTTGAAGCGATTACCAAAATCATACCCGGCGATATGAACATTGTAGAGCAAGGCCTGATTTTTTTCGATTTTAACAAATCCTTCCTGCAGTTGAATAGATCGCGCCCGACAACTTTTCACCTCGGTCCCGACCAATTGGATACCCGATTCAAAACGTTCCAGCACGTTGTAGTCATGGAACGCTTTGCGGTTGGTAGCCAATGTGGGGTCTTTGGGATCTTTACGGGGCATAGCTCATTCACCTTTCAAAAACTGTTTTGCCCGTTCGGCAAATTCACTCTGACGGCGGTTGTTTTTTTCAGTCAGTGAGGCATTGAATTTTTCCAGCAGTTCCAACTGCTCCTTGGAGAGATCTTTCGGCGTCTCCACCAGAATGCGGATATGCAGATCACCGCGTCCGGCTCCCCGCACCGAAGGGGCTCCTTTGCCTTTCAAACGCAACAGCGCACCGCTTTGAGTCCCCGCCGGTATCCGGATCTTGCTCTTGCCGGAAATAGTCGGCACATCCACTTCACCGCCGGCAGCTGCCACTGCATAAGATACCGGCACTTCACAAAGCAGATCCCGATCCTCCCGGATAAATACATTACTTTCACGCACCCGCATGACCACATAAAGGTCTCCAGCCTGACCGCCGCGTATTCCGGCACACCCTTTGCCGGGAACCCGCAGCTGAGAACCGGTATCCACTCCGGCAGGGATATGGATCTGCAGCGGAGCTGAAGCAGACACCCGACCTTTGCCGTGACACTTCGGACATGGTTTTTCAATGATTTGACCGGTACCTGAACAATTCGGACACGGTTGACGGACACTGAAAAATCCCTGTGAAATATTCAACGTACCGCTGCCGCCGCACCGCGGACAACTTTTTTTTCCGCTGCCGGGTTCACAACCGCTGCCGGAACATTTGTCGCAAGACTCCTGACGCTGAACCTTGATCGTCTTGTCTACACCATACATAGCATCTTCAAAATCGATCTCCAGATTGTAACGCAGATCTTCTCCGCGCTGCGGCGCATTGGGATTGGCATGTCTGCCGCCGCCAAAAAGATCTTCAAATCCGAATCCGCCGCCGCCGCCAAAAAACTGGCTGAATATATCCTGAGCCTGCTGATAATTGAATCCTCCGGCTCCGCCGCCTCCGCCGCTGCGGGTATAAGCCTCGTGACCGAATTGATCATATTGACGCCGTTTATCCGGATTGCTCAAGGTCTCATAAGCGGCAGATACTTCTTTAAATTTCTCTTCAGCTTCCTTGTTGCCCTGATTTTTGTCCGGATGATATTTTACCGCAAGTTTACGGTACGCTTTTTTTATCTCATCAGCAGAAGCATTTTTGCTCACTCCGAGAGTTTCATAAAAATCTGCCATAATCGAATTTTACTCCTCATTTTGCTCCGCTGCGGCAGCTTTGCCTGTGGACACCGTGACCCGTGCCGGACGCAACAACTTTTCACCGATTTTATAACCGCAATTCCATTCACTGATGATCACATCTTCAGGAACAGTATCGGAATTCTCCCTGCCCACTGCATCATGCAGTGCCGGATCAAACTTTTCCCCGACTCCGGAAAATTTCCGCACCCCCATTTCTTCCAACGCTTTGTCAAACTGAGCGATTATCATCATCAAACCCTGCTTGAGTGCATCCAGATTATCGGATTTTTCAGCCGCGACTCCAGCCATTCCCAGAAAATCTGCCACTGAAAGAAACGGCAGCAGTGTATCTTCCACCGCATGAGCCCGGGCATCGCTGATATCGCGGGCAGCACGCTTGCGGAAATTCTGATATTCGGCCTGCAAATAAAGATACTTCGCCTGCTGGTCGGCAAGTTCAGTCTGCAACTGCTCAAGTTCCGAAACTTTTTCAGTTTCAACAACAGCATCATCCTGCATTCCGGCACCTTGCGTTTCCGGAGCCACTGCCGGATCAACTTTCTGTTCTTTTTTTTCTTTTTTCATGACGTATATCCTTAATTTTTTATAAACATTTCAAAATAGATAATATATCATATTTTCCGGATTTTACAACCTCTGAACCGCGGGTAAAATCAAAAGACCGTCAACCCCAGTCCGGCTACGATCAGTAGCGTCCCGATAATTTTGGGCAAAGTAAGTTTCTCGTGAAGAAAAACCACTCCCAACATCACTCCCACCGGCAGACTCATCTGACGGAATACCTGCAGAAAACTGACATTATCCACCAGCCCCATCGCAATCAACACCAGAAAATATGCCGCTCCAGAAAACAATCCGCATAGATACGGCGCCGGAGAACACCAGTTCTTACGGAACAGCTCCACCTTTTCACGCCCGGAAAACATCAGCAAAACAAACAGTGACAATGCCACTCCGGCTTCCATCAAAAATAAATACACTCCCAGTGCGGAGATCTCTCCGCCGGATGTATGTAATTTCAATTCGGCAGATGCGATCTTGTCCAGCACCGTATAACCGGTCGTACCCAACGCCGCCAGCAAAATCGGACTGGAAACCGACCGGATAAATTCACGCCATTTGATATTTCCCAATGAATTTTGCGGCAAAATAACGCAACCGGCAGCCACTACTGTAAAACCGATCCACGCCAACACCGCCGGCACCTTTCCCAAACCGAAAATCAATGTCACTACTGCAACCATCAATACCGGCAAAGCCCGCGCCAGAGGATACGCTTCGGAAATATCCTGCTTCTTATACGCACCCGCCAGCCCCATGGCGTACAATACCTCAAAAAATACACTCCCGGCCAGCAACATCCAGAATTGCCGCGGCAGTTCGCTCCACTGCACCGGTACCAGAAATACAAACGGCAGCGACAGCAGCGCGATCGTCAGATTGGCAAGCATGAAAAACGCTTTGGACGGACGGTTCGCCTTACTCAAAAAATTCCATCCGGCATGCAAAAATACTGAAAGCAATATCAGAAAAAATGCACTTTTATTCATTTAACTTTTCTCCCGATGAAAATTCATCGTATAATATAACATGTCCCGGTGCATTTTACCATTGAAAACCACCGGGACATGCAAAATATTCAACGCTTTTCAAATGCTTTTTTCAGCAAAACATTTTTTGATATGCTCTTCATCCGGAGGTGTTGTCAGCAAACTTACCACGATCAATGTCACCATAGATAACGGCAGCGCATATACAAACGGATCCACATACGGCCACGGATGTGCCGATATCAATTCCGTCTTGCCGGTCAGCAGTTTACATATTCCCAGTAATGCAGACTCTTTTTTGTGCAGAAACAGCAATCCGAATGCTGAAACTCCGGCTCCGACCGCAATCGCACTCCACACCCCTGCCCGGGTCGCCCGTTTCCAATACAACGCCGCAATATAAACCGGCAGAAATGCCGCCGCACAAACCCCGAAAAATATTGCCGTACCGCGCGCCACGATCCCCGGCGGCAGAATCAGCGCAAATATCAAACTGACAACGATGCCGAAACATACTCCGCTGCGGGTGATCCAGGTGTTGTCTTTACCCAGAATTTTTCCAAATACATCATGCCCGATCGAACTGCCGGTCACATGAAACAAACTGGATAAGGTCGACATCGCGGCTGACAACATCGTCAGCGCAAATACATACAGCACCATCTGCGGCAATGCCTCCCTGATAAAAATCGGAATAATCAGATCCGGATTGCCGCCGGCAACCTGGATCGCCAGTTGCGCCTGCCCCTCGGCAATACCCTTGTCGGTATGATAGAAAAATACATTCGACAATGCTCCGATCATATACGCCGCACCCGCCGTGCAAAGAATGAAAAACGATCCCACCATCACCGCCCGATGCAGCTCGCGGTCACTTTTTACGGTCATAAAACGAACCGCCAATTGAGGCTGTGCCAATGCTCCGATACCAACTCCGAGCATCAAACTTGATACCAGTGTCCACCACCATACCGAATTGAATTCAGGCATGACTGTCCAGCCACGGTGCCCCAACGCATACTCCTGCGGCAAATGTTTCTGCACCAGCGGTGCCATATCCGTCAACGCCTGATGGGCAGGAACAATACCTCCGAGTTTAACATAGCACATCACCAGCAAAAGCAGCATGCCGCCTACCATGATACTGCCGATCAAAGCATCGACATACATCACTCCGCGCAAACCGCCGAAAATAACATACACCGCCACTACAGTTGCAAATATTCCCAACACCCATTCATAAGGCATATTCATCACTTCCTGCAGAAAACGCGCCCCGCTGATCAGCACCACACTGGAATAAAGCGGAATAAAACAGAATATCATCACCGCAATGAATATCTGCATGTTACGACTCTGAAATCTGCTTCCGATGAATTCCGGAAACGTCCGGGCATCCAACGCCACCCCGATTTGACGGGTGCGTTTACCGAACCAGATGAATGCCACAATGATCCCGAAAGCGATATTCATAAATACCAGCCACATCAGCCCCATACCGAATTCACCGGCAATACCGCCGAATCCCACCAATGCAGAGGTGCTGATAAATGCCGCCCCGTAACTCATCGCCATCGCAAACGGATGTGCAGAACGTCCGGCAACCAGATAATCACTGCTGCTTTTAGTTTTGCGGTAACCCCGAAATCCCAAATAAGTGATCCCCGCAACATAGAGCAAAAGCAAAATCCCCATTGCCCAGCCGTTGAAAGCTCCACCCATGGATGCAAATAGTAAATTCATTGGTCACCTCCGCCTTTGTTCCAGCGCATGACTCCATAAATCACTCCGAATACAGATGCCGCAATACTGCCCAATACTGCTGACAAGATCCAAATATCCCCAAAACCCAACATCTTATGTATTCTCCCTGCTCAAAGCATTTTCAGAAATAAAAAAAGGAGAGCATCTGAAGATCCTCTCCTTGAAATACCCTTGATTTCAACAAATCAGGCTTTGGTGTAATTTCCGGTGCGGATGCAAGCCGTACACATTTTGACGGTTTTGACCGTGCCTTCATCATTGATCTTGACGCTCTGCAAGTTGACTTCAAACGTGCGTTTGACATTTTTTACAACGTGCATACCGATACCGCCGGCTTTCTTGGCGAGACCCTTGCGGGTGATGCAACCGCCGTTGCCTTTGGTTTTGCCGCAGATGGCGCAAACCTTGCTCATTTCATCGTCCTCATTATAGTTAATTTGTTTTATTACAAAAAAATGGTGAGTTGGCCGGGACTCGAACCCGGGACCACCGCCTTAAAAGGGCGATGCTCTACCGACTGAGCTACCAACCCACCTGGGTAACCGCTGTCAGCGTCAGCGGATAACAGTTACTTAATATATCACCGAAATATGCTTTTGCAAGTGATTTCACGGAGTTTTTTGAAAAAAAATCAGTTTTTTTTGCGCTCCGCCAACTCTTTTTGCAATTCGGCATCCGCACCAAGCACCTGAACCTTCTGAGCAGCACGGAATTCTTTGAGTTTGGCGGCAAGATTTTCATCCCCGGTCGCCAGAATGGAAATTGCATATAATGCCGCATTTTTCGCTCCGGCTTTGCCCGCAGTGACCGCCGCCACCGGAATCCCCGGAGGCATCTGCACGATCGCCAACAACGAATCCAGCGCTTTAAATGGTTCTGATACCATCGGGATCCCGATCACCGGCAGTGTCGTATGTGCCGCAACCACACCACCCAGATGCGCCGCCATACCGGCGGCACAAATAATAACTTTGGCCCCTTTGGATTCCGCAGAAGCGGCAAATTCAGCCGCCTCTGCCGGGGTACGGTGGGCAGAAAGAATACGTGCCTCAAATTCAACTCCGAAATCATCCAATACATCGAAGGCCCCGCGCACGATATCCAAATCGCTTTTGCTGCCCATCAAAATTGCAACTTTCATAACATCTTTTCCTGATTATTCATTAATATCATCCGCGGCAGGATACCACTTCGGACACTGCCGCAATTTTGCCAATTCCACCAATAAATTCGGTGTGAACAACTGCCAGTTAGCCGGATCTTCCAATTCATCCCGGCTCCAGAAACGCACTTCATCTATCTCTGAACTTTGAAATGCAAACGGTCCGGCAAGTCTGACTCCGAATACCCGGGTATCTTCTGACTCGATCTCATTACGGATCGGAGCATCAAAAATAAATTCCAGCTCCACATCTCCGGAAACTCCCAATTCCTCCTGCAATTCCCGGAGCGCACCGGCTTCAAAACTCTCCCCGCAATCCAAATGCCCCCCGACCGCAGTATCCCATTTGCCCGGTTGGATATCTTTATTCTCCGACCGTTTCTGAAGCAGGAGCCTGCCGGTTTCCGGATGGATGACCACTACATGGGCAGTGCGGTGCAGCAACGCCGGATTGCCGTGGCACTCCGAACGCAACGCCTGCCCGATACAGTTCCCGCAAGCATCAAATATATCCAGATACTCTGCCATATCATCCCCGGATGAGTTTCAGCAATTCATCACGTTTGGCTTCCATAAGCTCCCGGGTATCAGCTTCCACGATCAAACGCAGCAGCGGCTCGGTATTCGATGCCCGGACATTGAACCACCAATTATCATATTCGCTGGAAATACCATCCAGTTCAAACATGTGTCCATCAGCATATTTCTGACGCAGTGCATCCAATATCGGCGCCACATCCGCGACTTTGGAATTGATCTCTCCACTGGAATAATATTTGCGCAACGGTGCAACCAATTCATGAAGCGGCACATTTTTGGCACAAATCAGATTTGCCAGCATTATCATCGCCAAACCTTGAGATTCAGCAGTAAAATTCTGCTTGAAGTAGTAATGTCCGGATAATTCACCGGCAAAAACCGCATCATATTCACGCATCTGATTTTTGATAAATGCGTGCCCGACCCGGCACTGAACAGCTTTGCCGCCGTTGGCTTCGATACACTCTTTGACCGCACGGCTGCTGCGCAAATCGTAAAGGATCGTCGCCGGACCGCGCGAAAGAATATCCTGAGCAATCAATGCCGTGAACAAATCCATCGGGATAATTTCACCCTGATCATCAATAAATCCGCATCTGTCCGCATCTCCGTCAAACGCGGCTCCGAAATCGGCACCGACTTCTTTGACCTTGGCACGGATCGCATCAAGTGTCTCTGTCTGCAGCGGATTGGCTTCGTGGTTCGGGAACGTTCCGTCCAGAGTATCATACAAAGGTACAATATCAAACAGATCGGTAATACCGGCGATCTCATACAACCCCATGGCATTGGCATAATCCACTACCACTTTGAGTTTACGGTCAAGTTTGCCGAATGAACGGAGAAATGCTTTGTACTCAGCTTTGATATCGTATGTGGAAATGCTGCCTTTGGCATCAGGTTCATTCCATGCCCGGTTTTCCACGATCTTTTGAATATCCATAATGCCGGTAGCCCCGCTGATCGGCACTGCATTGGCGCGGCACAATTTCATACCGTTCCATTCACCGGGATTGTGGCTGGCGGTGATCATCACGCTGCCGTCAGCTTTAAGAGTCCCGTTGGCAAAATAACTCTGCGGAGTGGAACTCAGTCCGATATCAATAACATCGGCTCCCTGATCAGTAATTCCACGGCTCAACCCATCGAACAACTGTTGTGAATGAGGACGCATATCTCTGCCGATAACCACTTTTTTGGCACCGGTAAAAGTGATATATGCCCTGCCGATGGCATACGCCACATCGGCATTGATATCTGACGGATAAATACCACGAATGTCATACGCTTTGAAAATACCGGACATAAGATCCTCCATGTTCATAAAAACGGGCGCAGAGACCATTGCCCCATGCGCCCGCGTTGTTTAATTGCCTAAAATATGTTCCAATTATTTGTCGCAATCGCAGGAGCAGGAGCAATGATCATCATCACATCCGCATCCGCAGTCGCAATCATCGTCATCACAGCTGAAGTAATCTTTGATCTGCTCAACGATCCCTTCCGGAGTGAAACCGAATTTCTCAGCCAGCACTTTGTAAGGAGCTGAAGCACCGAAGTGGTCCAGACCGATATTGAGACCTTCCAAACCGGTGAAACGTTCCCAACCGAAAGTACTGGCAGCTTCGATGGAAACCACCGCCGCACATCCCATCGGCAGAACTTCTTCCTGATAATCGAAATCCTGCTGCAGGAAAAGCTCCTGAGACGGCATGGAAACGACCCGGACTTTCACACCTTCTGCACGAAGCAGTTTAGCAGATTCCAAAGCCAAACCGACCTCTGAACCGGTCGCCAACAGAATCAAATCGAAATCTTCTTCATCATCGACCACAAACGCGCCGCGGGAAACATCAACTTTTTTCGCAGTTTCTGCATCATAAGGATTCAGATTCTGACGGGTCAGCAGCAACGCCACCGGACCATCGGCCTGCAATGCGGCTGCCCATGCACCGGCAACCTCGTGCGCTTCCGCCGGACGGATCACGGTCACACCCGGAATACTGCGGAGCATCGCGATCTGTTCGATAGGTTCATGAGTGGGACCATCTTCACCGACATAGAATGAATCGTGAGTAAAAATGTAAATCTGATGCAACTTCTGGATCGCTGCCAGACGGATCGCCGGTTTCATATAATCGGAGAACACAAAGAACGTTGAGCTGTACGGGATCGCAGTGCCGTTCAAAGCCATACCGTTGGCAGCCATACCCATGGCCAATTCACGCACCCCGAAGTGAATGTTGCGTCCGGCGTAGTTGCCCGGAGCAAAACCGCTTTCGCCTTTGATATCACTTTTGGTGGACGGAGCCAGGTCGGCGGCACCTCCGAACAGAGCCGGAACCAATTCTGCAGCTTTCTGCAAAATCGTACCGCTGCTGGCACGGGAAGCGACCGGTTTGTCGACCGGAGCGGCCTTGAGCAGTTCTTCTTCAATATTTTCCGGAACCAGCTGATAAATGTAGCTGTCGATCAATTTCGCAGCGGCACTGTCTGCAGCACGGAAATCTTCATAAGCTTTGTCCCACAGGGCGGCTTTGGCTTTGCTGTCGGCAACGCAGGCGGCGCAGTAGGCTTTGACATCATCGGCAACGGTGAACGGTTCGGCAGTGTAGTTCAAGTTTGCACGCAGTGCCGCGATCTCTTCATCGCCGAGGGGTTCGCCGTGAGCCGCAGATTTGCCCTGTTTGTTCGGCGCGCCGAAACCGATCTGGGTTTTACCGACAATAATGGTCGGACGACCGTCAGATTTGACCGCTTCCGCCAATGCGGCATCACATTTGTCAATATCATTGGCATTGTCGCAACGGATCACACGCCAGTTGTAAGCAGCAAAACGGGCGGCAACATCTTCTGTGAATGCCAAACTGGTACTGCCCTCAATGGAGATGCAGTTGTCATCATAGAAAACAATCAGGTCATCAAGTTTCATCGTACCTGCCAGAGACGCTGCTTCACTGGTGGCACCTTCCATCATACAGCCGTCTCCGGAGATGACGAAAATCTTGTTGGCAAAGAAATCAGTTTTATCCAGACCGGTACGTGCCGCAAAGTGACGGTTGGCAATGGACATACCGACTGCAGAGGCAAATCCGCTGCCCAGAGGTCCGGTGGTAATATCCACACCGGCAGTGTGTCCGAATTCAGGATGGCCCGGAGTCAGGCTGCCCCACTGACGGAAACTTTTGAGTTCCTCCATATCCAAACCGTAATCAAACAAATGCAGCAAACTGTAGATGAGCATGGAACCATGTCCGGCAGAGAGGATGAAACGGTCACGGCCGATCCAGGAAGGATTGGCAGGATTGTGACGCAGGTATTTACTCCAGAGGACGGTGGCATAATCGGCACATCCCATAGGCATGCCGGGGTGACCGGACTTGGCTTTCTGAATAGCTTCCGCAGCGAGTACCCGGATGGTATCTGCAGTTTTTTTCGCCATCTTGCTGTCAAACATAACGAAATTCTCCTTGAGTTTGGTTTGCGCTGCTCATCCGGATGCGACAGTTATGAAAAAAGTTTCGTCTTTTCCGGTTTTGCAACTGGTAATTTGATAAAAAATGCGTTATCTTTATTAAAGTAACACAATAAATACAGAAAAACAAGTTTTTTATATTATTTTCGGACGAAATTTATGTCAGAACGTTTTATCACCTCCACATTGAACCGCCGGGATGCAGCAAAAGAAACTTCCCTGAGACCGCCGACCTTTGCCGAATTTCCGGGTCAGCACCGGGTCAAAGAACAACTGGAACTGTTTGTCCGCGCTGCCAGAGAACGCAATGAAGCTCTCGATCATATCCTCCTGTGCGGCCCGCCGGGGCTGGGCAAGACCACGCTGGCATATATCATCGCCAACGAAAGAGGAACCAAACTGAAAAGTTCCAGCGGTCCTGCCATTGAAAAACCCGGCGATCTCGCCGGTCTGCTCACCTCGCTTGAACCCGGAGATGTACTTTTTATCGACGAGATCCACCGCCTCAGTGCCACGGTGGAAGAGTATCTCTACAGCGCAATGGAAGATTTCTTTATCGATATCATGCTCGAACAGGGTGCCGGTGCCAGAAGTGTCAGACTCAACGTTCCGCGATTCACTCTGATCGGAGCGACCACCAGATTGGGAATGATCTCCGCACCGTTGCGCGCCCGTTTCGGCTTGAATATGCGCTTGGATTACTACGATCAGGAAAGTTTGGAAAAAATAATTACCCGCTCTGCTGATATTCTCAATGTGGAAATCGACTCCGAAGGAGCCGGGGAGATCGCCTCCCGCTGCCGCGGCACGCCCCGTATCGCCAACAATCTGCTCCGGCGCGCCCGGGACTATGCACAAATCAAAGCCGATTCGATCATTACCGGTTCCGTTGCCTCCGATGCTTTGGAGATGCTGCAGATCGACCGGGACGGACTGGATGAAATGGATATCCGTATTCTGGAAGTCATCATCAACAATTTCCGGGGCGGTCCGGTCGGACTGAAAAACATTGCGGTCTCTACCGGAGAAGATGAAGATTCGCTGGAAGATGTTTATGAACCGTTCCTCATTCAGCACGGTTACATTGTCCGCACCAGCCGGGGACGGGTCGCCACGCCCAAAGCCTGGCGGAAACTGGGATTGTCTGATGCAGTCAGGGATAATGAATTATTTTAACTTGAAAAAGGGAATTTTATGAAAAATTTATTTACCGCAATTTTATTATTTGCCTTGTGTGCCGTAATTTCCGGATGTTCAACTGAATTTCTGGTCAGAGAATCTGCCCGGATGATCAAATCCGGAAACGCAGAGTGTGTGGTTGTCAAAAACAATACGATCGCAACTGTGGAAAAAGGACGCGGAGTCAGTCCGCTGCTCAACATCTACCGCAGTAAACCGGAATGTATGAATGGCGGGATCGTCGTAGATAAAGTCATCGGCAGAGCTGCCGCATTTATTATCATTTCGGGAAAAGCCGCCGCCGCGCATGGGGAATTGGTAAGTGAAGATGCCATTGAATTGCTCAAAAAGCACAATATCCCGGTAACTTCATCCAAAACCGTTCCCCGTATCCTCAACCGGCGCATGGATGATATTTGCCCGTTGGAAAAATCCGTACAGGGGATCAATGATCCGGTTCAGGCAATGGATGCACTGCAAAAATGTATTGAGAAAATGACGCGCAACTGAAATTTCGGTTTGCACTTGAAATCACCTCCGGAAAGTTTATAGTGTACTTTCCGGAGGTGATATTATGTTTGATACTCTTTTTTCCGTTCCGTGGCTCAACCGCCTGCTTGCCATTGCCGCCGTGACCGGTGCAGCGGGAGCAATGCTTTATGCCGCCGGCAAACTTGACCGGAAACTCCGGGAATTCGCCGGACACAAGGACAACTCATTAAGCGATCTTACCGCCGGAATTTTCGGCAGTTCGCTGAAAATAATAATCATCATTACAGCCGCCTTATTCATCGGACAGAATATTTTCGGATTGAATATTTCGGCGTTGCTCGCCAGTGCAGGTGTTATAGGCCTGGCATGTGCGCTTGCCGCCAAAGATACCATTTCCAACTTTTTCGGAACTCTGGTCATTTTGACCGATGCTCCATTCAAACCCGGCGACCGGATCGAATGCGGAAATATATGCGGCATCGTAAAAAATGTGGGAATGCGCAGCAGCCGGATCATCACCGATGATGGATCAGAATGCACCATTCCCAACAGTATTCTCACCAATGCCGCTTTATTTCAGCGCAACCGCCGCGGACATCTCAAACGGATAATTGATCTTACTCTGACCTATGATACCACTGCAGTGCAGATGGATCAGGCGGTAAAAATACTGCATGAAATAATGGACAACTTTCACGGACCGGATCAAAAAGAGTTTGAACCGCGGATATTTTTCTCCGGATTCGGAGCTTATTCTCTCAATATCCGTGCCATCATATTTTTCAAAACTGAATCTTTCCTGCTGGAGGAACAACTGCTTCACGAACTCAACTCCAAGATACTCCATCAATTCAATGCTGCCGGATTGGAATTTGCTTATCCGACCCAAACATTGTATTGCAACCGGGATAAAGCCGGATCCTGACACTTTATCTTGCACTGAAAACAATCAAGCTGACCTGATTTTCAAAAAAATCTCATTTTTTACCTGTTTTCACTTGTATTTTACGGTTGGGATGGTATATTATAGGCAGAAACAGGATAGCCCCCTCCAATGCGGGAGAGAATAGTTATTTCTTTGAAACAGCTGTTTTCTTCCGCATTTTTTTTGTCTTCCCGGAAAAATTGAGATTTTGATGTCCCCGAAAAACGGTTCAAAAGTGATTTTGCAAAAGCAGCATGGATTTCCATGCCTTGAAATCATCCGCTGTACCGCGCATCATCGGCATAGAGGATATGAACATCTCCCGCCGGTAAAACCATTTGCGATAGCGGAACACATTCCGGGCAGACCTCTCTTTACAGAAAGCATGCCATGCGGCAGCAAGTTCCCGTTCCGAAATATGCAGTGCCGCCAACACCGCCGTCCGCTGTGCCTCCAGCCAGATACCGTTAATATTGCTGCCCGGAGTCAAAATCAATTGTTTGGCAAACTCTCCGGGCAGAGCCAATATGACCGCACCCAATTTCAACAGTGATACCGGCTCTTTACCGTAAATATCCCGGATCTCATCCGGCATCGGAGAAACATTCACCGGTTGAGGTTCCTCCAACATTACCGGAGAACCGGGAATTTTACCGAAATGCAGCGTTATTTCACTGTGCAGTTCATATTCACGCTCGCTTGCGGCAGGGTCTTTCCATGGATCACTGTCCGATAAAACTTTTTCCGACAGTATCAGCGCACTGCGCCAATCCAGCTGTCTGCCGAAC
Organism: Lentisphaeria bacterium; assembly: GCA_017504435.1. GTDB lineage: Bacteria > Verrucomicrobiota > Lentisphaeria > Victivallales > Victivallaceae > UBA1784. The sequence continues at coordinate 4,018 of JAFVRD010000044.1, read as the reverse complement.
AGATCCTGAGCATATTCGCTGCGGGAAACACCTTCCGGGATCAGCAGCACCGATGCAGAAAGCATGCAATCATACAGAACAGATAAACTTAATTCAGCAGCTTTTTCGCCGGATTCAGAGGTGACCAGCTTTACCATATCCGGCAGATTCAATGACTTCTGTCCATTGGTAAACTCACGCTGATAACGCTCAAAATGAGCTGTACTTTCTCCGGCAAGCAAACGCTCTCTTGCCAGTTCGCGCCAGTAACTTAAACTGCGGACATTTTCAGCTGTTTGCACTGCACAACCGGTCAACAGAGCGACTATCAGCAAACATGCCGTCAGTAGAACTGAAGTTCTCACCCTCACCTCTCGCCGGTCACTGAAAACTGTTTTCCGCAGTGGGAAATTCGCCGGAACGCACCTCATCGGCATAACTTTTCAGAGCATCACTCACCAATGCTCCCGCCTCCAGATAACGTTTGGCATGTTTCGGCTTGAACTCCATAAGCCCCAGCAGATCACAGATCACCTGCACCTGACCGGAACAATATTTTCCGGAACCAATGCCGACAGTTGGAATTGACAAAGCTTTTGTCACTCTTTCGCCCAATGCTTCAGGCACACACTCCAACACAACGGCAAATACTCCGGCATCCTGAAGTGCCAGCGCGTCTGCCAAAACTTTTTCAGCAGATTCATCATCTCTGCCCACAACTTTATAACCACCTGCGACCTGCACCCGCTGCGGCATCAATCCGATATGTCCCATTACGGGAATACCGGCTCCGGTCATCTGCCGTATCAATCCGGCATATTCAGCTCCGCCTTCAAGTTTCACCGCATCCGCACCGGTAGTTTTCATCGCTGATCCGGCATTATGCAAAGCCTGTTCCACACTTTCCTGATAGCTCATAAACGGCATATCAAAGACCACAAATGCCTCCGGAGCTCCGCGACGCACGGCCGCAGTATGCCGCAACATATCATCCATTGATACCGGCAAGGTATTTTCATACCCCAGATGGGTCATACCGACAGAATCACCTACCAGCAGAAAATCGATTCCTCCGGACATGCACAACCGGGATTGAATGGCATCATACGCCGTACACATCACCAGTTTTTCCCCGGAAGCATAACGCTTTGCCAAAGTGGAAACGGTCACTTTTTTCATAATATCCATAATATCCTTTATGTGAATAACTGCAATTTCACTGTTTCATAACATAACCCCGAAAAGCTTTTTTTTCAAGTTTGCTGAATTTGTCCATTCAAATCATCGAAAAACACTTGATTTCGACAGACAATCACGTTATTTTAACAAATGTAACAAAATAATACCATTTAAAAAGGAGATCTGTCACATGCTGCATAAATCCGATTTTGTCATCCCTTCATTAGGAGAATGTACCATCCCCTCGCCTATCAATGACCAAACCTTTATTTCCGATGCGGAAACAGTTTCATATTTCAGCGAAATCAGCGAAATCAAACAGTATCTTGACCGGAATGAAGATGTCCCGGCATTTGAACACGCCGGTCCCCGGCAGATGATCTACCACAATCCGGCATGGTGCCGTGCCGCCATACTGACTGCCGGCGGACTCTGCCCGGGATTGAACGAAGTGATCAAATTTCTGACCCTGTCACTCTACCGGGATTACGGAGTCCACGATATTTTCGGTATCCGTTACGGATATCGCGGTCTTAATCCGTCACGCAATCTCGCCCCGGTGCGGCTCACTCCGGAAGTGGTCGACGATATCCACGACAAAGGCGGTTCCATTCTCGGCTCCAGCCGCGGAGCTGAAGATGTCACCTTGATCGTGGATTCACTCAAACGTCTCGGCGTCAATCTTTTATTCTGTATCGGCGGTGACGGCACCAGCCGCTGCGCCCATGAAATCGCTCAGGAAATAATTGTCCGGCAACTGCCGATCAGCGTAGTGGCTATCCCCAAAACCATTGATAATGATATTTCATTTATTGATAAGACATTCGGATTTTCCACCGCAGTACGCAGAGCTGAACAATTTGTCAGCGGCGCTCACAACGAAGCCAAAGGTGCATTCAACGGACTCTCGCTGATAAAAGTAATGGGACGCGACAGCGGATTTATTGCCGCTTACACGGCATTGGCCAATCCGTATATCAACTACTGCCTCATCCCTGAAGAACCGTTTTCTCTGGATGGTTCCGACGGCACCAAAGCTCTGCTCCCGCATCTGCTGGATCGTATGAATAAAAAACATCACGCCGTAATCATTGTAGCAGAAGGCGCAGGACAGAATCTTTTTGCATCCAGAGAACGGAAAAAAGATGCCTCCGGAAATATTTTGCATGAAGATATCGGTATCTTTCTCAAAACGGAGATCTGTAAATATTTCAAAGCGAAAAACACCGAATTGAATCTGAAATATTTTGATTTGGGTTATACCATCCGCAGTGTGCGCGCCGAAGGTGAAGATGCGGTATTCTGCGCCATGCTTGCCCAAAGTGCAGCCCATGCCGCCATGGCAGGCAAAACCGACGTCATGGTCGGTCACTGGTCAGGAAAATTCACCCACGTTCCGATCGCATTGGCGACCCGGCAGCGGAAAAAACTTGATCTCCACACTCCGTTGTGGGCATGTGTCCAATCGCTGACCGACTTTTAATACGGAGGTTTCTCATGGCAAAACGTATTCTGGTCGCCGGAGGAAGCGGTTTTCTCGGTTCACATCTGTGTGAAGCATTGCTTGAACAGGGCAACGAAGTCATATGTGTGGACAATTTGTATACCGGAAGCAAAAGCAATATCTATCATCTGCTGGATGATCACCGCTTTGAATTCATCCGTCATGATGTAACATTTCCGCTGTATATTGAATGTGATGAGATCTACAATCTTGCCTGCCCCGCCTCTCCGGTACATTACCAGCGCGATCCGGTGCAGACAGTCAAAACCTGTGTCCACGGTGCCATAAATCTGCTGGGACTTGCCAAACGGCTGAAAGCAAAAATCCTGCAGGCATCGACCAGCGAAGTATACGGAGACCCGGCTATACACCCGCAAGTGGAAGAGTATTGGGGCAATGTGAACCCCATCGGCGTGCGTTCCTGTTATGATGAAGGCAAAAGATGTGCCGAAACTCTTTTCAGCTGTTACAACATGCAATGCAATCTTGCAACCAAAATCGTGCGTATTTTCAACACTTACGGTCCGAGAATGCAGCCTGATGACGGCAGAGTAGTGAGCAACTTTATCATGCAGGCACTCCACGACCGGGATATTACGATTTTCGGAGACGGCAAACAAACACGCAGTTTCTGTTTTGTCAGTGATTTGATCAGAGGATTGATCCGGATGATGGCGACCGGCCCGGAATGTACCGGCCCGGTCAATCTGGGAAATCCGGGGGAATTCACCATGCTGGAATTAGCAGAACTGGTCATTGAATTGACCAATTCCAACTCCAAAATCATCTTTTGCCCGCTGCCGCAGGATGACCCCAAACAACGCCGCCCGGATATTTCCAAAGCGGAAGAATTGCTTAACTGGCGTCCGACGATCCCCCTGCGGGAAGGTTTGCAGAAAACCATTGAATTCTTTGCATCAAACTGCAAATAATCACGTGGGATGCAGTTTCAAGCCCCTCCCGGACATTTGCGGTATTGCCTGTATCACGCGGATCTGGCGGGAAGGTATTGTTCAACAATTATACCTGCCGGGAGAAATATTGCGATTTTTTTGACATATCGCAGTGGTAATGCAGAGGTTGGTAAAAAAGCCATTTGTGAAGCGGTTTTGTGAAAAAAACTTCACAGAATTTTTGTTAGACTTGAAAAAATGGTCGGCGTTTTTTTTAAATGGTAAATGGTGCCATTCTATGGAACAGTATATAAATCAAGCCTTTATGATTTAATTATTCCGTTCCCCGCCTGTGAATCGGGGGCGGAACGGGAAAAAAGACGTGCGGTTGTTTTTGCGTCCGGGAAAACCGGAAAAAGCGAATAATTTAATTATAAATTCTTTATGGATAGTTTTTTATGTG
>JAFVRD010000043.1 GCA_017504435.1 Lentisphaeria bacterium | reverse complement strand
GGAAAAGAGGTTTTTCCCCTCTCCCAAACCCTCTCTCCTTTTCAAGAAAAGCGAGGTACTTTTGCTCCAGTTTGTCGCAAAAATCGACAAAGTTTTCAGGTGAAACAACAACGAAACACATATTTGACAAGTTTTGCTCACGAGCAGTTCGATCAGCGTGAATGCGTGATCAAATAACAGGAAAAACTTTTTCGATTTCATAATACCATCCCGCATCAAGTTGTAAAAAAGAAGACACTCATTTTCATAAGATACACAATACTGCCGATATTTACAATACAGCTTGACAAAAAAGTCAAAAAAAAGCACTTAAGACGCAAATATATAAAATTTTTTGAAAAAATATTTGCTTTTTTACTCTTCTGGGCTAACTTTAGTATCATGAACGGAGGATGAACCGCAATGGAAATATGTAAAAAGAAACTTGACTTCTATTTACAAAACAGTATGCAGTCGGGCAAACAGAACTTAAAATTGCCCCTGTTTATAAAAATACAGGACTCCTGTTTTCATATTAAAGATCACATTCATGATTTCACCGAACTGGTTATTGTGCTGGATGGTTCCGGCACTCTCGTCTGCAATGAATTCCGGTGCTGTATCAAAAAATGTGATGTTTTTGTGATCCCCCGGGAAGCCAGTCACCGTTATGAAAATTTTCAGGATTTGAAAATCGCCAATATCATGTTTGATTATGAAAAACTGCCGCTGCCGAAAATCGACCTGCCTTTGCTCCCCGGATATCACCTGTTGATAGGTATCAATAACGAATATTTTGCTGCTCAGCAGACCTTTCCGATCTTTCAACTGGGCGAAAGCCTCCTGACGAGCCTTTTACCGCTGCTCAATATGATGCAGGGCGAATGTCTGCACCAGCGGCCGGGAGTAAATTTCCGGATGATGGGATTGTTCATGACCCTGTTGGGCAATCTGGCAGTGGTCTATTCCGAACCGGTGAACAATTCACGGCACGATGCCAGCAATCAGTTAGGTAATCTGGTCGCATTCATGAACCGGGAGTTTCACCGTGAAATAAATTATTCGGAATTGCTCAAACTTGTACCCATGTCCAGAAGTACTTTCAACCGGGCGTTCATCCGCGCCACCGGAGTCCCGCCCATGCGCTATTTGCTCAATTTACGGTTGAATCATGCCGCCAAACTGCTTGCCACCACCGATATGCCGATCATGGAAGTGGCGATCGCATGCGGTTTTGAAGACAGTAATTATTTTTCCCGGGCATTCAACAAAAATTTTCATATTTCACCGCGCGCCTACCGCAATATGCCCATTCCGGTTCTGGACTGCTGAATTTTGACTGTGCAGTAAAAAAATAAAAATAATCTGCCTCCGGCGGCTTCGCCGGACGCGGTCAAGCGGCGGAACGCTTGTCGCCGCCGTAAGCGGCGAAATATCTGCCGCAGGCAGTAATGTCGGCAAAGCCGACACATCCTGCCGGAAACGAAGTCACGCAATTTATTTGCGTGACAGATTGAAGTTGGAGGCAGTATCATTCCGTTGCAGAAAAATCAGGCAGCGTTCAGTACACAGCCAAATAATCTGCCTCCGGCGGCTCCGCCAAAACTGCGCCGGGACAAGGCAGCTCCCCGCTTGTCCAGCCATGGCCCGCAGGGCAACAGCAGAGGGCAGATTTTATTATTTTATCACTGCTATTTCAGTTTTTTTCACATTTCGCTGATCTTTTTGACCACGATCCCGATCCAGGCGATTTCCGCAGGCTCAAGCGGGATTATTTTGCCTTCAGGATTGTCACTGGTCAACAGCAGCGAGGTGCTGTTCTGCCGCCGGAAACGTTTGCAGACCACCTTTTCGCTCTGGCCGGAACGGTCGCTGAAGCGTACCACCACGATCTTGTTGTCCGGAATATCATCCAGTGATGCCGCCGGTTCCACCAGCACAATATCATCATCCACTATTTTCGGCTCCATAGATATCCCATGCACCCGGAACGCACTGGTGTCACGGCGGGAACCCACCGGTACCGGCACGGTTTCGGTATTTTCCACATCCCAGTTTTTCAACAGCACTCCCTCGGACTCCATGCTTTCCAGATGGCTGGCGGCGTTAGCCCAGTCCACCACCGGCACCGGGCGCACCAGCATCGCTCCGTCCCGGTACATACCGCCGGGAGCAAGCAATTCTTTCTCGGCGGCACTCAACGGCGCACCGTCCCGGTCACAGCCCAGGGCATCAAACACCGCAGAAAGCAGATCCGGAAACCAATTCAGCTCTCCGTCAAACAATCGACGGATCGTCTGCGGCGAATCGTAACCGGCCGCCCGCCGGAGCTGATCGTAACTCTCCATGCCGCATTTCGACATATTTTCCCGCAAATATTCCCGTAATTCCGGGGTGTTGGTGATCGTTCCCGGAGCCGAATGCGGCTGATGTACCGACAATTCACCGGCAAGCTTCTCCCAGCAGTCATCGGTAATGGAACGTACTTTGCCACTCAAATAACGGGATATATTCGAGGCACTTACTCCGCACCGGGCGGCAAACTCTTTCGCCCCGCCGGATTCCGCAACTGCCATTCTCAACGCATGCAATATATTTTCATCTATCCTCATTATCAGCCTCCCGGTTAATTTTTTTCAGAACAGAGATTAATATAATACGTGAATTGCGTGCATGCAAGCAATTTTTTGAAAATTTTTTTATTTTCGGGGTTGAAAAATTGCATGCGTGCAATTATATTGATTTTTGTCGCGATAAAAATCGGGCTGAATTTTTTTGTCTCCGATAATTGCACGGATGCAATCAACAAAAAATATTCTGCCTCCAGTCAACTTCTAAAAAATCAAAAGGGAAGAAAGATGAAATTTACCGTAAGTGACCCGGTAACTTCTGCTTCAGGCAGAATTTACTCCTGGAAAGGACTGGTTTTGCTGCAAAGTGTAATACAAATGGTTTACCAAATGCCGCAAACTCGGAAACCGGAAAGGAGAACTCAAATTGGCACCAAAAAAGAAAAAACCTTCCGGCGACGCATTGGATGATCTGGTCGAAAATGCCCTGCTCCAGAGAGCTACCGGCTACGAGGATGCTTCAGGCAAATCTGTTCCTCCGGATATCCGCGCCGCCATGTACTGGCTGGAAAACCGCCGTCCCGACCGCTGGAAACGCAACCGTAATGCCCCGGCAGAGGATTCCCCGATCGAGTTTTCAGAGGAAGAAATGGCTCTGTAAACCGTAAATTATGTTTTCAAAGACATCAAGTATACTGCATTTATGGAGAAACTTATGAACAACTTTATTTTTCACCGCCGGCATCCGGAATATGCCGCCAATGAACGCCGCTGGAAACGTTCTTCCGATGCTTATTCCGGCGGCAGGGAATACATTGAACAGGCATTGATCCGCCACGTTTCTGAAATCGATCTGGAATTTGCTGAACGCCGCCGCCGTGCGTACTACTTCAATTATCCCCGTGCCATCGCCAGACGGATCACCCAGTATGCTCTGAGCGTTGAACCGGTGCGCTACAACGCCGGCACAGAATTGGTGGAGGATTGGAGCCGTACCGGGCTGAGCACCAATGACGTGATGAGGCAATTGTCCACACTGCTCAATGTCTACGGCAGAGCATGGCTGGTAGTGGATATGCCCTGTTTCACCGGCACTCCCAGCCGCGCTGAAGCCCGGCGGCTCCGGCTGCGCCCCTATGTCCGGGCGTTATCCCCGCTGAAAGTAGTCGATTGGGCATACGGCAATGACGGTAAACTGCTCTGGGCTCTGACGCTGGAGGAGGATTACCATGCCGATGATCCATTCTCGCCGCCGGTACGGGTCAGAAGAAGACGGCTTTACCGCCGGGAAAGCTGGTCTCTGTATGAAAATGTTTCAGGTACCGTCAAAGAGATCGCCGGCGGAGTCAACCCTACCGGATGTGTACCGCTTATCCCGGTAGTCGAACCGGATGGTTTCGGTTTGGCGGCAAATCACTGGTTTGAAGATGTCGTCCGGATCAGCGAGGCGATCCTCAATAATGAATCCGAAGCCCAGATGAATACCGTTAAACAGATGTTCGGCATGCTGGTGGTATCTGATTCATTTGCCCGCAGTGCCCAGAAAATATCCGATGCTGCCGGAGCTGCAGAAAATTTTTCCGCAACCGTCGCCCGCAGTGCCGCCATTGTCGAATCAGTCGATGAAAAAGGTATCAGCCGTTACATCAGCCCTTCGGGAGTGACAACTTCCGCGATCCGGGATGAAAACCGCTATCTCAAACAGGAATTATATGATATCGTCGGTCTGGCTGTACAAAACAGCCGCAATTACGGGCAAAGTGCCGAATCCAAAGCATGGGACTTCCAGAATATCAGCCAATTTCTGGCTGAACGCGCTGAATTGCTTGAACAAAGCGAATTGGATGCATGGCACTTGATGCAGCGTTACGACCTGGATATGCCCATGCCGGAGATCCATTACAACCGTAAATTCGCGGTAACCGATCTGGCATCCGGTATCGCCGGATTACTGCAGTTGTCAGAGATCCCCGCCGGAAAAGCCTACCATCGCGCCATCGGCAAAACCGCCGTGGAATTGCTCGCCAATCTCGGCGGAGTCGGCAATGAGGAAAAAAACCGGATCATCAACGAAATCAAAGAGGATAAAAATAATGAATCTGAAAAATACCATACAGAAACTGCTCAATAACGAAGAACTCAACGCCTTGGAAAAAGCAGAACTGGAAAACTTCGACTTCTCCCGGATCTCCGGGGATGCCGTGGATAGTTTGCAGCACGAGTGCGACACTCTGCGCCGGGAATTGGATCAGCTCCGGCATGAACGCAGAATGAAAGAGTTGTGCCGCGAACTCCACTGTACCGACCCCGATTATCTGGAATTCTGCGCCCGCCGGAGCAATGTCGATACCGGCGACGATGAGGCAATGCGCAAATTTGCCGCCGAACTTGCTCAAAGTTCCCCCGGATGTTTCACCGCGCATATCGTTCCCGGCAGCTCTGCCGGAAGTGTCCCTGTCTCCCTGCCCGGTGCCGCCGGCAGGGAAACCCATCCGTGCGACCGGATCGGTTCTATCGCTGCCAGTATCAGCGATGCGCCGGATGCACTTTGAAAATAATTATCCCTTTAACCAGAACAATTAAACCAGAAAAGGAAAATTTCATGCTTTACAGTTATACTTTTGCTGACCGTAAACGCGATCTCGCCGGAGTCATGTCCACGGTGATCAAAGATGAACCCCGTTTCATTTCCAATTTCCGCGCCGCACCGGATGCAACTTCCCGCAAACACGAATATTGGGAAGATCTGCTCACCGGCCGCAGTATCACTGCTTCGGCGATTGCCAATGGTGTACTGACTCTTTCAGCCGGAGATGCCGCAAAACTGCGGGTGGGCACATTGATCGCATTGAAAAATGATCCGGGACTTTTCAAAGTCACCGCCGTCAACGACACTTCTGCCACGGTGATCCTTGCCGCTGCAAACGGGTCCGGTTTTGCTGATGTGAATTCACTTCCTGCCGGAGGTGGCAATTTCATCATCGTATCAACTCCCATGTCTGAAGGCAGCGGCAACGGCGACGGAGAGGAGAACTATTCTCTCGGCAGCACCCAGTGGAACGCCACTCAGATCTTCCGCAAAGAGATCGTGCTTTCCGGCAGTGCGCTGGCGGTAAGTCTTTACGGCAATGCGGATGACCAGCTCAACCGCCAAACTGCCTTTGCACTGGCGGATCTTGCCCGCGACCTCAACCGGGTGGCTCTTTTCGGGCGCCGGGTGGAAGCCGCTGCCGGGATCCGCGGTGAAGCCGGCGGTCTCTATTATTTCGGCACTGCCGCCGGAGTACCGGCAATCGATGCTGCCGGAAAAAATCTGGACTCGTTCATCATCAATGATGCCGCCCAGGCACTGCTTGGTGAAGGCGGAGATCCCATGCAGATCCTCTGCTCTCCCGGTCAGGCACGGGTCATTTCCAATGAATTCCGTGACCGCATGCAGATTTTGCGTTCCGATGACCGCAGAGGGGCTTATGTGGCAGTTATCGTCAATGAGATCAACGGCCGCGGCATGACCATCCTTGCCGATCCGGATGTACCGGACACCGATGCATGGGTGCTTGATCCCGCCTGTTTTGCACTTGCCAATCTCGCCGGACGCGCGATCACCGATACCGATGCGACTCCCAAAGGTTTCGACGGTATCCGCCGGGTGGCGATCGGTGAATTGACGTTTGAATTCAAAAATATCAAACAGCGGGTCTGCCGGATCAGCAATCTGCTGGGCAGTGATGCAGCGATCAAAGCGTTGCGCGGCTGACGTTTAATGAATTCACTTTCCGGGTTCTGTTTTCAACGGCAGAACCCGGAATATCCCTTTTGAACCGGAGTTTTCCGTTATGACCACTATAAATGACATCGACAATTTTTTCAACATTCATCCACTGAAAGAAGCATATTTCAGTTTTAATGAATCCGACCGCAAAGGCGCAATGGCGGTCGCTCAAAGAGATGTGATGGCGGCACTGAATTATGCAGAAATTCAGAATTCTATTCTGGAAACTGTCACCGCCGCCATTGCCGAACAAAGTGTATATTTACTGCTCAATCCGACAGTTTTGACCGGGGCAGCAGATATAATTGCCCGGGAAAATTCTGCCGGAAATCAACGCGTTTACCGTGAACGGCTGACTCCGCTGTGCATCCGTGCCGCGGCACTGCTTAAGCCGCTGCTGGAAAACATGTCATCTGATACCGACGGTACTCAACCGGATAATGATGACAACGGCAATAGCGGCAATAATGGCAGTAACAACAACAGCAATAGCAACAATCTTCAACCGCAAATCCTTCCGACACTGACTTTGTCGCGCGGTTAAACTGCAAAGGAATCAATTATATCATGGAATGTTTTGGAAACTTCACACAAGGCAGTCCGGCCTGTAAAAGTTGTGATTATGTACTTTCCTGCCGTTATTGTCAGCGCACCGGAGAACCCTCCGACCGCCGGGAACATCTGGTAAGTTTTGAAGCGGTACAGGATTTTATGGATTTTGCGGACAATGACCATATCCCCGGTGAAGAAAACTGCTCTGAAAGCGAAACGTCAGAAATCATTTCCGCGTTGAGCAGTTTTTTCCGCTATCTGCTGGATCTTGACACCTATACGCTTGCCATTATCGCTGAAGTGATAAAACCTCAGGAACCGGGGGTTCATTGCACCATTCCTTATTTGAGCCGTCTGCGCGGCTGTTCGCGGCAGGCGATGCACCGCAAAATGATGAAGATCATCGGCGCACATCCGGAATTATCTGCCCTGTTCCGCAATACGCTCTACAAACTTTCTGATGCCAGACAGAATTTTCTGCGCCGGCGGGCTGCCGAAAAGGTGAAAAAATGACCCGTTTTGCCTATACCGCCGCCCAGCAGGATGCGTTAAAACTGCTGGCGTCACCGGCACATCACATCATGCTTTTCGGCGGCTCCCGTTCCGGTAAAAGTTTTGTTTTGTGCTGTGCGCTGGCGGCACGGGCTTTGCGCGCTCCGGGCAGCCGTCATGCGGTAATCAGACGGCACTGCCGGAGCTGCCGCAACTCGATCGGCAATGACACCATGCCTAAAGTTTTACAGCGCAGATTCAACAAGGCACGTTGGAATTTCAACCGCACCGAAGGGGTTTTCCGGTTTGCCAATAATTCCGAGATCTGGCTTATCGGCTTGGATGAAGCTGACCGTGCTGATAAAATTCTGGGTAAAGAATTCGCTACTGTTTATTTCAATGAGTGTTCTGAATTGGAGTATTCCGGGGTGCAGACGGCATTGACCCGTTTGGCTCAGAATGTGCCGACATTGGTCAATAAAGCATTTTACGATTGCAATCCCCCCGGACGCAGACATTGGACATACCGGGTATTCATGGAAAAACTCAATCCCATCGACAGAACCGCGCTGGTAAATCCGGATGATTATGCCGCCATGCTGATCAATCCGGCGGCAAACCGGGAAAATTTGCCGGATGACTATATCGAAAATACCCTCCGGAGCCTGCCGCGCCGCCAGCGGGCACGCTTTCTGGAAGGGCAATGGCTCGATGAAAATGAAAATTCCCTCTGGAAAATGGATATGATCTCACCATACCGGGTCACAGCATTGCCTCAATTGCTCCGCATCGTCATCGGAGTCGATCCCGCCGTGACCGGGAACAGCGGCAGTGATCTGACCGGTATTGTCGCCGCCGCCCGGGGAACCGACGGTGAATATTATATCCTTGCCGACCGGAGCATGAGAGGTTCTCCTGCCCAATGGGCGGCAGAGGTGAGCAAACTCTATCATCAATTCGCCGCCGACCGGGTCGTGGCAGAGGTCAATAACGGCGGGGAATTGGTGGCGGCACTGCTGAATGGAACAGACCGGGATCTTGCTTTCAAAGCGGTACGTGCCTCCAGAGGCAAACTTGTCCGCGCCGAACCGATAGCGGCTCTTTATGAAAAAGGCATTGTCCATCACGCCGGAAATTTTCCGGAATTGGAGGAGGAAATGTGCAGTTATTCTCCGGTAAATTCCGGTAAATCCCCCGACCGCATGGACGCATTGGTGTGGGCATTGACTGAACTCTCTGACGGCAGCAGTACTGCCAGAAAGTTCTTTTTTGCATAAGTTCTGTTTCCGACAGGAAATATATTCAGGAGCAGAGAAAGTATCGCCAAACTGCGTTACGGTTTTTACATTAAAAGAAGTTTTTCCCTGCTCCTGAACCCTTATCTTCCCAGAGTCGTTTTACACGATCTCAAATGCGAATACGTTATGTTCGGTTTCGTCATCCAGCACCATTTTAACCTGCTGGACGCGACCTTTATACGGTATACGCACCAACCGTTGATGATTATCTGCTGTACGGTATATTTCTTTGCCGTCAGCCTCAATGTGGAACGCCCGCACCAGTGTCGGCGGCAAAGTAAAATCCTCCCGATCCCGATAATACAATCCCAAAGTATTCAACGAATCCAAACGCTCCCGGTCACTGTCAAATACGATCCTGATCCCGGAGATATCCTGCGGTTCGGTCAAAATATATTCGGCATAGTCTCCGGCTTTGCCGCGCCAGCAATTGTTTTCACCGTCAACAGCTCCGTCAACGCCGTTGCGCAGAGCTTCACCGTCGCCGCGTGAAACAGTCAATTCCGCATTTTGTGACAATGCGGAGATCTGCCGTTTCACACCGGGCAAAAAGCAATCATCATCCAGCAGAGTCTGCTGGATATCAGCAATATGTTCCGCCACAGCCTGCCGGGGAGTTGTGCCGCACTTAACCGCCTTAGCAGCGATCGTTCCCGCCGCCTGACCGCACAATGCACAAGTAGCCATGACCCGGGTGGAACTCAATGCGATATGGGACGCACTGATATTGCGTCCGGCAAAAAGCAAATTGGTGATGTTTTTGGAATAAAGTGACCGGGCGGGAATCTTGTACGCCTGTTCCGGTTCCAACACCTGATTGGGCTCACCATGATGTTTCAAACCGCCGGGATGGTGGTCATCCACCGGCCAGCCGCCGAAAGCCACGGTATCCGGAAAATCCTGCGGAAAAAGCAAATCATTCTGCCGGAGAATGTAATCGCCGACATAGCGGCGGCTTTCACGTTTTCCGGGCAGGAAGCCAACCCAATCCAATTCCCAATTTTCCGCGCCGTGTTCGCCGCCGTTTTTGATATGATCCCACATGCCGTAAGCAATGGCGATCAATTCATCACGCAAAGTTTCGGTATCGGCGATGGAATCCCGGTCGCCGCCGAGTTCAAGATACCAGAAATTCTGATACGGCGAAAGGTCATGATATCGTCCTGCCAAATCCGCTTCAGTAAGTTTTTTCGCCCATGACGGCGGAGTATAAGGTTTGGGAGAATCTGTTTCGTGTGCCTGCATCAGACAGCTCATACCCATGGTTTTACGGTCAGCGGTTTTGACGGCAAGAGATTCATCAAATTCACTTGCCGCTTCTCTGCCCACCCGGAATTCAGCACCGGTAAGTTCAGCCAAAATACTGTCTCCGGAACAATCCGCAAAACAGTCAGCTTCAACTTCATGGAATTGCTGGGTAGTCAACTGCCATCCTTTGACACTTTTGACCGTATTGCCGTCCATTTCGGCATCCAGACAGGAACAATTGAGCAATACTGTCAGATTTTCCTGAAATTTCACCTTTTCATACAGCACACTGTCCCACATGGGATAACTGCGCCGGGGATTGATCCGGCAGTTATCCAGCCGGATCTCTTCAATAAGTCCGGTTTCCCGGCGGTGATAAGAACCGCAAACAAACATGCGGATCTCGCTGGAGGCATTCCCGCCCAGAACCGGACGTTCATGCATAAGCAAAGTCCGAACACCATGACGGGCAGCAGAAATTGCGGCACACATACCGGCAAGACCGCCGCCAACAACACAAAATTCGACTTTATGACGGATAGTTTTCATTGCATTACTCATCTATTACAGCGTTAAGAGTTACTTTGCGGCATTTCTGATACTGAACCGCCGGACGGGGATCGGGTCCCTGAGCATGGAATTTGACATTATTGACAGTCAAGCCGTCAATGTAACGGGCATAAAGACCGTAACACGGGAATTTGCCGAATGCCTCCATCGTGGTATGGATTTTACGATCATCAGGTACCTGAATATTCAAACGGGATTCATCGGTGCAGTTTTCAAAACTGAATTCAGAATTTTCCAATACCACATTTTTGATGGGCATTTCCGGCAATCCGATGAAGTAACATCCCTGATCGGACGCATTTTTCGCTTTGACATTGCGGATGGTGATACCGTCAAACTGCCGGGGCGCGGTGGCATCCAGCCCCGGATAGACCCGGTGTATATCCCCGTGACGGAGATAGAAAGGCACCCGGACGCCATCCATAAACACATTTTCCACCACCACATTGCGGATATATGCTCCATCGACTGACCCCAGAGCAATTCCGGCAGCTCCGCGGGGATCGCCGCCGCCGACGTGCATGACCTCTTTGAGTTCGCTGGTCAGCATGATCAAATTACAAGCATGAACATTGTTGAATCCGCCATGAGTTTCTGTCCCGATCTTGAAGTGATTGGCATGAGTGGTGGTAATGCAGTCCGTGACCAGAACATTCTGGCAGGGGACCAGGGTGCTGCTTTTCAGACAGATGGCATCATCCTGGGAATCAATGCGGCATCCCCGGACTACCACCCGGTCACATGAATCAATGTCGATACCGTCATTGTTTATACCGTAAAGACTGTGTACCTGTACGCTGTCGATAACGACATCGGTACACTGAAGATAGTGCTGGTTCCAGAAACCGGATTCCTCCAGCCGGATATTTTTCACCGTAACTTTGCGGCATCCGGCGAACAGTATATTGCGGGGACGGGCGCGGCGGGTACCGCAATTTTCAAAATGTTTGCCGCCGCCCCGGATGATCCCGGTACCCTCAACGGAAATATTGGTTTTGTTACGGGCAAAGAGGATCGCCCGGACTCCGTCCTGACCCTCATCAAAAGGATAATCCTCCACAGTGCTGTGCAGTTTGTAATCTTTCAGGTCATGAGAACCCAGCAAAACAGCTCCGGGAGAAATGATCAATTGCAGATTATCGACCAACTCCAATCCTCCGGTAAGATAACTGCCCGGAGTGATGACCACCGTACCGCCGCCGTTTTCGCCGCAGCGGTCAATAAGTGCCTGCAGTTGGGAAGTGACCAATGTTTTTCCATCATTGGGAATATTGAATTCAGCAGTGGTAAACATAATAATTCCGATCTCCTTGATTATTTTGAACGCATTTTTTCAATATGCTGTTTGATTATCTTTTCTGCCTCATCCCGGGTCTCTTTCGGCACCCGGTGCATAGCAAGAACATTGTTGACGATCCGTTTATTTGCCGAGGGAATGACATTGTATGCAGCATAAACGGTTGCAGACGGACATGCCCGGTCAATAAAACCGGTGGAAATATATACTTCCGTATTTTTACTGATCCGGGAGGCGAAATTCACCGCATCGACATACGCAGTGGCTTTCAACACTTTTTCGGTATTCTCCTTGTAAAGTTTCAACTGAAAAAAGAACGGCCAGCCGGATTCAAATCCGTCCGCACGTCCGGCATGACTGCATAACGCCGGCACATGTGCCACACACAGTGTCACATCATTGTCCAATCCCGCCCCGGCAAGAGCCTGCCCTCCGCCCTGACTGATACCGGAAATGATCAGTGTCCTGCCGTCCCATTCCGGCAGAGATTTGAGATATTGGAGTGCGCGGTAGACCCGCTGAAACATACCGTTGAAAAAGACGGTATCCCGGTCAAGACAGCGGGAATTTTCCCGGTGATAATTTTTCAGGTGCCCGCGTTTGATATAATCACCGTCTTTGCCCTGATTATCCACTGAAAACGGATTGAGTGTCATCGTGATGCTCTCGTAACGGTAGTTGATATAAATTTTGTCACTGCCGGCAGCTTTGACCATCAGCCGGGCAGGAAGTTTGCCTTTGGCGGCGGCTTTTTTGGGGATCGCAACAACGCCGTAAGCATCTTTTGCTGCTTTATCACCCAGATTGATCCGGACTTTGTAAACCCTGAAATCGCGGTGTTTTCCGGGCAGTTCGGTGATCTCCGGATCCATAGGCATGGCATCGATCTGCTTTTTGATATTCTCCCAGTAGGCATCAAAATCCTCCGGAACCGGACGGGACGGAGTGATTTTTTCCGGTTCAATGGCGACACCGGCGGCGGCTTTATTTTTGTTGTCCTCCACCCGGGCATAGATAAAGCCCGGTTTTCCGGCGGTCACGGTCAATTCCGCTTTGCCGGAAGCATCGCTGGTCAGATAATGGACTTTGCGGATATCTGCTCTGCCGTAAACCAACACCGGGAACCGGACATTGGCACGGTTTTCATCCAATTGAATAAAAAACTTGACCGGTTCACCGGCTTTGCGGAAATGCTGTCCGTTTTCCGGTACGATCGTAATTGCATTCACACTCAAAAATACAGTCAGCAAAACTGCACTGACAATTCTTTTCGCACCCATAGCAAACTCCTTTATTACGTCTGTTTTTACAATTTACATCCACTTTGAGATTTTAACAACCTGACAACGGCGAATTATGCCACAAATATTATTTTTTTCAGCTTTAATGCACATATATTTGCCCGGATCGAATTTTCCGGCAAATTCAGCAGCTGCGCCAGAGCGCGACGGTAGATCCGCAACTGTTCCCCGTAACAGAGAAACTGCTCCGGAGATGCCAGATCATCACTTTTCCAATCAAATATTTCTGCTGCGGCCGGTACGCCGTTATCGCGGCGGATGACCACCCGGTCAAATGCTCCGGAAACCATCCCCAAACCGGAAACATTGACCATGAAACGGCGTTCGTTCCACACTTCGCACTCCGGATCGACATTGCAGAGCATGGTGAAAATTTCTGAATCCGGAGCCAATGCGGTACAAAAAATATTGCGGATCACCGGAGCATAAGGAGAATCCGGCAAATTTTTCCGGCAGAATTCCCCCGCATCCCAACTTGATGCTTCAATGCGGATGATTTTCTCCATAAGCTCATGGATACCGGTGCCCACCGTCATTCCCCCGGCAGTTGAGAAACGGCGTTCCGGGCTGATTACGGAAGATTTTTCTTCGGATGCGTGAATTATTTTTTCATTTCCGGCACCGCCGGCGATCTCCCGCGGGATATCCGGTATCTCCCGGACATCATCCCGGTACTCCGGGATCAGTCCGTGCCATGATTCTCTGCCGCAGGAGTAATGCAATGTCAGCCGATCACCGAGACCGGTGCGTTCCTGAACTCCGGAAAACCATTCGCGGTCTGCCGCCTGAGGTCCGAATCCCCGGAGTCTTTCCAGCATGATCTGATCCAGGGCCATTCCGGTAGAACCGCTGCCGGGTGAAATTATTACATACAACGCCCGCTTGACCCGGGTCAATGCAACATACAATGCGCAGCACCTTTCAAATGCCTTGGCAGCTTTTTTCATCCGTTCATTATCCGCGAATACCGGCACTTCACCGGTGATACCGGTTCTGGGCAGGTAACTTATCCACTCCGGTTCCGGCAACACTCCGTTATTCATATCCATATCCATGCTCATGACCTCCGGCAGTAGCGTACTGCCGCCGCGTCCGGCAGGAGTTGCCGTATCCGGCAGGAATACGATATCGAATCCCAACCCTTTGGAACGGTGAAATGTCATGATTTGAATTGTATTGTCCAAAGCCGCTTCTTTGCTGCTGAGAATGTCAATATTCTCTATGAATTCCTCAGGTGTACCGGAAAATTTGCCGGCAGCATGCCATGCTGATTCCATACGTTTGCGGTCGTATGGGGTCATTTCCGCGCCGAATCCGTCAATAAACCGTTTTGCAACTCCGGCGATACCGCTGTGGAATATCTCCTGACGTACGGACTCATCCAGCGCAACTTCTTTGGGAAATCCCATTTTTTTGGCGATCTCGTCCATCCCCAACGCCTGCGGCGCAGTTCCCGGCAGATCAAAAGTGACGGTATTGAGAAATTCTTTTGCCAGCGTGTCCTGCGGATGTCCGGCAAGTATCAGCATAAAGCGGAACACATTAAATGCCATGCTGTCGCTGATCGTCACCACCCCGTCGGCTGAAACCGGCAATTCATATCCGGCATCTCTTGCCAATGTACGCAGTTCTTCAGCAAATGCTTCAACGGTATCATTTTTCTGGACCAGAACACCGACCGTAAGATGTTTTTTCAGAGGGTTGATCTCCCGGATGATATCAAAGATCACTTTGGCTTTGCCGGATACAAACACCGTATCGCGTCCGGGCTCTTTGGCATACTCTATCAATGCGGCAAACCCCTCCATATTTCTGGCGGCAGAATGAGGTTCAAACTGCATTTTTTTCACCGCATCAGCAAAAAACGGCAGCTCCCCGCTGTAACCGGGAGCAAATATCCGGTTGACGGTATTGAGAATACTTTGACATGTCCGGAAAGATAGCGTCAGCGATTCCCGGGGATCATATCCTCTTTTTTCAGCTGCCGGAGCGAGGATATTCAGCAGGTAAGCAAAGAGTGCCGGATCCCCGTCGCGCCACTGATAAATGGATTGTTTGATATCTCCCACGCAGAAAAACGATCTGAACCGATCCGATTCACCGGAGACAAGTTCTTTTATCAGACCGTCAAAAGCCTGATACTGGATATCGCTGGTATCCTGAAATTCATCGAACATGTAATGGTTTATTTCGTTATCAAGTCTGGCTTCCATGCTCCGGTCGCTCTGACCGAGAATAGCTTCACTGGTCGCCGGGTCAAAATGACAAAGCAGATAAGGCAGATCGGTAAATGTCAGATTACCGGCACTGCGCACCAAACTGTTGTAGACTTTGTCAAACGCCTCCATCATACCGAAAACCGCCCGGGTCTTGCGCCGGGCAAAACCGAACTCCCGGGTCCGGATATGCCGGAAAGCCTTGCGGATCAAATCGGAACACAGCGGGGGGAAGGTCAATTTCTGCGTATAAAACAATTCACCTTCCGAATAACTCCAATTTTCACCGTTGCGCTCCAGGATATTCGCAAAAAAGTCATTTACCACATCATCAAGTTTACCGTATTCTGCCAGCGAAACCGGCAGAAAATCTGCCAATGTTTCCATTTTTGAGGCGCACAGACGCATACTTTTTGCCACAGCAGTTTTGGCGAAATCAGCCTCCGCCCGGAGCTGTCCGGCAAACTCCCGTAATGCATCAGAAATATTTTCCAGTGTTTCCGGAGCGAGCAGCTCTCCGACATCAGGGGACCACGGGAAATATTCCAATTGCGGCATGATATTATTCCGGCTCCGACGCACTTTGGTCAAGTAGAATGGATAAACATCTTTCAATATCTCCAACAGACTCCCGGCGAAGCCCCGGTTCTCATTGACATTGGCACTTTTGAGCATTTCCCGCAGCGTATCGAGCTGTCCGGAACCGGAAACCTCCCGGATCCATTCCCGGATCGTGCGCCGGATCCGGCGCAAATCTTTCTGGTCAGTTACCGAAATATCTCCCCAGATACCTAATTCCGGTGCATAAATCGTGACCAGTTTCATAAAAAAGCTGTCGATCGTACCGATTTGCAGCTCTTTTTCACTGTTGAGCAGCTTCCGCAATATCTCCAGCACCGCGTGCCGGTCAAGCTGGCGGCAATTCATATCACACGCTCCCCCGGCAAATGTCAGCAGCCATTTGATAATGCTGTCAAAAATCTCTCCGGCGGCATCTTTGGTAAATGTCACCGCCATGATTTGAGCCGGATCGGCACCGTAAGCAAGCAATTGGATAAAACGCATTGCCAATCGGGTGGTCTTGCCGGTACCGGCAGAGGCGGTAATGACATTGAAACACTTGAATCCGTTGAAAGATTTGCAATCTCCGGACATCCCGTGAAAACAACTGCAGTTCTGCCGCCGGGATTCCGGACAATCACAACAGCGGCATATTTTTTCCGGAGCGGCAGGGATGACCAGTGTTTCCGGGGTGACGATTTCCGCTTCGACCGACTTTTTTTTCCTGCCCTCCGCAGAATCACTTCCGGCAGATGGAGGTTCCGGCTCATCCCATTTCACACCGGCAATTCCGTTACGCATCCCGCCGGGGAACAGGAAATGCCAATCTTTGCATTTGCGGTTTTTCCGGAATTTATCGGGATTTTCAGACAATATATGTTCCGGGAAATTCAAAATTCCGGCAATGATCTGAGCGGTTTTTTCCAATGCCGCAGGCAGGACAGCTTCAAAATCTTCCGTATTCCAGACTTCCAGACAACTGTCAGTAACACTCTGCGGTAAATTCAGATAAGCACATTCAAAACCGGCATTGGCAGTCTCCGGAAATTTTTCCCGAAATCCGGGATCGCTTTTCAACAGCAGAACATAAAGCGGCAGCTGTAATTTGTGAAATTCGATTTTTGCTCCGGATTTTTTGCAATGTGCATCTGCCACCGGCTCGTATTTGCCGGTTTTCATATCCACGATACGCAGGATGTTCAAGCCGGGATTATATTCAATGAGGTCTATTTTTCCGGAAAATAATGCTCCGGCAAGTTCCACATTTTCCAATTTATATTCATGCGCCAGCGGCTGAAATCCACGGCACTGTTCCCGGAACAACAATTCAGCTGCCGGCTTCAAACGCTGCCGCAGATTATCAGCCAGCAGCCCGATCAGAACCGGATGCGGCGGTTCACCGAAACGTTCTGCCAGTGCCCGGTCAAAATTGCGCTCCAAAGCCTTTTCCAAAGCCGACGCAGAAGTAAAATGCGCCGTTCCGAGCAGCTCCACCGCCCGGTGCAGTAAAATACCCGACAGCCGGGCATCCGGTTCTTCACGTAAATATTCAACAACTTCTGCCTGCCGGACTCTCCGCAGGTAAAAAAGATATGGAGAAGTCAGATAATCATCCAGAAATGTGGGCGATAACCGCGGCAAACCGGAATCTTTTTCCCGCAGACAATCCAATTCCGGCAGGAGACGGAATTGTTTTTTCCCGTATATTCCGGCCACTTCGGGCAATATGTCCGGGTCTTTGAAAAGCAGATCACAACGGGTCATCAACTCATGTTCCGGCAAAGCATCTCCGGCAAAAAGTAAAGTTGACGGACGCAGTACGTCCCCGGTTTCATCCCGGCGCAAGATCAGGAAATCCACATTCCCGGACTTCCGGCATTCCAGCACACTTTGCAAATGACAACGCGCCCGCGCCCCGGTTTCACGGTTGCTCCGCAATCCGGCTTTCCGGCGGATGGAATCAGTAAGAAACGGAGTCGTATCAATACGATCCGGGAAAAATTTATCATTCAGTCCGCAGAAAATGATCTGTTCAGCATCCAGAAACGGCATCTCCAGACACCCTTCCAGATCGTAAGCATTATTCCCGGGAACGGCGGCAACTGAAGCATTGCCGCAGCGATTGAAAAATATTTCCAGCAATTGCAGTTTGCTGCCCAATCCGGTCACACTTCCCGGGATGGACTCAAACTCCTCCAGCTGTTTCCGGAAAACAGCACACTCTGCGGCAAACGGAACCTGCTCAACTGATTCATTGTCGATAGCCAACGTTTCCGGATAAACGGTACGGAAAAATTCCCGCAGAAATTCCGGAACACTCAACGCATTGAGCAGTTTCTGCCAATTACAGAGTTCTTTCAATGCAGCTTTCACTATTCCGCTGCCGCAACGGTTTAAATTTTCATTTTCCGCGAGGATCACCGCCTGCGCCAAATCATCAGGAACACTCCGGGCTGTAAACTCATCCAATGCCGGTAATATTTCCGCCGCCGTCCCCAAATGCAGCATGTAATCGTGAGAACGGAGCAATTCAACTGCACAGGTAAAATCCCCATCATTTTTCAGCAATGCACACAACTTATGTCCCAACTGCCACAGCCGGAGCTTACGCATCGGAACTCCGGAGGGATCAAAAACTTCCAATGGATTACCCTGCGGATCGGTGAATTTGCCGAATTCCGTCCGGAACACTCCGGTCATCTCCGGATCACTGAGTACTACAGCACATTTTTCGGGCATAAAGCTGCCGTGTTTCACTGCCAGATGTGCTGAAAAATATGCCGCTTGCGCCGGATTGAGAACCAAATGCCAGCTGTTTTCCGGCAGCAGCAGCGGTTTATTGAGCCATATATCGGCGATCGGCACACCCCATTGATCGAATTCATGTTGCTGCGTCTCCGGAGCATGGATCCAGATTTCGATCATATCCGGGAACAGCCGGTCGATATTCTCCAGTTTTTTCCGGAGCATATTGGGCATATCGGGAATACCGGCAATGATGATTTTCATGCCCGGAACAAATGCCGTAATATCTCCGGCAGCAAGAAGATCCAGAGCCAGCGGATCGGAATACCCCGCCTTTTCCAGCTGCCGCAGATATATTTTTTCCAGTTCGGCAAGCTGACTGCCTCTTTCCCCGGCAAAAGGAGCAAGCTGAGCCAGAGAAATACCGCCGCGGGAAGTTTCATTACGCAACGCCTGAAATTTACGTCCGGCAGCCAAATGATCTCCGGGAGGAGATACTTCAGAAAAAAGCAGATCAAATTTTTCCGGTGTCCGCACTGCCTCTTTTACGGTCTGCATCCATAATAATTCATCTGCCATGGGCGGCGGCAGACCTGATTGTTCCGTATTGTAACGCAAAAGCTGTGACGGAGTGAGTATTTGCGGCAGCAGTACCCCGTGCTCAGCTTTTACTGCCAGTTGCGCGGTAACTTTCTGCCGGGCAAGTTTTCCGGGCAGAGTCAACAGGATATTACCGAGATCCGGTGCCGTACCGCTTTGATATCCGGCAAGTATATTTTCAGCGATCAATTCCGGCAGAAATTTATCGCTGCCCATAAAAAAACGTTTTGCCATATCTTACGTTTCCAGATTTTTTTTACAACGATGGCAAACGGTAGGAAAAACGTAAAATATGCCGGGCGTAAACGATCCTGCCGTTGATTTTCCAACCGATGACTTTGCCGCGGTATGAATACTGGATCAGTTTGCCGAAATCAGTCTGCCGGTCGGGAGTTTTTCTCCAGAAACAACACTTCTGCAACAACAGCACGGGAGTTTTGACAATGGCAATGCCTATCCGGCGGCAGCGGCGTTTGAAGCGGACAAAATAAAAATGCCGCATCCCGGCTTTACCACCGGCGACAGGATAATATCTGCCGAAATGGACTCTCCCGGTTATAAGCCGTGGGTTCTGTTCCAATGTCACCGGATGACGATCAAATCTGTCATTATTATCCCCCATGGTTATCCAGCGTCCGGTTCTGCCTCCGACGATCCGGTGTCCGACATAAATACCGTTTCTGCTTAAAAAACTTATCACATCTCCGCGCTGCAATCTGGCAGGTGGACAATTGCATACTTCCAGACGGTCGCCGGTTTCAAAGGTGCCGGACATACTGTTGCCGATACAATATTTGTGTTCATCCGGCAAAACGGATTGTGCGACTGCCGGTTTTATTTCAGCGGGTGTATCGTATCCGGCAAGATAACCGGCATTGGTCAGCATTCGCAAAAAGTTTTCCACATCCCCGCGTTTGTCCCGGTCATCTCCGGCAAATTCGGTCAAAACCGTTTCCAAATCATCAAATTTCCGGAGCAATTCATAAATCATAATTCCGGTCTTATTCAACGACACGGTATATTTGCGGTCAGGATCATAAAGCAGGGCAAATTCTCCGGTTCGCCTGAAAACAGTCCGCTGATTCAATTCCAGTGCCATACTCACCCTTTCAATATTTCACATGCCGTTTTGAACAAAAGCAATGACGGCGAATAATTCGCACTTTCTGATACCGGAGCTCCGGTGAATGGATTGATCTCCTGGGTAAAATCATTGCTGTAATCACAATATGCCCGCAGAAATCTGCCCAGAATTTCCTGCAAATCGGCGTTTTTTCCATATTCAGGCATCCAGATCAATGCCCGGATCAGAGTCAGCATCTGGGTATTTGAACCCCAGCAATTCATCGGCAGTTCTTTACAGAAAGAGGGATCTTCCGGGGAGACCGCCGGATAAGGGAATGAGGTAAAAAATTCTTTCCCTGGAGCCAGATACCGGTTGTAAATACGGTCAAAAAGCTCCTGATCCACCACTTTATTGAGAAATATTCTGGTAATGTGTTCCGTACGGTATTTTCGCAATCCCTGCGGAGCAAGGTCATAGAAAAATTCATCTCCGGCATCAAAAAGTTTCTCCATCATCCGGGATTTCAATTCCAGTGCCTGTTCTTTATGTATCGCCGCTTCCGGCGATTTGCCCAGACGTTCCGCCAGTTCAGCCATCGCTTCCAAAGCTCCGAACCGCATGGCAGAAAGGTCGGCAGCGATCAAGGGCATGCAGGGTAATTCAGGCATATTAGCAGCATCTCCATCCGGACAGGCATGCGGAATGCCGCCATCTTTCACCCGGGGTGAACGGTCATGACCGGTATCATATTCGCAAAACATCTCCACCATGCCGCTTCCGGAACGGTTCCGGTACTTCAGCAGAAACCCGTCATAGTCACATGCACAGCGGTAGATGCGCGCATAATCCTCTTCCGGCCGGTGACATTTATCGGCAACAGCCAGAGCGCACCGGGCAAACGGCCACACCGTCTGCAGCTGAGCGTAACGCACTACGCGCGGTTCAAAGCGCACTGCGGCAGGTATCAATCCATCGGCACGCTGATTATCCATAAATATTTTCTGGGATTCCCAGGCTGCTTCCGGAAACATATCTGCCAGAAAGTAAGCATCCTGATTATGTTCCACCCATATTCCGTAATAATCAGCCCCCGCCAGCAAAACCGGCGGACGATCCGGGGCGTAACTGTAAAGATTTTTTTTCAGCAATTCCGGTATATCTGCGGCACGCCGGATAAGCGAATCTCTCTCTGATGCGGTAAATTTCACCATCCGTTATCCTCCAATGGTTCTGAAATATGTTTCATCGATGCCCCTTCCCAGGCAAGAATGAACTTCTGTACCGAAATCACCACCCCGACGACCCGGTGCCAATCGCTGTAATAGCTGAGCATCACAGCTTCTTCATGATCCGGAGTGGATAATTCAAAAAACGGCGTATTGGTCGTGTAAAAACTCCGGATGCACACCTCGCCTCCCGGCATCACACACAATACCGGTGCCCCGTGACGGGGCATCTGTCCGATACTGCATATCGCAATGTCCCCTTTGTATATCCGTCTTTTTTCCATAACGTTATCGGAAACTTGAAAACTGCAGTACCGTCCGGTCTCTCCGGCAAATTCCCGGGGCAGAGCCAGCGTGGCAAAATGCCGTTGTCCGTCACCGGGGATATATTCACCGCGCAACACCTCTTCCGGGGTGAGCAGCGGTGCGCTGACCAGATGAGCGGCATTGACATACTTTTTATCAAGTATCGGCTGCAGCTGCACCCGGATGTCGATTTCCCGGTCAAGAAGTTTTTTCCGGTACATCTGCCACAGAGTGTCATACAATTCCCGCAACGGTATCCCCAACCGCTGTGCCGTGTCAGTCAACCGCAATGGAAATCTGACTGTACGGGAAATTTTTTCTTTGATCGCGCTGTACAATCCTCGCTGTTTTTCTGTAACACTCATAATGACCTCTTGACTCCGAAACCGCTTATTTCCGGAAGACCTTTTTCATTGCGGAATATCCGCACCAGATATATTATTTCCCGGACATTCCCATCCTTCTTGAACCGCAACACCCACAAATGATCCCGCAAATCCCGGTTCTGCAAACTGCCCAGATATCTGCCGGACTCAAATTCGCCGAACATCCCGGTCAATTCTTCGCGCATCCGGGCGAAAATCCCGGCATTGACCCGGCTTTTGACATGCTCCGGCATCTGCGTCTGCCACAAAGAAAAATCGCCGTTTTTCAATGCCTGGGCAAAACCGTTGGCAAAAGCTGCGGCACGTTTCTGTCCGGCAGCTTCACTGGCAGAATCAAACTGCTGCAGTGTCACGGCCTTTTCTGCCGGCGGATATGACATACACCCTGTCAAAAGCCCGGTCACAGCGATCATGCCATAAATTTCCGGTCTGAATTTCATTTCTGACACCCCGGACAAAAAGCACTGGTCCTGCCGCCGAGCTGACAACTGTCGATGATCTCCCCGCATCTCGGACAAACTTCACCGCGTTTACCGTATATCTG
Source organism: Lentisphaeria bacterium (assembly GCA_017504435.1). Lineage (GTDB taxonomy): Bacteria > Verrucomicrobiota > Lentisphaeria > Victivallales > Victivallaceae > UBA1784. The sequence continues at coordinate 19,913 of JAFVRD010000043.1, read as the reverse complement.
CAATTTCTGTACAAATTTCCCTTCGCTGCCGTCCACGCTCTTGAAGTCCGAGATCGTAGTTCCTCCGCAGATAATAGCCTCCTGCAATATCCGTACCGCTTCAGCAACGATCCGACGGCACTCTGCAGCACTCACCTCTCCGGCAGCACGCCGGGGGTCGATCCCGGCGACAAAGAGAGCTTCAGTAGCATAAATATTGCCGATCCCGCAAACAATGGCATTATCCATCAAAGCGACCTTTACCGGAATTTTCCGGCGGGAGAAAGCATTGGCAAGGTATTCTCCTGTAAAATCCCCGCTTAAAGGCTCCACGCCCAGCTGATCCAATACCGCAGGAAATCCGGTTGCGGTCAATTCATGCACCTCCAGCAAACTGAATCTGCGGGTACACTCAAAACGGAAAATATTACCGTCATCCAAATGAATAAATACATGTTCATGTTTGCGTCTGGGCACATCACCGCTTTCCACCCGCACCACTCCGGACATCCCGAAATGCATCAGCAATCCCCGGTTATCATCCAATGCCGCAGTCAGATACCGTCCCCGGCGGCGCACCGACACGATCCTGCGTCCGGGCAAACCGGCATGTTCAAGCGGGGTCAAAGCACTCCGCATGGCAGGAGTGAACACCTCGACGGCACATATTTTTCTGCCGCACAGAACTTTTTCCAAAGCTCTGCCGATAGTTTCTGCTTCCGGCAGTTCCGGCATAGTATCGTCTCTGCTCCTGACTAAATTTTTAAAAATGCTCCCGAAATACGTTTCTCTGGTAATTTAGCACCTTAAAAATTTTTTTCAAGGGTTGCACCTTGTGTAATTATGCACTATATTATTTGTTTGGAGTATCAACGATGCATAAATTTAAATTTGACACTGAAAATCTTGAACAGTATTTTTTGGAAGTCATCTCCGGCCGCCGCCGGAAATGGCTCGATCGTGCATTGATAAATCTGCTCTTTATCTCATCAAGATTTTACCGCATGGCTGTCCAATTCCGGCTGTGGATGTATGACAAACGGGTCATCCGCAATCATGCGCTGGGCTGTCTGGTCGTCAGTATCGGCAATTTGAGCTGCGGCGGCACCGGAAAAACTCCGGTGGTGGAGGTTTTTGCCCGGACCCTTTCCGGCATGGGACGCAAAGTTGCCATTCTCAGCCGCGGCTACCGCAGCAAAAAACGTTCATTCAAAGACAAAGTGCTTCACGCCTTCCGGCACGGCAAGATCGAACCGCCGCCCAAAGTGGTCTCTGATGGCAAAAATCTGCTGCTCAACTCTGAATATGCCGGAGATGAACCATACATGCTGGCGAGTAATTTGCGCAATGTGGCGGTCGTGGTGGACAAAGACCGGGTAAAATCCGGCATTTATGCCATTGATCATTTCCAGAGCGATGTGATCATTCTCGATGACGGCTTCCAGTATCTGATGATGAAACCGCACATCAATATCGTGCTGGTCGATGCGACAGATCCTTTCGGTAACGGTCATGTGCTGCCCAGAGGTATTCTGCGGGAACCTATCAAAAATATCCGCCGGGCGGATTACATCTTTTTGACCAAATCCGACGGCAGCCACCGTATCAATCATCTGAAACGCTTTATCCACAAGCACACCCGCCGGGCGGAAATCATCGAATGTTGTCACAAACCCCAGCACCTCGTGAAATTTCTTACCGGAGAACAGCTGCCGTTGGAAAAACTGTATCAAGCCAAAGTCGCAGCCCTGTCGGCAATCGCCAGACCGGACAGTTTTGAGCGTTTTCTCAAAGATTTCGGCGCGGAACTGGTCTATACCGACCGCTTCGCTGATCATCACCGCTATACCGAACAGGAGATCATTGATTTTGTGAATCAGGCAAAATCAGCAGGTGCGGAAATGATCGTAACGACAGAAAAAGATGCGGTGCGTATTCCCAAAATGAACCGTTGCGATGTGCCGATCTACTACCTGCGGATCGAAATCGATATTTTAAGCGGCAAAGAAAGTTTTGACCAGTGTATTTCCAGGATTTGCTTTATGTAAGGATTTGATAATGGAGAATTTGATCAATAAATTTTCCGACCGGTTCGGCTTTATGCCCGTTGCGGCGGCACAAGCTCCCGGACGGTTGGAGGTGCTGGGCAACCACACCGATTACAATGAGGGCTTTGTACTCTCCTGTGCTGTGGAACAGACGGCAAATTTTGCCATTGCCCCGGTAACCGGGACGACCTGTACGGTCATGGATTTCCGCAGCGGCAGTGAAATGAATTTTGAGCTGTCGGCATTGGATGGCCCGCCGCCGCGCAACGGCAGCAAATATATCATCGGTATGCTCCGGGAATTGCAGAAGTACGGTATGCCCCGGCAGGCATTCTGCGCCGCGCTGGAAAGTCATGTGCCGCTGTCAGCGGGCATGTCAAGTTCAGCGGCACTGGAGGTTTCCTGCGGCTTGGCTTTCAGCATCGCTTTCGGACTTGGACTGGAAAATGACCCGGCGGCACTTGCCCGCGCCGGACAGAGTGTGGAAAACAACTACCTCGGGCTGAAAAGCGGTCTGCTGGATCAATTCAGCTCGCTTTTCGGAGCAAAAAATTCGATCATCATGAGTGATTTCCGCAGTGCGGAAGTGGTCAATTCATTTGAATTGCCTCCCGGATACGCATTTGTGGTCATCAATTCAATGAAAAAACATACTCTGGTCGATTCTGACTACAATCTCCGCCGGGAAGATTGCGAAAATGCCGCCGGCAAGCTTGCCAATATCTTTCCCGGAGTATCCACGCTGCGGGATGTTTCACCGGAACAGCTCTCTGCCGCCCGTGCCAATTTGAATTGGAGGGAATTCCGCCGCGCCCAGCATGTGGTTTGCGAGTGTTCCCGGGTGCATACTGCCGGCAGATTGCTCACTGAGGGCGATATCCGCAGTTTCGGCAGACTGCTGTTTGAATCACATGAATCCAGCCGGTTGAATTTTGAAAACAGCTCTCCGGAACTGGATACGCTTATTTCCATTGCCAAAAACACTCCCGGATGTCTGGGGGCCAGACTTTCCGGCGGCGGATTCGGAGGAATAACTATTCACCTTGTGCGCGCCGCAAAAGCCGCAGAATATGCCCAAACGGTCTGCCGGGAATATCAACGGCAAACCGGCATCAAAGCGGACAGTTTCATCTGCGCGCTGGGTGACGGTGCCGCCGGATACCGGCTGTAAACGTATGAGAATTTTTTGAATTTAGAGATATAAGGAATGTACAAATGAGAATTTTGACCGGTATTCAGCCATCCGGGACCCCCCACTTGGGCAATTATTTCGGTGCCATGCGTCAGGTATGCAATCTGCAGGAAAAGGGCGAAAGTTTTCTGTTTATTGCCGACTACCACGCATTGACCACCAATCCGGAACCAGAACAGCTCCGGGAACGCGTTGTCAACCTGACACTGGATTTCCTCGCCTGCGGAGTGGATGTGGATAAAACTGTATTTTTCCGTCAATCCGCAGTACCGGAAGTATGCGAATTGATGTGGATACTCAATACTGTGACTCCGGTTGGTTTCCTGGAACGCGCCCACAGTTACAAAGACAAAACCGCCAAAGGTTTCATGCCCAATAACGGACTCTTTTCCTATCCGGTACTCATGGCGGCAGATATTCTCCTTTACAATGCCAATCTTGTACCGGTCGGCAAAGATCAGAAACAACATCTGGAAATAACCCGCGATCTGGCAATAAAATTCAACAATGAATACGGTGATATCTTTACCATTCCGGATGGATACATCCCTCAAACCGTTGCGATCGTACCGGGTATTGACGGACAGAAAATGTCCAAAAGTTACAATAATACCATTCCGATTTTCGGCAAAGAAAAAGCCTTGCGTAAAACGGTTATGAATATTGTCACTGACTGCAAAGCTCTGGAAGATCCCAAAGATCCTGACCACTGCAATGTCGTGGCTCTCTATAAACTTTTTGCCACGGAAGCGGAATTAGAGGAAATGAAAGCCCGTTACCGCGCCGGAAATTACGGTTACGGTCACGCCAAACAAGCTCTTTTTGAGAAGATCTGGGCCCATTTTGAACCCATGCGCGCCCGCCGTGCCGAATTGGAAAACAACATGGATTTCGTCAACGAACTCCTCCGCAAAAATGGAGAGCGCGCCCGGGAAGAGGCTGCCAAAACTCTTGATAAAGTCCGCAAAGCGGTTGGATTGATATAAAAATATTATGAGAGACACTAAAGGTCTCTCATAATATCTTTCACAAAGGCAGTGGGACGGCGTATTATTCAACGCGCGTTGAATCCCCTTACTGCCCGGGCGACGGCATCAGCAAGTTTCTGTTGATGCCGGGCATCACTGCACCGGAAGGCATCTTTTGCATTGGTCAAAAAGCCAGCTTCGATCAATATTGCCGGGCATGGAGCAGTTCGCAGCACTTTGAACCGGGCGGTTTTCACACCGCGTCCGAAAGAGTGGTTCACTCCGAATTGTTCTTTTTGGACCAGATATGCCAACCTGAGCGAGGGCAATGTCCGGGACAATTCAGCGGGATCTTTGACCAGCAAAGCAAACGTTTCCATCCCTGCGGCATCGGGGTTGACCGCCGAAGCATTGTGATGGACGGAAATAAACAGATCGGCATTCAACTTTTTTGCGCATGCAGTACGGGCATCCAAGGTCAGGTATTTGTCACTGTTTCGGGTCATATAAACTGAAAAACCGCATTGACGCAGTGAAGCGGCAATCTTTTTTGCCAGTTCCAAATTCAGCTCTTTTTCCTTCCTGCCGTTGACCGCTGCCGCACCGTTATCATGTCCGCCGTGTCCGGGATCGACCACTATTCTCCGGATGGGAAAAGGTGCATGCGCGAGTACCGGCTGCAAAATACCGCGCACAGAATTTTCCGCCAGATCCCAGCGGCCGTCAGCAGAACGCATTGCCGGATCATGCAGCAAAACCGGTACACCGTCGACCACTGCCGCAGTACTGTTATGAAAGAGCACTACCCGATGTTCCGGAGCCGTCAGGATCAATTTTTGCGGCAAATTTTCACTTGCCTGCAATTGCAGTATTTGCAGATTTTCTGAAATATTCCGTTCCGAGGTACATCCGGTCAGAAATATGAGTGCGCCGCACACCATGAACAGTATGCACCCCGCATAAGTCAACAATCCGTTCTTTGCCCGGGACATGCTGATTATTTCCGGATCAAAACAGGTTTATCAGTTACCGGAGGCAATACTTTATCATCGACCTCGGCCATTTCAAAGACGGCAAATTCAATCTTCTCATTGATCGATTCTGGAGTTGCTTCGGTCAATTCAACCGTTTCCACATTTTCGACCGGCTTTTCAGCATGATTGCATAACCGGTAAGGCGCATTGGCGATCACCATGCTGTCAGCTTTGCGGAGTACCTCTTTTTTATCCACGATCAGCAAATCATCAAACGGCAGCAATGAAACTGTCAACAATGCTGTCCCCGCAATAATATATCCGGCGGCACCACCGAATAATATCCCGATGATACGGTTCAAATTCGGCATACTTTCCATAACCCGGGAATATTCCAGAAAAACATATTTCTGACTGAGCTTGTTCCAGATCGTGATAATTCCCACTGTCAATATTGCCAACAATATCAACAGTGTGCCTAATGCCAGAAATCCATGCTGTTTTTTGGGAATAAAACTTGCCACTTCAGAATTTACCAAAGGCGCGATATATATCGCCAGATAAGTGACCACAAAACAATTGAATAATGTTTTACCGCCGGCAAACATCCCCTTTTGCCATCCAATGGCGGCTGCAACCAATATAACAATCCAAACTGCAATATCAATGATCATTTTTCACCCCAAATCAAAGGTTACCCGATTGGCTTCATCCAACGAAGTAATTCCTCTGGAGACCAATTCAAGAGCTTTGTAAGCAAGTACATTGGTCCCAAAACGTTCTTCAAGAAATGCCTGAACCGATGCCATGGTAGTATGTTCATCTTCCAGCATTTCCCGCATTTCCGCATCCAGCACCAGAATATCAAAGACCGCCTTTCTGCCGATATATCCGGTATTATTACACTCCGGACACCCTTGGGAAACAAATATATTATTCAAAGGCAAACCTACACTGTTGAAATATTCAACATATTCCGGAGGCAATTGAGCCGGAACTTTGCAATGCGGACACAAGGTTCTTACCAGGCGCTGGGAAACGATTATATGCAGTGTTGCGGCAACAGTACGCAACGGTACGCCCAAATTCTGCAAGCGGTCAATCGTCCCCAGATTGTCATTACTGTGAACCGTGGCAATGATCAGGTGTCCGGTCTGAGCCGCCTGCACGGCGATCCCGGCAGTCTCAGCATCCCGTATCTCACCTACGCAGAGGATATCCGGGTTTTGACGCAGAGAATTCCGCAATACTGAAGCAAACGTTACACCTGCTTTGTTATTTACTTCGATCTGACTGACATTGGGAATGATATTTTCAATAGGATCTTCAATAGAAATCACATTTTTCAGCGAAAAATCAACGTTTTGCAACATCGCATAAAGAGTTGAAGTTTTACCGCTGCCGGTCGGACCGCACATCAACACCAGTCCAGATGGCAAGCCGACAGCTTTTTTCAGCAATCCCAATTCACCGGCATCCAGCCCCAAATCATTGAGATTACGCACCCCTGATGCCGAACCGAGAATACGCAAGGAAAGTTTTTCACCGGAGTATGCCCCCACACTGGCGACACGGAAACTTATCGCCCGTCCCTCAAAATTGATTGAAAACGCACCGTCCTGTCCCTGACGGTGTTCGGAAATATCCATGTGAGCAACAACTTTAATGGCACTGGTCACGCTTTTTGCCAGATCAGACGGTAACTCGTCGATTTGAAAGAGCGAACCGTTGGCACGTATCCGGACGGTTGAACCGCCATCCGGCAGAGGATCAATGAATATATCACTGCCGTTACGTTCAATGGCGGTGATCAAAATCTCTTTGATTTTGAGGATCGAATCGGTATCATTGTTGCTGTCAACGTCAAATAACCCCCGTGAATTCTCGAATTTCAACTCATTCAAACGCTTCAATCTTTTCCGTTCTTCAAGCATGGATTTATAGTTTATCAAAACAGTACAGCCGCCTGAAATCCAAATAAACATCCATACTGCCGGCGCAAATACGACTGCCAAACCAACCACCGCCCAACGCATACTTTCAGGTATCCGCCATTTTTCCATAGGGATACGATCCGGGATCAATATGGCTGCGAGCAGCCACAATGCCGTGAGAACAGCTCCAGCCATTGACAAATTCATTTTTCAGATGCCTCCATATCAACAGGACAAACTAACTTCTGATAAATGTAATATCATTTATTAATTTTTGCAATCTTCTGACAGCAAATATTTATATAATTGTTGGCGAACACTCTCCGGCACCGGAATTTTGCACTGTTTATGAAAATCAAAACAGACGATCACCTCTTTGCCATAAGCTGCAACTTCACCGGAACTGTCCACGATCCGGTGATTGAGAATAAAACTGGTATTACCGATCTTTTCCACCCCTGTCAATACCGTGATGTTTCCCGGGTAATGAAGCTGTTTGCGAAACTGCACCTCGGTTGCCGCCTCGATCGGCCCATAATGCATTCCGACAACCGGAGCAAATCCGATGCTTTCACAGATCGCTATCCGCGCCGATTGAAAATAACCGATCACCGCCAGATTATTCACATGACCCAGCAAATCCTGATCTTTCCAATCAATACGCAATTCAAGTTTTTGAATGTTCATAACCTTTTTTCTCCTGAAACAATTTCCGCTTCCGGATGCTGATGCCGGAACCATGTCCGCTGCCGCCGGGCATACTGCCAGGTCGCGGTACAAATTTTTTTCAGCAATTCATCATAAGAAAAGCTGCCCTGCAAATATTCCCCGATCTGCCGGTACCCCAATGCCTGATGGGCGGTCGGCGAGGTGAACAAGCCGGCGGCAATTGCGGTTTCCGCCTCCTCGATCCAGCCGGATGCCAGCATCTTTTCAGCCCGGGCGGCGATCCGTTTTTTGAGAATTTCCGGTTCCGGATCAAGTTTCCACACCTCTGCCGGATAACGCAGCTGCGGTGCCCGGCGGCTCTGCAATTCCAGAATGCTTTTCCCTGAAATCAAAAAAACTTCCAACGCCCGGATCAAACGGCGGCGGCACAACTTCCACTTTTCATACGCACCAGGATCAAGTTCTTTCATCCGCGCATGCAGTTCTACTTCTCCGGCATCAGAATCATACAATTCGTCAAGTTTCAAACGCAGCTGCCGGTCGGCAGGCATATCATCAATGCCATACAGAAATGCTTTCAGATACATTCCGGTACCACCGCACAAAACCGCATTTTTGCCACGGCTCCATATATCCTGTAAAGCATTTTGGGCAAGCTCGCAATATTTGAATACTTCTGAACGTTCCTCCAACGGATATATTCCGGTCAGATGATGCGGTATCTGCCGCAGCTCCTCCGGAGTCGGCTGGGCAGTACCGATCGGCAGATCCCGGTACAGCTGCATGGAATCCGCTGAAATTATCTCGGCATTATTTTCAGCGGCATACCGGAGTGCCAATGCACTTTTGCCGGACGCGGTCGGCCCCATGATAACAGTCAATTTACCGGACATGAGTCAAAAATTCCACGATTTTACGGAAAAATTTGCCATAAGGCGGATAACGTAAAAAACAATCCGGAAAATTCCAGCGCGACAACACCGGTTTTTCATGAACAAACGTGGTTACAGTTCGCGCACCGTGGTAAGCCCCGCTGCCGCTGTACCCCACGCCGCCGAACGGAATGTGCATGTTGGAAAAATGCACCAGTACATCATTGAATACCAATGCACCGCAAGGAATGAAATCACGCAAATTACGGCGCAATTTACGGCTGCCGCCGAAACAATACAGTGCCAGCGGATGTTCAATAAGCTGCAGTTTCCGGAACAATTCAGTATCATTGCTGAAATCCAGTACCGGCAGCAATGGACCGAATATTTCTTCCGTAAGCAGCGGAGAATCAGCTTCGATCCGGTCAATTACAGTCGGTTCAAAAGCCAGTTTCTCCGGATCACGGTCGCCGCCGAAAACCAATCGGCCTTCAGCCGCCATCCGGCAGATACGCTCATAGGCTTCCCGATCCGGCATGGCAGGAAATGTCCGTTTGTCCAACGGATGTTCTCCATACATTTTACGGATATTTTTGCAGATCAGATTCATCAGTTCCGCTTTGACATCCCGGTGTACCAGCAGGTAATCCGGTGCGGCACAGGATTGACCGGCATTGAAAAATTTACCCCAGACGATCCGTTTCGCCGCAACCGCCAAATCAGCATCATCTGCCACGATACAGGGATTTTTGCCGCCCAGTTCCAACGTTGCCGGAGTACAATTCTCCGCTGCGGCACGCAGCACTTTCTGACCGGTTTTACGGCTGCCGGTACAGAAAATATAATCATAACGGTATTGAAGCAATTCCGGTAATCCGGCTTCCGGATCGACCAGCATGATCTCTCCGGATGAAAAAATCTTTTCCAATAAATTTCTTATGAAATTATTGCTGTGCGGAGAACGGGGTGAAAGTTTCAATATCACCCGGTTTCCGGCGGCATACGCTCCCAATGCCGGTTCCAATGCCAGCAGTACCGGATAATTCCAGGTGGATATGACCAATACTCTGCCGTAAGGCTCTTTGACCAAACGTCCCCGGGACGGAAATGTTGCCCATGAATCCGGCAAAGCCCGGTCTGCCAGCAGCCGCGGCAGTTTACGCACCATATATCTGATGATATTTAGCAACGGGATCAATTCTGCCAGCAAGGTTTCCGCAAAATCACGATTCAAATCCGCACTCAAAGCGGCATAGAATTCGGTTTTGGATCCGGCCAGCAATTTGGCAAATGCTTTTAATTTCGCCCGGCGTACTTTGAGCGTCACCGGTTCAACTTTTCTGCCGGCAGAATAATCCGCCAGAATATGCTGTTGGAATTTCCTGTCCATGGCTCAATCCGCATATTCGCGCCGGGAACGGCTTCCGATGGCACACCAGATATCATGACCATGAGTATTTTTCAATTTGCCCCACTGGGCAACGGTTATGCACTGATCCTGACGTTTACCCAGCAAAACAGCCTCCATTCCCGGCACCGCCTCCGGAACCTCTGAAACATCGACTACCGTATAATCCATGGTCACCCGTCCCAGTACCGGACATTTTTTACCGGCAATAATTACATTGCCGCAGTTGCTCAATGCCAGCGGAATACCATCGGCATATCCGGCCAGCAATACCGCGACCCGCACCGGACGGGGCGCAATATATGTCCGGAAATAGTTTACAGATGTTCCGGCAGGCAGTTCCCGGATATCTCCGATCACGGTTTTCAATTCCACGATCTGGGAACACAATCCTGAAAAATCTTCTCCGTACATCGTACCGCCCGGGCGCGCCATATTGAAAGGCTCCTGCACCGAACGCGGCAGTTTGCAGATCGCATCCCCGGCGGCATGATGCCGGTTGGGGAAGAGTATGCCCGCCCGGGTCAGTTGTTCATACACCTGGATATAACGCTCCATCTGCATTCTGGCAAAGAACACATCCGGCTGTGCCGCCGTGGAAAAATGGGCAAACAGCGAATCCGGCACCAATCCGGGCAGTTTGACGATTTTTTCAATATTTTCCGGAGCTTTATCCGACATGAATCCGGCTCTGCCCATACCGGTGTCAAGCTTGACTGCGATCCTCACTTCTTTTTGCTGACGGCACGCCTCTCTGGAAAGCAGTTCAGCAGTACGCATGTTTGCCACCGGTGCAACGATCCCGGCATTGACGGTTTCGGCGATCTCCCACTCCGGGAGCAATCCCAATATCTGCACCGGCAATTCGAGTTTCTGTAATTCAAGAGCTTCATCCAGCGTAGCGGCTCCGAAACGCACCGCACCGGCAGATTTCAATGCGGCACCGATACGCAAAGCCCCCATCCCGTAAGCATCGGCTTTCAACACCGGCATGAGCCGGCAATTCCCCGCCAAACGTTTCAGAACAGCGAAATTTTCCTGAAGCTGTCTTAAATCAATACGGTATACGACCCGTGACATTTCCGCGCATCTCCGAACTCAATGTTACTTGGCGTATTCGACGGAACGGGTTTCGCGGATGATCGTAACTTTGATCTGACCGGGATAGGTCATCTCTTTTTCAATTCTGCCGCAAATATCTTTGGCAAGCATCTGCGCTTCACCTTCGCTGATCTTCTCCGGAGTTACAACCACCCGGATCTCGCGTCCGGCCTGCAGCGCGAAACAGCTTTCCACGCCCTGGAATTCATGAGCAATGGATTCCAGCTGTTCCAGCCGTTTCAGGTAAAGTTCAGTGGTCTCACTGCGTGCACCGGGACGGGAAGCACTGAGGGTATCGCAAATGTTGATCAGAATATCATAAAGGGATTCCGCTTCGATCTCACCGTGGTGGGCGGCAACAGCATGAATAACATCTTTGGCTTCATTATATTTGCGCAGCACATCGGCACCGATCTGGGCATGGGGACCTTCGACCTCGTGATCAATGGCTTTGCCGAGGTCATGGAAAAGACCGATCCGTTTGGCTTTTTTCTCATCCAATCCCAATTCGGCAGCGATTATTCCCATGAAGTACGCGGCTTCCAGCGAATGCTGCAACACATTCTGCGAGAAACTGTAACGGTATTTGAGCCGTCCCAAAAGTTTCATGATCTGAGGAGAAACTCCGGGGATACCGGTTTCCAGAACTGCCGCTTCACCGATCTGGAACAACTCTTCTTCCTGCTCTTTGCTGATCTTTTTGACCAGTTCCTCAATGCGGGTCGGATGGATGCGTCCGTCGCCGATGAGTTTTTCCATCAATCTGCGGGCAACCTCTTTACGCACCGGGTCAAAACAGCTTATGACCACCGCTTCCGGGGTATCATCGATCAGAATATTCACTCCGGTGGCACTTTCAATGGCACGGATATTGCGGCCTTCGCGTCCGATAATGCGGCCTTTCATCTCATCATTGGGCAGCGGGATCGTGGTCGTGGTACGCTCATAAGTACAATCTGACGCATAACGCTGCATTGCATAAGTCAGGATGCGGCGCGCCTCTTTTTCACTGCGTTCCCGGGCCTCTTCCAGAACCTCTCTGACCAACAGACCGGACTCATTTTTGACCTCATTTTTCAACTTTTCCAGCAGGACTTCCCGGGCTTCATCACGGGAATAACCGCTGATACGCTCCAATTCATCGATCTGCCGGGAAATGCTTTTGCTCAATTCCTGCTCTTTGGCGGAGACTCTTTCGCGCAGCTGGGCGATATCGGCTTCCTGTTTCTCAATATTTTTCAGCTTGGCATCCATGGAATCAGCGCGGCGGTCAAGCATTTCTTCGCGTTGCGCCAGACGGCGTTCCACATTGGCCTGTTCCCGGCGGCGTTCTTTGAGTTCAGCATCGCATTCTTCGCGCATTTTAATGGTTTCCCCTTTGGCGGAAACCCGGGCATCACGCAGCAAATGTTCAGCTTCTTTTTCCGCATCACGGCGGATTTTTTCGGCACTGCTGCGGGCGGCATCATGGCGGAGACGCTGAAACGACAGCACCAGCACCAACGTTGCCGCGACCGAAGCAGCTACTGCAATCGCAACAATCACAATCAAATTCATCTTACCAACTCCTATTCCCCTTTTTGTATATTTATGACTTCCCTTTCGGTAACGATCACTCCCATCGGGATGTCGTATTCCGTGCCGGGCAGCACTGTGTCTGAGAGTTGGCAGGAGTAGATGACAGCCACCGGAGGAGTTTTCACTCCGGCAAGCAAACGGTCATAATATCCGCCGCCGCGTCCCAAACGGTGTCCGGCACGGTCACAAGCGACCGCCGGAACCAGAAACAGCACTTGGGAAGCTACAAAATCCGGATCAGCCGCCGGCAGGGAAGGCAACGGCTCCGGGATATTGTATTTACCCGGCAGCAAATCAAGCTCAAGATCTTCGATGACAACCATTTCATACACGCCTTTGCGCGCATCGAAACGCGGCAGTAAAAGCCGCTTGCCTTTGAAGAGCGGAGAAAGGTCAACTTCGGCACCGTGACGGATAAAAGCCGCCACATACCCGCTTGCCTGAAATATCGGCAAGTTACGTATATTCGCACATATTGCGGCATCATACTCCCGCCGCAACTCTGCGTCCAACGCTTTCCGGCGGGAAACGAACTCCTGCCGGATCAAACGCTTTTGTGTTTCCACATCTGCGAGCGATGCCATCACTGTTTTCTCCGGTGATTTCAAATGGAGAAACCCGTAATCCTGATGACCGGATGCTTTTGAAAAGCTCAACCACTTTCCCAAACATGCGGTAAATTCGCACCGATATGCCCCGGTATTCCTGAAAAATACCGGATTTTCGGTTCAAAAATCACTGCGCCGGGCGTATGTTCAAGGCGCGGAACAGTGCGCTCAGAAAACCGGATTTCCGTTGCCGGAACCCCCGGCACGTCAAAATCATATCTGTAAAAGCAAAAAATTGCTGCTGATGATAAATATAATACGCTTTTCACAAAATAAAAGCTCTTTAATAAAAAAATCGGAAATTATTTTTGATCTTTCCCGGAACACAGCCACCGGAAGCTATCATCGCCGCTTCCGGTTTCCGGACAAAAAAATTGACGGTACCGGAAACCGATACCGTCGTAAAAAAGATGGCGAGAGAGACGGGACTCGAACCCGCAACATCCACCGTGACAGGGTGGCACTCTAACCAGTTGAGCTACTCCCCCGCATTTTTGCTTAAATGGGGCTGTCAACGCCACTTTATTATTTGTTGAACTCTGTCAACAGTTACATAAAATACACCTTTATCCGAAAAATGCAAGTGCTGTTTATGATTTTTTTTAAAATATTTGCATTTTTCTTTTCGCCATCTTTTTCGGGCCGCGTCCGGCGAAGCCGCCGGAGGCAGATCTTTTTTATTTTTCAACGGCATTGTGATATATGGAAATGCTCCGCAATTTGCCCTTGAACATTTTTGAACCGGACGGCAAACCGAATTCAACTTTGGTATGCCCGCCGAAAATTCCCGGCCGGAAGTAAAGTGCCTGCGCTTTGGGAAGCGGATAGGATTTGCCCTTGCCGTCAACTTTGATGGTCACATTCTTGAAGTCGTAAGCGATTTCCACATCCGACCATTTGCCCGCCGGAATATCCACCGCAGTGGAAATATGGTGGGTATTCAACTGACGGTCGCCGAAAGCAAAACAGATCCGGTCAAATTTGGAATAAACCGTCACCGAACCGAGAATACCGCCGTAGTGCCGGAACAATACATAGTTTTTGGTATCATTATCCGGTTCAGGTCTGACCGAGAATTTAAGCGTGAAACTGCCGCGCGGAAAAACTTCCACCGGAAAATGCAAGTAGGTTTTTCCGTCGAAATCCAGCATATATCTGCCCTTTTCATCCTGAATGAATTTCGGAGCATGACGGCTGCCGGCGGCAGGCTTGATATTGCCGTGAAATGCGTCATTATAAGTATATCCGCCGCCCAGATCACACCGGAAATAAGAATCAAAGCTGTTGAGCAGCATATCTCCGGCTGCCGGATCGACCTGCCAATCCATTTTGGGGATCAGGGCACTGTACGCATCCAGGGTGACCACTTCTCCGGTGGTGGAGCTGACTACATTCAATTTCTCAGTTTCAGCCGGGATCGCCCGCGGAATAACCGCATCAGAACGGTAAATACGTCCGCAGGTGGTAACCGCCCGCACCTGATAAACCGGATATTGGCGGTCGGAAGTGACCACGGTATCAAATGCGGCACTTTCAGCATTGATGCGCGGAGCGATGTCCGGCAAACGCTGATAATGCACCCAATCCAGACGGCATTTGGGATATGCGTGTGAAACCGTTTTGTATTTCATGATATCCGCCACCGCGAACTCTTTGGTCTCATCATCCACATTGAAGCGGATAACGGTTTTAGCGGCATCTGCTTTGGCTATTTTCATAATGAAACGGCTGTTTGCAGCCCAGATCGGCCATTGGGAATCAACCGTTTTACCTTCCCGTTTGGGAGACCTGAGCGTAACATTGGGGAAGCCCCATTCCCGGATATCCCAGTCATCAGTACCGGAAACCTCTATATATACCGGACGGGCACCGCTGGCACGGGTATTGATATCTCCGACAATGATCTCATATTTGCTGCGGTCAAATTCATTGGAGTGATCGACAGCAAAAACCTCTCTGCCGAAATCGGTCACTTCAAAGCTGGAAAGTTTCTCGCCGCCGGTTTTGATCATGCCTTTCAGTCGGTACTGACCATTGCCCAGAGCCTGGGCAGTAAATTCAACTTTGGCAGGTTTCAGAATGTCCCGCAAACTGTGCCGGACATCTTTATAATTGTAACAGAATGTCGGCAGCAGCCGGATGTACTGGAAACCGTCGTACTTCAATTCTCTGCCGTCCGCACCGGTGACTGTCAGACGCGGATGGATCACCACATGTTTTGCCAGAGCTTCAGTGGGAACAGCATAATTCACCACATCCATTCTGCCGCGGTCAAATGTTTCCACGGGGAACACATGCAGAGATTTACCGTCTTTGTCCAGCAATTCCAGTTTCACATCATATTTGCTGCTTTTCAATGTATCAGGGATATTGAGCAATTCAAACCGCAGGACTTCTCCGAGCTTGAGTGTTTCCCGGTAACTCAACGCAAAAGGCGGCACATTGAGATCATCATTGGGATTGGGACGCGGGGATTCTCCGCGCATGACATTGGAATAATATCTGACCAGCCGCTGCAAGACCAATGAATTGTAAAGGGTCGGCTGCCAGCAGGTGTTTTCATTGAATTCGTTCCACTCAAAGAAAAAGATCATATCGCAGTTGGCACGGGCAAGACGGTTGAGCATGCCGCGCATCCGGTAAGTACCGTATTCACCGCGGTTCACCCCGCTCATGTGGTTGATGTAGCCGTGCTGCACAAAGCCGACCAGCAGTTTTTCCTTGTTTTCAGGTCTGCCCATGATCTCCATGACCATCGGTTCGATATAGCGGTCAAAAATTTCAAAGTGCGGAGTCTGCAGATACTCTTTATCCAGAACATCGTGACAGGTATGCAGCTGGAAACCGTCATAGACTTTGATCTGTGCCTCCAGGCGTTTTCTTATTTCTTCAACGGTACCGGGACTGAGGTTGCCGTTTTTTTTGTATTCGCTGACCCACAGATGACTCGGCCGGAGGTCGCAAACTACGCTGAAAGTATCGCCGAATTCTTTACGCAAAGCATTCAGAAATTTCTGCATGCCGGACAATTCAATATAACTGGCGTTGTATACCGACAGCGGGATCTTGCCATTGATCGTCGGCATAAATTCTTTGTGGCTCAACGCATAACGCAAAACCCTGGCGGAACGCTCCTGGTTGATATTGTATTTACCGGATTCACCGAAAGCGAATTGCGGAAAATGCAAATAACCGGGCACTTTATCAAGATTTTTGAGCATGAAATCCCCGGCCTTGACATAACTGCCGTAAATCGCATTGGAGAGGTTGCCGCCGCCATTGAATCCGTAAGTTTTCATGATCTGAGCATCACGGACAATAGATTCCTCGGTCATATACTCAAAATTACCGGTGTAACGGGTGGCACGGTCAAAAAAAAGCGGCCGGTCAATGTAACCGTGCAGAAAATTCTGAAACAATCCGTATTTATACTGCACTTCCGGGTACATCAGTACGGACGGAGCCAATTTCGCCCGTTTGGGTTTCAGATCCGGCGCCGGTTCGGTACTGCGTTCAAAAGGCACTGCCCCGCAAAGCACAACGGCACACAACATCGCTGCTGACAAAATTTTACGTTTCACAGTCTCTCTCCTTACTTTAATGGGACATCACTAAACTTTAATGGAACATCACTAATATCCTCAACTGCACCACAAATGTCAATAGCTGTTTTCAGAAAATCTGATTATAAAGCGGAATTGATTGCTATTGATTGGCAATACTATCCGGGATCACCGCCAGAATCAACGTCGTTTCGGTCACGGCATCCATGTATTTCATCTCTTTGAATTTGCGCTTATTGCTCCACGGATCGAGATAGATTATCCGGGTAATTTTGCCGTCTTTCTCCTCATATCCGGCAATAACCCGCATGTGACCGCCATCAGTACGGTCATGGGGATCAAAATTCATGATCACACACCAGAGCAGCGGACAGCCCCGGTCAATAAAAGTTTTCAATATTTTGGG
This sequence comes from Lentisphaeria bacterium, assembly GCA_017504435.1. Classification (GTDB taxonomy): domain Bacteria; phylum Verrucomicrobiota; class Lentisphaeria; order Victivallales; family Victivallaceae; genus UBA1784. Next base: position 2,613 of record JAFVRD010000043.1, on the reverse strand, counting down.
GAATACGGCGAGCAGTTCCTTTCGCGCCTGCGGAGTGAATTTACGGACGATCCCCGGATCCATCGGGTCAAAAAAAGTATCGCTTTTGCTCAGCTGCTTTTTGAATTTTTTACGAACCGACCTTTTCAGCTCCGGAGAATTGGTATACAATTCGATGAGCCGCTCAAGCTCCTGCTGCAGCATCCCGTAAACGATTTCGCAGCGGAATCCGCTTAATTCACCTTTGCCGAACTCTTTGACAATGTTGCGGGAGTAGGTACCGTTCTTTTTTGATGAGTCAAAAAGTTTGCCCAAAGTGCGCTGACCGACTCTGGTATCATAATAACGCAGTACCATATCCACCGATGCCGGAACACAATAATTGCGTTTCGCCGACACCGACGGTATGCGCTGGATGATAACTTCACCGCCGGAACGTTTGACCCGGCGGTGCAGTTCATCAGCATCAGGTGTTTTTGCACAAACATTGACCGCAGTCAATACGGTCAATGTCCAGAATAGAAAACATCTCATCAATGGAAATCTTTGGAACGTGCCGGGATCCCGAAGTGTTCACAATACCGGTCATAGAGACCGTGGGCGGATTTATACATACTGTTCGGACTCATGAAGTGAGAAAATTCAAATGTAATACCGTCCTGTATGCCGGCTGCCTCGGCAGATTCCAATTTCCAGAGGAATTTCTCCCATTTTATGGGCAGGAAAGTGATCGGCATATCCCGGTCAAAACTTTCAATATTCGTCCAGGTCGTGACCCCGTATTTATCCGCCAGCAGCCGGGTCGCTTTATGATAAGCGGCAAGCTCCTGATAACGCACATGACCATCCTGAAACGCCACATAATCCAAATATCCCTGCAACTGACGGAATATCTGTTCCCAATCCGCAGTATGTTCTTCCACGGTCAACGCCCGCCAACCGTTGAGTTTGGCACCGCCGTTGGCTTTGACTCCCGCAAAATAGGGAGAGATCAGAGTCGGCTTGCCGCCGGAGATCTTTTTGGCATGTTCGCCCTGCCGGATGAACAGCTCGATCGTACCGGGATTATTGTTGCAGACTTCGTGGGTGAGATACCAGCCGTGAAACGCTTTACGGTGTCCGTAACGCTCCTGCACTTCAGAAATGATTTCAAGATTGATATCGCCTTCTTTCTTGAATATTTCCGGATCGCGCCAGTTGCGGCAGCTGTCCGGATAGTAGTGCCAGGTGCCGAAATAATATTCCATATCATATTTTTCCGCCAGCGTCAAAAACATATCCACCAGATCAATGGCAGGAGTATGCATTATATAAGGACTGTGGCGGCGGACGACTTTGGAATCATAGGTCATGAAATTTTTGTGAGCGCAGCGGATCATGATGACCCGCTTTATGCCCATGGCCTTCATCGCCTGAAAATCTCTGTCCCATTCTTTCATTCCCCAGTTGTGATGGGGAATGTCAAAACTGATTTCATCCAGAAAAGTTCCTGTCAAGCGCATCATTTTTCAAATCCCTTAAAATCCTGTAAGAAATCATACCATAAAATCGGTAAGATCTTTTACTTCACCGTCTTTAATGGAGTTGAATACCGCATCACCGACTGCGATCGCCCGCAGACCGTCAACGGATTTGGCGAGGATATCATATTTACGGGCCGGATCTTCGCCGAGGAAAATATCTTCGAGGATCAGCGGGTCGCCGCCGCCGTGACCGCCCGCACCGGAAATCACGTTGATGCGTTCACGTCCGGCAAAGATCGGATAGTAGTCGATGTACTGATCCCCGCCGTTGGGATCGGGCATGGCATTCACACCGCGGTTGTTGAATTCCAGAGTTTCCAGACGGCCGTGAGTACCGTTGATCGCCAGACGGTAGCCTTCATACGGGGTGGAGAAGTTGGCGGAATAGTTCAGCAAAGCACCGTTTTTGTATTTGACATTGACCACAAAAGTGTCCTGAATATTGATCGCAGAGTCAAAAATACACATATTCGGATTGTATTCAGAATACTGTTTGACTTTGCTTTCAAAAGAGTTGATGTGGTCATCCGGTACAAACAAAGTGGAGTTGCGGGTCGCCCAGCGGGCTTTATAAGCGCACTTCATATATTCCGGGCAGTCCGTACAGCTGCGGCCGTCTTTTTTGGACGGATTGAAAGGACCATTCGGACCGTAGTGATTCAGCGCACCGAAAGCATGGACCTGTTCCGGAACACCGTCGATCCACCAGTTCACCAGGTCAAAGTGGTGGCTGGATTTGTGGATGGAGAGACTGCCGGAGTTTTCGCGCATCCGGTTCCAGCGGTTGAAATAGCTTGAACCGTGTTTGATGTCGATATACCAGTTGAGATCAACATGGGTGACTCTGCCGATTTTGCCGTCCAGGATCAATTCCCGGAGTTTGCGGTGAACCGCTTTGTAACGGTAGTTGAATGTGCAGATGACTTTACCGGTGGATTTTTTCTCGGCTTCCATGACCCGGAGGGCATCGGCGGTGTTGGTGGTCATCGGTTTTTCGCAGATGACATCCAAACCTTTTTCCAGACCGCGGATGATATATTCGACATGGGTGCAGTCCATGCTGACGACAAGAATGGCATCCGGTTTCTGTTCGGCGATCATTTTATCAAAG
>JAFVRD010000042.1 GCA_017504435.1 Lentisphaeria bacterium | reverse complement strand
TTGGATTTTTTGCATTTTCGCAAAAAATGGAATTGCTCACTTGCGTAGGGTTGCCTTGTGTTACTCGCCCTGCGGTCTGCGTTACTCAGGCTCGCTTCGGGCTTTGCCCTCGCGTCGAATCCCATTGAGATGCCATTTTTTTGCTTAAATTTCTGAATCTTCCCCATTTTTTCCAGTTTTCGTTGTTTTTGGGATATTTCAATGCTATATTGTGCCATAATCTGCCAAAACAGGTTATGAGATGAAAAAAGAACACCAACGGTGAAAAGCGATCCGGGCATGATAAGAATCTTTCGCCTGCCGGTAAATGCTGCGTAATGCTTCTTTGAACATGTAAGCATCTCCCAAATCCTGAAAATCTCCACGCATATTCTTCAAAATCTGCTGGCATCCTCCGGTAAATCTTCATTATTCCGTATTATAAAAATATGGTTTTACATAATATCAGAACCATTAATTAAGCTATTTTATATCTTCATGTGTAAATTCTGAAGTCAAAGGTTGAAATTTACACAAACAATGTTATATTAGTCATTGCACACTATAGGAGGTTTCAAGATGATTCAGCGTTTTATAGAACTGCAACTGCAACGTTTGGCAGCACAATTTCCGGTCATTACCATCACCGGTCCCCGGCAATCCGGAAAAACGACTTTGGCACAGCATTATTTTCAAGGCTATGATTATGTAAATTTGGAAGATCCTGAAATCCGGGAGTATGCAACTGAAGATCCCAAAGGTTTTCTGGCAGATCATCCGGCTCCATTGATTATTGACGAAGTACAGCGGGTTCCGGCATTGTTGAGTTATATTCAGGTTATTGCCGACCGCGACCGCAAATTGGGGCAGTATGTGTTGACCGGAAGCCATCAACCCGAACTTAAAGCTGAAATCAGTCAATCTCTGGCTGGACGAACCGGCATTCTGCAATTACTGCCGCTTTCCATTGCAGAACTTGCCGCCAGCGGCTGTCCGTTGGATCGGGATAGCTTGCTGCATCGTGGATTTCTGCCTAAACTTTACGCTTTACCGGAAGCCGATGTGGAACTGGAATACTCCAACTACTTTGCCACCTATGTTGAGCGTGATGTACGGCAGTTGATCAATTTGCAGCATCAACATGAATTTGAAGTATTTGTGCGATTGCTTGCCGGTAGGATCGGACAACTTCTCAACCTCAACAGTTTATCTGATGATATTGGAGTAAGTGCCAAGACCCTCAAAGAGTGGCTGAATATTCTGGAAGCAAGTTACATAGTTTTCAGATTGCCGCCATATTTTGAAAACTTCGGCAAGCGTCTGGTCAAAACTCCTAAACTCTATTTTACTGAACCGGGACTTGCCGCGTGGCTGATCGGAATCAAATCTGCCGATATGGTCAAACGTGACCCTTTGATTGGTAATCTTTTTGAAAACATGGTCATCATTGAAGCCTTGAAAGCACGGCTTAATGCCGGTAATACGCCCGATATGTACTTTTTCAGGGATCAGCGTGGTTTTGAGATCGATATGCTGATTGCCGCTGAACGCAAGATTTATCCATACGAGATCAAATCTGCCCGCACCTGGTCATCCGATTTTGCTGGCAATCTGAGATCTTTTGCTGAACGGGATGCGAAAATCGAAAAGGGGACGGTTATTTATGCCGGAGATTTGAAACGCTCCGGCAATCCGGCGGCAATCAACTTCGTCAATACAGCTGATGTTATTCCGAAATAAGGTAATATATGAGATGATTTTGCCGCAATGAGATGATTGTATGCGTGTGATTGTTTTCAGGATTATTTTGTGCAGAAAGCATCCTCTAAATATCACTTGTTTAAGTTGAATTTCCGCTCCGGAGCTTTTTCTTTTTACTTTTGATCATTTTTGCAAGGTGATGCTTTGCAAACAGAAAAACGTCGTCCGCCATTTTTCTCTCTGACCGGGAGACGGCAGCGCATGGTATCTGTTATTATTCATGATCAAGTAATTCCGGTGAGCTGCTGTCACCCGGTAATTCCTGAACATCCCGGAGTTTACGTTCCAATGCCCGTGAACGGGTGCCGATTTTTTCCATGTGGTTTACCACGGATTCCAGACTTTTCCGGGTGGCATCCATTTCGTTGCCGAACTTATTGAATTCGCTTTTGACAGCTCCGAGAATTTGCCACACTTCATTGGAACGTTTTTCAATTGCCAGTGTTTTGAATCCCATTTGCAGCGAATTTAAAAAAGCCACCAGATTGGAAGGACCTGCTACAGATATTTGGAATTCGCTCTGCAGTTTTTCAAACAAGCCCGGGATCCGCAGTATTTCAGCATATATTCCTTCGCTGGGGACAAACATCAAGCCGAAAGCAGTGGTGTGCGGAGGATAAATATATTTGCTGCGGATATCAGCGGCGGCTTTGCGTACGGTCTTTGCAAAGGTCTCCTGAGCTTTTTTAACCTCCGGCGACATTTGCGAAAATGCTTCATAACATTCCAGCAGCCGCTGATAATCTTCCACCGGGAATTTGCTGTCCACCGGCAGCCAGACCGGGGTTTCATCTTTTGCCCCCGGCAGCCGGATGGCGAATTCCACGATTTCATTACTGTTCGGGACAGTGCTGACATTGGCGGCATACTGTTCCGGAGCGAGGTATTGCTCCAGGAGTGCCGCAAGTTGTATTTCTCCGATATTGCCGCGGGTTTTGACATTGGTCAAAACTTTTTTCAGGTCGCCGACTCCGGCGGCGAGGGAGTGCATTTCGCCCAGACCTTTATGAACGGCATCCAATCTTTCACTGATAAGTTTGAATGATTCATTGAAATGTTTTTCCATGGATTGCTGTAATTTATCATCCACAGTTTTTTTCATTTCTTCAAGTTTGCGGGCATTTTCCTCCTGAATATTTTTCAGGCGTTCATCTACAACACTTCGGTTGCGGATCAATTCGGCAGCGGTTGCCTCCTGAAAAAGCCGGATTTTTTCATCCAGCGTTTTAGCAAGTTCCGTACTTTTTTTCTCATTGCGGTCCGCGTAATTCAGCAGTGTTTCCGCAAGTTTATCAGCGGTCTTTTCATCCGCCTGACGGACTGCGTCCCGGAAATCCTGCAGAAATTTCATGAATTCAGCAAAGGAACTTTTGGTCATCTCCTGCTGGGCATTGAAGTAACCTGCGCTTTCGATCCGGGAATTGGCGAAATTTTCATTCAGTTCCCGGCGGGAATTCTGAAACCCGTTTTCGCAGTTTCCGGCGATGCGGTCAAGTTCTTCCCGAAGTTGAACCGCACCGGAATTGTCTTTGCGCAGCAATAATATTGCCAGCACTGCCAGTGCTGTCAGCAGAATCGCTCCCAGCAGCCAGATTTCCATGGGGATCTCCTCAGATCAGCAGAGCCGGAGAACGGCTGTCCAATTCATTGCCGACTTCCTGCTGGGTTCTGCCCACATAGATCTGGCGCGGACGGACGATTTTGGTGGAATCACTGATCATTTCCCGCCAGTGAGCGACCCATCCGGGCAGACGTGCCAGAGCGAACATCACTGTAAACATGTTTTCCGGAATGCCCATTGCCCGGTAGAGTATTCCGGTATAGAAGTCCACATTGGGGTAGAGGTGGCGGTCGATGAAATAGCTGTCTTTGCGGACAGTATCTTCAATTTTACGTGCCAGATCCAGCAACGGATCGTTGATACCGGTGGCGGTAAGATATTTTTCACATTCGTTGCGGACGATTTCGGCACGCGGATCGTATGCTTTGTAGACCCGGTGACCGAAGCCCATGAGCCGGAACGGATCATTTTTATCTTTGGCTTTGCGGATGAATTTATCAATATCGCCGTCGTTATAGATCATCCGGAGCTGTTCAATGACTGCCTGATTGGCTCCGCCGTGCAGCGGACCGGACAGTGCGGAAATTCCGGCGGCAATGGTGGCATACAAGTTTACCTGTGCGCTGCCGATGGCGCGGACTGCCGTAGTGGAACAGTTCTGTTCATGGTCGGCGTGGACGATAAACAGCACATTGAGCAGCCGTACCGCTTCGGGACTGATGTGATACGGACGTACCGGCGAATCGAACATCATATTGAGAAAGTTTGCACAATATGAGAGATCATGCCGGGGGTAGACGATCGGTTCACCGATGGATTTTTTGTAGGCAAATGCCGCGATGGTACGCACGATGGAAATGACCCGGGCGCAGGAACGTTCAATATCCCGTGCCGTAGTGCTGACATCCACGCTCGGATAGAATGCTGCCATGGCGTTGACCATGGTCGAGAGGATGTGCATCGGATGCGCACCCTGCGGAAAACTGTCGAAAAAGTGGCGCATGTCTTCATGCAGCAGACTGTTGCGGTTGAGCAGACTGGAAAAATCCATCCGTTCTTTTTCAGTAGGAAGAGTCCCGTGAACCAACAGGTAAGCGACATCGACAAAAGCGACTTTTTCCACCAATTCATTGATGGGGATCCCGCGGTAACGCAGAATTCCCTTTTCACCGTCGATATAGGTTATCTGGCTGAAACAGCTGGCGGTGTTCACGAAGCCGGGGTCGATCGTCACCAATCCGGTTTCTTTACGCATTTGGGAAATATCCAGACCCTTATCACCCTCAGTACCGATGATTACGGGGAGTGTGATCTCTTTGCCTTCAAATTTTAATGTAGCTTCTGATTTTTTTGTCATCATATTGCTTGCTGATCCTTTCCTGTGTTGAGTTGACCGTTCCGGCAGTTTTACGCCCGGATGAATCCGGCGGTTGTTTCCAGAAATTCTGCCGCCAGTTCCGGCCAGCGATGGATATCTTTATGCCCCAGTCCCAAACCGCGGCCATGCAGACCTTTGGGGAATATGTGCAATTCGCAGGTGTTGCCGCACTTCCACATCGCATTGGCGAAATTCACTGAAGTTGATGCCGGAACGACCGGGTCAGTTGCGGTGTGCCAGACAAAAGCCGGAGGCGTGTCGGCGGAAACCATGGTATCCGGATCAATGGGAGTGCCGTCGGCAAAACAGTACGGTGTACCTTCCGGCAGCTGACGTTCCGGATTTTTGATATAGGTGTCGGTGGTTGAATTGACTGCGTAGCAAAGCACCAGCGCATCCGGGCGGGCAGAAACTTCATCTGCCGCATCACCGCATTTTTCATCGAATTGGGCATGGAGCAGACCGGCACATGCCGCCAGATGACCGCCGGCTGAGAAGCCGAGAACTGCGATTTGATCCGGATTCAAACGGAATTCCTCCGCCCGGGAACGGATGATTTTGATCGCGCGCATCACATCCAGCTGGGCAGCCGGATATTTGTCCGGCATGACCCGGTATTGAAGTACGAAAGTATGAAATCCCAGCGTATTGAATTTCCGGGCGATCGGATCGCCTTCGTGAAGAGCCCGGTGGGTGTAACCGCCGCCGGGAAGCACCAGTACTGCGCCGAGGGGGGAGCCGGCTCCATCGTGAAGAAAACAATCCAGATACGGCTGAAAGGCACTGTTATTATCCTGTTCTCTCAAAAAGATACGCATTTTTCAACTCCTTTTATAAGCAAATGATTTTCAGCATTTTTATGTGAATGTCACGTCTTTTATAATAATATAGCGCATGAATACAGTTTTTTCCACAAGATAAGTTGCAAGATTGTAAAAATGGTGCTATCTTAATAAATGGCAAAGTGTTTTATCTGAAATCAGTGACCCCGGATATAAACTGTGCCGCAATTGATTGTATTACAGATGATTAAGTAAAGCAAATTTTATATTTTGGAGAATTGCAATTATGGAAAAAAATGCTACCGCAATAAGCGGTTTGCTCTGTCTCAAAGCATTGCTCAGTCAATGCCGGAGCAATACCAATTTGGCGGCCATGCTTTCCAAAGAAACAGTCGGGAAGTATGTGGAGGATCCCGCCAAGACCCTGTATTCTTTGGCTGAAAGTTTTGATCTCGGGCCGGAATTCGTTGATCCGCGCGATGCGGCAGATTGCGCTGAACGCAGCGGAGCGGCTTTGCTTCAGCTTGCTGATGGCAGTTGGATTTTGGTGATCCGGGCGAGCCAGTTCGCGCAGGATTCAGTATCCTATTTTGATCCTGCCGTAAACAACGGCGGCAAGCCGGTCGCCTGCAAAACCGCAGATTTGCTGCAGCGTGCCGGAGAAAAAATGCTCTATTTTGTCCGGTTGCGTGAAGTGGATAATGTTGCTCAAAGCGGTCTTTTCTGTCTTTCTTCCATCGCGCGCCATCATCAGGTACGTATGGATATGCGGCAGGTCATGCATGATTATGCCATCGATGCTGATGAACCTAAATTGAGCAAACTTATTGATATCGCCCAGGCCTATGAATTCAAAACCTCCCGAAAATCTCTGAGTTGGGAGAAATTGCTCAACATGGGACAGGCGTTCCCGTTTATCGGTATCAAAAAAGATGGTAAATATGCTGTTGTCGCCGGCGTGCGGAAAATGAGCGAGGAGGAAGCTCCGACTCTGGCAGTTGTGGATCCTGCCAAGCCCGGTGAACACGGTTCGCCTTTTGCATTCCTGAGCAAAGAGCAGTATGAAGCTGATTTCAGCGGTGAATTCGTGCTGCTGAAAAAGACCTATCGTCTTTCTGACGAAAATCAGCCGTTCGGTTTGTTGTGGTTCGTGCCGGAATTTTTGAAACTCAAAGGTATTTTTGCCCAGATCGCTATCACAGTGTGTATGATCACCGTACTGTCTCTGGTGGTGCCGCTGTTTTTTCAGATCGTTGTAGACAAGGTGCTGGTGAATCAGGCGGTCAATACTCTGAATGTCATCGGGATCGGTATTTTCTGTGCAATTTTGTTCAACGGATTTCTGGAATATCTGCGCAGTTATTTCCTGCTGTTCGCCACTAACAAGATCGATATTGCCACCGCGATGAAAACGTTCCGGCATCTGATGCGGCTGCCGATCGACTTTTTTGAAAAAGTTCCTGCCGGTGTGCTGCTTAAACACATGCAGCAGACCGAGAAGATCCGCGGATTTCTTTCCGGAAACCTTTTCTTCACCATTCTTGATGTGTTCGCACTGTGTATTTTTGTGCCGTTTCTGCTCTTTTACAGTGTTTCTCTGACCTTGATCGTGCTGGGCTTCAGTTTTCTGATGGCGTTGGTCATTGCTTCTTTGATCAAACCTTTCCAGCGGCGGTTGGATGAGTTGTATCAGGCGGAAGGTAAACGGCAGAGCATGCTTGTTGAATCCATCCACGGTATCCGTACCGTCAAATCTCTGGCGTTGGAACCGGTTGAGGAAAAACAGTGGGATGATACCACTGCTTATGCTATTAAATCATATTTCCGGGTCGGCAAGATATCCATGACTGCAAAAAGCATCAGCCAGGTTTTGGAGATGCTGATGGTCGTGGCGATCATCTGGGCAGGTGCCCTGATGGTGTTTGACGGGAATCTTTCGGTCGGTGCGCTGATTGCGTTCCAGATGCTTGCCGGACGGGTCACCGGACCGTTGGTGCGTATGGTCGGTTTGATCCATGAATACCAGCAAATCGCGCTGTCGGTTAAAATGCTTGGTGTGGTCATGAATACCCCGGAAGAACCTGCTGGCGGCGGTGTCCGCAACAAATTGCGCGGCGAGATCACCTTTGAAAATGTCGGTTTCCAATACCGTCCCGATCTGCCTCAGGTTATCCGTAATTTCTCACTGAATATTCCCGCCGGCAGCACTATCGGTATCGTAGGGCGTTCCGGTTCCGGTAAATCCACGCTTACCAAACTTTTGCAGGGCATGTATGCAGTTCAACATGGGGTGGTTAAAATCGACGGAGTTGATATCCGGGAGATCGACAAATCCCACTTGCGTTCCAGCATCGGTGTGGTGCTGCAGGATAACTACTTTTTCAGCGGCAGTATCCGCGATAATATCTCCATGACCAAACGCAATGCGGCTTTGGAGGAGATTATTTATGCGGCAAAACTTGCCGGTGCGGATGAATTTATTCAGAAAACCACCCGCGGTTATGATACCATTCTTGAGGAAAATGCGGTCAACCTTTCCGGCGGTCAGCGGCAGCGTCTGGCTATCGCCCGGGCATTGCTGACCAATCCGCCGATCTTGATTTTTGACGAGGCCACCAGTGCGCTTGACCCGGAAAGCGAACAGCTTATCCGCAACAACCTCAAAGCCATTGCCAAAGACCGTACCGTTATTATCGTATCCCACCGTCTCAGCATTGTCAGCGGTGCCGATCAGATATTGACACTGGAAAATGGTGAAATGACCTCATTGGGCAAACATAAAGAACTGCTTGCTCAGCCGGGTGTTTACCGTAATTTCTGGCATCAGCAAATGGAAGTGGAGGATTGATAATATGAAACAGAATAAAAATAAAGTTTCGGAAGAGGCAATCGCTTTTCTGCCGGATGCCATTGAGATCAAAAATGAAAAACTGCCTTTGTGGGCGCGTTACAGTGTGATCTTTTCACTGGTGTTTTTTGTGGGTGTCATCATTTGGGCATCTCTGGGCAGGGTCGATGTGGTGGTGAAAGCTTCCGGTGAAGTTACCAGCAGTAAGCAGAACATCGTTATGAAGCCGCGTGAATCATCCATGATCAAAAAAATCATGGTCAGGGTCGGCGACGTCGTGGAAAAGGATCAGCTGTTGGTCACTTTTGACCCCACGCTCAATGCTGCGGAAGTGGAACGCATCAAACGCGAGATCGCGGTTTTGAGTGCTAAATATGAGCGTTTTATGGCTGAATTCAAAGGCGTGGAGTATAAACCCGCAACGCTTGATATCAATTCCCGCGAACAGTTGGCGATTTTCAAGCAGCGCAACGATTATTACGAATCCAAGATACGCTATTATGATGAAGCTCTCAAGCAGCTGGATGCTTCCAGAAAAAGCCGGGAAGACAGTGTGAAAAATCAGATCTCCCGGTTGGAGACAGTTCGCAAAATGGAACAGATGTATGACGATCTCCGCAAAAAACAGGCGACTACGCTTAAAGAATTGTGGAACGTGCAGATCACCCGTATCGAAATGGAGGGTAATCTGGATACGCTCCGCAATGCTCTGGAGGAGCTTGTTCACCAGAGAGAAAGCATCATCTCTTCCAAAGAAAGTTTCATCCACGAATGGCGCAATTCGATTTCCGAAAATCTCGTTGCCACCGGACGTGAACTGGACGGCAACCGCAAGCAGTATGAGCAGGCAAACACGATGCTCAGTTTTGTGGAACTGCGTTCCCCCTGCCGGGCGATCGTACATGAAATCGCTCCTTTCCCGGAAGGTTCTGCAGTCGGTGAAGCCGAAGCGATCATTACCCTGGTGCCTATCGACGGAGAAATGGAGATCGAAGCAATGGTTGAGCCGCGGGATATCGGACGGGTCGCACCGGGTTCAGATGTGCGGATCAAGCTTTCAGCATGGTCATTCCAGAAGCATGGTACGATCAGCGGCAAAGTGCTGCATATTTCCGAAGACACCATCAGCCGCGGCAATGGCGCAGGAACCATTGACCCTGCCACCGGAGCTCCCCGCAGTATGACCTATTACCGGGCGCGGATCGTGATCGACAGTATGGCCGGTCTGCGTAATCTGCCGAAAAGTTTCCGGTTGGTTCCCGGTATGGAAGTTGAAGCTGAAATCAAAACCGGGCGCCGCCGGATCATCGAATATATAACCTATCCGCTTATCAAAGCTTTTGATGAGACCGCCAGAGAACCGTAAGTTTTGTGGTAATGAGGGGGGCAGAGTTTCTGAACAGGGATTGAAAATCTGCCGCCCCGGAGTTATATTATAATCAGCCAGTGTGCCGGGAGATGCCCGGAAAAAATACGACAAATATGGTATTGACAGAAAATGAGTAAAACATTTGAAGAGCTGTTTTCCGAGTTGAAAACCAAAGCCGCCGCAGCGGATCCTGAATCCGGAACCGTTAAAGAGTTGGCGCGCGGAACTCACTTTATCGGAAAAAAAATCGTGGAAGAAGCCGGAGAAGTTTGGATCGCTTCCGAGTATGAAGGCAAAGAACGTACTGCGGAGGAGATCAGTCAGCTGATTTATCATTTGCAGGTTATGATGATAGACCGTAAATTGGAACTTGAGGATATTTACAGATACTTATGAATGATTTCAGTGGAAATTTGAAGTTGGCGATCCCTAACAAGGGTGCGCTTTCAGAAGGAGCAGTGAATTTGCTCCGCAAAGCCGGTTACCGTTGCACGCGTTCCGGTCGGGAACTGGTTATCCGCGATGCGGAAAACAAGATTGACTTCGTTTTTCTGCGTCCCCGGGATATTGCACTTTATGTCGGCAGCGGTATTATTGATGTGGGAATCACCGGGATCGATCTGGCTGTGGACAGCGGTGCAGATGTTACTACGATTTTTCCGTTGGGATTTGGCGGATCACGCTTTTGTTTCGCCGCTCCGAAAGAGCTGAAACTTACCCCGGATAAACTCAATGGATTGCGGATCGCCACCAGTTATCCGGCGTTGCTTAAAGGCGAACTTGAAAAACGCGGTTTGGATTGTAAAGTGGTCAAACTGGATGGTGCGGTGGAGATATCCATTGCGTTGGGAGTTGCGGATGCGATTGCTGATGTCGTTGATTCCGGTGCGACTTTGCGCGAAGCAGGTTTGGAGATCATTGGCGAACCGATGCTGCACAGCGAGGCTGTGGTCATCGGACGTAACGCAGAAACAGCAAACCTGCCGGAGGTCATTCAGTTGGTCGCCCGGTTGCGTGGTATAATGCGTGCTGCCGAATATGTCATGGTCGAATACGATATTCCGAGAGACCGTCTTGAGGCCGCCTGCAAAATCACCCCGGGAATCGAAGCTCCTACGGTCGCACCGCTTGCCAATGCGGATTGGGTCGCCGTCAAATCCATGGTCAAACGCAAAGAATGCAACGCGGTAATGGATGAATTGTACCGGATCGGCGGACGCGGCATTATAATTATGGAAATAAGTGCCTGCCGTTTGTAATGATCGCGGCAGCATTTTCGGGAGATACGGAAATGAGCGAAGTTCGTAATGCATTGGAGCTGGCACGCGAAGTCTTTGATATTGAGATCGAAGGTGTTACAGCACTGCGCGATGAATTGGATGGCAGTTTTGAGATTTTAGTCGACCGTTGTGCTCAAGCGATTGATGCCGGCGGCAAAATCGTACTTACCGGAGTCGGTAAATCCGGTTATATCGGCAAAAAAATTGCGGCAACGCTTTCCAGTGTCGGCAATCCTGCGGTGTTTATGCACCCGGTTGAGGCGCGGCACGGTGATTTGGGACTGCTGCAGAAAAATGATTTGCTTATCGCGTTGAGCTATAGCGGCGAAACCGAGGAACTGCTGGTGGTATTGACTCCTGCCAAGCGGTTGGGGGTTGAATTGGCCTCTATCACAGCCAGTAAAAATTCCACACTGGGGCAGATGAGTGATTTCGTATTGGAAATGCCGGTACCGCGTGAAGCATGTCCTTTTAATCTGGCTCCGACTACAACAACGACAGCATTGCTGGTTCTGGGTGATGCCTTGGCAATGGTATTGCTGAACCGGCATGGATTTACCAAAAGCGACTACGGCCGCCGTCATCCCGGTGGTGCGATCGGCAGAATGGTGACGATGAAAGCTGTGGATGTGATGCGTAAAGCAGATGATGCCGCCGTAGTTTCTCCGGATGCTACCGTACGCGAAACTTTGTACGCGATGAGTCATGCCCGCAGCGGAGCTGCGGTGGTAGTTGATGCCGACCGGCACTTGCTGGGCATATTCACAGATGGAGACTTCCGGCGCAGTGCCGCAAACGATGATTTGGTTCTGACCCGTAAAATTGGAGATTTGATGACGCCTTCTCCGGTATGTGTGCAGGATGAAGCACAGGTGGTGGAAGTCATAAAATTGGTCGAGAAAAAACGTGTTGATGATCTGGTGGTCGTTGATAAAGACGGCAAAGTTGCCGGAATTATTGACATTCAGGATCTGCCGGGACTTAAATTGATGTAATTACGGAAAATTTTTATGATCGGGAAACTGAAAAAACTGCTTCTTGCCGGTGTTGCCGGTATGCTGTTTGCATTGTATGGTGCCGGTGCGGAAGATATTTATCAGGAGGGTTTGAAGCTCTATAAGTCCGCAGCCGATTCCAATGATGCAGGCGGTTTTTATGATGCCGCAGGGAAGTTTGATGAAAGTTTCCTGATGGCGGAAACTGCGGCGGTGCGTGCCAACAGTTTGCTGGCCCAGATCGCAGCCTACCGGATGTGCGGTTTGCATTACCGCGAATTTCAGGCGATAGAAAAACTGCTTGCCCGTTTCCCGGAATATGCCGATTGTGATGCGATGATCAAACGTGAATTTGAAATCGCCGAGATGTTCCGTACCGGAACCAGGGAGCCGTCTTTCTGGGCACTGCGGTGGATACCGTGGCTTCAGGATGTTGACCGGACAGAGGAAATTTACAAAGCCGCTTTGACCCGGGCTCCGTTTTCACCATTGGCTCCGGCAGCTCACATGAGATTGGCACTATTCTACGAATTTGATGGTAAAACCAGTGAATCATTGGGTGAGTTACGCAAAATTTTGCGTAATCATCCCGACTCTCCGGAGAGTAAATATGCCAGTTTGGCACTTGCCAATGGTCTGTTTGAACTTTCCCGTTACGGCGATGGAGACAGTCGTCTGGTCAATGAGGCGGTTGCAGAATTCCGGGATTTTATCCAGCGTTATCCGGATGCTGCGGAAATAGAATTTGCCCGTAATAAGATGGCGCAGGCCCGGGATATTCAGGCGGTCAGGCTTTGTGAGATCGCGGAATTTTACCGTAAAAACGGTCGCAGTGAGGCATCTGAGCGTTATTTGGCTCAGGTTATGAGTAAGTTTCCGGACAGTTCCAGTGCCAGGGATGCAGAACGGGAATTGATCAAGCTGTCGGAAAATTATCTGCCCGGTGATTTCCCGGAGCGTTCTGAGCCGCGACTTCCGGATTTGCGCAGTTACAGTTTACCTGATAATGGAAGTTCGATACTGATATCTCCGCTGGATCCCAAACATCACTATTTACGACCGGTTCCGGATTTAAAAGGCGAATTAAGTGCCGGAAAGGATGCGGAATGAGAAATTTTCTGTTTTTTATATTTGCGTTGGCTGCTGTGTTGGGTGTTAACGGTTGCGGTTATTCATTCGGCCCGATTGGTCATCCTCAACTGAAAACAGTTGCTGTGGCGCCGGTGGTCAACGAGACACTCGGTTATAACGCGGCAGCGCAAATGCGCGGTTTGCTTACCGAATGTTTTACCACTGACGGCACCGTTAAACTGGTATCCATGCGAGAGGCAGATTGTATTGTATATGCCCGGATAACTGATGTCAAAATCACTGAACTTAATTGGAGTGATGACGATGCATTGCAGGGAAATGAATGGCGTTGCAGGGTGAAAGTTAATTACTCTGTGATTATTCCCGGCAGAGGTAAACCGTTGATCAGCGAGGCTTCTGCGAGCGGCAGTGCTGATTTTATCAGCGGTCCGGATTTGGAAGGTTCCCGGCTCAGCGGCATGCGTCAGGCGATGTTCGAAGCAGCCAAGCAAATCGTCAGCGGGATCACCGAGGCATGGTGATCTCCGGTATGGAGAATTGATCATGCGTTTCAGATGGTGGAAGTTCGGTAACGCTCATTTGCCATTATCATTTGCGGCATTGATTTTTGCCGGGACACTGCTGCTGTTGCTGCCCGGAGTGCTTGAAAGCGGTGAAATGTCTCTAATTGATGCAGTTTTTACTGCGTGCAGTGCGGTGTGCCTGAATGGTTTGTCGGTCATTCCAGCCCATGAATTTTCTTTTGCCGGGCAATTTATTCTGCTGGTGCTTATCCAACTGGGCTGCTTCGGCATATTATCTCTCAGTGCGATGATATTGCTTTTGCTGGGACGCGGTTTGTCGTTCAGCAATACTCTGGTCATGTATAATCTCAATGACCGCTTTTCCCGTGCGTGTACTGAATCTCTGGTGCGTACTGTGGTCGGTTACACTCTGATTTCTGAAGCTGTCGGATTTGTGCTGATGCTGCCGGGATTTTTATTCCGTGGGATCGGATTCTGGGAATCGGTCTGGTATTCGCTTTTTTATTCGATCGGCAGTTTCTGCAACGCCGGTATCGGGCCGTTGGCAGGAGATATCGCCGAAGCGGGAAGATATGTGCAGGTGATCTCTATCGCACTGATAATTTTCGGCGGTATCGGAGTTTATGTGATCTATGACCTGCTGGAAATGCTGCGTAACCGCCGGCATCGTTTGCGTCTTCATTCGCGGATAGTGTTGACGGCAACATCTGTATTGCTGGTAGCCGGGACACTGGTATTGTGGTCAACGAGTATGCTGCCATCAGCAGAGACACTGACTTTCTGGGATGCGCTGTATTTATCAGCATCTTCCCGAACTGCCGGATACACGCCGGTCGATATCGGTTTATTGCCGCAGGCGACGGTTATCATCATTATGGTACTGATGCTTGTCGGCGGTTCTCCGGGCGGTGCTGCCGGAGGGGTGAAAACGACTGCACTGGCGGTAGTTTTTGCCGCTTTGATAAGTTCGTTCAAAGGCGATCGGGAAGTAATTATCGGCAATCGGAGTATTGATTGGCGCATCGTATTGCGTGCATTTACGATCGTGGTGATATTTCTGTTGTTTTCTCTGTCAGGATCACTGATACTCAATGCATTGTTTCCGCACAAAGATTCTTTGCGCAGTGCCTTTGAAGTTGTTTCTGCATTAAGCGGTACCGGATTGTCGATGGGCGGATTCACCCGGGAATTGAACAGTGCCGGGAAATTATTCATCATATTCTTTATGTTTATCGGCAGGGTAGGACCATTATCCATAATATTATTCTTTGTAGGCAGGGAAAAACCCGGACATTTGCGTTATCCGCATGAACGGGTGATCATTGGTTAAAAATCCATTTTACGAGGTGAATATATGGCAAAAAACTGTTATGCGGTATTTGGGGCCGGATCATTCGGAGCTAAACTGGCGTTGGCGTTGACGAATGAAGGTCATGATGTACTGGTTTGTGACCGCAGTGCCGCTAAAATTGACGAGATCCGGGATCAGGTGGCGGATGCTGTCATCGGTGATGTGAGCAATGAAGGTACGGTCAGGGAGTTGAATGTTTCCAAATTTGATGCGGTGATCTTGGGTATGAGTTCATATTTTGAAGATCAGGTGCTGGCGTTGACACTGCTCAAACAGGAAGGCGCCAAAAAGGTGATCGTCAAATCCGGCAGTCCGATCCAGGAACGGATTTTGTACCGTCTGGGCGCGGATGAGGTCATTCAGGTCGATCTGGATGTGGCGACCCGTCTGGCGCGGCGGCTTTCACTTGCCAATATCGCTGATATATTTGAATTCAAAGGTTCAGCTATTGCGGATGTGAGTGTGCCGGCGGAATTATCAGGTATTCCGTTGAGCAAGCTGGATATCCGCAACAAATACAACATTACGATTCTGGTCATCCGGGATGCTGCCGGAGTTAATGACCGGGCGATCGGACCGGACACGGTATTGGCGGAGGGCGACCAGCTGACTGTATTCGGTGACAGACAATCAATTATCGAACTTTTCAAAGGAAAAAACAAATGAGTGACTGCATTTTCTGCAAAATCATCAAGGGAGAGATCCCTTCCCGCAAAATTTATGAAGATGAATTGGTGTATGCATTTTTAGATATATCTCCCATTAATTTCGGTCATACACTGGTGATTCCCAAAGAACATCATCAATCTGCCGCTACAGTGCCGGAAAATGTTGCCGGACGGATGTTCGCTATCGGCAGCCGGATCGGTATTCTGCTCAAACGGTTTGATGAATATGACGGTTATAATTTGCACCTTGCTGACGGTACTGTTGCCGGTCAGGTGGTAATGCACGTGCATTTGCATGTGGTTCCGCGGGGTGCTGAAGACGGTTTCCGCTGGAATTGGCGTCAGCAGCAGTATCCGGAAGGCAGAGCTGATGAGATCGCCGGGATACTGGCGGCAAAACTCCGTGAAAAAATCGGCTGATTTTGTTGCAGTTGAGCTGAAAAGATGTTATATTATGCAATAACAGCAAGTTCAGAAAACTTGAGTTGTATTGTGGAGAAGGTGTAAATGAGTTACAGTAATGAGTTTATTCATCCGAAAGATCAGATCGTCGATATCATGCGGCGCATTTACGGTTATGGTATGACCACGACCAGCGGCGGCAATCTGTCTATTCTGGACAGTGAGGGCAATATCTGGATCAGTCCAGGCGGGGTGGATAAAGGATCATTGACCAGAGATGATATCATCCGTATCAAACCGGACGGTACGATCGAAGGCCGTCATAAACCATCCAGTGAATATCCGTTTCACCGGGCGTTATACCGGATGCGTCCTGATGTAAAAGCGATTTTGCATGCTCATCCGCCGGCTCTGGTATCTTTCAGTGTGGCAGGAAAAATTCCGGATACCTCGATTTATCCTGCGGCGAAAAATGTTTGCGGAACGGTCGGTTATGCTCCGTATGAGATCCCCGGCAGTGAAGCACTTGGAGAGAGTGTGGCGGCGGCATTTGCAGCCGGACACAGTACGATTTTGTTGGAAAATCACGGGGCATGTACTGCCGGAGCGACTTTATTGCAGGCGTTTCAGCGATTTGAAACCTTGGATTTCTGTGCCCGGCTGATAAATAATGCGATCCGGTTGGGTAAACCGTATTCGCTGAGTGAAACAGATATCGAGTTTCACGGTCTGGATCGCAATGCCGAATTCCGTCCCTTTGATATTTCTTCCCGCAGCAGCAAAGAAATTGAATTGCGTACTCAGATGGTACAACTTATTCACCGGGCATACCGGCAACGGCTTTTCAACAGTACGGAAGGTTCTTTTGCAGTACGTCTTGATGAAGATTCTTTTCTGGTTTCCCCCTATGGTATTGACCGCGGGAATCTGATGGCAGATGATATGGTGCTGGTGAGGGGGATGCGTTATGAATCCGGTAAAAATCTCAGTAAAGCAGCATGGTTTTTCAAGGCAATTTTTGACGCTCAGCCGGATTTGAAATCCGTGATCATTGCCCATCCGCCCTATTTGATGGGGTATGCGGTCAGCCATGAGAAATTTGATCCCCGGGTCATTCCGGAAAGTTACATCATGCTGCGGGAAGTGCCGGTATTTCCTTATGGAGAACATCTGCGTAATGTCAAAGAGGTCGCCAAGATCATTTCCACCCGTTATCCGGTCTGTATGCTGGAAAATGATGCTGTGATTTCGGTCGGACGTTCGCTGATCGAATCATTTGACCGTTTGGAAGTTGCTGAATACAGTGCCAAAGCGACGATCAGTGCGGCAGCTCTCGGCGGTATGAAGCCGATCAGTAAAGAGCAGGTGGCTGATCTGGTCAAAGCCTTTAATCTTATTCCCTGATATTTTAAGCAACAGCGCAGGAGCAGTTTTGAAAATGTTTGAGCGATGGCATGATATCCGTCAGGCGGCTTTGGATGTGCTGCAGCCAAGTGAACGTGATCTGGCTCACGGGTTGGAATTGCATAAAAACAGCATTGTTTTTGATGCATACGGATTTATGCCGACCGGCGGCGGCAAATGTCCCCGGCTGGATGAATTGATCCGGGCGGGGGCGGGACGGGATGAATTGACCCGCAGCCGGGAGGAATTCATCATGAACAGCAGCTTTGATGATCCGGATATGTTTGCTTTGCTCCGGGAGGCATGGGAGTTTTCCGGAGTGGATTGCACGTTTCTCAACAGCGGTCTGGAGGGCAATGATACAGAAACAATGCTGCATCGTTTAAGCAATTATACGGCATTGATCGACCGTAAAAATGAGCTTTATGAACGGGCGATTTTCCCGCAGCAGATCTCCGGTATCCGGGAACGCGGTCACAAAGCGGTGTTTTTCACGACCAATGGCGTTCCGTTGCCGTGTAAATTGAATTCTACTGCAGAAGCGTTGAACTATATAGGCGTTTATTCCCGGTTGGGGGTGCGGATGATGCACCTGACCTATAACCGGCGCAATCTGATCGGAGACGGCTGTGCCGAGTCTGCGGATGCCGGATTAAGCGGATTCGGAGCTGATGTGATTGCTGAAATGAACCGGATCGGAGTGATCCCTGATGTGGCGCACAGCGGGCAGCGCACCAGTTACGATGCGGCAAAAGTTTCCACCAAACCGGTCGTTGCCAGTCATGCGGCAGTAAAACATTTTTCAACTCATTACCGAGCCAAATGTGATGAGGTCATTGCCGCGATCAAAGCTACCGGCGGTTATGTCGGTATTTGCGGGCATCCGCCGTTTTTGCAAGGTTCGATGTATATAGATGCCATGCTTGATCATGTGGAATATATCGCCCGCAAATACGGGGTCGATCATGTTGCCATCGGAACTGATAACGGTTTGCAGCTTGCTCCGGTGGAATTTACAGAGACGGCGCCGGCGAACCGTCCCATCTGGGAGCAGTATTGGCCCGCGCCGGGAGCCGGATATGAAATCATGAGCAAGGCTCAATATGATTCTGTAAATTGGTTGAATTGGCCGATGTATACCGTCGGTTTGGTACAGAGGGGTTTCACAGATGATGAGATCCGGAAAATAATCGGCGGAAATGTGATCCGCGTAATAACTGAAACATTGGAAAAATAATTTTATGGCAGAACTGAAAAACATCCGTAATTTTTGTATTATCGCTCACATTGACCACGGCAAATCCACCCTTGCCGACCGGATGCTGGAATTGACCGGCACGGTGGAGAAACGGGATTTGCAGGAGCAATTGCTGGACGGTATGGATCTGGAACGCGAACGGGGGATCACCATCAAATCCCATCCGGTGCGGATGTTGTATGCTCCTGACGGCAAAGAGACTTATGAACTCAATCTCATTGACACTCCGGGACACGTGGACTTTACCTACGAAGTCAGCCGGAGTTTGAGTGCCTGCGAAGGGGCGATTTTGCTTATTGATGCCACGCAGGGGGTGCAGGCGCAAACGGTCGCCAATGTGAATCTGGCATTCCGGCAGCGTTTGAAAGTTATTCCGGTTATCAACAAGATCGATCTGCCTGCCGCCAATCTGCCGTTGTGTTATGAACACATGGAGGAGATCCTGGCACTGCCCCGTGAGGAGGCACTGCTGGTTTCAGGTAAGACCGGTGAAGGTGTGGAAGAATTGCTCAAAGCGGTTATTGAGAGGATACCTCCGCCGCAGGTCGGAGATGAATCCGGTGCGGCGGCATTGATATTTGACTCCCGGTATGATACATTCCGGGGGGTGGTGAATTTCGTCCGGGTGCAGCGGGGCAGTTTCAAACGCGGAACCAGATTGAAGCTGTTTTCCAACGGTATTGAAAGTGAACTCAAAGAGGTCGGTCACTTCAGTCCGGATATGAAACCGGATGCCGCTCTGGAAGCCGGCAGTGTCGGATATTTCATCCCCAACTTGAAGTCTCCTTCCGACACCCGTATCGGTGATACTATTACCGATACTCAAAATCCGTGTGCTGAACCGCTGCCCGGATTTAAAGAGGTGCGTCCGATGGTATTCAGCGGTATTTATCCTATTGATACGGCTGATTACGACCAGCTCAAAGCGAGCATGGCGAAATTGCAGCTCAATGATGCGGCATTTTTCTATCAGGCGGAAAGTTCTGCGGCATTGGGATTCGGGTTCCGGTGCGGATTTCTGGGGCTGCTGCACATGGAGGTCATTCAGGAACGGCTGCGCCGGGAATACAATATGGATATTCTGGCGACATATCCTTCGGTTATTTACAATGTTTATATGAAATCCGGCGAAAAACTGGAGATCGACAATCCGGTGCATTTGCCGGATCCTTCGGGTATTGATTATATTGAAGAACCGGTCATCAACTGCCATTTGATGATCCCGACTGAATATATCGGGGATGTGATGAATCTGGTGATGAGCAAACGGGGAATTTGCACCAATACCGTCGGTGTGGATGCCAATCATGTTATCATTACCGCCGAAATGCCGATGCACGAAATATTGATAGATTTCCATGATAAACTCAAATCCATTACCCGCGGATACGGCAGTATGGATTATGAACCTGCCGGATACCGAGCCGGTAAAATGGTCAAACTGGATATCATGGTCAATGGTGAACCGGTGGATGCATTCAGCAGTATAGTGCATGTGGATATGGCTTATGAACGGGGCAGACAGATCGCGGAGAGATTGAAAGATGCCATCCCGCCGCAGATGTTCCAGATCGCTATTCAGGCGGCGATCGGCGGCAAGGTCATCGCCCGTGAAACCATCCGGCAGTTGCGTAAAAACGTGCTTGCCAAGTGTTACGGAGGCGATATCACCCGTAAACGCAAACTGTTGGAGAAGCAGAAAGAAGGTAAAAAGCGGATGAAACTTATCGGACAGGTAAATATTCCGCAGGAAGCATTTGTGGCAGTTTTGAAAGCACAGGAATTCAACCAGTAACAAGGAAGGATTATTTCCCATGAAAACAGCGCTGATCAATTTTCTGGCATCATTCAGCAAAAATGAGGTGTGGCAGAGCGTTTGCCATGATGAATTTGTTTGCGGGATAATTTTCGGTATCGGTGTCTATCTGATACTTGTGCTGCTGGTGCATCTGGTGTTTATACTTTGCCGCCGCCGGAAAAAATGCAGTGTGCTGGTGATCAGCAGTGAAAATGGCGATATCCGGGTCTCGCTCAAAGCTGTAACCGGTTTTTTGATCTCAAAACTGGCGGTATTCAATCAGGTAAAAATCAATAAAGTGATGATTTTCAACAAGCGTAACGGCTATGCGCTGGAATTGCGCGGCAGATTCATTCCGGGAGAATCCGGTGCTCCGGATTTATTTGACCGGATCGTTGCCGCAGTAAAAGTTCAAATGCAGGAAACTTTCGGCATCACGAATATAGCTAAAGTCGATCTGGTGATCTCTGAAAGTGTTACTGATGAGGATTCTGACAGTGCCGATGCTGATACCGTTCAGAATGGCACTGTGGATTTGATGTAAGCTATGGAGTTGATACTGGCATCTCAATCGCCGCGCCGCTGTGAATTGCTTCAGCGGTGCGGTTTTGATTTTACGATCCGGACGGCGGAGGTCGAGGAGTTGACCTGTTTGCCGGATTTGGCAAAACTGCCGCAGGAAAATGCCCGCCGCAAAGCTGCCGCAGTGGCAGCATCGTATCCGGATGCACTGGTGCTGGGAGCTGATACCATGATAATTTTTGAAAATCAGGCGGTCGGCAAACCTCATGATCTTGATGAAGCGGCAGAATTTCTGCGGCGGTTTTCCGGTAAAATGCACGAAGTTGTCACCGGTTTGGCGTTATTATGTCCGGCACGCGACATTTGCGACGTGTGGAGTGAAGTTTCGCAAGTGACATTCAAAAAACTGACTCCGGAAGTAATCGCTGAATACCTGCAAAAAGTTCCGGTGCTGGACAAAGCCGGGGCGTATGCGATTCAGGAACATGGCGATATGATCGTGGCGGATTATACCGGGGAATTGGAAAATATCATCGGTTTGCCGCTGATTCGTTTGCGTAAAAGATTAGCTGAATTGTTATGACGTAAACGGTGAAATCCGACATCTCCTGCCGGAAACGAAATCACGCAATTATTTGCGTGACAGATTGAAGTTTAAGGCAGTATCATACCGCTGCAGAAAATCAGTCTATGTTTAGTACACAGCCATAAAAAATACAAAAAAATATGATTTTTCTGCTTGCAAAATATTTTTTGCCGGATTATATTAGAAAAAGATTTTGAAGGCAATCAGGTTTTTTTATGAAAAATTTTAACAGCATCCGATTTAGTTTTTATTACGGCTTTGCTTTTTTTAGAAAGCAGGGCGGGATGTCTGTTGCTGCGATTTAATGGTAAAACGTATAATCACATCGGAATTCCAGCCCTGCTGACGTAAATGTCTGCGGGGCTTTTTTTATGACAAAATATAAAAAACATAAAATAATTTTTTTAGAAAGGATTGAAAAATGATTGTAATTCTTAAGGAAAAGCCGGAATCAAAACAACTTGATAATTTGATTGCCTGGCTCGCTGACCGCGGATTGACTCCGCATATAACTCAAGGTGTGCATCAGACGATCCTCGGACTGGTCGGAGATACTTCCCGGATCGATATCGGTTTGCTGCAGCAGATGGATATTGTTGAGGCAGTCACCCGGGTGCAGGAACCTTTCAAAAATGCCAACCGGAAATTCCATCCGCTGGATACGGTGATCCCGGTCGGCACTGCTGATATCGGTAACGGTTCCATGACGGTGATCGCCGGTCCGTGTTCGGTGGAAAGCGAAGAACAGATCATCGCAGTCGCTCAAAGTGTGAAAGCTTCCGGTGCCAAATTGCTGCGCGGCGGAGCATTCAAACCCCGTACCAGTCCTTATGCCTTTCAGGGAATGGGGGCAGAAGGGATCAAACTTCTGCTCGCTGCTAAAAAAGAGACCGGATTGCCGGTGGTAACTGAAATAATGGATATTTCCCAGCTGGAGTATTTCGCCGATGTGGACGTGATCCAGGTCGGCGCACGCAATATGCAGAATTTTGAATTGCTCAAGCAGCTCGGTCACATCAACAAACCGATATTGCTCAAACGCGGGCTTGCCAATACTTATCAGGAGTTGTTGATGAGTGCAGAATATATCATGGCTTCCGGTAATGAAAATGTCATGCTTTGCGAACGCGGTATCCGTACTTTTGAGAATTATACCCGCAATACATTGGATATTTCGGCAATACCGGCATTGAAAACTCTTTCGCATTTGCCGGTTATTATTGATCCGAGCCATGCCGCCGGGATCAGTAAATTTGTCGCGCCTCTCAGTCTTGCCGCAGTCGCCGCCGGTGCGGACGGACTCATTATCGAGGTTCATAACAATCCTGCCTGTGCAAAATGTGATGGTATGCAGTCGCTCACTCCGGAGCAGTTCCAAAATCTGATGCAGAATATCGCATTGGTCAAACAGGCACAAACCCAGTGTAAATGAGGTGACATCATGCAGAATAAACTTTCCGGAGCCCGTGCCGAAATCGACCGTATTGATGCTGATATCCTTGCCCTTTTTGCCCGCCGTATGGAATTGGGCAAGACCATCGGACAGGTCAAAGCCGCTCAGAATCTGCCTATTTACAACCCTGAACGCGAAAGAGAAATATTGCTTAATATTGCCGCATCTGCCGGGCCGGAACTTGCCAGCAGTGCCAGAATACTATTTTCCACACTTTTTGAATTGAGCAAATCTCTGCAGCGGCGCAGTATGGTGAAAGATTCCGCTTTTGCCGGATCGCTGGATGACGCCATAAAAAATACTCCGGCACTTTTTCCGAAAAATGCCAGGGTGGCATGTTGCGGCGTGCCGGGGGCTTATGCCCAGCTTGCCGCTGATCAGATGTTTGAATTGGCGGATATAACTTACCTCAACGATTTCGCCGGAGTATTCCGGGCAGTGGAACAGGATCTTTGCGAATACGGGATCCTGCCGATCGAAAATTCAACTTCCGGAACGATCGACCAAGTGTGCGATCTGATGCTGGATCACAAATTCTACATTGTCCGCAGCTGCCGGTTGAAAATCCGCCATTGCCTGCTGGTCAAACCCGGAACCAGCTTGAGTGATATCAGAGAGGTCATCTCTCATGAACAGGGATTGAAACAGTGCAGTTCATTTATCAGCGGTATAAAAGGAGTGAAGTGTTCAACCGCAACTTCCACCGCAATGGCGGCAAAACATGTGGCAGAATCTTCCCGCCATGATATCGCCGCTATTGCCAGCCCGGAATGTGCCGCTATATACGGATTGGAAATTTTGCAGGAACATATCCAGAACCGGGATGCCAATTTTACCCGTTTTATATGTATTTCCCGGAAACCGGAAATCTATCCCGGCGCTGATAAAATCAGCATTATGGGAACTTTGCCGCACCGGCCGGGGGCTCTCTACAGCTTGCTGGCGCATTTTGCGGTTTTAGGCGTGAATTTGACCAAGTTGGAGAGCCGACCCAAACGGGGAGAGGATTTTGAATATATGTTTTATTTCGATTTTGAAGCATCTCTGGCGGATCCGGAATTGCGCGGATTGCTCTGTGAATTGGTCGCTGATGGCGGTAAATTTACCTTTTTAGGAAACTATTCCGAAAAGTAATTGTCCGCCTCCACCGTTTTTTGCACTCTCCTTACGGTACGTTTACATGCGGATGCGAGGCGTTTGCCGCCGGGCATACTCGACTGCGAATGTGTCCGTAGATTTGTCAAGAGATTAGCAGACATTCTCCTTTTTTTGCGTGGTGACGCTTTGTAAACAGAAAAACGGTGCATGGCGTGGTAAGGTCGCTGATAAATCAAGGCAAATAAGCAGGAGTGTACATACGTACTCGACTGCGAATGTGTCCGCTGATTTGTCAAGAGATTAACAGACATTCTCCTTTTTTTGCGTGGTGACGCTTTGTAAACAGAAAAACGGTGTATGGCGTGGTAAGGTCGCTGATAAATCAAGGCAAATAAGCAGGAGTGTACATACGTACTCGACTGCGAATGTGTCCGTAGATTTGTCAAGAGATTAACCGCCATAGACCGTTTTTTGCAGGGGGCGCTCACGCCGCCCCCCTTGCATCCCCCCAGCGGCGGCATAAGCCGCTTTTTGTTACGGGTTTGTCCGCGCTTTATGGCGTTTGCTCTGCTTTGACTCAATGTGATGAAATCCTGCGCCC
>JAFVRD010000041.1 GCA_017504435.1 Lentisphaeria bacterium | reverse complement strand
GCTTGTAAACTCTCCCGGTTCCGTTGGCTCGTCGTTTAGTACCTTTGGTTCTTGGCATAGGCAGAAATCCTCTCTTGGTTCGTTGAAAATAAAAAGGTTTTTCGGGAACATACGCCATCCGTCCCGAAAAACCAAGAGAGAGCTTTTTTTGAAAGAGAACGATAACTCAACTCGTTACATTATACCGAAAAACTCCGGTTTTACGCTCAAAAATCCCATTTGCCATTATTTGCCAATTTTGTTGAATAACCACACAAAACCAAGCCAATCCTCCTCAAAACAATATTTTTCCAATTACAATAAAAAACAATAACCAAGCCACTTGTAACTTGTTTGCAATCAGCATATTTACGGTTGAGCCTGAAGTAGAAAGGCAAAAATTTAATGCCCAAAATTTGGGCAAAAAAATGGCTCCGGCACTTGGATTCGAACCAAGGACCAAGTGGTTAACAGCCACCTACTCTACCGCTGAGCTATGCCGGAGCGTTGTATACTACCTAATATAGCCTGCTAAATACGACTTGTCAATACAAAAAAACAAAAAAATCAACTTTTTTTGAGGAATTGGGGATTTTTCTGGTATTTTATGCTTATGTGATGTATATTATGGTAGATTATTGGTAAGCAGCTCAACAATATTCGGGGCGTGATAATGAAAATTCATGAGATAAAACAGTTCGATCACATTGTCATCGGCAGCGGACTCGCCGGATTGACCTGTGCATATCATCTTGCCAAAAGCGGCAAAAGTGTCGCCGTATTTACCAAACGCGAAATCGATGAATGCAACAGCCGCCTGGCTCAAGGAGGAGTCGCATGCGTTGTTGATGAACTGGATTCATTTGATGAACACGTCCGTGATACCTTGTACGCCGGTGCCGGAATGTGCGATGAAAAAGCCGTCCGTGCCATTGTGGAAGGCGGACCTGCCGCAATCAACGAAATTATCGGATTGGGAGCAAAATTTACCACCCGCGGCGAACTCGGACATAAAGATGATCCGGCGTCCTGTGATCTGGGCAGAGAGGGCGGTCACCAGAAACGGCGCATCCTCCACGCCGGAGATATTACCGGAGCTGAACTTGTCCGGGTCATGGTCGAAACTGTGCAGAAAATGGCCAATGTCAAACTCTTTGAACACCATATCGCCATTGACCTCGTGGTCAGCCGGCGTTTGGGATTGCCGGGTGCCAACCGCTGTTTCGGGGCCTATGTGCTGGATATCAAATCCGGTGAAATATTTACCGCATTGGCGGCATCCACCACCATGGCATGCGGAGGCGCGGGCAAAGTTTATCTGTATACCAGCAATCCCGATGTTGCCTGCGGCTCCGGTGTGGCGATGGCGTACCGTGCCGGTGCAAAGATCGCCAATATGGAATTTATTCAGTTTCACCCGACCATTTTGTATCACCCGACCATCCGTTCATTTTTGATTTCCGAAGCTTTGCGCGGTGAGGGGGCGGTCCTTAAATGCCGGGAAAAACGTGATGTTGAACCTGTGGAATTTATGCAAAAATACCATCCTATGCAGAGCCTTGCTCCGCGGGATGTGGTGGCAAGAGCTATTGACTCGGAGATGAAACGCACCGGAGAGGAGTGCGTTTATCTGGATATCCGTCATCACAGTGAAGAGACTTTGCGGGCGCGTTTCCCGAATATTTTTGCCAAATGTCTGGAAGCCGGTATCAATATGGCAAAAGACCTGATCCCGGTCGTCCCGGCAGCACACTTCGTCTGCGGCGGTATAAAAACCGATATCAACGGGGCTACCAGTATTGAAGGACTTTATGCAGTCGGTGAATGTGCATGTACCGGATTGCACGGTGCCAACCGTCTTGCCAGCAACAGTCTGCTTGAGGCTATGGTTGTTCCGCGCAATGCGGCGGCGGATATAGAGGCTAATTTTGAGAAACTCAAAGATATCCGTCCCGACCGCCATGCCGCCATGAATTGGACTACCGGCAACGCAACCGATTCTGACGAGCAGATCCTTATCGCTCACAACTGGGATGAGATCCGCCGTTTTATGTGGGACTATGTCGGGATCTACCGTACCAGCAAACGATTGGAACGGGCCAAAAACCGGATCAAACTGATCCGTAAAGAGATTGAAAAATACTATTGGGATTTTATTGTCACTGCTGATTTGATCGAACTGCGTAATATTGCCACAGTCGCAGAACTGATCATTGATTCATCGCTGAAACGCAAAGAAAGCCGGGGATCTCACTATAATGCAGATTATCCTTTTCTTGACCCGGATCTGGAATGTGTTGATACGATCATTCAGCGTGATGTCAGGAGTATGTAAAAGAGATGGGGGAAGCAAATTTCGCAATCTCATCCGGTGCGCTTTTTACAGTTTCTTCACTGCAGCGAGCCGGATATGAAACTTATATCGTCGGCGGGGCGATCCGGGATCTGCTGTTGGGCAGATGCCCCAAAGATTTCGATATTTCCACCTCCGCCACTCCGGAAGAAGTGCGGAATGTCTTTGGTAAACGGCATGCCCGGATCATCGGCAAACGTTTCCGGTTGACCCACGTTTTTGCCGACAACGAAATTTTTGAAGTCAGTACCTTCCGGCGTGAACCGTCCGTCCATGCCGGGGATATGAATGATCCGAAATCAGCACGCCGTCCGGAAAACATGATTTTGTCGGACAACTCTTACGGAACCTCTGTCGAAGATGCCTTCCGGAGGGACTTTACGGTCAATGCCCTCTTTTTTGATCCGGTAAAACAAGAACTTATCGATCATACCGGCATGGGATTGCAGGATATCAAAAATAAAACTGTACGGGCGATTGGAATTCCGGCTTTGCGTTTTGAGGAAGACCCGGTGCGGATGCTGCGGGCTTTGAAGTTGGTGGCACAATTTGATTTCTCCATGGAACCGGCAACGGAAAATGCTCTTTTTGCATCGCTGGAACTTCTCCGGCATGCCTCATCCGGCAGATTGTCGCTGGAATTGGAAAAAATTTTGAAATCAATCTATTCAGAACGTCACATCGAAACTTTTTTTGATTACGGATTGCTCAATATTTTTCTGCCCAATATGGCATCTGCCTGGGGCAGTGATGCCATGGATTATGCGTTGAATATGCTCAGTGAGCGCAACAGCCGGGTGGAAGCCGGCATTTACCGGGACAGCATCTCCCTGGCTTTGGCAGCAGCAGCACTTCCTTTCGCCGAAGCGCAATTGGGTTCCGCTCCGGGGCAATTATGGGAGACACGCACCGATGCTGTGGTTGATGCAGTGCGTCACGCAGTGGAGACGATCCTTGCTCCGCAGACATTGATGGTAAAAATGCGGGAAGCTGCGGTCAGAATGATTTTGATGCAAACTCAACTGGAAAACTTTTCCGGTAAACACAAAGCTGAACTTTTCCGGCAGCGATCCTATGCTCATGCCCGTGAACTGCTGATGATACGCCATCTGGCTCTGGGAGAAGATGTCAGTGAATATGCTGCAATGTGGCCGCAGGGAGAAGATCATTTTGAACCGGTAGAGTTTTTCCCGCGGCGGAAAAATGCTGCTCCCAAGGCAAAAAAATCCAATCCGGGCAGAAACCGCCGCCGCAGATCCGGCAAACGTCCGGAAATTCTGCCGGATCTCAATGCGGATCAGTAAAATGGATGTGACGGATATGCGCCGCTGGATATATTTGTTGTTGCTGTCGCTTTTTCCGGGACTGCTGCATGGCGAGTACTTAAAAGACGACCGGGGCAAATTTATCCGGTATGCCGGTAATCTTAATTCCGCCAAAGTCATGCTTAAAGATTTTCCGCCGCCGCGCAGGGAATTCAGAGGCGTATGGATCGCGACGGTGGAGAATATCGACTTCCCGCGCTGCCGCACTGCTGCCGAATTCAAACAGCGTTACCGGATATTGATGCAGAAGATCCGGGCGGCAGGTTTTACAGCGGTATTTTTTCAAATCCGTTCCAATTGTGATGCTTTTTATCCGTCGGCGTATGCGCCGTATTCCCGATGGATGACCGGGCACGAGGGAGTGGGATTTCCGGGCTTTGATCCGCTGCGTTTTATGGTCAATGAAACGCACCGGTACGGGATGGAGTTTCACGCCTGGTTCAATCCTTACCGGGTGACCAACAGCACGACTTTAAGCAAAAATGCTTTTTTGAAAACCCTTTCCGCTAAAAATTTTGCCCGCCGCAATCCGCAGTGGGTGATCGTTCAGAAAAATGGCAAAAACAACCGGATATTTCTGGATCCGGGGGTACCGCAGGTCGTGCAGCATATAACCGGAGTCGTGAATGAAGTCATCAGCCGTTATCCGGTGGATGCGGTACATTTCGATGATTATTTTTATCCTTATGAACCTTTGGGCAATGAGGATGCGGCGAGTTTTGCTTTGTACAATCCCCGCAAACTGGATATTGCCAATTGGCGGCGCAGCAACACCGATGCTCTGGTTTTGAGCATCCGCAGATGTATTGATCTGACGAACCGCAAACGTAAACTCAAAGTAAGATTCGGGATCAGCCCGTTCGGGATCTGGGCGAATAAGAAAAAACACCGTGCCGGTTCTCTTACCGATGGTAAAGAAAGCTATTTTACGCTTTATGCCGATACCCGCAAATGGGTGAAATATAAGATCGTTGATTACATCATCCCGCAAATATACTGGAATTTCGGACACGATGCGGCGGCGTATGCGGCATTGACCGACTGGTGGTGTCAGACCGTGCGCGGCACCGGAGTCAAACTTTATATCGGCATGGGTGCATACCGTGCCAATGCGCCCGGATGGAGCAGTTATGAATTAATAAATCAAATGCGTTACAACCGGATGCATCCGGAGATATCAGGTGCGGCATTTTTTTCCTGCCGTTCCCTTTTTGATACCAAAATAAAACCCGGTGCGGCACTGCTGCTCCGTTTTCTGAAAGGTAAATGAGTTATGCTGGTTCAATTTGACTGTTTCAAGTGTATTCTCAATCAATGTGCCGATATGAGCGGACAATCTGCTCCGGATCGAGACGGTCAGGTGCGGATGTTGAAACAATACCTTGCCAAAGTTCTGGAAAAGATCGATGATTCGACTCCTCCGGAAGTTGCAGAGGGTTTGTTTGAAATTTTCCGCCGGGAAACCGGGATCACCGACCCTTACGGGGAGGTAAAAAATTCATCCACCGAACTTGCCGTGAAACTGCTGCCGGAATTTGCCGCTGAAACGGCAAAAAGTTCCGACCCATTCACATTGGCATTGCGTTTCGCCATCGGCGGAAATGTGATCGATTACGGTGTTAATCCGGGATTTGATTTGAATAGTGCCGCCGGATTGATCCGGGAAGCGGCGCAAATGCCGCTTGACATGTCGGCAGTAGATATATTGCGTGAACGACTGCAGAATTCCCGTAAGGTGCTGTATATTCTTGACAATTGCGGCGAAGCCGTTTTTGACCGGCTGCTCATCGATCAGATCGGTGCGCACAAAATAACCCTCGGTGTCCGGGGAAAAGCGATTTTGAATGATGTCACCCGTAAGGAATTGGCAATGTCAGGGTTGGGAGATCTGCCGGTCATCGACACCGGCAGTGCCACGCCGGGAGTATCGCTGAAAATGAGTTCTCCGGAATTTATCCAAGCCGTGCATCAGGCAGATACGGTCATTGCCAAAGGTCAGGGCAATTTTGAATCGCTTTACGGAATAGATGGATTTGATAATGTGTTTTTCCTGTTCCGGGTGAAATGCCCGGTGTTGGTCAAATTCGCCGGAGTTCCGCTGAATTCTCTGCAGGTCAAACTCAATCAGAAATTGAAGTAAATAAACGGCGAAACTTTAACAAAGAAAAACATCGACGTTATCATTAATGCCGCCGCCAGAAGCGCATTGACCCAGGTCGGGCGGAATTCTCTGCCCATGTCAGTGGCGGGACGGAAAAAAATCACCAGTAAAAGTCCGGCGGCAAAAACGGCATAATCCCCGCCAGAATAATTCGGTAATGTCCAGGAGTCGGGAACAAACATCGCCCGGTACAGCATTTTTGCTTGCTGCCAGCTTGCAGCCCGGAAAGGTATCCACGCCAGTAATACAAAGAGAAATGTCAGCAGTTTTGCCGGTACAGCTGCCATTTTCAACCCGAAAACCCGGCTCCACAACCGATGGATCATCAGTGCCGCACCATGCAGCATCCCCCATAATACAAACAACCAGCTGGCACCGTGCCACAGTCCGCTGATAAAAAATGTGATCAGTAAATTCAAATATGTCCGGAATGTGCCGCACCGGTTGCCGCCCAGCGGAATATAAATACTGCTCATGAGAAATCTGCCCAATGTCATGTGCCATTTACGCCAGAATTCAGTGATATTCCCGGAACGGTATGGGGCGTTGAAATTTTGCGGCAGTTGAATATTGAACATCATTCCGATACCGGTCGCCATGTCGCAATATCCGCTGAAATCAAAATATATTTGCAGAGTATATGCCAGTGCCGTACCCCATGCCGGGAAAAATCCGCCGCCATTGACCGCAAAACCGGCATCTGCGATCTCCGCCAGAAAATCTGCCAGCAATATCTTTTTGCCCAATCCCAACGCAAACGTATACAATCCGGCGGCAATATTGTGTTGATCCGGTTTAGTGCTGTCCGGACGGTCAAATTGACTCATCATCTCATCCGGCAGTACGATCGGACCGGCGATCAACTGGGGGAAAAAGCAGACAAATAATGCATAGTTGAGAAATGAATAACGCTTTTGCAGGGTGTTGTAATATACCTGCTGCAGAAATGATATTTGCTGAAAAGTGAAAAATGATATTCCCAACGGCAGCAGAATATGTTTCAATGTCCATGCCGTTCCGAACAGAGCATTGACATTTTCCACAAAGAAATCATAATATTTGAAATATCCCAGCAGTGCCACGTTGGCAATTATGCCCGATGCCAGCACCCATTTACTGCGGTTGTGCATCAGCATCCCGGCAAAGAACCAGTTGCCCAATATTGATCCTGCCAGGATCAGCGAATAACTCCAGTTGAACCAGGAATAAAAAACCAATGAGGCGGCGACCAGGAATAGCCGGGACAAAGTTACACTCCGGGATGCCAGCAGAAAATAACCGATCGCGGTCACCGGCAGAAATCCGAGAATAAAGGTAAAGGTCGGAAAAAGCATTATTTTTTACCCTTCATTGGATTGAATTTGTTAAGATCACGGTGGTAAGATTTCATTTTGCGCTGCATCAGCAGCCGTAGTTCAGCTTCATTGGCAAGCACATCTGCGGCGGTGCGGATGCGCCGCCTGGAACTGCGCAGATCCGCAAGGATCTCTCTGGCAGCGGTATTGCTGAAATGCTGAGTGTCGCTGAATTTATCAAAATCCAGCACATATTTGCCGTCGCTTTGAAAATCATGCAATTCCACATTGGGACGTTTCAGCAGCTCCAGCATCACCTCAGTACGCTGCTTTATCAACGCATCGGCTTCTCCTGCTGCTTCACTCTGGCAATAGGTGTAGATATGATACGGCGGTAAGTAGACAATGAAACGTATATCCGGATTTTCATCAAACATCGGCAGGATTTCAACATTAAGATTTTTCCGGTATGCTTCGGCATTGTAAGCAGTCTGCCGGTGATTGATCATGACATTATGCACAACATCACTTATTACCGGGTTGAATCCATATGGTTTTCCGTCATATTCAGTGGCAAACATCCTGTTCCGGTCAGATTGGTGCCGGCGATGTCTTTTGGGACGCTGTTTGCGTTTGATCAGATAGATCATATTGGAAAACGTTTTCCGCGAAAAGAGATACCGGTAATCTTCACGGTGATCATCCCGGTACATATAGGAAAATTCTTCGAAACGGGTATAATCTTTGTTCAGCGGATAAATATCCAGAGAAAGAATCACCCGGCGCAATTTTTCCCCCCGGGCAGCTTTGGCAACCTCAAAAAATTTACGGAGATCTCCGGGCGTTCCACCGGAGGCGGCAAGTTTTACCGCATCGCAATCAAACGCTTTATTTATGTCCTCCAGAAAGAAATTACGCGTCATGGAGGTTCCCAGCATCAGCAGATCATATTGCTGATGCTTGAGAATATGCGGTGCAGTTGCGTAGATCTCATAATAAACTGTATCATAGAAAAACGGTTCCCGGTAGCGGTAATGAGGATCAACAATAAATGCCAGTAACGCTGCACCGAGAATGACTCCCAGCGTTAGCGATACTGTAAATTTTATCCATCTTCCGCAATCGGTTTCTGCCCGGTATAATTTCAAAACAAGCTGCAGGAAATTTCTCATTATTTGAATTCCAATGCGATAAATTCTGCCAACGCCTCTTTCCAATCCGGCATCGGCGGCAGACCGGCTATACGCAGCATCATTTTATCCAGTCTTGAATTGGCTGGACGGGGGGCGGGCCGGGGAAATTCTGCGGTCGTACACGGCACGATTTTCTGATTTTTACCGGTCAACCGGAATATTTCCGCTGCAAAATCTGCCCAGGTCGCTTCGCCTTCACAAGTCAGATGAAATGTTCCGGTCAGCTCCGGACGGAGCAATATCTCCCGCAATTTGCGTGCCACTGCCAGAGTACTGGTGGGATTGCCGATCTGGTCGGCAACGACTTTGAGTTCCGGACGGGTCCCGTCGGCAAGATTGACCATGGCATGAACAAAACTCGGTCCTCCGGCTCCGTAAAGCCACGAGATACGGCAGATAACGTGATTGGGACAATGGCGGCGGACAGCCTCTTCTCCGGCAAATTTACTTTTGCCGTACACGGTTTGACCACCGGACGGGGTGTCAAATTCATGATAGGGGCGGTCGGAATTGCCCTCAAAGACATAATCAGTGGATATGGCGATCAGCCGCACATTATTGCGATGGCAGGCACTTGCGACATTGCCGGTGCCGAATGCATTGAGTTTATAGGCGAAATCAACTTCGGATTCACATTTGTCCACTGCGGTCATTGCCGCACAGTGGATAACAGCATCGGGACGCACTTTTTTCAACAGCGCATCGAATCCTGCCGCATCAGTGATGTCAGCCTCCGGCAAATCGGTGGGGATGACTTCAAAATCAGTCAATTCGGCACAGATCGTTCTGCCCAACATACCTTTTCCGCCGGTCAGCAAGATTTTCATTGCAAATATTCCTTATTGGTGTAATCAAAAACTTCCGCGTCGGCAAATAACGGATTTTTCATATCTTTTGCAGAAAGTGTGTATTCGCTCAAATTGACTTTCCAATCAATTCCCAGAGCCGGGTCGTCAAATGCAATGCCGCGCTCGTGAGAAGGCATGTAGATGTTGTCACATTTGTAAGCAAAAACCGCACTTTCGGAAAGTACCACGAACCCGTGAGCAAATCCCCGGGGGATAAATAACTGATATTTATTTTCTGCAGAGAGTTCTACCGCAACATGTTTGCCGAATGTGGGTGAATTTTTGCGGATATCCACCGCGACATCCAGCACGGCCCCTTCAATTACCCGAACCAGCTTAGCCTGGGTATACGGTGCTGCCTGATAGTGCAGTCCCCGCAGAACTCCGAAACGTGATTTGGACTCGTTATCCTGCACCCAACTGCAATTGATTCCGGCTTCGGCATATTTGGCATCATTCCATGATTCAAAAAAATATCCGCGTTCATCGCCGAATACCTGCGGAACAACTATTTTTACTTCTGCAATCGCAGTGTCTAAAATTTTCATGAGAATTACTTCCCTTCCGTGAGCCGCATCAGATATTGACCGTATTCTGTTTTGAGCATATCTTTGACGGCATCACGCACTTCTGATGCACTCATCCATTTGTTTTCAAATGCGATTTCCTGCAGACACGCTACCTGAAGTCCCTGCCGGGTCTCAATAGTATGGATGAAATTTGCCGCATCCAGCATACTTTCATGAGTTCCGGTATCCAGCCATGCATAACCGCGTCCCAGAGTTTCCACGTGAAGTTTGCCGCGTTTGAGATATTCATTGTTCACGGAGGTGATTTCCAATTCA
This sequence comes from Lentisphaeria bacterium, assembly GCA_017504435.1. Lineage (GTDB taxonomy): Bacteria > Verrucomicrobiota > Lentisphaeria > Victivallales > Victivallaceae > UBA1784. Next base: position 77,220 of record JAFVRD010000041.1, on the reverse strand, counting down.
CCCCGGGCGGACGGTTTGATATTTTCAGCGATACTGACCACATCATTATCGTAGAAATAAAGACCGGTCACGGCATAATTGGATTTGGGAGCCGCCGGTTTTTCTTCGATGGATATGGCATTGCCGTCTTTATCAAATTCGACGACTCCGAAACGTTCCGGGTCGCAAACATAATATCCGAATACCGTTGCTCCCTCTTTTCGTTCTGCTGCGGAACGTACCAGCCGGGACAAATGGGCACCGTAGAAAATATTGTCGCCCAGTACCAATGCAACAGAGTCATTTCCGATAAATTCTTTGCCGATGATGAATGCCTGAGCGAGACCTTCGGGTTTCGGCTGAACTGCATAGGTGAATTCGACACCGAACCGGGACCCGTCACCCAAAAGACGCTGGAAAGAACTCTGATCTTCAGGGGTGGTGATGATCAGGATCTCCCGGATGCCAGCCAGCATCAGTACCGAAATGGGATAATAGATCATCGGCTTATCGTATACAGCCAGCAGTTGTTTGGAAACCCCGCGGGTGATCGGATGCAGACGGGTACCGGCTCCGCCGGCAAGTACAATACCTTTCATAACACTTATTCTCCTGTTCCAAGCCGTTCCATTTTGTATTCGCCGCTGAGGACGTGAGCGCACCAGTCATCTTTATGATCAAGATACCACTGGACAGTTTTGCGGATACCGCTTTCAAATGTTTCCTGCGGTTTCCAGCCCAATTCACGGGCGATCTTATCCGCGTCGATAGCGTAACGCATATCATGACCCGGGCGGTCTTTCACATAAATGATCTGCTCGGCATAAGATTTTCCGTCTTTACGGGGACGCAATTCGTTGAGCAGTTCACAGATTTTGAGAACGACTTCAATATTTTTCTTTTCGTTATGTCCGCCGATGTTGTAGGTTTCTCCGGGGACACCCTGAGTGGCAACCAGATAAAGCGCACGGGCGTGATCATCGACATAGAGCCAGTCCCTGATCTGCAGCCCCTGACCGTAAACCGGCAGTTCTTTGCCGTCAAGGGCATGAAGGATCACCAGCGGGATGAGTTTTTCCGGGAAGTGATACGGGCCGTAATTGTTTGAGCAGTTGGTCACCAATGTCGGCAGACCGAAAGTGCGTTTCCAGGCGCGTACCAGATGGTCACTGGAGGCTTTGGATGCCGAATAGGGTGAACTCGGTGCGTAAGGAGTTGTTTCCCGGAAGAAATCCTCCGGACCTTCCAGGTCGCCGTAAACTTCATCCGTGGAAATATGATGGAATCGGAATGCTGCTTTGGCTTCATCATCCAGCGTGTTGAAGTATTTGCGTGCCGCTTCCAGCATGGTATATGTGCCGACCACGTTGGTTTGGATGAATTCTCCCGGACCGTCAATGGAACGGTCAACATGACTTTCTGCCGCCAGATGCATTACATGAGTGGGGCGGAAATCTGCAAAAATCCGGTCAAGCTCTGCTTTGTCGCAGATATCTGCTTTTTCAAAACGGTAACGCTCTGAATCTGCCACTTCCGCGAGGGATTCCAAATTGCCGGCATAGGTGAGTTTGTCAACTACACAAACGGAATCTGCTGTATTGAAAATGATATTGCGCACTACAGCAGAACCGATGAAACCGGCACCGCCGGTGACAATTATCCGATTGGGTGAATTTGACATAATTCGACTCCTGTTTTTAAACAAAAATATACTGTTGAAAATCATGCATTAACTGTGTTAATATAACTCTCTTTAAAGCTGATTGCAAATTTTTTCAAAAAATATCAAAATAACTTTTTAACTTCAATATTTATATCAATTGTTTGCCAGCTTGTTCCGGTCAATTCCCCATCAGATAATGTTCAAAAAATGCCGCCATCAATGGCGCGCAGGTAACTCCTCCGGAGCGACCGTCTTCAATGGTGATACAGGCGGCATACCTCCGGTTCTGATATTCCGTAAATGCAATGAAATGAGTAATATTGCGCTTATTGGTACGGCTGCCGGATTCAGCAGTTCCGGTTTTGCCGTAAAGTTCCAACCCCTCCACCCGGGCGCGCCGTCCGGAACCGCCGGATGAATTGACCACCCGGAACATGCCCTGCCGGATAATATCAAAATGTTCCGGTGCCGCATTGATACGCGATGATGCTGTGATCTGACGTTTGTAAAGGATGATCCCGTTGGCATCAGAAATGTGATCGACCAGATGCGGAACATAAATCGTTCCGCCGTTGGCAAACGCTCCGGCGATCAGAGCCATTTGCAGCGGAGTGACACTTATCAATCCCTGTCCGATGGACAGCAGTGCAGTATCAAATTCATTCCAGCGCGCTTTGTAGAGAGTTTTTTTCAGTTGCGGAGCCGGGAAATTGCCGGCAGCATTACGTAATTCCAATTCAGTACGTTGTCCGATACCGGCTTCATGCAATGTTCCGGCGAGTGCACTCAATCCCAATTGCCGTGCATGATGGATCATGTAGCCGTTGCAGGATTTTTCCAATGCGCTTTCCATATCCATGTCCGCTCCGGCATAACGGTGTGCCGAACAGCGAATTGCGGCATTGCCGATGGTTTCACTGCCGGAACAATAATAAGTTTCCTGCGGATTCACTCCGTTACGCAGAAACGCCAGTGCAATAAGCGGCTTGAGAATGGAGCCCGGCGGATATACCTGATTGAATGCCCGGTTCAGCCGGGGGTCATGCTGCGCCGATGACAACTCATTATGATATTCAAACGTCAGCGGATAATAGCGTGACAGATCATATCCCGGAGAACTTGCCGCACAAATAATATCGCCGTTATCTGCATCGATCACCACCATTGCTCCTACGGAACCGAGCAATAATTTTTCCGCAAGTTTCTGCGCACGTGAATCAACCGTCAAGGTCACATCACTGCCGGGAAGCGGTTCCTTTTTGCCCAGCAGTTCCCGGTGGGCATAACCCATGTTGTTTACCTGAATTATAGAATATCCCGGGTATGCCCGCAATCCCAGTCCGGCAGCCGATCCGGGCAGCCGGTCACATGCCGCTTCAACACCTTCAATGCCGATGATATCCGGAATATAGTATTTGAATTTATCCCGGTCTGCTGCCCGGGCAGGGTCTTCTTTTTTGGCATATCCGATCAGCGCGGCTGCCAATTTGTTTTCCGGACATATCCGTATGAAAGAACGCTGGATATCTGCCCCCGGCATGGTTCGCAACGCTTCAAATGCCAATGCTGTTTCCCGGGGGGTGAGATCTTTGAACACCGTCAGAGCGATCCCCGGTTCATTGCGGAGATGCCGACTGATTTTTTTAGCATCCGGATAGTCATTTCTGCCCAATATTCCGGCGAGCATGGCGGCATGTCTGGCCATGAATTCGCGCAGCGGTTCCTTGCCCCGTTCCCGGCGCATTTCCGCCGGATAAAACACCAGATCATTGGATATACGGTTTCCGGCAAGCAGGACTCCGTCTGCTGAATATATCGAGCCGCGCATACCCGGCTGACGGATGTAGCGGATGGATTGACCGGCGATCACCTTGCGGTGTTCTTCCCCGCGATACAGCTGCAGATAGTACAATCGCAGTGCCAGCATTCCGAATACCAGCAGAAAAAATCCTCCCAGCATAAGTATCCGGAGTCTGCCGTCATCCAGAATACCGCCGTCAATACCGTTCCGGTAACGTTTGCTGCGTTCAGACATCTTTTATTCCCCGTTTGCTGTTTCCGGAAGATATGAAACGCGGCAAATTGCATTTGAATGCCAGAAAATCTGCCAGCAAAGTAAAAATCAGCATGAATAATGCCCCGGTGAAAATCTGAAAAATCAACATGCTGAAAATATCCGGTCCCGGCAGCTGTCCGCCATGCAGCAGCGCGACCAGTACCATCCCCAGATCAGCCGTTGCTCCGCAAACTGCACCGGCTGCCAGCGGAGCTGCCGGCATCTGTCTGCGATATTTCCGCACGGAGGTAAGTGCCAGCAGCACGACCGCCGGAAATATCAACGTCAGCAGCATCCATTCTCTGCCGTACATGGCTTCGATTATCAATCCGGCAGCGGCGGCACTGATGATACCGGCACTTTTCCGGTAAACCACTGCAAAATATACTGCTGAATAAACCGGAAGTGCCAGCGGCAAATGCCGGTTGCCTGCCAATAATTCCAGCAGTACCATCAGCAAAGTGACTGTACATACGAGAAAAGTTCTCATGGCATTTTTACTCCGGGAATACGCCGGTTCAGCACCGCAACAAAACGTATTTTTTCAAATGCTGCCGCCGGGAGCAATTCACAACTGTATTCCACTTCTCCGAATCCGGGATGGGATGAACCGGAAAAATGTAATTCGCCTATTTTGATCCCTTCCGGTATCATCTGTTCAAAACCGGAGGTCATCACTGCTCCGCCGGCGATATAATCGTTCCGCACCGGCAGCATCCCGAAACGGATCATCCCCGTACCCGGTTGAACCGTACCGGTATTGGTGAAACCGATCGCTCCGTTGGCACCGACCCGGCCGGAAATATGCAGTGATTTATCCGCCAGAGTCAAAACTTTGGCACTTCGTGCGCCGCATTCGGAAATAATTCCGATCAGCAGCAGTCTGCCGTCCGGAGAGACATCCACAACGGCACTGCCCGGCACGATACCATCCCGGGAACCTTTACTGATGGTGAAAGATTCCCGGTAGCGTAACGGATCACGCAACAATATTTCCGCGATCACAAAACCATTTTCACTGCGCTCGGTCAGCTTTGCCATATCCCGCAGAATGCGGTTTTCTTCCAGCAATGCTCCGACACTTTTGCTCTGCAGTGCCAATTCCCGGTTTCTGGCGGTCAATGCCTCCACCCGCTGCGCCAGTTCGATCGTACTGCACAACAGCAGTGAACTGTCAGAAATATTATCCGTTCCGGAGGCAACTTTCAGATAAGGGTAAAAAAAACTGTCTGCACTGCGCATGATCACCATGCGCAGCACCCGGAATCCGGCGATCAGCATCACCGCCAATATCAATGCCGCTCCAACCATCCAGGCGATGCTCCGGGGCGGATTTTTCTGCTTGAGAGGTTTTTTTCTCATAATTCGCGCAACCGTTCTTTTAGCAGATTCTGGATGTACTCTTCACCGTAGAGTGAGCGCATCAGATTGATATTGAATTCGTAAAACAACTCTCCGTCAGGACGGGTGATCATCGTGCCGGATGCCAGTTCGACGATTTGACTGCGGCGGCGGGAATCGTTTTCAAACTGGGCAAGATAGCGCATCAATGTCCGCGGTGACAACTCCGTGAATTTTTTCTGTCCGAACTCTTCGGTATATTGTGCGCCCATCAGCGAAACGATATTGCGCGGAGGATGTTTCATGCCGAAAGAGCGGAGAAAATCCTCGATCATTTCCGCACAGCGTTCTTCGTCGAAAACCGGATAAGATATCTTTCTGCCGCGGGAGAGAATGCTGGGCGGGAATTCATAATTTGCCGCCAGAACCGGCATAATATTGTCCGGCGGCGTAAATGCTCCGCCCACATTGGTGCGGAAACTGTACCAGTTGACCAGACGCGGGTCGATATCATCAAAAAACAGCACGAACCGGTGATCCCGGCGTTCGGCAAGTGCCGTTACCAATTCCTGCCAGCTGCTTTCCAACGCCTCCGGATCAGGCAGTATCACCGTTATGCCAGGATGCGCTAGGGCGTGAGAAACCACCATGCTGGTTTTTCCGTAACCCGGTAAACTGTTGACCAGCAGCGGTAAATTGGTTTTCCCACAAGCGAATGCCTGGAAATGTTCCGCAAATGCGACCCGTACGCCGGGGAAACCGAAAAATTTACCGGTATCTTTGACTGATGCAGGTTGAACCGGAACGAATCTGCCCTGCCGGAAAGTAAAAACTCTTTCAATGGCAAATGGATCATATTCAGCTGTCAATTGCGCCAGTGCCAGCAAATTATCCGGATCCGGCAATTTTTCAAACAGTTTTTCCGCCCGCGGCATTACTCCAGGATCATTTGCCTCCGGAGAACTGTCAGCTAACGCCCGGATGATCTCCGCACCATGCCGGAAAATATATTCAGCATCGGCACTCAGACGCCCGGTTCGATAATCATCCGGCAGAACTCCATGATCAACGGCACAATCAAAAAGTGCGGAAAGAAATTTTCCGGCGACCGTTTCAGACGTTCCGAACCGCGCCAGCGCGTTGAATTGAAATGCTGTTTCTCCAGGAGCAGTATCTTGGAGCAATATTTCCAGATGTCTCAAAAAGGACGAATCAGGCGGTACAGGATGTCCTGTACCGTCTGTCCGGTAAAACAGCAAGCGGAATGATTCCGCTGCCGGATATCTCCTTGAGGCACTCATCGGCAATATCTTACATCCGGTCAACTGCCGCCTGCGCGAATCCGGAGCAGGACAATTCAGTTGCGTTTTCAGTAAGACGTGCCAGATCGTAGGTCATTTTGCGGTCAGCGATCGCACCGGCAATACCTTTGATCACCAGATCTGCCGCTTCTGTCCAGCCCAGATGACGGAGCATCATTTCTCCGGAAAGTGCCAGACTGCAGGGATTGACCTTATCCATGCCGGTGTATTTCGGAGCTGTTCCGTGGGTCGCTTCAAAGACGGCGTGACCGGTAATGTAGTTGATATTTGCTCCCGGAGCGATACCGATGCCGCCGACGCAAGCTGCCAGAGCATCAGAGACATAATCGCCATTGAGGTTCAGTGTGGCGATCACATCGTATTCATCCGGACGGGTGAGGATCTGCTGCAAGAACGCATCGCAAATGCAATCTTTGACCAGGATCTTGCCTTCCGGAGCCACTCCGTTGCAATCAGTATAGGGGATCGCAACATCGCCGTATTCGCGGCGGACAAGGTCATAACCCCAGTTTTTGAAACCGCCTTCGGTGAATTTCATAATATTGCCTTTGTGGACCAGAGTGACGTTGCGCCGTTTGTTGGCAATGGCGTAATCGAGCGCAGCCCGGATCAATCTTTCGCTGCCCTCACGGGAGACCGGTTTGATACCGATGCTGGAAGTTTCCGGGAAGCGGATTTTGGTAACTTTCATTTCGTTGCGGAGGAAATCAATGACTTTTTTGGCATCATCGGATTCCGCCATCCATTCAATACCGGCGTAGATATCTTCGGTGTTTTCCCGGAATACCACCATATCGGTTTTTTCCGGAGCACGCACCGGTGAAGGTACGCCGGTGAAATAACGTACCGGACGGACACAGGCATAAAGATCCAGCTGTTGACGCAATGCAACGTTGAGAGAACGGAATCCTCCACCGATAGGGGTGGTCAAAGGTCCTTTGATAGCGATCAGGCAGCGGGAGATCTCATCAATGGTTTCCTGCGGCAGCCAAATCGTTTCATTGTAGACCGCATTGGCTTTTTCTCCGGCAAAGACCTCCTGCCAGGCGATAGCACGTTTATTGCCGTATGCTTTGCGGACCGCACTGTCCCACATGAAAATAGAGGCTTTCATGATATCCGGACCGATACCATCGCCTTCGATGAAACTGATGATCGGATTATCCGGAACCTGAAGTTTGCCGTTCTGATTGGTAATATACTCGCCTTGGGCGGGACGGACGATGTGTGATGCGCTCATGATTTTACTGCCTTTCTTTTGGGGCTGTTTTTATGATTATTGCGAAAGCAATAATATAACGCAGTAAATGGATTTTATCAAGGGAATTTTACAGATAATCCGTTATAACGTGCGGATTTCGATGGTTTCAAACCCCGGTGCCGTCAAATGCCGGAATGAACTCTTTGCCGGCTGATTCCGCATCCTGCACAAAACCGTCTTCGATCCCGGAATCAAAGAGAGCTGCTTCACAGCGGGCATACTCCTCGTTGCTGACCAGCCGGTTGAGTTCCGGATAATTTTCCGCGGAAACTTTGCCGCAGGGCAGATATTGGCGCATCAGTGAAAACATTACCTGTCCCGGACGGAACTTTTCCGCGACATAACGGATGATCCGCAAGGTATTTTCCACCTGACCGGGGAGAATAAGGTGGCGGATTATCACACCGCGTTCCATGATGCCGTCGGCGGAGATCCGGAAATCACCAACTTGTTCATACATTGCATCAATCGCCGCAGCAGTACGTTCAAAATAATCATTGACGCCGCTGTATCGCCTCCCCAGCGAATTGTCGGCGTATTTGAGGTCGGGCAGAAAAATATCTACTTTGCCCCGGTAACGCTCCAGCGTTTCCGGCAAATCGTAACCGTTGGTATTGTAAACCACCGGGATTTCCGGCGGCTCTTCCAGACTGGCGAGGACGGCATCTGTAAAATGAGTCGGCGTTACCAGATTGATATTGTGTGCTCCCTGTGCTGTCAATTCCCGGTAAATTTGCTGCAATCTCTGTACCGGAACTTCCTTGCCCTGATGTCCCATGCTTATTTCATGATTCTGGCAGTAAACGCAATGTAAGTTGCATCCGGCAAAAAATACGGTCCCGCTGCCCCGGGTTCCGCTGATCACCGGTTCTTCCCAAAAATGCAATCCGGCGCGGGCGACTACTGCCGTTTGAGGGGAACGGCAAACGCCGGGCATGGTGCCGTCACCGGTCGATACCGGACGGCAGACATTACAGAAACGGGGACACAGATTACACTTCATTTGAATAATAAAAAAGCAGGGGAAACGTAATTTACCGCTTCCCCCGGACAGGTTGTTGAACTACATTCAATCCAATGGCAAAGTGGGCTCTTCGACCTCTTCATCTTTGGATTCTTCTTCGACTTCCTGAACAAGGACATCCACTGATGTCACATTCATGCCGGTGGTCGCTTCCACGTCGGAGATAACAGCTTTTTGCACCGCATTGGCAACTTCCGGGATGCAATAACCAAATTTGATAATGATTTTCAATTCGATGGAAACATTATTTTTTTCACCGAGAGAGATCGTTACGGCGCGGGATTGTATCCTGCGGCTGCCGACCATTTCCGCCAGATTGTCCACCAGAGAATTGCCGGACAGACGGGAAACACCATCCACTGAAAGAGCAGCTTTGCGGGCAAGTGATGCGATCACACCCTCATGAATTTTGATATCACCCAATTCGGTGTCATCAAGTACCATGGTATCCTGTTTTTCGGGAAGTTTTTTATCCGCGTAATCGGTTTTCATTTGCCACTCTCCTTGTTTACATTTTTATTGAGTGTTTGCAAAACACTTTCTACAAATCCGGTATCGTATTTACCTTCAACGAAATTTTTATGTCCGATGATCCTGCGCTGGAAAGGAATGGTCGTTTTCACGCCGGTGACTACCAATTCATCCAACGCCCGGTTGCACACTGCCAACGCCTCATTGCGGTCGTGACCCCAGACAATGAGTTTGCCGATCAGACTGTCATAATACGGGGGAATGAAATATCCGCTGTAAGCATGGGTATCCATACGAACATTCGGGCCGCCTGCCGGAATGAATAATTCGATTTTGCCGGGAGACGGGGCAAAATTGCGCAACGGGTCTTCGGCATTTATCCGGCATTCAATGGCATGACCTTTGAAAATGACATCTTTCTGACGGATTTTCAACTGTTCTCCGGCGGCAATACTGATCTGGGCTTTGACCAGATCAATGCCGGTGATCATTTCAGACACCGGATGCTCCACCTGGATACGGGTATTCATTTCCATGAAATAAAATTTATCTTTGGCTCCGGTATCCAGCAGAAATTCGATCGTGCCGACGCTGGTATAGTTGGCAGCTTTGGCAGCTTTTACCGCTGCCATGCCGAGTTTTTCCCGGAGTTTGGCAGAAATCGCCGGAGAAGGAGTCTCCTCGATCAATTTCTGGTTGCGCCGCTGCACACTGCAGTCACGTTCACCCAGGTGAATGACATTGCCGTAGTTGTCGGCAATGACCTGAACTTCGATATGGCGGGGATTTTCCAGAAATTTCTCCATATAAAGATCCCCGTTGCCGAAAGCATTTTCCGCTTCCGTTTTGGCAGCGTGGAATCCCTGCCGCAAACTGGCATCATTGCGGGCAATACGCATGCCGCGTCCGCCGCCGCCAGCTACAGCTTTGACAATGACCGGATATTTGAGCTTGTGGGCGACTTCCAACGCCTGTTTTTCATCCCGGATCAGACCGTCACTGCCGGGGGTAATGGGGACACCGGCTTTTTTCATGGTTTCCCGGGCGGAATTTTTATCACCGAGAGCTTTCATGGCTTCCGGAGTCGGCCCGATGAAAGTTATTCCGTGACGGCGGCATGCTTCTGCAAAGTAGGCGTTTTCGGAAAGGAATCCATAACCGGGATGGATCGCATCCACATCGCAGATCGCGGCTACAGTCAACAATCTTTCAATGAGCAGATAACTTTCGGATGGCTGGGGGGCACCGATACACACCGCCTCATCAGCCATTTTTACCGCCATACTTTCTGCATCGGCTTTGGAATAGACCATGACCGTCTTGATGCCCAACTCCTTGCAGGCACGGATGATCCTCACGGCGATTTCACCGCGGTTGGCGATCATAACTTTATTGAACATAATATATTTCTCCTCTGCGCTCAGGCGCGGGGACAAGGTTTAACCCAGCACAAACATCGGCTGACCGAATTCCACCGGCTGACCGTTTTCAATCAGGATCTCTTTGATGACGCCGCTTTTTTCAGCTTTGACTTCATTCATCACTTTCATTGCTTCAATAATGCACAGCACGGTATCCGGGTTCACCACATCGCCGACCTGAACAAAAGGTTTGGCATCAGGACTTGCCGCTCGGTAGAAAGAACCGACCAGCGGAGAATCCACGGTGATTTTCGGAGTGTTTGCTTCCGGAACCGGAGCTGCCGGAGCAGGAGCAGCCGGAACCGGAGCTGCCGGAGCAGCCACCGGAACAGCAGCTGCCGGAGCGTGGACGATCGTACCGCGGTCATCACCGCGTTTGAAACAGATATTGCAATTATCAGACTCGATCTTAACTTCGGTAAGATTGTAATCTCCCATCAGTTTTACCAAATTGCGAATTTCTTCAAAATCCATGTTTCAAAATCCTCTATGAATGTTTTTGTTTCTTTCGACACGGTTATTGTTTTTGGGCATTTATGCGGGATACCAGAGCCCGCAGTGCCAATAAATAAGAATCTTTGCCAAATCCGGCAATGACTCCGGCGCACACCGGAGCCAGATATGAGTGGTGACGGAATTCCTCCCGGGAGGCAACATTGCTCAAATGTACTTCCACTGCCGGCAGTGATACCCCGGAAATCGCATCACGTATAGCTACGGATGTATGGGTATATGCTCCGGCGTTGATGATAATGCCATCGAAATTTTCCTGACGGGCATTGCCGATCCAGGTGACCAATTCACCTTCGCAGTTGGATTGACGGGCGACGACTGAACAGTCGAGAGTGCTGCCCAACGCGGAAACTTCATTTTCTATATCAGCCAGAGTAACACTGCCGTAGATCCCCGGTTCACGGGTTCCGAGCAGCTGCAGATTCGGGCCGTTGATAAGCAATAATTTCATAACAAATATTCCGTATGTGTACGTAAATGCACTATTTACACTTTTTATAAGATAACATCATTTCCGTTTTTTTTCAAGTTTTCAGCCTTTTATAGAGCTATTTCCCGGTAATAATCACGGTTGCAATCGCATAATTAACTTCATGACTGATAGACACTTTGATACTGTTCACACCCAGATTTTGAGCTTCGATCGCGGCAGCACCGGAAAAGTTCAATACCGGGCGTCCCTGAGCATCATTGAGGATATTTATATCCGTAAATGCACATTTTCCGCCGATCCCGCATCCCAGAGCTTTTGCTGCCGCTTCTTTTGCCGCCCAGCGTCCGGCAAAAAAGGTCAATCTGCCCCGGCGGCTTCCGGCTTGTGCCAATTCCTGCGGGGTGCAGATCCGCTCCCAAAAACGTTCTCCGTGAGTTATCAATGCCTTCTCAATGCGGGCGATCTCGACGATATCTGTTCCCAGCCCGATAATATCCACCACTGTTTCTCCTTATTCACAATGTTTCGCAGCGATATGATGATGCGGCGGCAAATGCCTGTGCCGTTTCACGGTCAAAACTGCCTGGCATACTGGTCAGGCAATTGGCACTGGCAGCGGCAAGAGCCAGATGAAATGCCTGGGCAAAGCCGGTGCCGCAGCTTATTTCACTGAGCATGACTGCGCTGGCAGTGTCTCCGCAGCCGATGGGATTGACCACATCGGCAACTTGCGGAATGTCATATACAAAAAGATTTCTGCCGTCAGATGCGAATGCTGTTTTGGCTCCGTCAGTGATCGCGGCAAATTCCAGTGCGTATTTCCGGAACAAATCATATAATGCAGTATGCAAATCCGCACAACCGGTCAGGCCGGCGAGTTCTTCACGGTTGATTTTCAATATATTCCTGCCTTCATTCAAACACGGAGTCAGGTTTTTCCAGGCATCGAAAAGGATCATTTTACCTGCCCGGTGTGCTTCAGCGGCGATTTGGTGATAAAGTGCGTAATCAGTGCCATCCGGCAAAGTTCCGCAAATCGCCGCTGCATTCACCGCCGGCAATTCACGCTTGAAATCAGCCAGCAGCGATGCAGCTTCTGCCGGAGTTGCCGCAACCGACGGCTCGATCAATTCGGTCATCACCCGGTTTTTTTCATCCAGACAGGTTGTACAGCAGCGGGTGTTGCCGGAAATCGGAGTGTTAAAAAATTCCATTCCTTCCGCCGTGATCCCATCGGTGACAAATTTACCGTTTTCACCGCCGGAAAATTGAAACAGTACTCCGGCAGCACGTCCCCATGAGGCAGCTGCCCGGCAGAAGTTGATCCCTTTGCCGGACGGGAAACTCTCCAAACGCCGCGCCCGGTTGACTTCACCATAGCGGAACTCTTTGAAAAACATGGTTTTCTGTAATGCCGGATTGGCTCCCAGTACGGCTATTTTATTCATCATGCCAAACTCCTCAACAATTCAGCGACCTCTTCATCATCCATGGGACGCGGATTGCACTTCATACTGCCGGAACGGCAATTTTGCACAATAAACGGAATGAAATCTCCGGAAAATCCATACATTGTGAAATTTTCCGGTAAGCCTGTTTCTTTCCGCAGCCGGATCACTTCTGCGATCAACGCTTCCGGAGAGGTGAAACCCAACCCTCCGGCTAATTCAGCAAAACGTTCCCGGCATGCTGGCAGATTATATTGCAGAACTGCCGGTAATAAGATCGCACAGCATATTCCATGCGGGATGTGCATGATACTTCCCGCCGGATGCCCGATACCGTGTACGGCTCCCAGTCCGGATGATGCAAATGCGATCCCGGCAAGCATGCTGCCGCGGGCGACATCAGGTAATGCGGAAATTTCCATGCGGCATGCCGGCGCAAGAGAACGGAAGAGATATTCGGCTGCGCTCAATGCGATTTGCCGGGTCAGGGCGTCACCTTTCAGCGACAGGAAACTTTCCAATGCCTGGGTCAACGCATCAAATCCGCTGGCCGCAATGACCGGCGGCGGCGCGCTTTGCAGTAATTCCGGATCGACCAGTGCGCAATCGGCGGTCATTCCGGGCCCCCGGAGCGATTGTTTGATCCCGGTGGCCTGGTCAACGATCACTGCGTTGGCGGTGATTTCTGCTCCGGTTCCGGCGGAAGTGGGCAGTAATACCAGAAAATTGTTCCGCTCCGGAACCGCCGCCCGTCCGTAAAAGCAATCTTCACAATCCGCATCAGCTCCGCTCAATGCCGCCACTGCTTTGGCACAATCCATCGCACTGCCGCCGCCCCAGCCGATAAAATTTACCGCATTGATCTGCCGGGCTTTGCTGACTGCAGCGGCAACTTCGGTCAGCGGCAATTCCGGTGAGACCGGCTCGGCAAACGCATATTTACGATCATTGAGCAGGGGCACGAGGTTTTTTTCGATGTCAGGCAGTGCATGTTTGCCGCAGATGATCAAAACTGCCCCCGGACGCAAAACTTCGGGCAGTTTGAACCGGATGCCATTGCCGAACCGGATATCCTGCGGCAGGGTTTTCTCATATTTCATTTGTTTTTTCCCTCAAAACGGGCGTCAAGATAGTTCCACATTTTTTCAGCGGCAGTGACTTCCGCCTGTTTGCGGCTGCTGCCGCTGCCGATGGCGACAAAACGTTCCACACGGACTTCCACCTCAAAAAACGGACAATGCTGGGGACCGCCGTGCCGGAGCAGCCGGTATTCAGGAACTTTTTTCCACCGTCCCTGAGCAAACTCCTGTAATTGTCCTTTGGGATTGAGCGAATTCAACAATTTTTTCGGATCCGGGAAATTGCTCTCCATGGTGTTCAGCACAAATGCTTTGGCTTTGTCCAGACCGGCACTTAAATATATTGCTCCGAGTACCGCTTCAAAAAGGTCGCACAGAGTTGATTCGCGGCAATTTCCGTGACACTCTTTTTCCCCGTTGCCGATAAGCAGATAATCGCCCAGAGATAACTGGCGCGCCACTGCCGCCAGTGCCGATTCGCAGGACAATGCAGAGCGGATTTTGGTCAAATCGCCTTCTGAAAGCTGCGGATAACGGAAATAGAGATATTCGGTATGGATTATCTCCAGAACTGCGTCGCCCAGAAATTCCAGCCGCTGATTGTCATACTTCAAACCATGTTCTACTGCATAGGTACGGTGGGTCAATGCTTCCCGTATCAGCGGCAAAGCGGTTTCAGTCAATCCCAGACGGTGTATCAAAGCCGGGATATTGTGCTGACTCATAAATACTTTTCTCCCCGGATTATCATTGATTTCATTGCCGCAGCAACGTTATCGGGTTTCAGTGATGTTCCGCCGGAATTCCGGTAAGATTCGATTGCCCGGCAGATAAATTCATCCCGGTGTTCAATTGCCCGGAAAACGATCAGATAACTGCTGACCAGCCGGGCGATCTCCCGGCAACGGTCGGCGGTCGGCAGAATTCTGCCGCAACACTCCATGCCGTCCAAATCAATAAAACCGTATCTCCCGGAATCACGGTCACAGTAAATGTTGCGTATACTCAAATCGCCGTGGATCCAACCCGAATCATGCAGACGGCATAATTCCGGAATGACTCCGCAACAGAGTTTTTGCCAGAGATCATCGGCATTTGCCCCGTCAGAGACGGCATTTAAGAATGTTTGTGAATTTGCAGACAAACTGGTTGTAACGAGATATTCCCGGCGCACCCAATTGCGGGTTTCCACCAGTGCCGCAATAACTTCGGGAGTTGCGATCCCGATTTTTTCAAGCTGCAATGCTCCGGCAAGAGCCCGGTACGGACGCGGAGTTTTGAATCTGCGTCGCAATTGAGTGAAAAATCCGGGCATGTTGTAACGTTTGATAAAAAAACCGGCACAGCATCCGGCTTTGACTTTGGGCCGGTCTTTGCACAAAACAACTCCGGAACTGTCCAAATTCATGCACAACTCCGGGATGCCGGAGTGACCGGCAAGGATTTTGCCGTGCCAGTCACTCCCGGAAATACAAGTGTGAACGTCCGTATATCTGACGCTCATATCAGTACGCATCAATAGCGTTTCTGTTTGCTGCGTGCCAGAACTTTCAGGCGCAAAGCGTTGAGGCGGATGAAGCCGGACGCATCTTTGTGGTCGTAGGCATCGGCACCTTCAAAGCTGGCGATCTCATCATCATAGAGACTGAATTCGCTGCGCCGTCCGGTAACGTGGCAGGCACCTTTGAAAAGTTTGACCCGGACATCACCGGAAACAAACTTCTGGCTTTCAGTGATCATCACCTGCAGCATTTCCCGTTCCGGAGCATACCAGAAACCATTGTAGATCATATCGGCATAGCGGGGGATCAAACTGTCGCGCAAGTGCATAACTTCGCGGTCGAGGGTGATCTCTTCCAGACCGCGGTGTGCCGCCTGCAGGATCGTTCCGGCGGGGGTTTCATAGACGCCGCGGGATTTCATGCCGACGAAACGGTTTTCTACGATATCAACTCTGCCGACGGCATGTTTTTTGCCGATGGCATTCAAAGTACGCATGATGTTGGCGGGAGAGTACTCTTTGCCGTCGATTTTGACCGGAATACCTTTTTCAAAGGTGATGACTACATCATCCGGAGTGTCAGCGGCTTTGGTCAGAGGTTCGGTCATCACGGCGATATCTTCCGGGAATTCGCTCCAGGGATCTTCCAGAATACCGCCTTCGAAACTGATGTGGAGCAAATTGCGGTCCATGCTGTAAGGTTTTTTAGCAGAAACCGAGACCGGGATGTTATATTTTTTGGCATATTCGATCATGTCGAGGCGGCCGGTAAATTTCCAGTTGGGATCACGCCATGCGGCGATGACTTTGATGGAAGGATCGATTGCAGCGGCATTCAATTCAAAGCGCACCTGATCGTTGCCTTTGCCGGTGGCACCGTGGCAAATGGCATCGGCACCTTCTGCTTTGGCGACTTCGACCAGACGTTTGGCGATCAGCGGACGGGCAATGGAAGTTCCGAGCAGATAGTTGTTTTCATAGATGGCTTCGCCCTGAAGCATCGGGAAAATAAAATCTTTGGCAAATTCTTCATTGAGATCATCAATGATACATTTGCTGGCACCGGTGGCAATCGCTTTGGCTTCCAGACCGTCAAGTTCCTCCTGCTGACCGACATCAGCGCAATAGCAGATAACTTCGGCATTGTAGGTCTCTTTGACCCATCTCACGATAACGGAGGTATCCAAACCGCCCGAATACGCGACGACTACTTTCATGGTTTTTCTCTCCTGATGTTAATTTTTTCGGCTTTCTTGCCGGATTTACTTTTATTTCACCATTACGGCATATATATTAATATAGTCCTGAAATAACAAAAATAAAAGTTTTTTTTTCAATATGACAGATTTTTTCGATCAGATATGCAAAGTTCTTGCGGAAACTGAGGCCAAACGCCCCGGTTCTGTGTCCGCATCACCGGAAGTCAGTCAGTTTTTTTCTGAGGCAGTCAAATCTCCGGATTCATTGGCAAAGCTGCAGGAAAGCCTGCAGGGGTGCTGTCGCTGCAATTTGCACTGTCAGCGGAAAAACATTGTTTTCGGGGAAGGTAATCCGCAGGCGCGGCTGATGTTTATCGGCGAAGCTCCGGGATTTGATGAAGACCGCATGGGGCGTCCATTTGTGGGCAAAGCCGGTCAATTGCTGGACAAAATGATCACCGCCATGCAGTTTTCCCGGGAAGAGGTGTATATCGCCAATATCGTTAAATGCCGTCCTCCGGACAACCGCGCTCCCGCCCCGGAAGAGGCTGAATGCTGTATGCCGGTTTTGAAACAGCAGATCGGTTTCATCCGTCCGGAAGTTATCGTGCTGCTGGGAGCTGTGGCGGTGAAATATCTGCTCAATACCACCAGTGGAATTTCCAAAATGCGCGGCAGGTGGACATCGTATGAAAACATCCCGGTCATGCCCACATTCCATCCGGCATTTCTGCTCCGGCAGGAGAGTGCCAAACGCGATGCCTGGGCCGACCTCCAGCAGGTGATGGCGCGCTTCGGCAAGTTTCACCGCCGCTGAATCAGCGGAGCGATAAAAGTAACCCACCGGAAAGTTTTCAGAAAATAAAGTGCGGGGAGACGCCATTTTTCAAGGTGTTTTCCCCGCATAGTTATTTGCAGCAGCTTTTTTTAGATATCATCATCACCGTGAGCATCAAGCACCCGGCAAACCAGCCGGCTGGCTTCTTCCAGATTGGCAAGTTCGCTTTCATTGCAATCTGCAAAAAATTGGAATATATACTGATTCAGACGATCATCGATACGGGCAGTTATTTTTTCTGCCCGCGGGGTGAAACTGATGATAATATTGCGCCGGTCATCGGCATCTTCATGCCTTTCAAATGCGCCTTGTTTAACCATCTTATCCACGAAAATCGATGCTCCGGCAGAGGTCATGCCGGTGATTTGCATGATCTTTGCCAGGTTGCAAGGCAGAGAGTGCCGAACCATCATCAGATGGAGGAACTGCTGGCGCGGGATCAATTTGGCATAATGCTGCCAATCGTTTTCAATAAACCGTTTGCGTTTCATTTCGAGCATCCGGCACATTTTTTTGAAAACTTCAACCCGGCTGAGCAGGTGCTCCGGCTTGCCAGTCAGAGGCACCTGCGTATCAATTATCTTTTTTCTGCCTTTTTTCATGAGCCGATTATTTCACAGTTTTGAATTCATCGTTGATTTTTTCGCCGACATCATCAAGACGTTTGTCGCGGTCGACGCGATCGGAATCCAATCCGTACTGACCGAAGAACATATTGCCGACCCGGCTGTTCATGCCTTTGTTGACACCTTTGACGATCTTGCCGAGATTTTCGCGGATCTCAGCACCGGCAAATGAATCCGGATTGGAGTACTCAACTTTGGCGATGACCACCAGCTGGGACTGTTTGATGGATTCAGATTCGGTGGAGAATACCCGACCGATGACCGGGAGATCTTTGACATAGGGCAGACCGGTGTTGCCGCGGACAGATTCGGATTTGCGGATACCGCCGAGAACGAATTCCTGATTGTTGTAGGGCAGCTGCACCGTGGTGGACACTGAGGAGTTGCTGCGGCGGGCAGAACCGTCGGAATTCCAGCCGAGCAGAGATTTGCCGTTCATATCAAATTTCATGGTTGCGGCTTTACCGGTGACGACCGGAGAGACTTTCAGATTGAACTGGAAGCCGTCAATGACCATCGGGTACTGCAGCCAGCCGTGGATGATACCGGGAGCGGCATCAACATAACCGTAATCTTCGCGGTAATAGTTGCCGCTGTAACGGTTGCCGTTGGCATCCACATAACCGGTCAGGTATTTGGACAGTGCGCTGGTGGAGGTGTTGGCAAGGATCGCCGCCTGATCAGCGGAAAGTTTAGTCATGGTCGGATTGTTGATCGCAGCTTCGATAGTCTGAATGGCGGTCGTGACCTGATTCAGCTGATTCTGCAGGGGATAACCGGCATTGACGGCGGCCTGGAGCTGTGCCTGAGTGGCTTTCAGTTCCGGCAGTTTTTCCTGCAGGGTGCTGACCGGAACGCCATTGGCATTGGTCGGCAGACCGGCGGCAAGCAGGGTCTGGTAATTTTTGCGGGCAATTGCATCGTAATATGTGGCGGTGCCGACCTGAGTGCCCATGACACGCATGGTGTAACCGGCTTTGGTCAGGTAGGAATCAACACCGGCTTTGCCGAAAGCCTGATTGAGTTTATCGATCGGTACGATTTTGCTGGTGGACTCACGCAAAATCGTATCAGGATTGATATTCAGATAAGCGAATTCGGTAGTGCCTTCAGCAATCGTTTTGGCACCGGCAGTATAGTAGGTACGGTCATAGAAGAAACCGCTGTTGACCTGAATGGCAGAGGATTTGCGGTTCTGAACCACGATTTCGCCCTGAGCCAGACATTTGGCTTTGCCGATACTGGTCATGAAGTCCAGATAACGGGTGTTCCATTTGGGGTTGAAGTTCCAGTAGGAGGTACGGCTGGAACCGTTACCTTCGATCGCGCTGGAGAAAAATGTTCCCCAGTTGCGGCGGGCGACAACGCCGGTGGAGAAAAGGTCAACACCTTCGTTGTTTTTCCAGCTCTGGAAGTCCACACCGATACGGTCATCGTTTTCAGCATAGATCTCAATGACCCGGTAAGTAACTTTGAATTCCGGAATGGGACGGTCATACTGTTTGAGCATGGTCAGCATTTCGCTCCAGTTCCATTTGTTGGCTTTGATGACCAGTGCGTTGAGTTCAGCATCGACGGTGATGGTTCCCGGAGCGATTTCAAACTGGGGATCCAGAGAAGAGGAACCGACTTTCAGCAGCATGTCGCGCAAATTGGAGGCGCGGCTGATGCGGGGGAAGTACAAGTGAGCATCGGCTTCGGGCAGATAAGCCAGACCGGGACGGTCGAGAGAAGCGACGATGCCGTCAATGCCTTTGCCGTCATTGGAATCCGAGAAACGGTATTCTTCGGCAGAGACCAGTACTACACCGGTACCATCACTGAATTTGACAGCCGTGACCTGAGCCGGACTGCTGTTTACGCTTTTGGCACCGACAGCGGCTTCCAGATAGCTGCGGACAGCATAAGGATCTGCATGTTTGAGAGAATACGGTTTGGTGATGACAAAAGGATCATTGTTGTCACGGATGACTTTGACCTCTTTGGTACCATCAGCAACATTGATTTTGAGCTGAGCCTGAACATTGCTGGGGGCATAGCCGCCGGTAGCACTGTGGCTGTTGGATTTGGGGGAGCCGGGGATCGCCTGCGGAGTGATGACCACTTCGCTGGGAGCCATGCCGCTGAGTCCCGGAATAGCGACCGGAGCAGCGTATCCGGTATCGGTTCCAGTGTTACAGCCGCTGATAAACGGCAGGATCACTGCACCGGCGAGCAAAAGGGATGTATTGATTTTGTTCATTGTAATATACCTTTCCCGTCAATTACTTATCACTTTTTTTGTCCGCTTTGGCGTCTTCATTTTTTTCGACCCGGAACGGATTTTCGATCCGGCGGTCGATACCAGTGGCGGCACTGTCAGTGTTGAAGGCCTCTTTTTCAGCGTTGATGTCAACCAGCGCAGCTTCCGCAGAGACGACGATATAGGTACGTTCTTTGATGCTGGTGGTGGTGCTGAACAGATATTTCAGAACGGGAATGCGGCAGAGGATCGGCAAACCGATGGTCTGTTCAACCTCGTTTTCTTTTTCATAGACAGCGAGGATTTTCTCTTTGCCGAAAGCCAGGGTGCTGGAACCGGAGAAGAGTGCGGAATTGCTCAATTCAGCACCGGTATTACCGCGTTCGACGACCGCTTTGAAATAGAGAGAGTAGTCAAAGATCACGCCGCCGGCTTTGACGTCGCCGGATTTGGGCAGACAGACAAAGGGATTGAGAACCTGCATTTCCAGCTGCGGGGGATCGGCGTGGGTGACGCCGTCTTCATCTTCATAATTGCTTTTTCCGACATAGGTGCGGCCGAGAACGTTCTTGCCGAGGTTCTGGTATTCCGGAGTCATGGAAGTACGGTAGATGAAAGGAGCAGTGGTCGGATTGGCAGACTGGATCTCACGGAGAGCGGCAAGATCAGCTTTGCTGCCGACGGGGGTATTGATCATCATCAGAGAACTGGTGGCGACACTGTTGGCATTGCCCTCCTGCTGCAGACAGCGGATAAAGCTCATGTCAAACTGCGGAGCGGTGAAAAATCCGCCCATGCCCCAGCTTGAAGAAAGCACATAGGGAACGGTTTCCAAAAGTTCATGGACGACCAGTTCACCGGCGTTGTAACCGACATTCAGCAGGTTGACTCCGGGACCGTTTTTCCAGGCGAGGTAGTCAAAACCCCAGTCGCGCAGATCACTGTCGCGAACTTCATAATAGTTGACGCGGACGCGCACCTGCGGAAGCGGACGGTCGAGTTTTTCCAGCCAGGTCAGAGTCCGTTTGGCAGCGGCATCCTGGTCGCGCCAGTAAATGGTGTTGGTTTCAGCGTTGACGAAAAGCGCACCGGCATTGGAACCGATCGTAGCGTTGATCACGTTGGCAAGATCAGCTGCGGCGCGGTATTTCGGAGAATAGGAGATCCGGGTCAGACCGGTTCCGGAAATGGTGGAACCGTCGGCACTTTTTTTGGCGACTTTGCGGTCGAGGGATGCCACGATTTTATCCACATAGGGGATGAATTCTTTGCCGGTGGAGACCAGCAGGGCATGACCGCTGCCTTTGCCGGAAGTCACGCAGCGGACGGTTGAGTTGCGGTCATAACGGAGTACCGCAGAGTTAATGAACGGCAGGATCTCGGAAGCATCAGCATTTTTGAGTTCATAGATCTTGCTCTCGAAGCGCACCTGAGCATCATCCTGACGCAAACGGATGGTACGCACCTCGGTGTCTGCCGCGGCGAGTGTACCGCAGGCGATCATTGCCAGCAATGCAAAGCAGAACCGGCTCTGATTTTTGTTGAGTTTAACCATTTCTTCTTCCTTTCTTTTTATTTATAAGAAGACGTTAGTATTTGGAAAACTGAATTATTACAGAAAATGGAAACTGAGGATCACCGCTTTTTTATCGTTTTCCATGCCGGTAACGACTTTGAAAAGCACTTCGCTGGTGTATTCACGGGTATTGTTTACATTATTGCGTTTAAAAGTGACTTTCCAGATCTGCGGATTGAGTTTGTCCAGCTTCAAAGTGGTCACATACGCATATCCTGCCGGTTCACCGACAGATTCGATGACGGCTTTGCGGGTGGTGGCAAAATTTTTGACCGTGAATTTGCTTTGGGTTTCTTCCGGAAGCAATGCGATGAAACCTTTTGCATCATTTTTGATGAATGCCTGCAGCAGTTTTTTTGCCAATTCATGCTCGGCGGGGTTTACGGAAATTTCCTGTGGTGCTGGATATTCTTTGATGATAACGCAGCCGCAAGTGAACATAATAAATATGCCGGTAAGTGCCAGAAAACAGGATTTGAACATAAAAAAAGATCTCCTTTTGCAGTTAATATTTTTTACAAATAATATCTTTCACTGTTAGGCATTTCGTATAAAATACCCCGTCAATGGTGTTTTTTCAAGTAATTACACCTTTAAAAAGCTGAAAAAGTTATCTGCCGGTATTTTACCAATGTTTCTTAATAATACCGTGTTGCGACTTTTTTTGGAGATCAGCGTACGGCAGCGGCAGCCAGTTTGAATGATTCTGCGGAGTCGCAGATGTTCTTTTCGGAGACACAGAATGCCAGCCGGAAATATCCGGGCGCACCGAAACCGCTTCCCGGCACAGCCAACACCCGTTCTTTGAGCAGAGCCTGCACAAAGATCTTTTCATCAGCGGTCGGAGATTCGGGGAAGAAGTAGAATGCTCCCTGCGGCATAATAAATTTGATTCCGGCATCAGTCAATACTTTGGCCATGGCATCGCGGCGGCGGCGGTAAATATCCAGATCGACCTGGCAATCCCAGCATTTGGCAATAAGTTTCTGGGCGACTACCGGAGCGTTGACAAACCCCAGAATACGGTTGGTGAGAGTCAAAGCCCCCAGCAATTCACCGGAATTATCCAATTTCGGGGACACGGCGATATAACCGATACGTTCTCCGGGCAGCGAGAGGCTTTTGGAAAATGACCCGATCGCCACTGAGCCGTCGTAGAGATCGAGCAAAGAGGGGATCTCCACCCTGTCAAAGTTGAGAAAACGGTAGGGTTCATCGGCAACGATATAGATCATTCTGCCGAATTTGCGGCGCGCATCACGGAGCAGTTCTGCAACTGCGGCAAGTTCGCTGCGGGTATAGATCTTACCGGTGGGGTTGTTGGGGGAGTTGAGTATGACCGCCCGGGTGTTTGCGTTGATCGCAGCACTGAGCGCGTCGATATCCAGAGAAAAGTCTTTCCGGGCCGGAACCGGTTTCAGAATACCCCCGAAATTACCGGCATAAAAACCGTATTCCACAAAATACGGAGCCGGACAGATGACCTCATCGCCCCGGTTCAGCACTGCCCGGAAAAAGGCATTGATACCTCCGGCAGCACCGCAGGTGACAATGATATTTTCCGGCGGGACCGGCATATTCTGCTCTTTGCTGACCAGTTTTGCCAAAGCGGCGCGGGCGGAAACTTCTCCGGCATTGGGCATATATCCGAATGCGAAAGGCTGATCGCTGACATCGGTCAACTCCTGCATGGCAGCTTTTATTTCCGGCGGCGGCGGCAGATCCGGATTGCCCAGACTGAAGTCATATACGTTTTCTGCGCCATACTGTTTTTTCAATTCGATACCTGCTTCAAACATTCTCCGGATCATGGAGGAATTGCTTAAAAAACCTTTGACTTCGTCGGTAAGAAGATGCATGATTGAACGCCCTCGTGTTATATTGAAATGTCAATTCTGCAATAATATAGCACCGGGGCAGTTTTTTTTCAAAGGATTTTGAATTCCGGACTTGACAGAACCGGCAAAAACACCTATATTTCTTTTGACAGGAAAAGGAGAAATAAATTATGTCAGATGCCAATTTAACTGCCTTGCTCAGACTTCAGGATGCCGACATGCGCAAGAAAGATATGGAGGCGCGTTTGCAGCTTCTGCCGAAAGAGATGGATGCCCTGATCGCCCGGCGGGATAAACTCAATTCTGAAATCGTCAAAGCCGCCGATGCTGTCAAGCAGGAGGAACTTGCCATCAAAAAACGTGAAAACGAGATCGCCCAGTTGACTGATAAAAGTCAGAAATTACAGCAGCAGTCCGCTTTGGTCAAAAAAAATAATGAATATCAGGCGATGCTGGCGGAGATCGCGGATAACAAATTCCGCATCGGTGAGATCGAGGAGGAACTGCTGGAGCGTTTTGACAAACTTGAGCAATTGAAAAGCGATGCCGAAAAGATCCGCAAACAAAATGCCCTTGCTATGCGCTCCACACGCAGTGAATTTGAAGAATTACTGGAATTTTCCAAATCGGTCAAAGCCGAGATCGCCCAGCTTGATGCCGGACGTCCCAAACTTCTGGCGGGGATCCCCGATGATCTGCTCTCCACCTATTCCCGGCTGCTCAAAGGCAAAGACGGTTCTGCTCCGGTGGCAAAACTGGATAACGGCTGCTGCGGCAATTGCCACATGCGGGTGACTACTCAGACGGTCAATGAACTTTCCAAAGGCAAACTGGAAAGCTGCGACAACTGTCAGCATTTGCTCTATATGGATGGAGAATAATGGAGCAATTCAGATCATACGATCCGGTGGAGTTGGTTCTGCGCGGAGTGGAGTCCGATGAACTTGACTACAAAGCACCCATGAATTGGAATACCATGAGCCGGACAGCCAAAGGAAAAATACTCCGTCATCTGACCGCTTTCGCCAACACCCGCGGCGGCCATCTGGTCATCGGGGTGTGCGAAAACAGTTCCGGGGTGCCGGATGAATTGACCGGTTTGAGTGAAGCAGAAGCGGCAAGTTTTGATCCGACTCCGGTGGGAAATTTTATCAATGCCCACATTGAACCGCCTCTGGATTTCACTATTGACCGGCCGCTGGTGAATGGAAAACGTTTTGTGGTATTCACGGTACGGCAGTTTGCGACATTGCCTCATATTTGCAGCAAAGCTGTTGAAGGTGAATTGCAGGAAGGGGTTTTTTACATCCGCACCAGTGAAGCTTCCAGCCGTCCTGCCCGGCGGGCATTGGAGCTGCAGGAGCTGTTGCGCCGCTGTATGCGTAATGAACGCGAACAGCTCGGCAGAGTTTTGCGCGGCATCCTGTATGAGACCAGAGATCTGACGGTCAATGAGAGCCGGAACCGGATATCTGATCTGGTTTTGGATGCAGAACGTTACTTCCGGCGGCGGCGGCAGGAAGTTGCCAATATGGTCACGCTGAAATTTTTTATCATTCCGGAGAATATCCTGCCGCCGTCAACTGCTGAAAAACGGCGAATGGCGCTTGCCGAAGCTCCGTTTGTCCGGCATGATGCTGTTTTTTTGGATGAAAAAAGTTGTCTCAACGGCAAAACGGCAGCGAATTCGCTCCGGATGCTTGCTCCTGACCGGCCGTTGATGTGGCAATTTTTTGACAGCGGGACATTCATTTGTTTTGCTGCGGTGCCCCGACAGGAGCTGACTCTGGAAAAATTCTGCCGTTTTTATGCAGAAGCAGTGGCATTTTCCGGAAATCTGATGGCGGAACTTTCCGGCGGAGATGAATTGCTTACCCTTAAAGCCGGAGTATCAGCTGCCCCGGTGCCGGAAATTTTTTACAACCAGAGCCGTTTTACCGGCAATACCGCAGAGGTATCTTCCGAGATCAGCCGCAGTACGGCAGATTTGATCAGCGGCAGAGAAAATCATGCGGTTCGGCTCATTCGCCGGCTCGGTGAGAATTTTCAAGTTCCGGACAGTTTGCTTGATCAGATGGAACCCGCAGTAAAAAACTTTCTGGCACGGCGATGATCGATACGGATTTTTATGCCGGAGATACCGGTGAGAATGATTTTGATGGTTTCAACCCTGATGATTTCGCGGTGGATTATATCCCGGAAAGCGAAAGGGTGTTGGAACTGCGTACCGCCTGCGAAGAATTTTTTGCTCCCGGCGGCATATTGATGCAGCAGACTGAAATCAACGGCAATCCGGGGGAGGAGCGTCCTCAACAGCTGGTCATGGCACTGGCAGTCGCTGATGCTTTGGAAAAAGGTTGCAATCTCTGTGTGGAAGCTCCCACCGGAGTCGGCAAAAGTTTTGCTTACCTCGTACCGCTTATTCATTATGCCGTTCACAGCCGCCGCCCGGCATTGATCTCCACGGAAACTATCAATTTGCAGCACCAGTTGATCGACAAAGATCTGCCGTTTCTGCAGAAATTATGCGGCGTTGAATTCAAAACCGCCCTTGCCAAAGGCCGGAGCAATTACCTCTGCCGCCGCCGGTTGGCGATGCTTTCCGGAGAACAGCGGGACGCCCTGCTGCCGGTTCCGCATCTGGCAGTGGAGACGGAACGCATCATCCGGGATCTTGAATCCGGCAGAGATCAGCAATTCAATGACGGTGTCCGCGGGAATTATGCGATTTGGAACATGGTTTGTTCTGAAAGCGGCAACTGTGCCGGTGTCAAATGTGAATTTTACCGTTCCTGTTACTATTTCCGCGCCCGGCGCAAATGGGATGAAGCAGATATCGTGGTTGCCAATCATGCACTGTTTCTCACTGATCTGGCGATCCGCAATGAATGTGGTTCCTCCGGAGCCCTTCTGCCGGATTACGGTGCAGTGCTTATTGATGAAGCGCATTCTCTGGAAAACAGTGCCGCCAATCATTTGGGACTGCATTTGAGCAAACCGGCTCTGATCGGTATGACAAATCGCCTCTACAATCCGGAACGGGCAAGAGGACTGCTGATGCGGCAGGGCGCAGAAATGCTTCAGCTCCGGGCATTGACCCAGAGTGTGCGGGATGAAGTATACGGATTTTTTGCGCCGTATGAAAAACGTTTGAAAGATTCGCAGAGTAATTCTGTGCGTTTGCCGGAGAATGTCCCCGAACCCTATCCATCGGCATTGATAGATGCCGTGATCAAACTGGAGAATCTGCTGGCTGATGTGATCGAAAGTGAAACAGATGATGCTTTCCGTACCGAATTGTCCAGTTACCGGGAACGGTGCCGGGGCATTATTGATGCGGCGGCGGATTTTACCTCCCGCAGTATTCAGGATGCGGTCTATTATATTGAGGAGGAGCGTGATGCGGTCACATTGTATGCTTCGCCGTTGAATGTGTCGGAATTGCTGCAGCAGATGCTTTTTAACGGCGGATTGCCGGTTTTGCTGTGCAGTGCGACAATGACTGTGGCAGGAAATTTTGATTATTACACTGAACGCACCGGATTTACCGGCGGCAATATGATCCGGCTGGATTCACCGTTTTCTCCGGAGCAGGCAACACTGGTGCTGCCGCCGGGGATGCCGGAACCGGATTCACCGGAATATCTGGAGAAACTGGCGGAGGAGGTGTTCCGGCTGGTGGAGATGAATAATGGCAACGCTTTTGTACTTTTTACCAGTTACCGGACGCTCCATTTTTGTGCCGGCCGGCTGCGCGACCGGTTGGCAGTGCGGAATATCACTTTGCTGGAACAGGGCGGTGAATACGATCGCAGTACCATGCTGGAAATATTCAAACAAACTCCCGGCAGTGTATTATTCGGAGCTGACAGTTTTTGGACCGGTGTTGATGTCCCGGGGGAAAATCTGAGTATGGTCATCATTACCCGGCTGCCTTTTGCTTCACCGGGGTCCCCGATCATTTCCGCCCGTCAGGAACGTATTGAAATGTCCGGCAAAAGTTCATTTGCCCATTACTCACTGCCGGAAGCGGTATTGAAATTCCGGCAGGGGGTCGGGCGGTTGATCCGCTGCCGCACCGACCGGGGACAGGTGGTAGTGCTGGATTCCCGGATCACCGGCAAAAGTTACGGCAGAAAATTTCTTGAATCCATATCTTGCAAGCGAGGTTGATTATGAAGTATATCGGAGCTCATGTAAGTATATCCGGAGGCGTGGAAAACGCCCCTCTTAATGCCCGTGCCATCGGAGCCGCCGGGTTTGCCATGTTCACCAAAAATCAGCGGCAGTGGAACGCTCCGCCGCTGACGGCTGAGGCGGTTGCCGCCTTTAAGAAAAATTGTGCCGGTTGCAATTACACTGCGGATATGATCCTGCCGCATGACAGTTATCTGATCAATCTCGGTCAGCCCGATCCGGAAAAACGCGCCAACAGCATCCGGGCTTTTACCGTGGAATTGTCCCGTTGTTATGAATTGGGATTGACCATGCTCAATTTTCATCCCGGCAGTCATTTGAAACTGGTTTCAGAGGAGGAAGGGTGCCGGATCATCGCTCAAAGTGTCCGGGCGGCACTGCAGGAAGTTCCGGACGTATGTGCCGTTTTTGAAAATACTGCCGGACAGGGCAGCAATTTAGGATACACTTTTGAGCAGTTGGCGATGATGCTGGAAAATGTCGGTATGCCGGAACGGGTGGGTATTTGTATAGACACCTGTCACGCTTTTGCCGCCGGATACGATCTTACCAACGAAGAAGGCTTTGAGAAGTGTTTTGCTGATTTCGACCGGCTTATCGGCATGCAGTATCTCCGGGGCATGCATCTCAACGACAGTAAAGGCGTATTATCCGGCAAACTTGACCGGCATGCTCCGTTGGGAGACGGTGCGCTGTCATGGTTCACCTTTGAAAAAATCGCCGGAGATCCGCGTTTCGACCATATCCCATTGATACTGGAGACCCCGGACGAATCACGCTGGATCGCCGAGATCTCCCGTTTACGTCAGCTTGCCGGCTGCTGAAATCACATATTATCCAGCAGATCCAGCAGTTGGTCGGCATTCTCTTTGAGAGTACCGGCCGCACCGGTTCCGCCGCCGAGGCAGAAGGTGCCGCTGAAGTTGTGACAACGCAGAATGGAGATCAATTCCTTGATTTCGCCGTTGCCGCGAGCCAGCGGTTTGAGCGTCCCGTCCCATACGGCATCGGTAATATCCAACTGACCGATGATTTTTATGAAACGGCCCTGACGGTAGGATTTGAGGAACGGTGTTTCGTTGGCTTTGAGAAATGAAACCGGGTTGAAACAGGCTTTTGCCGGGACATTCAAGTTGAAATCATTGATCATTTTGGATGCCGCAATTGCAGTTTGATCGCTGTTGCGGAAAAACACTTCCAATCCGGCGTCAACCGCGATTTTACCGGCTTCAGCTGCACCGACCGGCAGGATCACCCGGGTGATACCGGCAGCTTTGACATTTGCCGCAAAAGTTTCGGCATCGTTGGGAACTACCGCTGCGCTCAACGCAGAAACACTTACTCCGGCGGCAGAAAATTCGGCAACGGCGGCGGCAAGTTTTTCCGGAGCCATGAATGCACATGCTCTGCCCTGCAGGTAATCCAGTTCCACAGCTTGGATTCCGGCGGCGGCGAGATTTTCGATGATTTCGGGAATATAACGGCCTGCCAGACGTGAAGATGCGCTCAGTTGGAATGCCTCATGTTTCATGCGGTCGGCATAGATCGCCGCCCGCTGTTTGACGCAATCGGCACATTCCGGATTGTCGCAAAGCACAAATGCCGGGTCTTTTCTGCCCAGAGCCATGCCGATATCCAGCAAGTCGCGGGATTTGATCAAACGCACTTGAGAATTG
Source organism: Lentisphaeria bacterium (assembly GCA_017504435.1). Classification (GTDB taxonomy): domain Bacteria; phylum Verrucomicrobiota; class Lentisphaeria; order Victivallales; family Victivallaceae; genus UBA1784. The sequence continues at coordinate 47,516 of JAFVRD010000041.1, read as the reverse complement.
CCGATCCGGGTGATTTTCATGGCACCGGATTCCCGGAAAAAGCGGTCAACTCCGATGAAATCCCGATGCGGGCCGGGATAGTATTTCCAGGTTTTAGTGACCGTTTCCCCTTCGGGAGTTTCAAAAGTTCTGGTGGTATCGCAGAGATAAGGCAGTTCCAGCAGAGCCTCCACGCTGTGCAAAGAGGTGTTGCGATCCTGATCGACCCCCATCAGACAGACATAACCGCCCATATCGGCAAGGCGGGTAAACGGGGTGTCTTTGCCGTGAGCAGTGGCAGCCTGCCAGTGATCTTTGCAGAGAGCTTCGGCATCGGCACCGATTGCCGCGACAGTTCCGACCGGACAGGGGCTGTGAACCGCATCCGGACGGTTGCGGAAAATTTCCGTCAGGATACCGAGTGAACCGAAAATCGGCATCAGCAGTGTACCTTCTTTGCCCAGCACTTCCAGAAATGCGTCAATCACAGCTTCCGGACCGCCGTCGACTTTGCCCAGACTCAAAAGTGAACTGTGCAGAAGGACTTTGTCTCCGTTTTTCAATCCCATTTCCCGCAATGCGGCAGCGATTTCATTTTTGTTCATAAAAAATCTCTCTCTCTCTTTAATAAAGTTTTGGTTTGATAGTATACTTATTTTTTGTTTACCGGCAGTTCCACATTGGCTTTCAGTTTCTGTTTGATATTACGCGGTGTGACCACGTCATCAGGCAGAATACCATCCAGCAGAATATTGGTAACTGCCGGACCGTCATCACTCATGTGAACATAGGTGATATGGTCAAATTCCCCATATTCTATACCGCGCATTTTCGAGCCGCCGCCGGAAGTTGCCAGTGCATAATAATTTCTGCCGTGCCGTTGAACTTTGCAGTAAAAGTGCCAGTCGCCGGAAAACACCGTATATTTGCGGCCCGCAAGAGTTTTTTCGATTTGGGCAAACTCAGCGCGCCGCCATGTATACGGAGTGTGAACGAAAACCAGTGTCCAGCGCACTTCAGGATGTTTCACCAGAACATCCTGCGCCCATTTGACCTGCTCTTCGGTAAAACTGCACTGTTGTGCCCGGGGGCGTTCATCCCGACCTTTCTGGGAATTCAAACAGAGAAACAGCACATTTTTGTAGATGAAATAGTAATAAGTATGCTCTCCGTGCCGTTCTTTCCAAACTTTGGTCGTAATGGCGTTGCCTTCCGGAATCGTTTCCCGGGAACGGGTGATGTCATGATTGCCTACAACATGAAAGAATGGAGATGCCGAAGTTGAGGTGATTTTTGCCAGCTCATCCCATTGCACATTGAGAGATTCTTCGGCACCTTCGGCATGAGCGACACCTTCGATCAGGTCGCCCACGGTCATAATGAATGCCGGACGAAACATATTGGCTTTTTTCAACGCCTGTGAAAAAAGATTATCGCGCTCCCTGCCGGTACGGTCGGCAAGAATGATAAAGTTGAAATCTTCATCTTTATCAATAAAACGGTCATGGGTCCACGGTTTCTTTTGAGAAGTCACATCATGCTGAAAAACCGGAGCGGATACGCAACCGGAAATCAACAGTAATATCGGCAACAGCAGGCAAATCCGTTTCATTTTTGCTCCTTTTGCGCTCTTGTCATTTTGAATATAAATCAATATTCCACGATCAACCGGCAGGGCAGTTGAGTGATCGGCAATTTGGAAAACAAAATGGTCATTTTTACTTCCCGGGCGGCGATCTTTCCGAGATGCACCGGATGGCACACGGTAGTTACTCCGGCGGCAAAAAGTTTCAAAAACACGCCGTGCAGAGCCTGACTTTCATAAATATCCGACACCAGCAGTTTGCAGCCGTTATCGATCAGCCAATCCAGGGCACTGTCATCCAGATATACACTGCGGTTCTCGATATCATTGGGTTCCAGATCACCAAGGGCGTTGAGGATCACGTTTTTGGCGGTGAGTTTGCCGCCTGCGGCGGCTTCCAGATCGGCGGCGGTCACTGCCCCGGAACCGGATTTGCGGTGCATCCGCAGCACCTGGGTCTGAACCCGGTAAATATCCTCCACCGGAAACGTATCCGCCCGCACTCCGTCATCAGTTTCGGCAATATGTCCGGGAAAATCGATATACGTCCCGCTCATGCCGTCATGGGTGATCGTGTAAATGATCCCGGTATATTTTGTCAAACCGGATTGCAGCGGCATCTCTTCACGTTTGATTTCCGCCGGAAAACGTTCTCCATGGAAATCCATGGTCAGGTCAAGTATTGTCATTGTGTACATTTCTCCTTAAAAATGTTTTGCTTAAAATATAAATGCGTTTCCATGATATAGCAAATCAGAATAATATTTTTTGCAATAATTGCATTATTTTGCAGATATTCCAACGGCTGAAGATTGATTTTTTACCGTTCTGACGGTATTTTTAACTTGAGGATAGACCGCAGCAGAACTTTTATCTTAATAACAGGATCATCGTTGAGGAGCAAAAATGAGTAAATATGAGTATGTCATCACCCCTCCGGAAGCCGGAAAAAATACAATTCCCCTCTGGCAGGATGCGCTGGCGGCAGTGAAAAGTGCCGGAGGCGGCAAAATCATCTTTGCTCCCGGCAGATATGATTTCTTTCCGGAAGGATGTTCACAAAGATACTGTTATTTCTCCAACAATGATGAAGGGGTCAAAACGATCGCTCTGGATATTGTCGGAGTCAATGACTTGAGCGTGGAAGGTTGCGGTGCCGAATTCTGTTTTTACGGCAGAGTTTCGCCGTTGGTGGCAGTGCATTGCCGCAATTTGAGAGTTGCCGGATTTACCGTGGATTTCGCGGATTCTTTTGTCAGTGATGCGGATTTGGCGGAAGAAAGTGACGGTATCGCCTGGTTCAGGATCGGCGGACAGCACCGTTTTGAAAACGGCAAACTCATTTTCACCGGAGATTTTTATGACAATATGTCCGGTAAATTATTATTTTATCCCTTTGATACGGAAAAAAATGAGTTTGTATGGGATGCCCATGCAGTCAATCTGTCAAATTCCCAATTGCTTGAAAAGGATGGTTTGATCGGTTTCCGGCATGATTTTTCCGGATTTCCGACCCGGGCATTTATTATCAAACATGAGCTGCGTCTCTGTCCGGGGATGGTATTTGACAACTGTACTGATGTCGATCTGACCGGTGTGAGTGTTCATCATGCTGCCGGAATGGGGGTGCTTTTTCAGCAATCGGACAATATAAATATATCCAAACTTCAAGTTGTTCCCCGCGGGCGGCGCGCTTCCGCCTCCGATGATGCTCTGCACCTGACCGAATGTCGGGGAAATATCCATATTTCCGACAGTATTTTTGCCGGGACCCTGGATGACAGCATCAACATCCACAGTGTTTACAGGCCTTTGAAAGAGCGTATTCCCGGCGGGCACTTTTACTATCTGGATACCGGACATTATCAGCAGTCCGGCTTGGCTGGCGCGCGTCCCGGAGATACTTTGGAACTGGTCAAAAACGATACCGGGAAACCTTACGGCAAATTGAAATTGACTAATGCGGTTCTGCTCAATAAAGCCATTACCAAAGTGGAATTCGACCCGGCAGAGCTGCCTGAAGAATTTGTCCCCGGAGACTGTGCGCGGGTATTGGAAAGTGCCAATGCGGAAGTCATTGTGGAAAATTGCCGTTTTTCCACCGTCAACGGGCGGGGCATTCTTGCCGCCGGCATGAAAAAGGCGATCATCAGAAATAACTTTTTTCATACCTCCGGAGCCGCAATATTTGTTTCCGGCGATACGGTGTTCTGGTACGAAGCAGGCCCGGTCGGAGAGATGGAAATTTACGGCAACACTTTTGATCACTGTTGCTACCGTCGCTGGGGTGCCACCCGGGAAATAGTCAGTGTGTTTCCGGAAATAAGCACCGCAGTGCCGGGATTTTCATATCATGGCAGGATTTGTGTCCGGAATAATGTTTTCCGTTCGCCATTCCGCATGCTGGTGTCCATGAAAAATACCGCCCATGCAGAGGTGGTGGACAACCGATTTGTTATTGATGACAGCAGAGTGTACATGCCCGGCAGTGAATCCGGATACTTTTTTGCAGATATGACCCCGGAGCAGGTCGCATTCATGGATTGTCCGGAGGTGGTCGTAAAAAACAACGACCTGTTGTAAAAATGATTCTGCGGGAAACTTTTTGAAAATGCTCTGTTCCCATTGAGGGCAGATAAGTAAAATGTTTATTTACGCACTTGGAAATGGTTGCTTTTTCAAAGAAGCTCCCCTTATCGGGAACCGGTTTATTCACCGTCAGATAAAAAGAGTTTCCGGTAACGGATGAAGTAGCCCAAGCCGGAAAAGAGTGTGATCAGCACGATTCCGATCATAAATGCCAGCCAGACATACCAGATGCGGACACCCAGCCAGGATTCGGTTCTCAAATAATCAGCTCCGCCGTCGATCGACCATGCAATACCTGCCATGCCCAGCATGGTCATTTGCAGAGCCGTTTTCAATTTTCCCCAGCGGTCGGCGGAAATGACCACCTGTTTCTTTGCCGCCAGCGTCCGTAATCCGGTAACCATGAACTCCCGGAAGAGCACTGCAATGGCGATCCATGCCGGAATAATTTGATATTCAACTGCCATAAGCATGGTGCCGGTGACAAATATCTTATCTGCAAGCGGATCCATCAATGCCCCGAAATCACTCACGCAGTGATATTTCCGCGCCAAATACCCATCCAGAAGATCAGTAAGTCCGGCAAGCATTGCCAGTACTACTGCTGAAATACGCAACCAGAATATCCAATTTTCATTACTGATGACACCTATGTGAGCCACTGAAGCGATCGCCACAAAAATCAATACTGCAAATATTCTGCTGACGGTCAGTATGTTCGGTAAGTTTTTTCCCATACCAGTCATAAATTTTTCAAATCCCCGAATAATGTCCTCTCCGGACAGTTGCCAAAACACTTTTAATAAACACAAACGTCCGCCCCCCGCGAAGTGCCGGAAACGGACGCTGCAACAGTAAAACCGCTGCATAAGGCAGCAGCTTCCCCGCCGCGCCGGAAAAATTCCCGGCGACACGGAGAAAATTACTTGTTTTTGTGCCGAAGCAGTTTAAGCTGTTTTTTACGTTTGTGTTTGGCGATTTTTTTCCGCCGTTTCTTTTTCAAGTTACCCATTTGTTAACCTCATTTTTGTAGATTTTGCCGTATAGCATTGTATAAAGTACCACCGCTTTGACAATAAAGCAAATAACTTATCTCAAAAAAGCGGTTTTTTTCTCTAAAAAACTCTTTTTCATCTGAAAATATCTGTTTTTATTGCAATTACATCAGATCCTGGGCATCGACATCCACTGCCACAGAAACTCCGGCAGGCGGTATTCTGTGTAATGCCAGGATCCGGATAGCTTCCCGGATGGTTTTCAAGCCGTTGCCGCGGACAGTCATAAGATAACGGTATTGATTGCGGATTTTTTCTATCGGAGCCGGAGCCGGCGGAGTTATCCGGATGCGGTCATGTTTGTAAACTTCCAATTCAGCGGCAAATGCCGCTGCATAATCTGCGACAGTTTTCTCATTTTCGCCTTTGAAAATAATTGCGATCAGTCTTGAATAAGGCGGATAATTCAACATTTCCCGGAATTCAGCATCAAATTTGGCGAATCCGTCAAAATCCAATGTCGAGGCAAATTGCAGCACTTCACTGTCTTTGGAGGTCTGAAAAATCACTTCACCGCGCCTTTCACCACGCCCGGCACGTCCTGCCACCTGCGTAAGCATTTGAAATGTCCGTTCCTGCGCCCGGAAATCCGGCATGCTCAACCCCTGATCGGCATTGATCACTCCCACCAGAGTCACACCGGGAAAGTGAAGTCCTTTAGCGATCATCTGGGTGCCGACCAGAATATCCAGTTTTCCCCGGCTGAATTTGTCCAGCACCACCTCGTAATCTGTGGAACTGCGCATCAAATCGGAATCCATCCTGCCGATCCGGGCATCCGGAAAAATGCCGTGGACAATGCTTTCCAGTTTTTCGGTGCCGCTGCCCAGATAGCGGATCTCAGGTGAACCGCATTGCGGACAATTCGCCGGAGCCGGGATGATATTGCCGCACAGATGGCAGCTTAAAACCTCCCGGGAACGGCTGTAAGTATAATTGTAGTTCACTGAACACTCCGGACAGCGCGCTTCATAACCGCACTGGGGACAGCATAAGGCCCGGGCATAGCCGCGGCGGTTGAGAAACAAAATCGTCTGTTCGGCACGTTCAATGCGTTCATGTACCGCATTGATGAGAAACGGGGAAAGCAGATTGCTCACCCCCGGTTCAGGAGGGGGATCCAGACGGCGGTCAATGATGCGGATCAGCGGCGCAGGTTTATCTGCCACCTGTGCTGCCATACGGCAGAGGAGAAATTTTCCGGCGGCAGCATTGTAAAGCGATTCGGCAGATGGTGTCGCCGAACCGAGAATAACACTGGCATTATCCAATTTGCCCCGCATGACAGCCACGTCACGTGCCAGATAACGCGGAGATTCGGATTGTTTGTAACTGCTGTCATGTTCCTCATCCACCACGATCAGACCCAGATCGCGGAATGGGGCGAACAGTGCTGAGCGCGCTCCGATTGCGATCTGTACTTTTCCGGCATTGATCCGGTTCCATTCATCGAATCGTTCCCGGTCGGTCAAACGGCTGTGCAATACACTTAAATTATTGCCGAACCGCGCCCGGAACCGCCGCACCGTCTGCGGAGTCAGAGAAATTTCCGGCACCAGTACAATGGCAGATTTTCCCAGTGCGATGGTTTTAGCTATCGCCTGCAAATATACTTCGGTTTTACCACTGTTGGTCGTGCCGTACAGCAAAAGCACATGTGAAGAGGCTGTTCCGGCAAGCATGTCATCGACCATTGTCAGAGCTTTTTGCTGATCGACGGTCGGTTTCAGAGGTGCATCCGGTACCGGTTCGACACCGGCAAGCATATCGCTGTTCAACGGCTGTTCCCGGCAGGATATCAACCCTTCTTTCACCAGAGCATCAAACGCCCCGGCACTGAAATCGATATCACCGGAATATTCCGCTTTGACAGCTTCACCTTTGCGCATGACCAGCTGCAGCACTTTTATGCGTTTTGCCAACCTGGCATCCCGGGAGTGTTCAATGATATATTTTTCAGCGGCACTCCGGTCGGCTGCCGAATAGAGTTTGCAGGTGCGTTCTTTGAGTTTGCCGCTGCGGACTGCTGCCGGCAGAAGTGTCCGCATGGCATGCTCCTGAGAGGCACAGTAATATTCTGAAATCCATTTGCCCAGAGCGATGAGATTTTCCGGTATGGCGGCACGGGAGGTGTCGATACCGGATATTTCCCGGAGTTTGGCATGGTCATAAGAACTGTTTTTACAGATACTTACGATGTAACCGCTGCGGACGCTCCTGCCGAAAGGTACTTTGACAGCACTGCCCACCCGGTAATCGCCTCCGGCTGGGATCAGATAATCAAACTCCCGGTCCAGAGAGATGTCAGTGAGGACTTTGGCGATCATTTATCCTGAGCTTCGCGCATCATATCGGTAAATTCCTCCCGGGAAAGTTCGCGAAGATCTTTGCCTTTGCGCGCCAATTTTTCATTGAATTTTATCACGGTTTCGGTCATTCTTTCGTGGGTTTCCTCCGAACCGCCGGCGAGATAAAAATTATCTCCTCTGGTGATCCGCTTATGACCGTCGGAATTATCCAGACCGACTCCCAGCAGCATGGCTTGAGGATCCTGATTGTTTTTCATATTCTTTTCAGCTCCTTTATGCTCAGAAGTTGAGTTTCAAAAGTGCTGCCCGGATCAGGTTTTCGGTCGTGCGTTCCGCTTCCGGCAATTCGGTCAGCAAACTGTTTACCACCTTATTGACGGCATCCTTGCGGAATCCGAGCTGTTCCAGTGCTGCTGCCGCATCCGCCCCGGTACTGCCGGAGGCTATCGGCATGACTGCCGGATCAATACCGGCAAGTTTATCCCGCAATTCCACGATCAGCCGTTCTGCGGTACGTTTGCCCACTCCGTTGATCCGGGACAGTGCTTTGACATCACCGGAACCGACCGCCGCACAAAATGATGCTGCCGGCATGGCGGAAAGCACATTCAATGCCAGTTTACCGCCGACACCGGAAACTGCGATCAATTGCTGGAACAAAAGTTTTTCATCTTTGCCGGCAAAACCGTACAGGGTGATGGCATCTTCTCTGACTGCGGTGAATATATGAAGTGTGACCGGTTCACCCTCCTGAGGCAGTTTGTCAAAAGTTGACAGCGGGATCTGGATTTCATAACCTACGCCCTGAACATCCACCAGACAGCAGGTGAACTCTTTTTCCAGCAGTTTGCCGGAGATCCGACCGATCATCTGGTCACCTCAATGTCCAGCGAAATATCCATGGAACGCACTGAATGGGTCAACGCTCCGGCTGAAACAAAATCAACTCCGATACGACCGATCTCTTTCAATCTGGGCAGGGTAATCCCGCCGGAAGCCTCCAGTTTGGCGCGTCCGGCATTGATCGCGACCGCTTTCATCATAGTTTCATTGGACATGTTGTCCAGCATGATGTGTTCCACACCGCAATCGGCAGCTTCACTGACCTCTTCAAGTTTATCCGCTTCGACCTCGATTTCCAATTCCGGATAAGCTTTGCGGGCGCGTTCCACTGCGCGGCGGATGGCTCCGTCGCCCTCGATCGCCGCCATTTCCCGGTGGTTGTCTTTGATCATGATGCGGTCATACAGACCGATCCGGTGGTTGGTGGAACCGCCGACTGCAACGGCATATTTTTCCAGATTGCGGTATCCGGGAGTGGTTTTACGGGTATCCAGTACCACACAATTGCTGTCTGCCAGTTCCCGGGCATAAATATGGGACATGGTGGCAACGCCGCAGAGCCGCTGGATGAAATTCAATGCAGTACGTTCCGCAGTGAGAATGGCACGGGCTGAACCGCTGATCTCACCGAGCAGATCACCTTTTTTGCAAAGATCACCGTCTTTTTTGAAGTGAACGAATTTCAGAGCGGGATCGATTTTTTTGAACACCCGTTCTGCGACCATCATTCCGGCGACCACCATTTCCGGTTCTTTGCACAGCAGCACTGCTTTGGCCGCGGCATTCTCCGGCACGACGGACAATGTGGTTGTATCACCCAGATCGCCCAGGTCTTCACTAACGGCAAGGTCGATCAACACATCGACCCGGTTCCAATCTATTTCAGGAATAATACGGCTCATAATCTTGCTGTGTCCTCATTTTATTTATAAATTTTTACTGAATATCCTCTGTTTCCTCATCCTCCGGCTCAGTCCGGAACGGATACGGAAACGCATCAAATACATGTTCACTGCGATCCCCGCTGACCGCCTGGGCGATGCTCATGACATAACGGTAACTGTCACTGTTCACCGCACAGGAGAGCAATATACCGGAGATATATTGCAAAATCATCCGGTTATCCCAGATTTTCATACTGTCCGTCCCCGGCGCACGGCATAATTTCCAAGTGCCTCCGCCGGTAAGCAGCAGCCCCCGGTCACGGTCATACAATCCGAATTCATCCAATACCATGACCATCTGCAATGCCGGATTCCCGGCAAGTTCTCTGCCCAGAGCCAACAGTAAAGATGTGGCTCCGGTGTGCCGGTCAAGTACAGTTCCGATACAATAATTTTCCGGCACGATCGTTGTTTCCGGCGCAGGCATCAGCGACCTTTTACGCATGAAACACTCTATATCTTCCACATTCCGGGGGGCATCCCGGAGAAAATCTTTGCAGAATCCATCCACCATTTCCCGCAATCCGGCGGCAGAATCCCGGTCAAACCAGAGCAAATGCAGCTCCTCCAGACCGGGGATCAATTCCGGTGATGCGGAGAATATCCGGCGGTGAAAATCCTCTCTGCGGCGGCGCATATTCAAGGCACTTTGCAGCTGATGCGCCCGGCGTCGCACCACCGGATCGGAACTTTCCTGCAGTATTCCGGGCAGATCTCCCAATTCATCCGCCCGCGCAATCAACTGCGCCAGCAGATTTACGCCGACATTCTCATCCTCATCATCCAGCATGGATGCAATGCGGACAATATCACTCTCCGTCATTGTTTTTACGTTCCGGGAACTTGCCCAGCAATGCGTTTCCGGCGATATCCCGGACATCTTCCGGGAAGTCATTTTTAATGATCCACCGCAGAAATCCCGGTTCATTTTCCGCGATATCCCGGAGGGTACGTCCGGAATATTTGCCGAAATTGACGATCACTTCATCGCCGTTCCACTTGAAACGGCGGCTTTTATCCACTGCATCCGGATCGCTCATATCGGAATAATCCGCCAATTCATCCACTTTGCGCGGCAATTCGGGATGACGTGCCAATTCGCCGAGCAGGACTTCCCAGGTCGCCTCCGTATCTGCGGCTGCGCCGTGGGCGTTTTCCAGATCTTTGCCGCAGAAGAATTTATATGCAGCCGTCAGCGTCCGGGGATAAAGTTTGCAGAAAATCGCATACGCATCAACGATTTTGCGGGACGAGGTCTGCAGATCCAGTCCCGCACGTTTGAATTCATTTTCCAACAGCGGCACATCAAATCCGGAAATATTGTATCCGGCAAGATCACAGCCGTCCAGATAAGAAAGCAGTTTGTCGGCGATATCTTCAAAGAACGGACAATCTGCCACATCAGCATCGGAAATGCCGTGAATGGCAGTTGCGCCCGGCGGGATCGGCATGCCCGGATTCAACCGGCGCACGGTAGTACGGGAAGAACCATCCGGCATGATTTTCATTACTGCGATCTCCACAATACGGTCACGTTGCGGAACCACACCGGTACTTTCAATATCAAAAACCACCAACGGCCGTTCCAGCTGCAGATTTTCCAGCATAATACTATTCTCCTTGAAATAAACTCTTCATCTTTTGTTATAATATAAATGCAAGGTGACGTGATTGCAAGCTGTCAAGGTTGACATAATCAATGCAAAGTGCTATATTAACCTCCTGTAATACGATTGTGAAGTCAGCAATATCAACTGTTTACTGAGAGGAAACCTCTGCCATGTTCACTGTCCGCACTGCCGAAGTCAGCCGGAAAACCGCTGAAACCGATATTTTTTGCGCCATTACTCTGGACGGTTCCGGCAAAGCCGATGTCGCTACCGGGATACCTTTTCTTGATCACATGCTCACACTTTTTGCCCGTCACGGGCTCTTTGATCTTACCGTGCGTGCCAAAGGTGATCTGGAGGTCGATTGCCACCACACTATGGAAGACCTGGGATTGGTGATGGGCGAAGCATTTGCCAAAGCCGCCGGAGATAAAGCGGGTATCCGCCGTTACGGCAGTTTTCTGCTGCCCATGGATGAGACTCTGGTCATGATCGCGCTGGATATTTCCGGCCGTCCGGGACTTTACTATGATGTGACCCCGCCAGCCCAGCAGCTCAATGGTATCGACACCCGGCTGTTCCACGAATTTTTCCAGGCATTTTGTGTGAAATGCGGATTGAATATGCACATCCGCATGATCACATCATTTGAAACCCACCACCTGTTTGAAGCGATTTTCAAAGGAGTTGCCAAAGCGTTGGATCAGGCGACCGGTTATGATCCGCGTATTCAGGGAGTGCTTTCCACCAAGGGAACGCTGTAAAATCAATCTTTATCCGGCATCCATCTGCCTGTATAAGCGTCAGTTTTTTTGAGCTGACGCTTTTTTTCATCCCAGTCGGATTTTACAGAACATGCCACTTTCCGCGGAACTGCAGCGTTGCGGCAATATTTTTTCATCAGTTTCCGGTAAGCATGGAAATAATCTTCCATGGCAAAGAGTTTCAATGCCGCTCCATTGAGTATGACTTCGCGGAGTTTGCCGCGCTTGCGGAGCAGAGAAAAGATTTCCCCGGTGCGCTTGGAAGGACAATCCCCGCAAGTGAACGACCGCCAGCTCCATGCCCGGGTTTTGACCTCCTGCCCATCCGGTAATATGGTACGGTATTCTTCATCGCGTTTGCCGCAGCAGCGCGCTTGGCACATCTCCTCGACCAGATGCATAAAAGTTACAGATGAAGCACTGGATATGGTGAGTACCATGCCGCCTTCGTGGTACAGCATCCCCAACGGGGAATGTTCCGGATCGATGGTGGGATACAAATGGTGCTGTGCCACATATTTTTCAGCATTTTTGCCCCAAACAGCGAAACTGTGGCAGGGATCAAATGAACGGTATACACCGGGCATTTTCCGGAATACTTCAGTCAGTATCCCAACTTTGCTCGGCGAATTACGCACATCGTATGCTTCGGCGTAAGTTCCCGGCAGATAAACTTGAAATGTAAATGCCGGCATCATCAATACCCCGTTTTCACCGATCGCCAGCTGCAATTGTTCACAGCATGCCTCCGCGCCGCCGACAACATTTCCCAGCGATGAAAATGTGGAATGCACTACCATTTTCATATTTTTGCGTACTCCGAGTTTCTGTAATGCCGCGGCAAAATCATCGGCAGTTATCTCCCGGTCATTATCCAGTTTGACATAACCGTAACGCTCCAGCAGTTTCAAATCTTCGATCAGTGCCGGAATTTCTGTTTCCGGAGTGCGTTTATTTAATTCAGCATCGGCCATGCGGATACATTCCAATAATGACCGTGTGCCGTCAAAAACAGCCCACAACACCCGGTCCAAATGCAGTTTGCGCCGTAAATTTTCAGGGATGAGACTCAGAGAAAAAGGATATCCGTATTTGCCCCGGGACACGATCAGGTGCATGGCACGGTATTCCGGGGCGGAAAATTCTGCGGACGGCAATTTTGCCGCAATGGCTGAATATTTATCATATGCGGCATCCAGCCGGGCAGAACAGCTGTGCTGTCCGGTATAGGCAGTTACCGAGGAGAGACGGTTGGAATTTCGCAGATATTCCACTTGGATGCGGATTTGTTTTTCGTATGCCGAAAGGCTCTGATCACGCAGGATATTCCGGGCTGCGGAGATGAATTCTTTTGCCGCCCGTGCGGAATAATCCGGCAGTTTTTCCGCGCAGAGCAGGGTTTCTGTCAATTCTGCGAAAACTGGCAGCTGTTCCCGGCACGCCTCCCAGTCAGGCTGATACAGATATCCGGTATTGTGATGACTTTTGTCGCAGCAGTGATGCAGCCAGAAGGTGGGAATACCGTTCTTACCGAAAAAACGGTCGTTGCAGAATGTGTCATCGGATAAATTGCCGCATTCCGGGATCAGTTTCAGCTGCGGCAAACGTTTTTTCAGCAGATCATAATTCAGGAAATCGGTAAATCCCGCCCGGAAAAACGGCAGACGCCGTACAATTATATCACGGCTTTCCAGAAATGCCAGACCGTCAAAATTTGCCGCCAGGATCACATTTTTCCCGAATTCATGTAAATACGCGGCAAAACCGTACAGTTCCATGGAGAATACCAACCGCAAACTTTTTTTCAACCGGACTTTCCGTTCCAGCAGCTGCCGTCCGAATTCGCACAAATGGGCAAATCCGATCGCATCATCTCCGGCAAACGGTTCATACAGATGAGCCAGCAGAGCAACTTCTTCACTGCTTTCTCCGGGGATCAGGGCGGTTACAGTATATATTTCGCCGTCATATATCCGGCAATACATCTCACCGTGAAGTGTTACGGTGCGTTCAGCCATCAGCCGGCGCAACGCTCCGGCTGATGCCGGAGTTATGGAAAAAGTCGGGAAACGTTTTTCTCCGGCGGTCAGATACCAGCTGTTGAGACCGTTACCGTTGTACCACTCAATATCACGGGGCATGGCAACGGCATTGAGCATGTTGCAGCAGACCAATCCGGCGATCTCCGCTTCGGCAAGCTCATGGTACAGTCCGCCCATAAGCTCCACCCCCGCATGCGGAGTATACAAAACCCACTTGCCGCGGGCTGAGGTGTAATCCCCGTTGAGAGTGTCGAGATCCACGACTTCTGCGGTAATGCCTCCTGCCGGAGTCGGGGCACTCCAGATATTGGCATGAAGCGGATTTACGGTACTGTCTGCCAGAACCCGGCCGCATTCCGGCAGAATTTCTCCGCAGACTTCCAGAAACGACCGCTGCTCATGATCCAGCGACCATGCCTGAGGCATCGTACAATCAAAAACGGTGTTTTTGCCGTCTGCACGATGAGATATTTTCCGGACATCAGAGAATCCGGCATCCCGGAGCTGTTCAAAACAAAATTGTGCGGAACGGGAAAAATCGTCATACGAACTGCTTTTTTCCAATTCTGCCAGCATGATGGTTTTCAGTTGGATTCGTTCAAGGTAGGATTTGTTGTCGATCCGGGTCATTTTTTATGGACTCCTGTTTTTTGATATTTCTGCAGTATCCCGGTTGCGCAGCTGACGGCTGGTCATGCCGATTTCCCGGCGCAATGCCCGCAGAAAGCTGCTTGCTGAATCAAATCCGACCAGAGGTGCGATCTCATTGGCGGTCATATCACTGGAACGGAGCATCTCCGCACCGGATTTCAATCTCCTGGTCAATTCATAGCGCCCCAGAGAGGTTTTCATTTTGCGTTTGAAAAGCTGCCGGATGGTACTGCCGGAGAGATTCATTACCTGCGAAAGTTCTTTCAAAGTCACATTGTGGTTGCGGTTTGCCGCCAGATACTCTACGATCCGTGCCAATCGCCGGTCATCCCGGGGGGAATGCAGTTCCCGCGGCATTTCTTCAAATATTCCTGACACGATCAGCCGCAGCAAAATGGCAAAATTACACACACAAATTTCTCCGGCGGCGGCGTTGCCGGTGCTCCAGCTCTGGAAATTGCCGGCAGCTTCAAAAAATTTTTTCTGCAGCTCTTTTTTCATCCTGAAGCGGAGTCCGGAAATTTCTTTCAGACGCGATTCATCCGGAGAGAGCCGGAAACTGGCTTTCAGCTCTTCAAACGGTTCAACATTCCTGTCGGTCACCGCATGACGGGTGAACGGCGGTATGATCACGGCATCTCCGGGAGACATCCTGACTTCAACTTCTCCGACTGAGATGGTGCGTTTACCGGAAATAAGCAGTCTCAACACATAGTTTTCATGACAGAAATACTGATTGGATAAACTCCAGTTTTTTTCTGAAGAGTAGTATATTTTCAAATTCTTTACCAGCATCGGCGGAGTTTCCGGCAGGCCTTCTCCGGAAAAAGAATATGCCGGCAGCAGTTCCAGTGCAGATGTTTTCATTTATTGCCGTCCCATTTGGTTGTGAAAAGATCCAGTCGGAATTTCCGCAGAACCTCCGCTTTATACAATACATGCCGGCATGTGTTATTGCAAGTGTGTTTTGGACGATTTTGACAAAATTGTCATATACAATGTCACTTCTGCCATTGCTTTTTTGCCTTTTATGCGGTATACTAAATGCGAAGGCGGGAATTCTGCCACTTAAGGTATTCACAAAAATTCAAAAGGAGAAAATCATGAAAAAAGTATTACTGACTATTGCTTTGTTTGCCGGGATCGTTTCGGCGCATGCTGTCGAATCATTCCGGCTGGACCTCCGCGGAGTCAAAGATGTTACCATGGCGGACATCCAGCTCTCTGAAGGCATGAAAATTGCCGTTCAGGCTCCTAAAGGTGTCAAAGAAGGTATTACCAGAGCATTTATTTATTCTGATGATAAAAAATTGACCGCGGAATACCAGAAATTCACCGTTTCTTTCATGCCGGAAGAGGACGGACGGGTCACCATTTTTTTCCACACCCCCGGTTCCAAAAATACCAAAAATATCGTGCCGGTCATCATTGATGATGTGCAGGTCACCGGAGCCAGATTCCAGAACGGCGGTTTTGAAACCCTCAAAAATGGTGCTATCCCGGCGGCATGGCGTTTCGGAAAAAACGCCAAACTGCTTACTTCCGGTGCTGCCGAGGGTAAAAATTGCGCTCAGACATTTTACGGTTCCGGTATCGTGTCTCAGAATCTTTATGTGACCACGGATGAAAAAGTGACCGTTACGTTCCAGGCAAAACTGGCAAAATAATTTGTAATAATCAGGGGATTTACCGAAAATGAAACGGATTTTATTGACTCTTACAGCCTTTGCTGCCGTATTGGCAAATGCTGCTCCGGTTCCGGATGCCGGAGCCAGGGCAGTATTGGCAAAGTATGCCGAGAAAGGCAAAAATTATGCCCCGCGTACCGGACGGACTGCGATTTTTACCAGATCCCAGCTTAAATACGGTCCTCAACGGAATGATTATCTGCATCGCTGGACTGACCGTCCGCTGATGCAGGATACGTCGCTGCAGAAATTCAACGACGGCAATTTTATCAATCCGGCGGTGTGGAAAGTTCTGCATGGTGCGGTTCGTGATTACGGGATCGACGGATTTGCGTTCTTCCCCGGCACCAAAAACCGTCCCTACTTGTTTACTGTTTCCGGGACTCCGGGATATACCATGACCATTCTGCCTGAATTCATCAAGAATTTCACCGTGGAAAAAAACATCCCCATCGTGGATGAAATGATCAAATGTCCGCAGGTTTACCGTTTCAACGGCAAATTTGTTATCACCACCTACTCCGGAACGGATGACCCTGAATACTGGGTCAATCTCAAAAAAGCTCTGACCGCCAAATACGGGGATATTTTCCTTTTTCTGCCCATGCACAATCTGCCCCGCAATCTCATCGGCAACAACAAAACCACCATTACTGCGGCAGAAGTCGAGGAACTCGCGGAAATCATCCGGAAATGGCTGAGATGTGTGGACGGATACTATTACAACTATCCGGCTCTTGACATAAACCGCTATTTTGACCTGGCTTTTACTGAAAATGTGATGATCCCGCTGCTGAATGGTATTCTCAGTGAAGATGAGTTCAAGAATAAATTGCTGGCATGGGGCACCAAAGTCGGACATGAAAACTTTTATGTCAAAGGCTCATATACCTATAACTGCGGCGGCACTTCCATGCTGCGCGGTACAGTCGGCAGTGCTGTGAAAGCCAAAGCTGATGTTGTCAATCTGGTGGAGTGGGATGAGGAAAATGAAAACACCCATTTCCGTCCGACACTTGCCAACGGTTTCTCCACCCGCCGCATCATCCGTTACTTTGCCGGTGTCGCGCAGGGCAAACTTCTGCCGCCGCTGCCGGGCGATGATGTGAGTGTTCCGGATGTCATTCTTTCTTACCGGCGCGTGCTGGTCGCCGGAGAAAATCTGGATATGGAAATCGTCAATGTTCCCTGTCCCGGCAATGCCAAAGCTGAAATGCTGCCGGTCACACTGACGCTGAAAGATCTTTCCGGCAAGACCATTCGTACTTTCAACGGCAAACTGGATAATCAGAAACTTGATGAATTGCGTTTCAATGTCAAAGTCGCGGATATACTGGATTCCCATTTGCTCATTCCTGAGCTGAAAATCGGTGACCGTACATTTGCTGATGGATTTACCCCCATTGAGTTGCGTGCCAATTATAACGGTGATAACAAGTGGTTCAAACATCCGATCCGCGATCTTGCCAAATGTTCCACCACACTGCAGGTCACTCCTCTGGATAACGGTAAAGTGCGGGTGGATGGCAAAATCTCTTCAGAAGAACCGCTGAATCAGGTCACTGTTCTGGACAGCGGCGCGGAGATCTGGATCGACAATGATGATCCGCGTTTCCGCGAAACATCTGACCGGGTGGTCATCAAGATCACGGCATTTGCCAAACCCCGGGTCAATATCAAATTTGACGGCAAGATCCGTATTCTCGGTGCCAAAAATCTGCAGTGCGGTGCATGGCATCCGAAAGAACCAAAATATCTGATTCAGCAGCCGGACGGCTGGGATCTCACCGGAGTTTTCCCGAGCAGTATGAATTCCCGGAAAATGGTTTTCTCATTTGACCGTGCTTCTCTGGATACAGCGGAGATCGACGTGAATCTGGGCTTGACATCTCCGAAATTTTCCACCCGGCTCTTTGACGGCAGGATCAAGGTCAAAGATATTGTGAAAAAACGTATTTTTGCCGTTGCCGGAGAGGGCATGAGCCACATTATATTTGAGCATAACAACTATCCGGTAAGCATTCCGGAGAGTTCCGGCAAAAAAGAGGTGGAGTTTTCAATTATCACTTCACCGTCTCTGCCTCAGTCGGTCTATTTTATTGAAGCGATCGATAAAAAATTCCGCACTTACCGCAGTATTCCGGTGACGATTTTCAAACCGTCCGGCAAAAAGGCTGAATTTTCCGCATTTGATTTTGCCGATAAAAAAGCGGTCCGGGTCTCCTGTGATGCCGCATTGCTCACTCCGATAAAGTTTTTCATTTCTCCTGAATTCGGTGCAGTCATGAAAAACAGCGGCGGCAATCAGCTTACCGGTCTGGCAGGCGGCTTGGCATCTATCGCCAATCATATGCGTTTCTATGCTGAAGGCGGTTATGGAAATATTGCGATCTACTATATGCGCAAACTGGATGATAATCACAACGGTGCGGCGGAAACGGTCTTGAAAGAGAACGGAAAATATGTCTGGAAATTCAACGGCAAACAGAATGTCGCTTTCCCGCCGAATACCATTTATCCGTACAGCGGCTTTGAATTGACCGTGAAGTGTGCTCCCGTAAAAGTCAACGGTACCCGCACTCTGCTTTCCTGCAGTCATGCCGGATTCCGGCTGGTACTGAAAAAAGGTGTACCGATGGCGGAATTTTACCGTGCCAATGCGGCTGTCCGTCCGGTCGTCAAAGCAATGGGACACACCAAATTGAAATCCGGTGAAACTGCGGAAATAAAAGTCCGGTTCGATCAGAAAACGATGCAGATATTCACCAATGGCGTCCCCGGAACGGCGATCCCGTGTTCCGGACATCAGCTTTATCCGCAGGCATTGTCGGTGGGAATGGATGCTGACGGCAGAGGTTTTGTCGGAGAAATCAGTGAATTAAGTCTCCGGCCGCTGTAAAAAACACTCTCTTTTGCTTAAGGACGGCAGTTGTGCCGTGACAAGTGAAAAGAAATGATGATTCGGGAGAAGGGAAGAAAAATTTTCCTTCTCCTGAATATTTTTTTATCGGGAATGTGGCTTTGAATTAAACAATTGAACAAAAGGATTTACCGCCGGAAATTGGCAGACGGGGCAACGCCTCTTTTTTTCCGGTACAAACGGGAAAAGTAGTGCGGATCATCAAATCCGGCCTGCCGGGCTGCTTCGGCGATCGTGACTGCCGGATCGGTACGCAGGATTTTTTCTGCGGCATCCAATTTTTTGGAGATGAGCAGTTCCTTGAAGGAAGTGTTGTGTTCCGCGCGCAGGAAGTGACTCAGCGATGAATCACTGATATTCAAATGTTTTGCCGCCTGATGGAGGGTGATTTTTTCATCCAGATGTCCCTCTATAAAGTAGAGCAATTTCTGGTAACGGAAGCTGCCGGGAGCAGAGATCAACTCTTTGGCGGCGATATAATCCAGCAGAATTTTTGCCATATCTTCCAGACTGCCGGTGTCTTCCGGCGCAAAAAACGGCAATGCGTAAAAATTTTTCTGCACTTCCGGATATCCGCGGGTGAATGGCGGCGGTTCCGGATCGGTACGGAATTGTCCGAACATGATGAATCCGGCAATTTTACCGAAAATACGCACCGGGGCGATCAATTCATTCAAACCGGCGTGGCAGCGGTAACAACATACTTCGCCGCTTTCCAGAGAGCGTTTCTGCATGGCTTTATCCAGCGCGATGCATTTTTCGCTGTCAAAAAACTGTTTCTGCATGGCGTCGCAGTAGGCACTGTTGCTGAATGAACGTCCCCGGCGTAATATTTTTCCGTCGCGTGAATAAAAGACCACTTGGATTTTCATTGCCGCGGCAAAACTGTCCAGCAAACGGCAAACTTCATCACTGAGCAGCAGATCAAGCGAAATCGGAGCAGTCATGATATATTTATTCTCCATGAAATCAGATATATACTTGTATAAAATAGCATATTTTGCTGAAAAATCCACCACAAAGCCGGAAAATCCATTGTTTTCTTCACCGAACCGTACTATAATATACAACTGACACAGTTTATGCAATAACCATTTCAACATGAAAGGTCACGGTTATGAAAGAAGTAAAAGTCGGTTTGATCGGTCTGGGATTCATGGGCAGCACCCACTGGCGCATTTATGAATCTCTGCCGGGAGTGAAAGTTGTGGCATTGGCAGATGTTGATGCTGCCAAACGCAGCGGAGATGTGAGCAAAGTTGTCGGCAATATCGGCGGCGGAGATAACTCTGCACCGCTGGATATGACCGGAGTGGCGGTTTATGAAGACGCTCTGGAATTGATCGCCAAAGCTGATGTTGATATGATCGACATTTGCGTGCCGACTCCCAAACATACCGAATACATCCTTGCGGCTCTCAAAGCCGGTCGTCATGTATTTTCAGAAAAACCCCTCTGCCGCACGCTGGAAGAAATTTCCGTCATCCGCGATGCAGTCAGAAATGCCGGTAAATTTTTCAACGTCGGCATGTGTGTTCGCGCCTGGCCCGAATATGCCAGTGCCAAAGAAATCGTTGATTCCGGCAAACTCGGTGCGGTGAAATCAGCATTGTTCCGCCGTCTTTCCCCCAGTGTGGACGGCAATGCCTGGAACAACTGGTTCATGTGTGATGAGATGTCCGGCGGTGCGGCACTTGATCTGCACACTCATGATACCGATCTGGTCTGCTATTTCTTCGGCAATCCGGTTTCCGTCCGCAGTGCCGGTGTACGCGGATTGGTCAGCGACAACGGAGTGGATCACATTATCACCTCTTATGATTATGCCGATAAAAAATTCATCACTGCCGAAGGCGGCTGGTGCGCTCCCGGCAATGTTCCGTTTGAGATGAGTTTCCAGATCATCTGCGAAAAAGGTACATTGAAACTTGATGCTTCCGGCTATCATCTGTACTGGAATTGCGGTAAAGTCGAAACCCCGGATACCGGAGATGCCTCACTGCCCACCGGCTGGCACCGCGAATTGAAATACTTTACCGATTGTGTCCGGGACAATGTAACTCCTGACCGTTATCAGACTCCGGAATCGGTGTTCAGTTCTCTGGCAGTGGTCATGGCGGAAATAAATTCAGTAGACAGCAAACTTCCGGTGGAGGTGAAATATGTATAAGGCTCTCAATTACTGGGTATACGGCGGATTTACCGGAGAGAAAACTCCGTATGAATTCATTGATTTCGCAGTTGAACAGGGTTTGGACGGGATCGAATTGACCGTTGGCGATGCTCTTAATATCGACATTACCGAAGCTGAATGCCGCAAAATTGCCGCTTACGCTGCAGAAAAGAATATCGGTCTGCGTACTTTGGCAAGCGGATTTTTCTGGGGCTGCTCTTTGAGTGCCGATGATGAAACGGAACGTCAGCAGGCTTTGGAATTCGGCAAAAAATATATCCGCATTGCCAATTGGATCGGCGCAAAGACCATTCTGGTCATTCCCGGAGCCACCCGGGTGGCATGGGAGCCGGATCGCCCGGTGATCAGTTATAAAAATGCCTGGGCGAATGCCACCAAATCCATCCGCGAATTGCTGGTGCTTGCTGAGGAATTGAATGTCAATATCGCATTGGAAAATGTCTGGAACCGATTTTTGCTCTCCCCGATGGAGTGGAAATTTTTCCTCGATCAATTCAATAGCAAAAAAATCGGTATCTACTTTGACGTTGCCAACTGCTGTATCTACGGCAGACCGCAGGATTATGTGGAGATCCTCGGAGATTATGTCAAAGCGGTTCACATCAAAAACTTTACCGAAACGGATTGCGCCGGCGGCCTGCATGGTTTCGGCGATGATATTCTGGTCGGAGAGGTCGATTTTGAGGCGTTGAAATCGGCTCTGCAGGCGATCAATTACACCGGCGCGCTTACCGCCGAAATGATCCCCTTCTGCCGTTTGCCTGATCTGGTGCTGCCGGATGAAGCACTTGCCAAAGTCACCGCTGCCAAAATGGTTGAACTTTTCGGCAAATAAAACTTGTCCGGATATACAGACCGGTGGATCATTCCGCAGATTTTCCTGTTCAATGGAAAATCTGCGGATATTTTTTTCGCGGTGGGCGTTCCGGTTGAAAAACCGCTTTTATGACAGTATATTATTGGGAAGCAGTTAAAATCATATTGAAAGGTCGTTTTTATGATTCAGAAAGCCAATTGGATCGCTCCTGGCGGAGCTGAAAACCATCAACCCTGTCATTTCCGGGCGGAAAAACAGATCGAATTATCGGAAATTCCGGATAAATTGACCGTCAAATTGACCTGTGACGGCAATTATCTGCTGGAGATCAACGGTAATTATGTGGGGCGTGGTCCGGCGCGCGGGACCCGGAGTATAGCTTACTATGATGAATATGATGTGACTGCATATCTGAGTGAAGGGACGAATACTTTTTCCATTCTCTGTGTTTGCATGATGATCCCGGTGGAAGCCACTCAGCCGATTGCTCCGGCGGTTCGGGCATCGATCGGAGAATTGGCAGTAACTGATCTCTCCTGGCAGATGTATCTGTGTACGCAGGAGTGGCATGAAAACGGGCCGCTGTTTACCAGTCAGTCCGGCTATGCCGAGTGGCGTGATTTGCGTTATGCTGATGCCGGAACTGCGGTGGAAACAGTGTTGATTCCGGATTCATCGCCACTGAATGCCAAAAAATTGCTGAAGCGCGATATCCCCATGCCGCTGGAAACGCTCCGGCTGCCGGTCGATGTTCCGGCAGCGGCATTTGTGCCGCCCTGTGATTTGAATGATCCGGAATTTGCGGTGATCTCCACTGCCGAACCGCATTTTCCGCTGCCATCCGGCAGTGAAGCTGCACTTTACGGTATCGTTGCCGGTGGAGATAATGAGATCATGCTGCCGTGTCCTCCGGATGGCGGCGGGGTGACAGTGGTGGTGGATTTCGGCAAAGAAATTTCCGGATTTGCAGAGATCGAGGTCACCGCTCCGGATGGCTGCACCACGGATATCGTTTATGAGGAGGAACTCTATAACGGCGACCGGCTGCGTGCGGATCACACCCATACCAACCCGAATTATAAATTTGCCGAGCGTTATATCCTCAAAGGAGGACGGCAAAAATTCGGCGGTGTGCTTATGGAGCGCGGTTTCCGGTTGATCCAGTTGACGTTCCGTAATATTTCCGCCCCGGTAATGCTGCACAGTGTCCGTGCGATTGACCGGCGTTATCCTTTTGCGGAACGGGGGCAATTTTTCTGCGGTGATTACCAGCTCAACCGGCTGTGGGAAACTGCCAAAGAGACTCTTTCGGCATGTACTACGGATATTTTTACTGATTGTCCATGGCGTGAACGGCTTTTTTACTGTAACGATTATTACATTGAAAACCGTACTGCGCTCAAAATATTCGGTGACAAACGCATTCATCAGCGGGCGATGCGGATGATCTTTTCATCCCGCCGGCGGGACGATCTTTTTACCAGTTGTTCACCCTCTATGGCAGATGAAGATCTGGATGAAAATAAGACTGATTTTCACGTGATTCTCTCCGGAGATCTGACTTTGGCACTGGTGTTGAAAGATTACTATATGCACACCGGTGATTCAGAAACGGTGCGGGATTACTTCGGTCAGCTGCAGCGGATGATGGCGCGGTTTACTTCGTGGAAGGATGAAAAAGGTATTATCCGGCCGCCGCTGAAATACTGGAATTTTGTAGATTGGTCTTTTGAACTCAATGGGATGGCATTTTCCGGCAAAGGCACTTCGCTGCTCAATTTCCTCTATATTCTGGCAGGACGGGCGATGATCTTTATGGCGGACAAACTCAAGGTGAATTTTGATCTTGATTCCCGGCAGTTGGATGTCATGCTCCAGCAGACTGTGGATGAGTTTTATCAGAAAGACAAGGGAATTTTTGTCAACACCACAGAAGGTTCCGCCGCAGCGTTTGAATTGCTCAAAGCTCTGGGTATTCCGCCGCAGGATGATTTTGAGATCACCGAGACCAGCCGTCTGGCGCATGCGATGGCGGCATTGGCCGGAGTGGACAAAGAAATGTGTCAGGCAGTGACCGATGAATCGCTGCTGACTCCTGAATTGTATTACTGTATTTTCCTGCTCGATGCCATGGAAAGTACTGGAAATTATGCCGATGCCTTGAAACTTATCCGTCGCCACTGGGGGGCAATGCTGGATTCCGGCACCCCGACTTTGTGGGAAAACGGAGTGCATAAGATCGGTAAATCCGGTTTCGGCGGTTCGGCAAGTTTGTGTCATGGATTCAGTTCGGCACCGGCATCATTTCTCCAGAGTGCGGTCTTGGGAGTCCAGCCGCTGGAACCCGGATTTGAAAAATTCCGGTTCGCTCCGAAATGTCCGGAATTGCGTTTTGCCAAAGGTATCGTACCGACTCCGTTCGGGGCGATCCGGTGCAGTTGGAAAGTTTGCGGCAACCGGATCGAGGCAGAATTGCATGTACCGGAGAAGTGTGTTGCCGAAACACCGGCAGGAGAATTTATTTCCGGCACTCACCGTTTGACCTGGGATATTTGAGATTGGAAAGCCGTAAAACTTTCCGGAAGATGATTTCAAAAAATTTTTTATATCAACACAGCAAAGAGGCACATTATGTTTTTTACCGGAACCCGCAGTAAAACAGCGGTCAATTCAGCACAAGCCATCGCGGCGGGTATCGCTGCTGACGGCGGACTTTTCGTACCGGAGAGTTTTCCCCGGATAACATCTGAGGAATTTGCACAGCTCGCTCAGGCGGATTACCGCACCCGGGCGGAAAAAGTATTATCGCTTTATCTGACCGACTATTCGCCGGAAGAACTCCGCCATTGTGTCGATGGTGCATATTGCGGAACTTTTGATAACGATCAGCCTGCACCGCTGGCTGATATCGGTGAAAACCGCCGGATGCTGGAATTATGGCATGGACCTACCTGTGCATTCAAAGATCTGGCATTGCAGATATTGCCGTATTTGCTTACGACAGCTTTGAATAAAGATGCCAGTGAGCGCACGGCGGTGATTCTGGTCGCCACCAGCGGAGATACCGGCAAAGCGGCATTGGCTGGATTCGCTGATGTGAAAAACACCCGGATCATTGTTTTTTATCCCCGGGACGGGGTCAGCGATATGCAGAAATTGCAGATGACCACGCAAAAAGGGAACAATGTGACCGTATGTGCCATCGAGGGTAATTTTGATGATGCTCAAAGCGGAGTAAAAGCCATTTTTACCGATGCGGAGATGCGGGCATTTCTGGCGGATAAAGGTATGGAGTTTTCCAGTGCCAACTCCATCAACTTCGGACGGCTGGTTCCCCAGATAGTTTATTATGTTTCCGCATATTGTGATTTGCTTAAAGACGGCAGTATTGCTTCCGGGGAACAATTCAATGTGGTGGTTCCCACCGGTAATTTCGGTAACATTCTGGCAGCAGTTTATGCCAAACAAATGGGGGTGCCGATCAAAAAATTCATCTGTGCATCCAATGAAAATAACGTGTTGACGGATTTTATCCGCACCGGTATCTATGATCGCAACCGCCAATTTCACACTACCGAAAGTCCTTCCATGGATATTCTGATTTCCTCCAATCTGGAACGGTATCTTTATCTGCTTTCGGGAGGAGATGCCGGATTGACTGCCGGATTTATGGATGATTTGAAAACTTCCGGTAAATATGAGATCACTGCGGAAATGAAATCTCAAATGCAAGCCGAATTTTTCGGCGGCTGCTGTGATGATGCCGCCGGCAGAGCGGCGATCGCCAAAATTTTCCGGGAACGTAATTATCTTTGCGATACTCATACGGCAGTGGCTCTGGCGGTGTGTGATGAATACCGGAAATCCAGCGGAGATGAGACATTGTGCGTGATCGCCTCCACCGCATCTCCGTACAAATTCGCTCCGGCGGTGCTGAAAGCGTTGACTGATGAACCGCTGCCGGCAGACGATTTTGCCAAATTGGAAATGCTGTCTGGAATTTCCGGAACTCCGATCCCGGCGGCTCTGGCAGCTTTGCGTGGTGAAAATGTCCGGCACAAATCATGTATCGCCAAAGAAATTATGGCTGAATTTATTAAAAATTCACTTGCTTGATATTACATGGAACCGCCTCCGACCGGGAGACGGCTCCGCATGTCATGGAATTCCGGTATTTTTGCCGCCGTTTGGCTTGGTATTTGCCGGTTTTACCGGGAACAGAGCGTTTTCAAAAAATCTTCCCGCGCCAGCAATGCAGCTCCGGCGGCGGCATCAGCAATACCGGGCCGGAAGGACAATTGCAGCTTTCCTGTGGCGGCATCAAGCAGATGTTTCCGGAATGTGTTTTCAAGTTCGGAAATGAAAGGTTCTCCCAAAGTCAGCAGACTTCCGGTGATGATCAGTTGATCCGGCAAAAGATTGTTGCTTAAATTGGCAAGTGCATGTGCCAGCATGATGGCTGCCTGTCCGGCGGCTTGTTTGCCATCGGGAGTGTTGAGCAGACCGGTCAGTGTCCGGCATTTTCCCCGTTCCATAAGTACTGCGGCTGAAGCGTATGCCTCAAGACAGCCCTGCCTGCCGCAGCGGCACAGTCTGCCATCCGGGACTGCGGTATTGTGACCGAGTTCACCGCCGTGACGGCGGTTCATATTGATGATCTGTCCGTTATGTGCCATTGCCATACCGATGCCGGAGCCGGCATGTACCAGAAGAGTCACATTGCGGCGCAATTCCGGTTCATGGGCGAGAAACCAGTGCATTTCAGCCAGCATCCGGTCGGTGAATACCGGCAGCGGCACAGTGAAATTATCCTCCCAGAACTTTTGCAGGTCAAACCCGTTGAGTGCCGGACAGTTTGCACAATCATGGATGACCGCCCCGCCGGTGCTCAAAGTGCCGATAGCGGCAAATGCCCAGCCGAAAATATTTTTGCCTGCCAATTGCTGCAAATCGTTTATACAGCGGATCAGGGCATTCTGAAAATTTTTGATCCCGTCCTGCCAGGGGATATGGATATTGCCGGTGACATTGCCGCGCAGATCAATGACCACTCCGGAAACTTCCTGCGGATGCAGTTCAATGCCGATCCCCACCGGAGCATCGGGATGCAGCCGGAGCATTTCCCGGGGTCTGCCGTGAGATATTTCACATTTGCCGTCCGGAATAAGCATACGGGAATCGAGCAGACTTTTTACTGTACGGGTCACTGTCGCATGGTCGCACCCGGTCAATGCCGCGATTTCCCGGCGCGATAACCCGTCACGTTCGCAGAACAACCGCAAAACCGCAGACTGATTGCGTTGTTTGATATCAGTAAGTTTCAGTACACGCATTTTATTTTTCCATTTTTTATGTCCTGTAAATATAGCATTTTTTCAAAAAAAATCAAATTAAAACGGCTGAAAGCACTTGAAATCAATGCCAGGCAGAGCTAAATTAATATTTAGTTGCTAACTGAAATTAATTATTTGCCACAGTTTTTACGGAGGAATTGTGAAATGAGCAAAGAGTCAGAAGTGTTGGCGCGTCAGGTGCGTCTGCATTGTTTGCGGATGGTCTATCGCGGTGAAAGCGGTCATATCGGCAGTATGCTGTCTGCAGCTGATATACTGGCGGTACTTTACAGTGGAGTGCTCAATGTTGATCCGGCGGCTCCGGAAAAAGCCGACCGTGACCGTTTGATCTACAGCAAAGGTCATGGCGGTGCGGCATTGTTTGCCACTCTGGCGGAAAAAGGTTTTTTCCCGAAAGAGTATCTGGATACTTATTATAAAGATGCCGGAAAACTTTCCGGTCATATTTCCCATCACATTGACGGTGTGGAATTTTCCACCGGCAGTCTCGGTCACGGTTTACCGGTTGCCTGCGGTATGGCAATGGCTGCCAAACAGAGTAAAGCCGGATACCGGATATTGTGTGTGGTTTCCGACGGCGATCTTAATGAGGGTTCCAGCTGGGAAGCGATCATGCTTGCCGGTCAGCACCGTTATGATAATCTGACCATGATCGTGGATTACAACCGTTTGCAGGCTCTGGGGGCTTCTGAAGATATTATTGATCTTGAAAAGCTCGATGTGAAACTGGAAAACTTCGGCTGGTCGACATTGACCGTGGACGGTCACGATCATGCCGCTTTGGAAAAAGCATTTGCCAAACTGCCGCTGCAGGATGGCAAACCCACTGCGATCATCTGCCGTACAGTGAAAGGCAAGGGTGTTTCCTATGCTGAAAATGATTACCGTTGGCACTACGGCGGCATTACTCCGGAACTTTATGAACGCGGAAAACAAGATATTGAAAATATGGAGTATTGAGCATGAGAAAGGCATTCAATAAAGAACTGCTGCAAATCGCAGCTGAGCGCAACAATGTATTTATGATCCTCGCTGACATCGGTTACGGCGAGATCGAACCTTTTGCCGAGGCACATCCGGATCGTTTCATCAATTGCGGTGTGGCTGAACAGAATATGACCGGCGTCGCCTGCGGGGTCGCCATGTCCGGCAATACGGCAATCACATATTCAATCGCCAATTTCCCGACCTTGCGTTGTCTGGAGCAGATCCGCAATGATGTCTGCTATCATAACGCCGATGTGAAAATCGTTATTATCGGCGGCGGTCTTGCCTATGGTCCGCTGGGAATTTCCCACCATTCCACAGAGGATCTGGCGATCATGCGGGCATTGCCCAATATGGTTTGTCTGGCTCCGTGCGATATTCCGGAGGCAGTGGCGGCGACCCGGGCAATGATGGAGTATCACGGTCCGGTTTATTACCGCTGCGGTTATAAAGGTGAAAAAGATATTCATGACCGTCCGGTCGGCAAATTTGAATTCGGCAAAGCTATTGAAGTGAAACCTGGCAAAGATCTGACCGTGTTTTTTACCGGAACCATCGGTTATAATGCCAAACTTGCGGTACAGGAAGCGGCAAGACGCGGTATTGATTGCCGTTTGGTCAGCATGCCCTGCATCAAGCCGATCGACCGTGAAGCGATCATCCGTGCCGCGGCAGAAACCGGAAAAATCATTACCGTGGAGGAACACCAGTTGTCCGGCGGTTTCGGCAGTGCTGTTGCCGAAGTGCTGGCAGATGCCAACGTGTTCTGCCGGTTCAAGCGCATGGGGCTGCCGGATGTGAATGTCAGCAAGATCGGCAGTCAGGATTATCTGCGTGATCAATACGGCTTGGGGGTGGACGCTATTATTTATGAAATCATGGAGATGAGCAAAAAATGAGTGGTCGATTGACAAACAAAGTATGTGCCATTACCGGTGCCGGCAGAGGTATTGGAGAAGCCGGAGCCAAATTGTTTGCCGCGGAAGGTGCCATGGTGTATGTGTTGGAGCTGGATGAGAATGCCGGCAACGCATGTGCCGGTGAGATCTGCAAAGCCGGCGGCAAAGCTGAATTTATACGCACGGATGTTTCCAGCGGTGAATCCGTGACGGCGGCATTTGAGCTGATCAAAGCCAGATCCGGACGTCTGGATGTGCTTTATAACAACGCATCGGTCTATTTGAATGGTAAAGACGGTATTATCACCGATATTGCTCCGGAGATCTGGCACAAAGTGCTGGCAATCAATCTGGACAGCATTTATTATTGTTCCCGGGCGGCATTGACGATGATGATGGAGCAGAATTCCGGAGTTATCATCAATACTGCCAGCAGTGCCGGAGTCGTTGGTATTCCCCGTTGTGATGCTTATACGGCTGCCAAAGGAGCGACGGTGGCATTGACCCGTTCCATGGCGTCAGAATACGGCAAATACGGCATCCGGGTCAATTGCATCGCTCCGGCGGCAATTGCCACTGCAATGGTAAAAGAATCCAATCCGGATGATGATTTCTTTGATCCGAATTACTTTATCAAAGTCCGTACTCCGCTGCGCCGCTGGGGTACGCCGGAAGAAGTTGCTCAACTGGCACTTTTTCTGGCTTCGGATGCTTCCAGCTATCTCAACGGGACGATTATTGCCGCAGACGGCGGCATTACCATCAACGGAGATCTTGCCAAAGCCAAGTGAACTGAATAAATGTTTTAGCTCTGTACTAAAAAAATACTGATAAAAAGATAAAATACGCCGCCGGGTGCTATCCGGACGCGGTCCATCCGGCTCCGTCAAGGCTGCGCCGGGACAAGGCGGCTTTTTATTTGTCCGCAATGACGGCGGGTCGCCGCCGTAAGCGGCGAAATATCTGCCGGAAACGAAGTCACGCAATTATTTGCGTGACAGATTGAAGTTTAAGGCAGTATCATACCGCCGCAGAAAAATCAGTCTATGTTTAGTACACAGCCAATGTTTTTGAGACCGGCGGCATGCAGAATTTCGGTATGCCGCCGCTTTTATTTCTGCAGTTCGGCAAGTTTATTTTCCAACTCATCCCATCGCTCATAGAGGCGGGTGCATTCCGCTTTGGCGGCATCGAGTTCAGCTTGCAGCCGGGAACTTTCTGAACCGTATCTGGTATAAAAATCCGGCGCACTGAAAATATCTTCGATCCGGGAAATTTCCGCTTCAGCAGCGGCAATGGCGTCTTCCATGCTGTCCAGTTCTTTTTGCTCTTTATAGGAGAGTTTCCGGGGTTTATTTCTGGTTTGATTTACGGTGTCGGCAGCGGGAATTTTTTTTACCGCTGCTGCCGCAGGAGCAGATGCAGTACGTTCCCGACGTTTTTCCAACGCATAATCATAATCTCCGGGAGTGTAAAAAATTTTACCATTTCCGTCAAAAGTCAATATCCCGGTACATATCCGGTTGAGAAAATATCGGTCGTGGCTGACTGCAAGGACACAGCCGGGATATACCGCAAGGGCTTCTTCCAATAGGCGCAGACTGGAGAGATCAAGATCATTGGTCGGCTCATCCAGAATCAGAAAATTACCGCCTTTTTTCAGCACTTTTGCCAGTGCCAGACGGGCTTTTTCACCACCGGAGAGATATTTGATCCGGGTTTTGATTCTTTCATCTTCAAAAAGAAAGCGTTTCAGATACGTCCATACGGTGACTTTTTCGGTGCCGAGATAAACATGTTCCAAACCTTCGCTGATTTCTTCCTGAACGGTTTTTTCCGGGTCAAGAACCATTCGGGATTGGTCGATAATATTGAATTGGACTGTTTCAGCGCATTTGCAGCTGCCGGTATCCGGATCGAGTGCTCCGGTAATGATTTTGACCAACGTGGATTTACCGATGCCGTTGGGACCGACAACGCCGATCCGGCTGCCGGGGGTAAATTCAAATGCAAAATCATCCAGAATTTTTTTATCTCCGAAAGAGTGGGAAATATTGAGCAGATCGACGGTTTTATTTCCCAAACGCGGCGGTGACGGAATGAGCAGTTCCATATCCGCATCGCGTACCGGTTTGGCAATCGCGGCGATCTCATCAAAGCGTTTCATTCTGCCCATGTTGCGTTTGAGGCGGGCTTTGGGGGAACGGCGCACCCAATCTATTTCCGAACGCAGAAAACTCTGACGCTTCTGCTCAAAAATATCCTCCCGCATTTCCCGGGCGGCTTTGGCAGCAAGAAAATCCGCATAATTACCATCGTAGCTGTAAAATTTGCCGTGATCCAATTCAACTATCCTCGTGGCAATGCGGTCGAGAAAACAGCGGTCGTGAGTGACAAAAACACACGTACTGCGGCAGTTGGCAAGAAATTCCTCGATCCATTCGATAGTGTTGACATCCAGATGGTTGGTAGGTTCATCCAGCAACAGCAGATCCGGTTCGGAAATAATGGCACGGGCAAGTGCCACCCGCCGCTTTTCTCCCCCGGAAAGATTGACACACGGAACATCTGCAAGCGGAGTCAATCCCAGTTTTTCCATGACGGTTGCCAGCTTCAATTCGGTGTTCCAGGCATCGTGAAGCAGGATTTTATGCTCCAGTGCGGCATGTTCCGGAGAATTGACCGGTACGGTCTCGTATTGTTTTTGCAGATCAAAGAAATATTTCAGTCCGGTACGGATATTTTCCGCTACTGTGCCATTGAGAGTTAATTCAAAATCCTGCGGTAATGCGGCGCAACGCAATTCCCGCGCCCGGGTGATTTTAGAATCCCCGCCCGGGAGTTCTTCGCCGGTGATGATCCGCAGCAGTGTCGATTTGCCGCAGCCATTGCGACCGACAATAGCGAGCCTTTCTCCGGAAAAGACCGCAAATGCCGTCCGGTCATATAAAGTCTGGCGGCCGATGGAAAGAGTAAGTTCTTCCGCCGCCCAAAGTACATCAGCCATAAAATCTTCTCGAAATCCGGTTATACACTCTGTTTTTAATTGAGAAAAGATAAATAAAGTTTATTTATCTTGAATTTGAATATCTTCTCTTATCGGGAACAGGGTGTTTACATAAAATACGTTGAATGTTTCAATGCGGAGCATTATTTTCTCCGGGCAAAGAAAGTCAGTTCTGGAAATCGCCGTAAGGATTTATTTCCCATGCCCCCGGAGAATTTTGCGGTATCGGACTGATGCCGTCCCGTTCCAACTGGGTGCATCCGGCAATGGAAATTAATAAAAAAGCCGCTGTCAACGTGACAACGGCAAATTTGCAACTTATACTGATCATTTGAATATCGTCTCAAAAAGAGCGTAGTCATTCATTTCCAACGCTTGAAATGCAAGCGTGGCAAGTGCGGCGACCAACGCCAGCGCGATAATAACAGTGTAAATTTTGGGATTCATAAATCACACTCCTGTCTGACGGATCATTTGGCCGTTTTGTAGATGACTTTGTCTCCGTCTTCGATTTGACCGACTTTGTCCAACGGGATGTCCGCAGTGGATTCTTTGGCACCAACTTTATCAAGCGTGATCGCTGCGATAAATTCATTGTTATCACCGCGGACAATGGTCAACTCAACACCTTTTTTCAGACCGAGGTTGACATCAACAACTTTTTTGCCGACCTGCTGCTGGACAACACTTTCTGAACCGAGGTTGATAACGATGTAGCCGTATTCTTTGGATACATTGGTAACTGCACCTTGCATGTGAGCGCGGGCCTCATCAGAGCCGGGAGTCCAGAATGTGAACGGATCTTCCGGAGCCAAACCGAGGACTTGTTTAAACTTTTTGATCTGGGCATCGCGATCGGCGATCGCGACTTTCTGACTTTTAATGGTTGCATCTTTGGCTTTGATGGAGTTTTCCAAACTGCGGATATCTCTGCGGGCGTCGGTCAACAGCTTGTTCAACCGGGCAGGTTCTCTTTTAAGCTCATTGATTTTGTCGGCGATCGTTCCAGTATCTCTGGAAATGCTCTGTTCATTGCCAAGTCTCACTCCGAGACGGCTGGCGACGGAAGACATCGCCCGTTTGTAGGCATCTTTGGCTCTTCTGAGCGCATCGATCGGTGCCAGAGCATCGGTATTTCCGCTGACCAATTCACTTTCATTGATCCCGGACACTTTATCAGCCAAAGCTCTGTAGATACGGTTGCGGTTGTTAACAGTCTTTGCAACTCCGGTGGTGACTTTGCGGACATCATCGGCGTATTTATTCACATCGTTGATATCAGCAACTGCACCGGAATTGACCCGGGAGGCGATCTCCTTGAGGGCATCTGCCAATGCGTTGCGCTGAGCAATGATATTTTTGCTTTGAGCACGGAGTTTGCCGAGACTGCTGTTCATCGCAGCTTCATCATAATTTTTATGAGCCAGTTTATCAGCAGTAAGTTCTTGAGCGACTTTCGTACCGCTGTTTCTGTCCAAATTGGCTGCGGTATCGTAAATCGCAGAGGTCAACTGCTCCCAACCGGTTACAAAAGTTACCCGTTTCTCGTAAAGGAAATAGGAGAATACCGCACTGACTGCTGCCGCGAGCAATACCAGCACACTGAGGACGATGTTGGCAATTTTCATTTACTGCACCTTATATTTTTTGTTAAATTTAAAAACCTCAAACAAAATGCACACATATAAAATTTATCACCGAAATGTCAGTTGTCAAATCCGGAATACACTTTATTTGTAAAAAAAACGCACTTTTTTTCAAAACAGGGCTTAAATCATGAACTTAACACCGGGCAACTTACCCAGTTTGCCCGCCAACTCCCGGGCCCGAGCCAATGAATCGACCTGGCAGCTGATCCGCAGAGCACAATATTTTCCGCCGGCTGATGCTTCTCCATGAATTACTGTGAAACCGGCATTTTCAGCGGCATCCAGCTCTTTTACGGCAGTTTCAGTCAGCGGTATTTCCCCTCCATTGACTATCAACCTGAATTCCCATGCACATGGAAATTTGATTTCGGCATCCTTTTTATTCATTTTTACCCTCCCAGAAAGGAGATATCTCCCGCAGTCTGGCAATGATCGGCGGCAGTTTTTCCACTACAAAATCCAACTCTTCCATCGTGTTGTAACGGGAAAGACTGAACCGGATAGTACCGTGTGCCGCACTGTAAGGCACTCCCATCGCCCGCAATACATGGGAGGGTTCCAAACTGCCGGTGGTGCATGCCGAACCGCTGCTGGCACAGATGCCGAATACATCCAGCAGCATCAGGATACTTTCGCCTTCAATACATTCAAAACTTACCGAACTGGTACCCGGCAGGCGGTTGTCAAGATCACCGTTGATACGGATTTGCGGAATCGTCGCCAGCAATTTGGCTTCAAACGCATCGCGCATGCTTTTCAATTTGGCATATTCAGCATCCAATCCGGCTTTGGCAATCTGACATGCTTTACCGAGACCGACGATAGATGCCACATTTTCAGTGCCGCCCCGGCGGGAACGTTCCTGATGTCCGCCGCAGATCAACGGGGTAAACGGGATGCCGCGCCGGATGTAAAGGGCACCGACACCTTTGGGGGCGTGCAGTTTGTGACCGGAAATGGCGATAAAGTCAGCCTGACATGCTGCTACATTTACCGGAACTTTTCCTGCGGCTTGAACCGCATCGGTATGGAAATATGCACCTTTGGCATGAGCGATCCCGGCAATTTCCGCTACCGGAAAGATCGTTCCGGTTTCGTTATTGCCCCACATGGCAGAAACTACTGCGGTATTCTCATCCACGGCGGCGGTCAATGCTGCCATGTCCAGTTGACCGCGGGCATTGACTCCGATTTTTTCAACTGTGAAGCCTTTGGATTCCAACTCTTCACAATAATGCAGCACCGCCGGATGTTCCACCGCGGTGGTCACGATTTTTTTGCGCTCCGGCAAAGCGGCGATCGCCGCATTGATCGCCGCATTGTCACCCTCTGTACCGCAGCTGGTGAAAATAATTTCCGTGGCGTTACCATCTTTGTCGCGGTATTCTGCGCCGAGCAGTTCGGCGACACTGCGCCGGGCATCTTCCAATGCGGAAGCCACCGACCCGCCGAAACGGTGTATGCTGGAGGGATTGCCGTAAAATTCGCACAAATACGGCTTCATCGCCTCGAATACTTCCGGTGCGACACAGGTGGTCGCATTATTATCCAGATAAATGATTTTCCGATCCATGATTTCTCCTCACAAGCTTTTCAATGCCGCATCAATCAGAGCCTGGGCAGCATCCGGAGACGGCGAATCAACTGCCGGCTGGACTTCATAGCCTCCGCGCGGGAAACACTCTTTCATCGGCACATAACCGGAAGGGGACTGCGCCAGTGAAACGACAAAAGTGTGTTTGAATTTTGAACCGGCACGGATGGCACGGGCGATACCGTTGAAAGGTTCACCCGGCAGAGTGACGAACGCCAGATCATCGCCGAATTTGAATGATGTGATACGGCCTTCATGGGAATCGGTGCTTTTGGCATGGCAATCCAGAGCGCGCTGGGCGAAAAAGCGGAGCGCGGCAGGAACTTTGTTCGCCAGATCCTGACTTTCAAAATCTCCCTCTTTGGGGATATCCGGTACGGTGGCAAGGGTATGTTCTGCCGCCGCGACTTCCTCCGGGGTGAGTTTGTAATGGGGAATAGTCACCGGAGTATTGGTCACTGTAATGGCATTTTCCGGCAGTTTTTTCAGCGAATCCAACGCTTCCAGGACAATAGCTGCATAACCGCGTCCGATCCGGGTGGCTTCTTTGATGCTGGTCTGATTGATCTTTTGATGGAAGTCAAAGTGATTGATATCTCCGGAGGCATCATCCAGTACGATCACCGGCAGTCCGGAGCGCAGTTCATGCTGGATCTCCTGTACGAATCTGCCATACCAGTCTCCGGATACCAGACTGCCTCCCACAGTGTCGCCATGATTGGCAATGTTGCAGATCAGCGCGGCAAGTCTGCCATGCTGAATGACTTTAATAATGCCGATGGTGCGGTCATAATCGCTTTCGGGTTTGTCGATATCAGGGTTGCCCCAACCCGGGTTGGTCACGATGACTCCGCTTTTCATCCAATAGCGGCGGACAAATCCGTAGGGATTGTTGTAAACCGAACCGATTTCAAGTTCGCCGTCCTGCAAATTCATCACCGCACGTTTCAGAGCCCGCAGTGCCGCATCACAGATCTGATTGAACGAATACCGGGTGATCTCCGCATCGAAGTGGCGGGTGAAATCCGGACCGGTATGGGTATGAGTTGCGGAAATAATGATGCTGTCGCAGAATTCTTTGCCGAATTCAGCTTCGATACGTTTGTAAAGTTCATCAAACAGCGGTTTGACAATGGAGCAGAGATCAAACGTCAGGAATCCGCATTTGGTGTCGCCCTGCGCGATGACCAGTGATTTGACAAACAAATCATCATACATCCCGATATTGGGGCGCTCATTCATATATCCGGCCAGACCGACTCCGACAGGAGGCGTGATGATTTCCTGAGCAAAACCGATTTTATACATGATTTTCTTCCTTCATTTATTTATTGAAAATATTATCGATCACTTTTTCGCAAATAATGTCCGCGGGTCTCCGGTATCAGCCATGACACCCCGAAAGAAGTTGCGGCGACCACAGTTGCCGCAGAGAATACCGTTAAATACGCTTCCCGGGAAAAAACGGTTACTCCGCTGGCGGTGATCCCGTCCACATTTTTCAGTATCATTCCCGCTATCGGCGCGAATACTGCTACTGCCAGATAGCCCAGCAGATTGCCGATCGAGGTGGATTGGGTGACTGAATCTTTGGAATTCATCTCCTGCATCACCATGGTGAAAATTGGCGGAGAACCGGCACTGACGGCAAAGAGGCAGTATACCGTGATAAAATACCATCCCGGCATACGGAAAAATATTCCGGTAATCATCAGCAGAGCATCAAAGAAACACAAACCGGTGGCGCAGGCGATCAGAGGTTTGCGGCGTTCTCCGGAGAGTTTGAAAAAACTTTTGGCATTGAGCATGGTGAACATACATATCAATGTCATGGTAAATGTGACTCCGGCAGCCTGAGTTACGCTCATACCGGTGAAGTCGAGCAAAAACTTTTCTCCGAATACGGTTTGGATCGTGAAATAGATACTGAAATTCACCGTCCCGCATAAATATACCAACCATGAATAAGGGTTGAGAAGGATTTTTTTCAAAGGCGTCAATGAAAAACTTTTTTTCGGCACCGGCGGCATCGGCACTCCGGCTTTGCAGATGAGAAACAGCAGATAAAAACACAGCGCGATCACTGCGGCACCGAGCAATACACTGCGCCACGGATAGTAATTGCACAGTGCCGCAAAAGGCAGTTTGCCGCACAAGCCGCCGCCGTAACCGACAAAATAGGCGATCCCGATCATCAGCGCATAATCTTTGCGGTCAAACAGCCGGTCAGTTTCTTTTACCAGTGCCAGATACATGGTACTTGCTCCGAGTCCGGTCACGGCACGGCTGATGTAAATAGCCGGCATCGTTGTGCAAAATGGCATGGTCAATGCTCCGGCAATGAAAATTAACCCGCCGAAAACCACCACTCTGCTGCCGCAATAACGGTCGATCAATATGCCGGCAAAAAGCTGGGGCAGGGAATAAGCATAGATAAATGCAGCACTGATATAAGCGATCTGTTCCGCATTGATATGCAAATCTTCTCCGAGGGTATCATAGATCGTTCCGGGCAGCGCAGTGCGCTGGAAATAACTTGCCGCGTAGATCAGCAATAATGGAATGAAGAGCCGCAAAGCCGCCCGATTGTTGTATATTTTCTGCCAGACACTCATGAGATATCCTGGGTTGAAGTTGTCATTCTCATATTATAGCATGCCGGAGGGTTTTTTTCAACGCGGGACTTGACAAAAATAAGCATGGGGATTATTTTGTTACATAAGGATATTTCAAATATGGAGTGTGAAATGCAGGAACTGTATTGGGATTGTGCGGCAGCCATGCCGCCGGACAGGGAAACTTTGGATTTTTACCGCCGGATGATGGAGGAACATTTCGCCAATCAGGAGGCGATACATCTGCTTGCATACCGGGAGCGGCAGGTTTTGGAACAGGCAGAGCGTGAATTGGCAAAGCTGGTGACCGGCAGGGCTGCTGACCGGGTAGTGTGGGGCGGCAGTGCAACTGAAATATTCCGGCTCATTGCCGCATCTCCGGTATTCAAAAGTGCAGTATTTTCAACATTGGAACATCCGGCAGTACATGCCAATTTCAAACATCTTGCGCCGGAAATATGGCAAGCCGGAACTGATGGAAAAATCATTGCTGCCCCGGAAGCCGAAACGGCAGAGCTGGCATGTTTTCATCAGGTGCAGAGTGAATTGGGGGTCATTCAGGATGTCTCCGGACTTTTCAATGCCCTTCCCGGAGCGTGCCGGATGGTCGATGCGGTTCAAGCTGCCGGAAAAATGGCAGTTCAGGATGCCGATATCACGGTGATCAGCGGAGTGAAATTCGGTTCTCCCGGCGGTGCGGCGGCGATTTTGCGTCACGATGGAAAATTCACTGAGGCTCTTTGGAAACATATCCGGATATTGCGTTCAGAAAAATATGCTGTCGGCAGGATATCTGTTCCACTGGTTTTGACCATGGTTTATGCTTTGCAGCGGGCAGTCGATGTTCAGAATGAACGCTCCGGGAATTTGAACGCACTCCGGCAGGAAATAATTGCCGGATGCCGCCGGTGGGATATCGTGCCGGTGTTGCCGGACAATGTACCGGTATCGCCGTATATTCTCAGTTTGCTTTTGCCGGTACAGCAATCTGCCATTGTGGTTAGGGCTCTTTCTGAAAAAGGGGTCTTTACCGCCTCAGGCAGTGCCTGCAGTGCCGAAAGCGACGAGCCCAGTGCCGCAATGCTGGCGATCCGCCGCAGCCGCAATGAAGCATATCGGGCACTCCGGTTGAGTTTCCGCGGCAATGAAAGCGGTAAAGATGTGAAATTTTTCCTTTCGGCATTGGAAACAGTGTTGAAAAATTATTGAAACCGGGTTATCTTGTAATTCCGCAAAAATATATACAACCGCCATAATCGGGAGGAGATTATTGATCATGCTGAAAAAAGTTGCCGCTATCATAGTGTTGTTTGCCGCCGTATCTGCGGTGCAGGCCAGGGTCATTGAGATCCGTAAAGGTGCAGATGTGAATCCCACTATCGCATTTGCAGGTGTCTCTGGAGATCAGGTATTGGGTACAGAAGTACGCAATTTTCTGGAGGTGTGCGGTTGGTTTGATCTGGTTCCTTCCGGAAAGTCCGGAGATTACGAATTGAAAATATCTGCCGGAGTCATGAAACTTTTTCATGGAGAAAATCATCTCAAATCATGGCGGATCGGCAATCAATCCGATAAACGCCAGCTTGCCAAAACCGTGGTGGATACGATCATTGAATATGTTTTTGAACAGCTCAAAGTGCGTGGATTCTGCCATTCACGCATTGCGTTTTGTGCTGAAACCGGCAAAGGTGTCCGTAATATTTTTGTCTGCGACATTGACGGGCGCAATGTGGAACGGATCACCAATTACCGTACGCTCAATGTTGAACCGAATTGGAGTCCGGACGGTAAATCGGTCTTTTTCTCCAAATATAATTTCAGCGGCATAGATGTGGTGCAGTCGACATTGCGTATTCCCCGCAAAGTCCGGATCATTTCCTCTTTCCGCGGTATAAATACCGGTGCGGCAGTTTCTCCGGACGGCGGTGAGCTGGCAGTGATCCTCAGTCCGGATCATCAGGTGGATCTCTATGTGCTGGGATTGTTCCGTAAAGAAAAACGGCGCATGACCCGCGGTATTGCGGTTGAAGCATCTCCATGCTGGAGTCCGGATGGTTCTCATATTGCTTTTGTCAGTGACCGGCGCGGCAATCCCCGGATTTTTATCATGCCTGCCAAAGGCGGTGATGCCAAGATCATTCCGGTGGTCGCAGGCGGTGCCGATGCGGTCACTCCGGCATGGAACAGTGACGGTAAAATCGCTTATGCCACCAGATTGCGCGGTACAAATAATTATGTACTGGCGGTTTATGATTTCAAAAGCGGAGAAAACAAAGTCGTCACCAAAGGCGGCGGCAGCTGGGAATCTCCCGGCTGGGCAGCTGACAACCGGCAGGTGGTCTGCAAACGTACTGTCAATGGCAAATCCGAATTGTGGATCGTTGATACCAAAACCGGCCGGGAACGGATGCTGTTGCGTACCGGAAACCGGTTGTATGATCCTTCATGGTCTCCGTGCGTGAAACGCTGAGATATTCCAGGAGAAAAATACAATGTTTGACGGTACGGCATATTTTGATTCATTGAATATGTTCGGGATCAGGCTGGGGTTGGATGCGGTCAGAGAACTTGCCTGCCGCGCCGGAGAACCGCATACCGGATTACGTTTTGTCCATATTGCCGGAACCAACGGTAAAGGTTCGGTCGGAGCCATGCTGGAACGGGCATTGCGGGCATGCGGATTTACTACCGGTTTTTACACCTCTCCGCATTTGATCGACATCCGGGAAAGATTCCGGATCAACGGCAAAGTCGTGGACAGAGCGTTGTTTGATTCTCTGGCAGAAGAACTTCACA
Source organism: Lentisphaeria bacterium (assembly GCA_017504435.1). GTDB lineage: Bacteria > Verrucomicrobiota > Lentisphaeria > Victivallales > Victivallaceae > UBA1784. The sequence continues at coordinate 6,625 of JAFVRD010000041.1, read as the reverse complement.
TTCAAGCCGGCGGCGGGAATTACAGTTATTTTGAATTTGCCACTGTTCTGGCGATGAAAATATTTCTTCACTCCCGTTGTGATGTCGTCATCTGGGAAACCGGCATGGGCGGCAGATTGGATGCTACCAATATGGTTACGCCGGAAGCCTCGATCATCACTAATATTGCATTGGATCATCAGAGGCATCTGGGGGATTCTTTGGCACAGATCGCCGGAGAAAAAGCCGGTATAATCAAACCGCATGTCCCGTTATTTCACGGTAAACTTCCTCCTGAAGCTGCCGCGGTGATCTATGAAAAAGCTGCTCAATTGGAGTGTGAGGTGTTTCCGCCCCGGGAGAGTGTGCCGTCAGCGGTGTCCGGAAGAAATTGTTTTTATTATGACGGCAGGGAGATAACTCTCGGTCTGCCGGGAAAAATGCAGCGTGAAAATTTCCGCATCGTTTACGAATTTCTCAACTGTTTTGCCGCCCGCTGGAAATTTGATTTGAATACTGCGCTGGCGGGTTTGGCGAATGTCCGCTGGCCGGCACGATTTCAGCAAACCGGCAGACTTATTGTTGACGGCGGTCACAATCCGGATGGAGTTGCCGCACTGGCGGAGGCTGTCGGAGAACTTTTCCCGCAGGAGAAATTTACAGTCGTTTATGCTGCATTCGGTGATAAACATGCGGAAAATTGTCTGCCGTTTCTGCTGCCCTTTGCCGCCAGATTCATTTTTACATCGGTAGGAGATCACGGACGGGAGGTCTGCGCTCCGGAAGAGTTGATGAAATTGACCGGAAATATTCCGGCGATGGCGGAGCTCACCCCCTTGCAGGCGGTGCATGAAGCCGAAAAATACCCGGAAAGAATACTGGTTTCCGGGTCTCTGTATCTGGCGGGCATGGTATTGGAGCAATACGCCCGGGAGAGTGCATTTGACCTGTGATTCATGGCAAACGCAGTTTGCCGAGGGTATGACCGGTGATTCCCAACAGCAAAATCAGCGCAGCGGTCAGTGCCAGTGCCGGAGCATATTCACGGTATGAAACGCTCCGCGGTGCGGAGTGATCGGTACGCTCCAATGAATTTATCTCATCCATGACCCGGCGCATTCCGTTATTATCTGCTGCCGGGAAATAGGTTCCTCCGGTCATGGCGGAGAGTTCCTGCAGCAATTCATGGTCAAGTGAATTATCGATCCGCTGCAGAGAACTGCCGAAAGGAGTGGATATTGCCGCATAAGCATTGTCACTGCCGATGCCGACCGTATGGATTATAACATTCAAATCTTTGGCGGTTTGGGCGGCAGCTTGCGGGGTGATGCGGTTTTCAGCGGTATTGGCACCGTCGGTGAAAAGTACCAGCACCCGGCGGGGAGCTTGAGAATTTTTCAGCCGTTTGACTGCATTGCCGATGGGGGAAGCGATGCCGGTGGCACTGCCGAGTTCGCCGCATTTCAAAGCTGCCAGTCTGGTCAGGAGCAATTCATGATCCAGAGTCGGCGGTACGAAACTGTAGGCAAGATCTGCAAATCCGATCAGACCGATCCGGTCATTGGGACGGGCAAGTATAAAGCGGCGGATCTCATTTTTGGCACTTTCCAACCGGGTGGGAACATCGCCGTTCCGGAGTTTCCCGACGAATGCATTTTCATTCATGCCGTGGGGACGGTCATAGGCTTCCATGGAACCGGACATGTCCAATGCCAGTATAATATCCAGTCCTTTGGCCCGGAATATCCGGTTCCCCTGCGGCATCCGGGGACGGCTCAATGCTGCGACTATAAAAATCAATGCCAGCATAATACACCATTGCAGAAACGAAAAACTGCGCATTTTAGACTTTGCTTTGCGGAATGGTTTGAGATTGGAAACTGTCACCGACGGACGGGGATAAAACCGGAATACCGCTGCAATTGCCGGGATCAACAGCCATAACAGCAGCATCCAGGGGTGCATCAGGCTCATCATCATTTTTTCTCCTTGTTTTCAGCGGTGATACGTATCAGTTTTCCGGCATTTTCGGCAGCTTGGAAAAATACCACTTCTCCGGTGCGCATTCCCGCGAATTTTATCAGGTCGGCAGCCGTCAGAAGCCGTTTGAGAAATGCCTGTTCCGATTCCGGAAAATCTGCCGGCAGTTGAAATTTATGCAAAAATTCCTGAGTCGTGCAGCGGGGGGCGGGCAGTTGAAAACGGGCCTCCAGATAATTGCGTACCACATCACAGAGCATGCCGAATGCTTTTTCCGGAGGTAATTCACTTTTGCGAACTTTTCTGCCCAGCCGGTCGATTTCAGAAAGTGCTGCTTCTCCGGGGGACAACGCTCTCTTTTTCCGGTACAACCGGCGGGACAAAAAATATATCACTGCCGCCAACGGGATCAACAGCCACCACCAATGCCGGGAAAACGGTGAATTTTTTTCTTCCGGGCCGGTAAGTTCATCTGCCAGCGGCAGTTCTGCAGTCAAATCAGCCGCAGGCAAAATCGCGGTGAGTTCCGGCAGTTCCACTTCATAACGTTCATTGATCCGGGATGAAAATATTGTACGGGTGGTGAATTCCAGTTTCAAGCCGGAAATTTTCCCTTCAGTCAGTACCCGGAATTGACCGGAAATCTGCCACCGGCGGCGGTTCCAAAGCCATCCGGTACAGCGGTAATGCAGCGGCAGAGCGGTAATATTTTCGCCTTTGATTTCCCCTCCGGTGACCCGGACATTGCCGGGCAGAGCCACTGTCACTTCGGCAGTGATGATATCGCCGGGACGCAGCGAAGACGGCAAGCGCATTTCCGGAACCGGGATTTTAACTTTGGGCGGAGCGATATATGCTGCTGCAAGACCGGATATCCCGGCAAGCAATATCAATACCGCTGCACCGGCAATAATACCAATAATGATTTTTTTCATAGTCTACCTCCGCATCCGCCGTTTCCGTTCGGCAAAAAATCCGATCAGCGGTTTGAGAACATCTCCGGTGCACAATACCGGTATCAAGTCAGTTTTAGCACGGCGGCACACCTCTGCTTTGGCGGTTTCCTCCTGGGCAAGAGCCAGATCCAGCTGTTTGCGGTTGCCGGAAAATTCCACGATTTCGCCGGTTTCAGCATCTTCCACGGTTACAGGCACGTCAAGCGGGAAACTTTTTTCCACCGGGTCGAGCAGTTCCAGCGCGATGACATCCTGCCGGGAACTGAGTAACTGCAGTGAACGGGCGAATTTTTCCGGTTCGATCAGGTCGCTGAGCAGAAAAACTATGCCCCGTTTTTTCATCAATCGGGCAGTTTCTTTCAATGCTCCGTCAATATCTGTTCCGCGTCCGGCGGGTTTGAACGCCAGCAATTCGCGGATCATCCGCAGCGCATGTCTACGTCCGGAACGCGGCGGCAGATAAAGTTCCACCTGATCGGTAAAAAGCAGCAGGCCGACTTTGTCACCGTTCTGTCCGGCACTGAATGCCAGCAATGCTGCCAATTCTGCGGCAGTCTGCCGTTTGTTTTTCAATGCCGCACCATACTCTCCGGACGCGGAAAGATCTACTAACAGCATAACGACCAATTCCCGTTCTTCCACGAATTTTTTGACATAAGCCGTTCCCATCCGGGCGGAAACGTTCCAATCTATAGAACGCACATCATCATCGGTCGTGTATTGGCGCACTTCATCAAATTCAATGCCGTGACCTTTGAAAACACTGCGGTACACTCCGCCGGTTATTTCTTCGACCAGATGCGCAGTGCGTATTTCCAGCAGACGGATCTGCCGGGCAACTTCTGCCGGAAGCATGCTCCACCTCCAATCACGGGGTCCGCAAAGATCCGAGAATACGGGAAATCAAGGCATCTGCATCAATATTTTCCGCTTCAGCCTCATAGGAAAGCACCAGCCGGTGCCGCAGTACATCCGGCGCGATATCTTTGACATCCTGCGGCAGTACATAGGAGCGTTCCCGCAGCAATGCCAAAGCCTTTGCTCCGGTCGCCAGCGCAATGGAGGCGCGGGGAGATGCTCCGAATTCAATCAGCGAATCAAGTTCCCTTAAATCCACATCCTGTTGGCGGGCAGATAGAGAATGTGCTGCACCGGGACGGGTGGCAATGACCACATCCAGGATATATTCCACGATCTTACTGTCCATATAGATCCGGTCTGCCAGTTCCCGCGCCTGCATGATATCGCTCAATTTGGCAACGGCAACTGCTTCCGGCGGCGGAACCGGATGAGCCATACGGTCGATGATATCGCGTTCTTCACTGCGGGACGGATAGGAAACTTTCAATTTGAACATGAACCGGTCAAGCTGTGCTTCCGGCAGCGGATAAGTCCCTTCCTGCTCAATGGGATTTTGGGTGGCCATCACCAGAAACGGTGCCGGAAGCGGGAATTTTTCGCCGCCGATGGTCAACTGTTTTTCCTGCATGGCTTCCAGCAGTGCGCTTTGCACTTTGGCTGGAGCACGGTTGATCTCATCCGCCAGGACGATATTGGCGGCGACCGGACCTGTTTTAGTGGAAAATTCTCCGGATGCAGCATTGTAAATGCGCGTGCCGATAATATCTGCCGGCAGCAGATCCGGGGTGAATTGGAGACGCGAAAAGCTGCCGTCCAGAGCTTGTGCGAGGGTTTTTACGGTCAATGTTTTGGCAAGACCGGGAACACCTTCAAGTAAAACATGTCCATCGGAGATCAATGCCAGCAGCAATCGGTCGATCAATTCACTCTGTCCGGCAATGATCCTGCCGGTTTCCTGCCTCAGCAGCTGCAGCGGAGCGGCAATGTTTCTGACTTCCTGCTGAAGTTGTTCAAGTTCTTTGTTTTCCATATACTTAATCTCCTCTGTTGGATTTTGTTGTCGCAATACATCACTATAATACAAAAACGGCAGAACTCAAGTGCTGCCGTTATGATTGATTCAGGATTTATTTATTTTGCGGGGGTGCCGAGGGGATGTACGAGCATGATTTTATTATTTTGCAATGCCAGTTTTTCCTGCAGGATTTTCCGGTCTGCAATACTGCCCATGGCACAAGTTCCCAAATTCCGGGCGGTGGCAGCCAGATAAATATTCTGACTGACATATCCGGTATCTATAGCAGCAAAAATTTCCCGGTTCTGCTTTTTGGTATCTGCCACAAGGATAATATAACACGGCGCATTGTATTTCCCGGCATATTTGCGCAGATCTTCCGGAGAAACTTCCTGAAGCCGTCCAAGCACAGGATCAAATAAAAAACTGCCCTCTTTCATCGTGACATAAAGCATGATTTCCTGCTTATTCAATGCGCTGGGCGCAGTCCGTTTGCCGTTGGCACGGGTGATGCCGTTGGCACTCCACAGAATATCTGATAATTCCTGCAATGTTACCGCTTTTTCAGTAAAACGGCGCACCGATCGGCGGGTGTTGAGAACTTCATTCAAACCCATGCCGCCGCTTTTTTGCGGAACCGGCAGCTGAATATCCGTTCCTGAAAGCAACATGACGTACAACGCAAAAAACGAAAGTAAAAACTTTTTCATAATGATCACTTCTCCGGAAAAGTTAAATTTCACCGTTTACCGCTGCTGCCGAAGCCGCCGCTGCCGCGTCCGGTCTCCGAAAGTTCATCCGCCGGAACAAGCAAAACTTCCGGAAGTTTGCAAATCACCATCTGGGCGATCCGGTCTCCGCGTTTGACCGGAAACGGTTCTGCTCCCATATTCAGCATGATAATACCTACTTCACCACGGTAACCGGCATCAATCGTGCCGGGTGAATTCGTGAGCATGATCGAGTGTTTCAGGGCCAGACCGCTGCGGGGACGGATCTGAGCCTCAAAACCAACGGGAAGCTCCATCTTAAATCCGGCAGGAACCAGCATACTTTTACCGACCGGCAGGAGCATATCCTCCCGGGCACGCAAATCATACGCCGCATCATCATCATGAGCTTTCGCCGGAAAAAGATCATCGCACCCCGGCAGGATCGCGATTTTTATTTCAGTCATAATGTCAGCCTCTATATTATATTTTGAAATACCACATTTACAAAATAATCTCAATATGCGGAAAAATCAACCCGGATTTATACTTTTTTGAATTAAGCATCTTGAAAAAACATTATCACTGATATATATTCTCTACCAGAAAGCAGGTTCTTCTCGGAACAATATTTGCATCGGGCTCTCTTTTGAGCTTACTGTACGTCGTGTCGCCGCGAGTTCAACACCTGCTTTCTTTTTTTTTTGCCCGGGTTATGGGCAGGGGCGCGCCTTGCCGGCGTCGCTCATTCGGTCGAGTACAGTCGTACACTCCCTCATTCGCTCCTTGCAAAACCCGCCCCTGCCGCATACTCCGGGCAAAAAAAGGGGTGAGGTTGGTTCGGCTCTTACGGACTGCCGTCCTTTACAGGGGCTTCGCCCCCGTACCCCCGCAGCAGTCTTCTGAACGGCAGTTTGCATGCAAATGCGAGGCGGTTGCCGCCGAGCACGCAGACCGTATGCGGATGTGCCGTTAAAAACGTCTGCATCCATGCCATGCGGAGCAGTCTCCCGGTTGGAGAGCGAAACGCGGAGCGTTTTGCTGAGGGGAACGGGGAAACTTCCCCGGGTGCGGCAAGCCGTGATGAAAGACAAGTCCCTCTTTCCTCATAAAAGAGGGAAGAG
>JAFVRD010000010.1 GCA_017504435.1 Lentisphaeria bacterium | reverse complement strand
GTCAATGTCAAAGTGACCTTTCCGACCGTGTGGGTGGTGGTGGCATCTGCCGCAGTTACCCGGCTGCCGCCGACCACATACTGATCGAAAGTACCGCCGGAAACCGTCAAATTGCTCTCGCCAAGCGAAATCGCATTGGTCGCATTTTTGATCAGCAAGCCGCCGTAAACATCCTGACCGACCGTGCCGCCTTCGACCGTCAATTCGGTGGATTCGGCGGAAACTTTGCCGCCGCCGTAAAGGTGTTTGGCGATTTCACCGCCGGTAACGGTGGTGGTGATTTTGCCGTCCACACCTTTTTCACTTCCGGCAAAGACCGTTCCCTGTTTCAACCCGGCAGCGATCGTCTGGGTGATATTGGTGCCGTCATTGGTCTCTGAACCGCCGCCATAGACGGAACCTTCGGAGTTTTCTGCGAGGTTGGCTTTGAGAATCAGATTTTTTCCGGAAATTTCAAGAGTATAGCCCTTATCCTTGACTGCATCGTCCTCTCCCAGCTCTCCGACGACACCGTAAGCAATAACATCCCCGTCTTTACGACCGGCTGCATCCACGGTAATGGCGACACTGCCGACATCCAGAGCACTGAACGAGACCCGTTCAGTACCGGTAAAAATGAATTTGTTATCGTCACCATCTATCGTGATCGCACGATTGAAGCCGATTTCAGTAGTGTTATCAAAGGTAACGGTGGAATTGCTGAAAGAAACGTTATTGTCAGTTTCAAATTTCACAGAAGCGTTAAGAGTCAAATCCGCATCTTTCACTGTCAATTGTGATGTCCCGCTCAAATAGATTGAATCTGTCCATGTCAAAAATTTGACCGTCCCGGTAATGATTGCCGATGCGCTTTTGTAAAGGTACAAAGCGCCGCCATTACTTGTTGCATTGCCCTCGCTGTCAGCAGCAGTGTTGCCATTGAAAACAGTATTATTGCCGATCGTACTGGCAATCGTTGCGCCATTCTCAATATAAACGGCTCCACCACGGCCATTACTATTGATCTGTGACGCATGATTTTTGGTAAACTCCGTATCGCTTATATCAACGATCTTTGCATAGACCGCACCGCCGTATCTGCCGACATTACGGTCAAAAACATTTTGCTGAACAGCAACTTTGCCATCCTCTCCAGTCACGGTGGTACCGCGAAGCGTCAAAGTACCTTCTTGAGTAACATAAATTGCACCGCCGCAACCGTTTTCAGCAGGACGAGCATCATTTCCGGAAAACGTAGAACCGCAAATAACCGTATCAACATCATTCCGGGAGCGGATCGCACCGCCGCCGCCAGAGCCGGAGGAAATTTTGTTTCCGGTAAAGCGGCTGTTTTCTATAGTCAGAGTCATCCCATCGGTTGCAACATAAATCGCTCCGCCTTCTATAGAGGTGCTGTTGTTCCGGAAATCACTGTTGGTTATCAAAGTATTCAAAGTGGAACTGAATGCCGCGCCGTTTCCAGAGCTGCTGATATTTTCAAAAACAGTCCGGTCGACAATAACACCGGTAATACCATTGCTCGCGCTGACCCCCAACCGGGATGAATAAGTCATACCGCTGACTATCGCCTGAGTCACACCATCTGCGGCCTCGATGTTTGCAAAGGAAGAATATGTCGTTCCAGTGAAATACTCATCTTTCACCCGGATAACATTAAATTCATCATCGGTGATCAATGCCGCCTGCTTAAGTTCATGCAGACCGGTCTCGATCACCGTGCCGCTTGCGGCAGTCACATCCGCGGATGTCCGGAGCAAAGCATTTTTATCGGTGTTGGTGGACAACGTCCAGATTTTTCCGGCACTGCCATTGAGATATTTTTTGCCGAGTTCAACGACTTCCCCATCGATCGCGATCGTCAGCTGCGAGGGGTCATAACCGGAAAAGACCGTTGAAGCAGTACCATAAAATCCCAAATTGGCAGTAGCCCCGCTCAAAGACAGCAACGTACCGCCGGAAAACTTGACAGTGGCAGAACCGTTGAAATTCAAAACATTGCCGCCCTCACACTGCAACCTGTTCATGGTGATGGTCGAACTGTTGTTAAAAATCAAATCGGCATTCTCTACAAGTATATAACAATAAGAACTGGACCCCGTAAAAGTCGCATTTACCGTATTGGTTCCGTCCAACCGAACTTCAGCTTTGGAATAGACCATATCCTTTCCGGTCTCAAATGTCGAATCAGAAACCGTGTATACCGAATCTCCGCTGCCATTAAAAAAGATCGCTCCGCCAGAGTTGGCAATATTTCCGGAAAATTTTGTTTTGGAAATATTAACTGTCCCACCCTGAGCATAAATTGCGCCGCCCTGAGCTGATGTGTTTCCACTGAAAGTTGTGTTGGAAATATCCAAAACAACTTGATACATGGCTCCGATCGCACCACCTTGCTCGACAGAGACATTATCACTGAACGTTGAGTTTTTCACGATCAACGTTGTAGCGACTCCTTCGGCGGTAAAATCAGTGGCTGTGCTCCGCGCAAATACAGCTCCGCCACGTCCCACATCTCCCGCTGGGTTAGCGGAAGTGTTTCCGGTAAAAACACAATTATCTACCAAATAAACTTTGGCATTTTTATTAATATAAATTGCCCCGCCATATTTATTGTTGGCGCCGTTGAGCAGCTTGGTATACTCGGTGTCTTTATAAGTGTAGTCCGGAGTGATTTCATTGTCAGATACAACTGAAAGCGATTCTGCGATTTGTACATTGATGTCCTGAATATCGTTGATGGAATTTGCGTCTGTCATGATAAGCCCTTTCCTTACGTTGAACATAAAGTTGACAAATTCATACCAGTAACATACCACAAAAAATGACATTTGTCAATACTTTATCGAAAAAAATTTTCTAAAAAAAACATGTCTCCGGGGAAAATCAAAAAAAATTCCCGGCCCCTATTGACAAATCCGGTATCATGAAGTAAATTACATACCAGATTACAACCAGTTTTACAGTAAAATTCGGCATTTTTATGAAAAATCACATTGTTAAAGGAAATATATTTCTCTACCGCCGGGTGCAATCGCATTTGGAAAAGCTGGTACGGAAAGGAGTTTTGAAACCGGAGGAAAAAATCCCCGGCGAAAGAGTGCTTGCCAAAGAATTGAATGTCAGCCGCGACACCATCCGTACCGCCCTGCGCGCTCTGGAAGAAGACGGCTTTCTGGTGCGCATCCCTGCCAAAGGCACGTTTATCCGCAGCACTCCGGTGAAAAACAATATCAATATCGCTTTTGTTTTTCCTGAACCGGAGATCTCGCTGCTTTATCAGGGATATGACAACTTTGTCACCAACTCCACTCTGTGGAGGGGCATCGTTGCCGCAGGAGCGCAGCACAATGCCGCAATCAGTTTTCAAGTTGCCCGTCCTTACGCGGATAAAACCGAAGCCGAAGTACTGGCTCAGCACCTGACCGATTCTTACGCGGGAGTGATCTTCCCGTCCGAGGAATTTGATGCTTCGGCAAGAATTTTGATCGACGCGGGGTTCCCGTGTGTTTTCTGCAATCAAAGCATGTTCCCGCATGTCTATTATGATCGCGCACAAGCCATGACTCTGGCAACCGGACATATCCGGGACAACGGCTGCCGCTCCATCATGCTGCTGGGACGCGGCAGTAAAAACAGTTTTTCATGGAATCAGAAAATTGCCGCATTCAAAGAGGATTTCGCTAAACGCGGAATGACCATTCCGGATGAAAATATAATATTGCTGCCGGACAGTTCCGAAAAAATATTTCACCGGATGCTGAATATTTTTGACCGCCGTACCGATCTGCCGGATGCGATTTTTTGCGCCAATCCCACGATTTCACTGACTTTACTGCATATCGCCCAGAAAAATAACTGGCAGATCCCTGAGAAAATCCAACTGCTGGGATACGCAAATGATATGGACCTGCAGCGCACCATCCCCATGCTGACCCATATTAAACTGCCGCACGCGGAAATCGGTGCCAAAGCGGTGGAGCTGCTCATCGCCAAAATCCGCGACAATCAGGAAATACCGCAGAAAACCATTCTCAAAGCATCCCTCATCCAGGGGGAAACAACCCGGAATGTCTGCGGCGAAAAAATAAATTTTGAAAATTTTCAGCTTTGAATATAACTGAACAAAAGAGGTCAATGATGAAAAAAACACGTTGTTTCACTTTGATTGAATTGCTGGTCGTGATTGCTATCATCGCAATTCTGGCGGCGATGCTGCTTCCCGCATTGAGAAATGCCAGAGAACGCGCCAGAGCCACCAAATGTATCAACAACCTCAAACAGTGGGGCGTCGGCATGCAGTTGTATACCCAGACCTTTGACAACTGGCCGCACCCGCGCAATGCCATCAAGCCCAACGGAAGCTCTGTAGGATGGGAAAATTATGATTGTTTTCTCCGCAGAACCATCGCTCCCGGAATGCCTCAGGATGTCTGGTCTTTGGGACGTTCTTTCAACGGCTGTGACACCCATGACAGCAGCGAACTTCAATCCGACTGGTCAAACAAAGCCATTGCATTCTGGAGTTACGGCATGAACGCCTATTTTTATACCGGAACAGATAGTGACGGTAATCTTGATTACAGATACAAAAAGCACTATAAAAACCCGTCCAAAGTCATCCATTTGATGGAAATGGCTCTCCATGAAAGAGAGGGCGGCACACTCACCGGCACCATGCCCGACAGTCTCCGCGTATACAGCAACCGGAAGCCGTCAACAAGCAATATGTGGAAGATCCATACTTCCCGAATGGGATTCAATCATAATAAAAAGATGAATACTCTGATGCTTGACGGTCACACGGAAACCAAAGAAGAAATCTTGGAAGAAGAAGACGGAAGGGATTAATAAATATGAAAAAAACAACTCTTTTTTTGGCGGCACTCTGTGCCGGAACACTTCTTGCTGAAGTCAAACTCGATCCGGTATTCTCATCGGATATGATTTTGCAGCAGGAAAAGGATATTCCATTTTTCGGCACGGCTGATCCCGGGGAAAAAATCACCGCTGAATTTGCCGGAAAAAACCTGAATACCACCGCCGGGAATGACGGCAGCTGGCAAGTCGATTTCCCGGCAATGAAAGCTGATAATAAACCGTATACAGCCAAATTTTCCGGCAAATCCAACTCCGTGGAACTGACCAACCTCAAACTCGGAGAAGTCTGGTTCTGCTCCGGTCAATCCAATATGTATATGCGCCTCGGTAATAAATTCATCCGCGGCACGACCGTCAATAATTGCGAAGTCGAACACGCCAATGCCAATTATCCGGATATCCGGCTGGCTTTTCAGAAAATGGTCTATTCCCATTTGAAAGAAATCCCCGCGGCGATCGATCCTTTCGGCAAATGGGTTCCATGTTCCCCCAAAACCGTAGTCAACTTCAGCGCGGCAGGATACTTTTTCGCCCGTAAGATCCATAAAGACCTCAATATCCCCGTCGGCGTTATCAAAGCCGCGTGGGGCGGTACTCCCGCCGAACCGTGGATTTCCGATGACGGTTTCCGTACTGCCGGATTGCAGAAAGAATTGCAGCTTATCGACCGCTTCAAACTTGATGAAGCCGGAAAAAAAGAGTTTGAAGCTGCCGAAAAAGCCCGTTATCTCAAACAGCTCACCGCCTGGTATCCCCATTTTGAAAAAGCCGGTGCCGACGCAAAAGCCCGCGCTTTTGCCGCCGGTTGGGACAAACCGGATTTTGATGATTCCAAATGGAAACCTGCCAAATGGGTCTCGCTCCGTAAATACACCGTCCGTTGGTACAGAATGAATTTCCGGCTGTTCAGCTGGATGCGCAACAAACCGCTTCAGTTGATCATGCCCAAAGGCGGAGACTTCGTGGAAGTATTCATAAACGGAAAAAAAGTTGCGGAATATCTCCCCTGTATTCCGGAGGAGGAAAAGAAAATCGATGTCACTTTGCCCGCAGAACTTTTCAACGCCAGAGGCAGCAATCAAATATCTGTCCGCGCCGGTTATTTCCACCGCGGTCCGGATCGCAGTTCAATGATAAATCTGCTGGAACGCACCGGGTTGAAAGTTGACGGCAAAACCTTTGTCATCAAACGCAAATGGAAAGAGTGCGATGAATTTGCCATCTCCGCAAAAAAACTGCGCAAAAATGCTCCGAAATTCATCAGTATACCTTACCACAGCAGCGTGTTCCCGTCCAATTTATACAACAGCATGGTCACAGGCTGGACCCGGCTGCCGGTACGCGGCATCCTCTGGTATCAGGGCTGTGCCCGTGCCGGTGATCCCCGTTATTATCTGCTGCTCAAGGCTCTGATCAATGACTGGAGAAAACAGTGGAAAAATCCGGAAATGCCTTTTATTATCGTTCAGCTCGCCGGATACGGCCCGGAACGCAAAAAAGATTGGCAGACCTTTATAGAACCGGCTCCGCGCTACGCCATGGCACGGGATTGCCAGCAGCAGATGCTGGAACTGCCCAATGTCGGGCTGATCACTGCTATTGATATCGGCGAAGTGGATAACATCCACCCCGGCAATAAACAGGATGTCGGATTCCGCCTCGCGCTGGAAGCGGAACGGATGGTCTACGGCAAAAATGTAGTCAGCCGCGGCCCGATGTTCAAGGAAGCCAAAGTCGAAAACGGTCGCATCCGGGTATATTTCACCAATACTGAAGGCGGTCTGAAAACCTCCGACGGCAAAGCCCCCGGAGCATTCTATATCGCCGGCAGCGACAAAAAATTTGTCCTTGCCAACGCAGTCATTGACGGCAATACCGTGATCGTTTCGGCTCCGGAAGTGAAAAATCCGGCGTTTGTCCGTTACGCTTACGTCAGTTTCCGCGGCGACTGCAATCTGCAGAACGGTCACAACCTGCCCGCGTTCCCGTTCCGCTCCGATGCTTATGAATTTCATAAATTGAAACCGTGAAATATTATTACAGGAGACTTTTGCCATGAAAAAAACTGTGCTTGCACTGCTGACTGCGGCTTTGCTTCCGGCGGCTGTTTTCGCAGAAAAACTCTTTGAAGTCGATTTTGACGATTACGGAGTCGCCCCCGGGATCGCCGGTGACAAACGGGTTTACCGTTTCAAAGACGGCGACCTGCAGCTGCGCATGTTCCCCGGAGTCAACGGCAAAGGTAACAGCCTCAATCTCGCCAACAGCGAATGTGTGGAATACCTCATGCCCAAAAATTTCAACCCCAAAGGCGGCACGGTTTCTCTGTGGGTCAGCCCGGTAAACTGGAAACTCTCCGATCCGGAATGGCAGGTGTTCTTTTTTGCATGGCAGAAAGATTTTGAATTGCGCATCCACAAACTGGCCGCCCATTATATCAAAGCAACGATCGTTCACCGTCCGGCAGGTTCCGCAATGCAGGCGATCACCGTACAGGCCAGATGTGATGCCAAAGAATGGAGTGCCGGACGCTGGCACAAAATAGATGTCACCTGGGATAATGAAAATATCCGCCTTTATATCGACGGCAAAGTTCCTCCGAAAACGCCGATATCCGTCGGTAAATCCGGCAGAGTCGGACCGACCCGTCCGGCAGGAACATTCAAAATCAAACCGGATCTGCCGCAGGCAGCCGGACGATTCTGCATCGGCACCCGCCACGACTGGCAGAAACGCAAGCAGGTCAACCGCGAACATAAAACCGCCATCGACAGTCTGACCATTCATGACCGGATACTGAGTGCCAAAGAGATCCAGCAGGAATATGAAAAAATCATTCCGCCGCCGGTAAGAAAAAGAATTCTCAATTACGCCGAAATCCCGATGCAGAAAGGCTCTGCCCCCGATTGGAGCAAGGCGTTGAAACTTCCCATTGCCACTCAGCTCAGACCGGTGGAACTGCTCCGGGCAGACGTGCTGGCAGCTCACAACGGCGAAACTCTCTTTCTGAAATATCTGATCTACAACACAGCTCAAAAAACTGATATAACCGTCCGGGACGGTAACCTCTGGGAAGATGACAGCATTGAATTTCACTTTGCCTCCGGTGACGGCAAACAGCAAAATCAGTATATCGTCAACAGCCGCGGTGTTTATTTTGACAGCCGCAATCTCAACTCCAAATGGAACGGCAATGCCAAAATCACCGCCGGACAGAAAAAAGATTTCTGGACCGTCGAAATGGCGATACCGCTGGATGATCTCGGCGGCAAAGAACTTATCGGCAAAGAACTTATGGCTGCCTTTTGTGTAAGTATACAAAAAGGACGGCAGCAGAATTACTACCATTGGGGAACTGCCACCGGCACCACATACAAAGCCCGGGATATCATCAAACTTGCCACCGATGACAGCTATTATCAATTGGATATCGATCCGATACAGCTTAAAACCGGCAATATGGATATTTCCGGAAAAGGTAATCTCAAAACTGAAAACATCTCCGCAAAAATCACTCAGGAGGGGTATCCCGAAGAATTTTATCCCGGAGATTTCCGTGATGTGACCTGGAAACGCCGTCTTGCCGCCGGTAAACATAATCTGACTGTGAAATCCGACCGTTTCCGCTATTATTACGATTTTGAAGTGGATTATCCGCTGGAAGTTTCCGTCAACTGCGATCCTGATACCAGTGTACTCTCGCTTGACCTCGATCTGGTCAATGCCGGAGAAACAACTCATAATATTCTGCGCAGCAAAACGATCCCCGGCAAGGTAAAATTGCTGGATCCTTCCGGTAAAATTGTTTGCGAATCCACTTTCACCATGAGTGCGGTCAAAGGTACTGCGGCGATTTCCCTGCCGAAAGACCCGGCTGCCGGAACATATCAGGTCGCAGTTTCAACCTCCGGCGATCATACCTCGTTCACCCGTAATGTTCCGTTCCGCGTTCCGGATATGACCCCATTCAAACTCCGGCTCGGCAAAGATCATACCGTTCCCGATCCGTGGCAGCCGCTCAAATCCCTGGGCAATGACCGTTATCAGACTTTGACCGGAACCATTCAGCTCGGTCCCGGCGCATTCCCGGCACAGTTGACCAATAAAGGTGTCGAACTGCTTACGAAATCCCCAATCTGGATGCTCAACGGCAAAGCTGTTAAATGGGAAAAATTCAAACGCGAAGAAATTTTTGATGATTATGCGGTCTATACCGGAACCGGAGATGCCGGCAATGTAAAAATCGATTGGCGGGGCGAATTGTGGTTCGATGGAGCGTGGATCGTCAATTTCAAACTTATCCCCGTTGATAAAAATGCCCGACTTGACAGCTTCAATATCAGCTATCAGGTAGCTCCGGAAGCCGGAAAATTTGCCATGGACCCGATTTATGTGCCTTTCAAAGACGGCAAAGTCGCCGTAGCACTGGGCGGCGATGCCCGCCGGAAAGATAATATCCTCTGGATATCCGGCCATGAAAAAGGGGTGTTTTTCTGGGTCAAATCCAATGCCAACTGGGTCAATAACCGCGACGAAAAGCCGTTGACCGCCCGCAAAGACGCCTCCGGCACTTCTGTTCAGCTCAACGTGATCTCCCGTCCGGTCACCCTGCCCCGCCCGGCGGAATACACTATGGTGTTCATGGGCACTCCAAGCCGTACTCCGATGAAAGAATTCCGGCTGGCAAATTACGGCTCGACCCGTAATTCAAATTTAACCTACCATTCCATCAACTGGTCTGGATTCTACAACACTGCCAGCCCAACAGATATGACCACTTTGACCAGCTGTGTTCCGGCATATCCGGAAAAACTCCGTAACGGAGAGGGAATCAAATCGAAATTGGCACGCAACATAAAAACTCATATTTACTCCATGCCCGGACAGATTTCCAATTTGGAACCGGCATACGATTATATCGGTAAAAATAACTGGAGTACTCCGCGTCTCAACCATTCCGGTACCAAACTGGGACAGCGGTGGATACTGGATTATTTCTGTTTCAATGCCACTGACCGCACTTCAGACTGGTGGTGTTACAACCTCGATAAGACCCTGCGGGATTTTCCGAAAATCATCGATGGCCCCTACTTTGATGTGGCAGCCACCAAATTCTGCGAAAACCGGATCCACGGCTGCGGCGGCAAAGATGTTTTCGGTCAGGATTATATTTCCAGTGATGCGTTGGGGTTGCGGACATTCCTGATGCGGGTATATAAAACCGTTCATAAATATAACGGTTCTATTATGCTGCACAGTCATGTCCAGTTCCTCCCCATGAGTCACGGATTTATTGATATGTTTGCACCGGGTGAAAATACGTTCCACGTTCTGATCAAAAACTTTGAACACGGATATTGTGAAGAGATCCCGCCGGAACAATATCAGGTCGATTTCAACTGGAAAAAAGCCGGTGTCCCCTATTGCCACATCATCCAGTACGGCAGAATATGCCGCAATGTCCCGGCATTCAAAAAACTTAGAAACAAGGTCGAGAATTATCCGGAATACGCCCTGCGGGCACTGACTCCGCCGATCCTCCATGACTTCAACACCTGGGCCACATTTGTATACAATCCCACAGTCAATCACTGGTGGGGATTGCGGAAAAAACTCGGATTAGGCGGTGACGCAGACTTTACAGGCTACTGGGAAAACAAGGCCGTCAAACCGCTGGACGATAAAACCTATTGCTCGTATTATGTCATCAATACTCCCGGAGCTCCGTACCGCCGGCTGCTGCTGTTCGGCAACTTCAACCGTACCCCGGTCAAAGCCGCATGCAAAATAGATTTCAACGCTCTGGGCATCGAAAAACCGGTTACCGTCACTGAAATCTGGCGCAACAAAACCAAAAAAGGTGTGCGCAACTGGACCGATCACGAAATTCCGCTGGAAGCGATCAATGATATCACCATCCCCGGCAATCACTTCGCGATCATCGGCATCAAATAAACAATCCATTTGAAAAAATATAAGGGAAAGACCACATGAAAAAAATCATTTTGGCATTGCTGGGTGCAGCGATGCTCCCGACAATGAGTTTTGCCGGAAAAACATTTGAAGTCGACTTTGACGATTACGGAGTCGCCCCCGGGATCGCCGGTGACAAACGGGTTTACCGTTTCAAAGACGGCGATCTGCAGCTGCGCATGTTCCCCGGAGTCAACGGCAAAGGTAACAGCCTCAACCTCGCCAACAGCGAATGTGTGGAATACCTCATGCCCAAAAATTTCAACCCCAAAGGCGGCACGGTATCCATCTGGGTCTGCCCGATCAACTGGCAGCTCTACGGAGAAGGCTGGCAGACTTTCTTTTTTGCCTGGCAGAAAGATTTCCAGTTGCGGATAAATAAATTGACTCCCGGTTATATCGAAGCGACCATCGTCAACCGTCCCGCCGGTGACAAACAGCATGCTCTGACCGCAGTCGCCAGATGTGATGCCGCAGACTGGGCTCCCGGACGCTGGCACAAAATAGATGTCACCTGGGATGAAGAAAAGATTTCGTTGTATATCGACGGTAAAATACCGCAGAAAACTCCGGACAAAATCGGCAAAAATACCCGGGTGCGTCCAACTAATCCGATCCGGCTTTTCAGAGCCAAACAAAACTACCCGGATGCCTCCGGCAGATTCTGTATCGGAACCCGTTTCGACTGGCAAACCCGCAAAGAGGTCGACCGTACTCACAAAACCGCTATTGATAAATTGACCATCCGCAACCGCGTACTCGGACCTGTGGAGATCCGTAAAGAGTACGAAATGGTCATTCCGCCTGCCCCGGTACAGGCAGCACTCAATTTCGCAGCGATCCCCTGCCAGCAGGGAGATACCCCCGATTGGTCCAAAGCATTGAAAATGCCGATCGCTGCCCAACTCGCCCCTGCCCCGCACATTCCGGCATACATCATGCTTGCCCACAATAATAAAAATCTCTTTGTCAAATATTTTGTCGGCAAAGCCCCCCTCAAAACTAAAACCCCCGCCACCGTCCGGGACGGTAAACTCTGGGAAGATGACAGCGTGGAGTTCCATTTTCACGCCCCCGGAGGCAAACAGCAGAATCAATATATTTTCAACAGCGCAGGTGCTATTTACGACAGCTGCAACACCCAAGTCTCATGGAACGGTAAAGCGACCGTAAAACCGGAGATCGGTAAAGATTTCTGGACTCTGGAAGCCGTCATCCCGCTGGATGATCTCGGCGGTAAAGATCTGCTCACCGGTAAAGATTGCCAAGCTGAATTCTGCATCAGCATCCATGACCGCAGTACCATTCACTATTATCACTGGGGCAATTATACCGGCAGAGTTTATCAGGCCCGCGACATCATCCACTTCAACAATGATGACAGTTATTTCCAGCTGGATGCCGATCCCCTCAAACTCAACACCGGAAATCTCAAAATTTCCGGCAAAGGCGATCTCAAAGGAGATAAAGTTACTGCCGGCATCACCCCCGACGGCTACTCCACGTTTGTCTATCCTGCAGATTTCAACGGAGTAACCTGGGAACGCACCCTGCCCGCCGGAAAACAGCGGCTGGCGGTAGAATCCAAAAAGTTCAAATTCTATTATAATTTCGCCGTCGATTATCCGCTGGAACTTCGTCACAGCTGCAATCCTGCCGATAAAAAACTGAAACTTGAAATCGACCTTACCAATGCCGGAAGTGCCGTTGCTGAAACATTGCGTAAAGGTGTTATTTCCGGTACAGCAAAACTGCTCGACCCGACGGGCAAAACCGTCTCCAACACCGGATTTACGCTGAAAAATATCAAAGATGAAATCACGTTGGCTCTGCCCGCTGACCTGATCGCCGGCACTTATACCATTGAGGCCGCGACTACCGGCAAAGGCACATCTTTCACCCGGCAGATACCGTTCCGTGTTCCCGATCTGACCCCGTACAAAGTTCGCCTCGGTATGGATCACAGCGTTCCGGATCCGTGGCTGCCGCTGAAAGATCTCGGCAACGACCGTTATCAGACCCTGACCAATACCATTCAGCTTTCCGGCAATGCTTTTCCGACCCGCATCACTCACGGCGATACGGAATTGCTCCTCGCGCCTCCGGCATGGAACATCAACGGCACCGAAGTCAAATGGGATGCCCCCAAGCGCAGTGCCATTCACCAGGATTTTGCCGTTTATACCGGCCGCGGTACTGCCGGAGATCTGGCTCTGGAATGGAAAGGTGAACTCTGGTTCGACGGAGCGTGGATCGTCAATATCGACCTCATTCCGCTGAAAAAGAATGCTGAAGTCAAATCTTTCAACGTTTCATATAAACTTCCCGCAGTTGCCGGTAAATTTGCGATGGACCCCATCTATGTGCCTTTCAAAGATGAGGTCGCCATCGGTCTGGGCGGTGATGCCCGCCGGAAAGATAACATCCTGTGGCTCTCCGGTCATGAAAAAGGGGTGTTTTTCTGGACCAAATCCAATGCCAACTGGGTCAATAACCGCGACGAAAAACCGTTGACCGCCAAAAAAGATCCTTCCGGTACATCTGCCCGGATCAATATTATTTCCCGCCCGGTCAAAATGCCGGGAAAAGCCTCTTACACCATGGTCTTCATGGGAACCCCCAGCCGCGTGCCGATGAAAGAACACCGTCTGGTCAATTATAACGGCTATTTGCGCAACAGCCATTGCAACTATCAACCGATCAACTTCGGATATATGGCCAACGCCGCTAATCCCAGCGATATGACCGCGCTGACCAGCTGTATTCCGGCTTACCGCGAAGAAATGCTCAAGTTCCTCGCTCCGTACAAAGCCAGAAAAATCAAAAATCATATCTACACCATGCCGGGACAGGTTTCCGATGCAGTGGCAGATTACGATTACATCGGCAGAGACAACTGGAGCAGTCCCCGATTGAACCATTCCGGCATCAAACTGGGCAAACCGTGGATCCTGGACTATTTCTGCTTCAATGCCACCGACCTGACCGCCGATCTGTGGAGCTACAATATTGACAAAACCATGAAAGAATACCCCATCGAAGGTCTCTATTATGACGTGGCATCCACCAAATTCTGCGAAAATATCACTCATGGCTGCGGCGGCAAAGATATTTTCGGTCAGCCGTACATCACCAGTGATGCGCTCGGTCTGCGGAATTTCCTCATGCGCACCTACAAAACCGTTCACAAAAACAACGGTTCCATTCTGCTGCACAGCCATGTCCAGTTCCTGCCGATGAGTCACGCTTTCATCGACATTTTTGCCCCGGGCGAAAACACATTCCACATCATGGCGAAAAACCTTGATTACGGATATTGCGAAGAGATCCCGCTGGAACAATATCAAACCGATTTCAATTGGGTCAAAGCCGGTGTGCCGTATACACTGATCATCCAGAGCGGACGGCTCTGCCGCTTTACCCCGGCATTCAAAAAAGAGCGCGCCCGGGTGGAAAACAGTCCGGAATTCGCGCTGCGTGCCCTCGCCCCGGCGATCATCCATGACTTCAACACCTGGCCCACATTTGTATACAACCGTACTGTCAACAACTGGTGGTTCATCAGAGAACATATCGGATTGGGCAGCGATGAAGTCGAATTCCACGGCTACTGGGAAAATACCGCCGCAGTGCCGACAGCTCCCAAAACCTATTGCTCCTACTACAAAATCAATAAGAAAGGCGCACCTTACCGGGTCGTTCTGATGATAAGCAACTTCAATCGCACCCCGGTCAAAGCCGCGATGAAAATTGATTTTGCCGCCCTCGGAGTAGAGACACCCAAAGCCGTCACCAATATCTGGAAAAACAAAGAAATCCGCGGTCAGGGTGTCCGGGATGATCTGGTAAAGGTTTCTGAAATCGGCAATATCGACATCCCCGGGAACCACTTCCTGCTTATCGGTATCAAATAATATATACATGGTGATCTTCCCCCGTGCATACGGGGGATTTTTTTGTATTGCAGGGTTGAAAAAAACACAATTCCGGTGTATGTTATATAGAAATAATATTTTTTTCGCATTCAACCTAACCAACCAAATGGAACAAGGAGCAAAACAATGGGCAAAAAAATGCAAACCATTGACGGCAATCATGCCGCATCGTACGTTGCTTACGCGTTCAGCGAAGTAGCGGCGATCTATCCCATCACCCCCTCCTCGACGATGGCGGAATACGCCGACGCCTGGGCTGCAAAAGGTCTCAAAAATATGTTCGGAGAACCTTTGCAGATCGTTGAAATGCAGTCCGAAGCCGGTGCTGCCGGTGCCGTTCACGGATCTCTGTCCGGCGGTGCGCTGACTACCACCTATACCGCTTCACAGGGCTTGCTGCTGATGATCCCGAACATGTACAAGATCGCCGGCGAAATGCTCCCGACCGTGTTCCATGTTTCAGCCCGCGCTCTCGCCGCTCAGTCACTGTCTATTTTCGGTGATCACTCCGACGTGATGGCTTGCCGCGCCACCGGTTTCGCCATGACCAGTGCCGCAAGTATTCAGGAAACTCACGACCTCGCTCTCGTTGCTCACCTCGCAACTTTGGAAAGCGAAATCCCGTTCCTCGCTTATTTTGACGGTTTCCGTACCTCCCACGAATATCAGAAAGTCGAATTGCTCGACTATGCCGATATGAAAGAACTCGTCGACATGAAGTATGTCGAACGTTTCCGCGCCCGCGCTCTCCGTCCGGAAGCTCCCTACGCCAAAATGGCGGCGCAGAACCCCGACGTCTACTTCCAGGGACGTGAAACCACCAACAATCAGTATGACGCTCTTCCGGCGATCGTGCAGAAATACATGGACAAAGTTGCCGCCGTTACCGGACGCAGCTACAAACTCTTTGATTATGTCGGTTCCCCGGATGCAGATAAAGTCATCGTCGCCATGGGTTCCGGCTGCGAAACCATCGAAGAGGCCATCAACTATCTGACCGCCGCCAAAGGCATGAAGATCGGTTTGGTCAAAGTCCGTCTCTACCGTCCGTTCAGCGTGGAAGCTCTGGCTGCCGCCATTCCGGCATCCGTCAAAAAGATCGCCGTCCTTGACCGCTGCAAAGAACCCGGATGCCTCGGTGAACCGCTTTACCTCGATGTCAAAGCCGCTCTCGCCGGACGTGATATCACCATCATCGGCGGACGTTACGGTCTTGCCAGTAAAGAATTCACCCCGTCCATGGTCCTTGCCATCTACAAACACCTCGACGGCAAATGCTCCCACAACTTCACCGTCGGTATCACCGATGACGTCTCCAACCTCTCTCTGCCCGTTGATGAGACCATCGTTACCGAACCCGCCGGCACCACCAGCTGCTGCTTCTGGGGTCTGGGTTCTGACGGTACTGTCGGTTCCAACAAAAACTCCGTCGCCATCATCGGTGACAACACCGATAAATATGTTCAGGCTTACTTCAGCTATGACTCCAAGAAATCCGGCGGTATCACCATCAGCCACCTGCGCTTCGGTGACAAACCCATCACCAGTGAATATCTCATCACTGCCCCGAATTTCGTAGCCTGCCACAACCCGGCTTATATCGGCATGTACGATATGATCTCCGGTATCAAAGAAAACGGAACTTTCCTGCTCAACACCTCCGCAACTGCGGATGCGGCATTCGCCACGTTGACCAAAGAAATGCAGGAAACCATCGTCGCCAAGAATATTAAGTTCTACGTCGTCGATGCTCTGAAAGTCGCTCTCGAAGTCGGCAGTCCGAAATATATCTCCACCATCATGCAAACCTGCTTCTTCAAACTCGCCGGCATCATTCCGGAAGAAAAAGCTATCGGTTACATCAAAGCCGGTATCGAGAAGAAGTTTGCCAAAAAAGGTCAGGAAGTCGTCGATCAGAACAAACTCTGCGTTGACAAAGCTCTTGATGGTCTCACTCAGGTCGCGGTTCCGGCTTCTCTCGACGGAGTTGCCTGCTACACTCCGGCTCCGAAATTCACCGCCGAAATGGGTGACTTCGCCACCAAACTCATGGCTCCCGTACTCGCTCAGAAAGGCGATACCGTTCCGGTTTCCGCAATGAGCTACGATGGTTCCATGCCGATTGGTACCGCCCGCTTTGAAAAACGCGGTGTCGCTCCGAAAGTTCCGCATTGGGATTCTGCAAAATGTATCCAGTGCAACCAGTGCGTCATGGCATGTCCGCATGCCGCCATCCGCGCCAAACTGATCAACCCGGCTGAATTGGCAGCTGCTCCGGCGTCATTTGAAACCGTCGATGCCAAACCGCCGGTCAAAAAAGAACTCGGTCTCAAATTCCGTCTCCAGGTCTTTGTGGATGACTGCCTCGGCTGCGGCGTCTGCGTCGAAACCTGCCCGGTCAAAGACAAAGCTCTTTCCATGGTCTCCGCCGCTGCTGAACGTACCGCCGGTCAGCAGACCAATGCCGATGTATTCATGGCTCTGCCTGATAATGAAATGGGCGGTCTCACCGAAGCCAACGTCAAAGGTCTCGGCTTCAAACTGCCGTACTTCGAATTCAACGGTGCGTGCGCCGGTTGCGGTGAAGCTCCGTACGTCAAAATGGTCAGCCAGCTCTTCGGACGCCGCATGATCGTTGCCAATGCCACCGGCTGCAGCTCGATTTATTCCGGCAGCTTCCCGAGCCTGCCCTACTGCAAAGACAAAGACGGCCGTGGTCCGGCATGGGCAAACAGCCTCTTTGAAGATAACGCAGAATACGGTTTCGGTATGCGTATCGCAGTTGATTCCAACCGTAAACAGCTTTGGGATCTTATCCAGAGAGCTTTGGAACTCGGCACCTGCTGTGACGAAATGAAAGCTCTGTTGACCTACGCGGTCGAAAACTGGACCAGCACCTCTGAAGAAGCCATTGCCAATCAGAACAAGATCGCTGCCCTGCTGCCGAAAGGCATCGCTGCCACCGATGGCGAGAAGAAAGAACTCTACACCAAGATGTTCGAACTCAAAGACTACTTCGTCGATAAATCCGTCTGGATCATCGGCGGTGACGGTTGGGCATACGATATCGGTTACAGCGGTCTGGATCACGTCGTCGCTCAGAACCGCAACGTCAACATCCTCGTGCTGGATACCGAGATCTACTCCAACACCGGCGGTCAGGCTTCCAAATCCACCCCGATCGGAGCTGTCGCGCTCTTTGCAGCCAACGGTATGCGCATGACCAAAAAGAACCTCGGTCTGATGTGCATGAGCTACGGCAACGTCTACGTTGCTTCCATCTCCATGGGTGCAAACCGTCAGCAGGCTTTGACCGCGATCCGCGAAGCTGAAGCTCACAATGGTCCGTCCATCATCATCGCCTATGCTCCCTGTATGCTCCACGGCATCAACATGGCCAAGAGCCAGGTCGAGCAGAAACGTGCGGTGGATGCCGGTTACTGGCCGCTGTACCGCTACAACCCGAATCTCGACAAACCGTTCATTTGGGAAACCAAAGACGCGAGCGAAGCGTATCAGGACTTTGTCCGCAGTGAAAACCGTTACAAACAGCTTCTCAAAGCCGCTCCGGCTGAAGCTGAAGCGATTTTCGCTCAGGCAGAAAAAGATGCCGCCCGCCGTATGGAATTCTTCAAGAACGTCGGCGAGATCCTCTGAAATTGAGGAAATCAAAAAGCCGCAGGTTACAAAACCTGCGGCTTTTTTTATTACGCTCTGTTCCAGACAAGTGGCGATATTCGGGAGTCCCGCTATCCCTTTTCACTTGTCACGGCGTAGTGCAACGAAGACGGAAGAAAAGCGAAGCTTCTTTAAAAAGCAGTCATTCCCAAGTGTGTAAATAAACTATCTACCCTCAATGGGAACAGAGCGTTTTATCATAAGAATTTTTCAGCACAACGCCAATCGTGTCGGTAAAATCATCCAACGGTAAGCTTTATATCCTGGCAGGTATTTTCCCCCAGTTCCCGGTTGATACGGTCCTGAATGAGATCCAATGAGGGCTGCAATTCCATCAGCAGCGCGCTGTGTTTGACTTTCAAGGTCAAGACTCCGTTTTTCAATGCAACCGGTTCTGTATATCTGGAAAAACCACTGCCGATCAATTTGCCCCAATCGGCACGGAGCTTGATCAATATGCCATTTTCCGGACGTTTGATATTGGAAAGTACATCATTGATCAACACACTGATTTCCTGCGGCTGCCGGGTGTGACAGGATATTTCTGCAGCGGCACGTTCTCTACCGTACCATAAGGTAAGCAATTCCATACGCCTGCGCCGCAAAGCGTATTGCCGGGCGGGCAGCGGATCAGTGGAAAAACCCGGTTCCGGAGAAAATTTTTTCATATATTGACTTTTGCCCCTGCCATGTGAACCGGCAGAATAAGAATATGCAAAAACAATTTTATCGGAGCAATCACCCCGCCGCGCACCACATGCACTATTCCTTTGCGGAATTTCTTAAATGGCGCACCGATGGTCATTTCTCCGATCCCGTAGGGCAGATAAAGCAACTCAAAAGCATCTTTCCCTATATCGATCATACCTTTACCGGTACGCACCAATGAACGGATCAGATAGGGCTTGGCTGCTTCCGCAACTTTCAATGCAATCGGAGCAAGTATCGCCATGGTGACCGGATCAATAGCCCGGGCTCTGGGCACCGTCACCGACATGATCAATATCAGTGTCAAAGTTATCAATAACATCCGTCTCATAATTTATTCCATAATTCATCCGATACAAATGCACAGGATTATACTATACCACCATTTACGGCACAAGTCAATCCAAAGAATCAGAAATTTCAGACAGCATCAGTTCAGCGGCGGCAGGGATAGCCATTTTTCCCATCGCTTCTCCCATTTTGCGCCATTTCTCCGGATTGCTGAAAAAATCATCCAGCAATTCATGGGCTGCTTCAATATTAAATGCCGAATTTTCAATTACGATCGCCGCATTCTGACCGGCGAAATAACGGGCATTATCCATTTGGTGACCTTCTGCAGCATAAGGATACGGTATCAATACCGAACTTTTACCGAAAAGTGCCAATTCCGCCGCCGTACTGCCGCCGGATCGGCTGAATACCAGATCAGCTGCACTGAGACATAGTTCCATTTCACTGCAGGATTCCAGGATAAGTTTCGGGATCCCGGCACATCCATAGCCTTTTAGTGCATCATCCATTTTTCCTTTGCCGGTCAAATGAATGACCTGAAATTTTTCCTCTCTGCGGTTCAGGACTTCCGGCAAAACCGTATTGAATATCGCCGCCCCCTGACTGCCGCCGGTAATAAGAAACACCGGCAGTTCCGGCACAAATGCGGTTCTGAAACGCTCATTCAGCAATTTCAACGCCTCATTGCGGGTCAATCCGCACATTTTACGCAGTTCCGGACGTACTGGCATTCCGGTACAAAGAACCGGGCATCGGCTGCTTGGCAAATTAACCGCCGGAAACGCAGTCCCGGTTTTGCGGGCAAAACGGCTGAATATGCGATTGGCTTTGCCGATGCGGGCATTTCCGTCATGCAGAAACAAAGGTATCCGCAACACGACTGCCGCGAAAACCGGCGGCGTCGTAGCAAAAGACCCCATTCCGAGCAGTGCCTGGGCATCAAATTTACGCAATTCCCGCACGGCTGCAAAAAAACCTCCCGCCAATCCCCACAAAAACTTCAGCGGAGATTTTTTCGGATCGGGCATTTTGGGCAATGCCACTGCTGCGATTCCAAACGACTCGGCAACCTTTTTCTGCTCGGCAGCATGCACCCCGGATAACAGCAGCAGCACCTCTCCGCCACGGCTTTTAAATTCCCGTGCCACACTCAACCCCGGGTAAAAATGCCCACCCGTGCCACCGCAAGTTACAGCCAAACGTTCCAATGTCATATTTTCATACCTCTTATTCATTTCTACCCGGACGGAGAAAGTTTTTGAATTGCCGCCACCACTTCACATTGTAATCAGATATACAGTTGTCCATGGCTATCGCCGCCAGAAATCCAGTTGCCAGCAATGAACATACCATATTGCTGCCGCCGTAACTGATAAACGGCGCCGGCATGCCTTTGGTCGGAAACAGTCCGGAAACCACGCCCAGATTGATTATTGCCTGCAATACCACTCCCAATGTCAACGCACAGCCCAGCAGCATATAACTCCGTTTCCTTGCCTGCAGCGCAATACGGATCGCAAAAAATCCCCATACTATATAAAGCAATATAACTGCCAATACCCCCAGATAACCCAATTCTTCACCGATAATGGCAATGATAAAGTCCGTATGAGCCTCCGGAAGATATTTGGCTTTCAGCCGGCTGTGACCGAGACCGACACCATACCATGCTCCGGACCCCAATGCCATAAATGCGTTCCAGAGTTGGTAGCCTTCCTGATTTTTGTATCTTTCCGGATCCAGATAAATCGTCATCCGCGCCCAGCGCATCGGGTCAAAAAAACGGATAAACAACACTCCGACCGGAGCAAGTGCTAAAGGTACCGCATAGAAATACCACTTCAAATTGGCGACACACATCGTCAAAAATGCCACCGCCGCCACCAGCAGTGTCGTACCGAGATCTTTGCCGATAACGATCAGCAGCAGCATGATCCCGACACCTGCTGCCAACGGAAGCATCCCATAATGGCTGCGGGGATCAAGAGTGTTGAATGTACGCTGATGCTCGGCACAATAATCTGCCACAAATATCGCTACCGCGATCTTCGCCAATTCAGAAGGCTGAAATGTATGCCCGGCAACATGTATCCAGCGGTGAGCCCCGTTTACCTCCTTGGAAAAACGCGCCCAGATCAGCAAAACGGCACATCCTGCCAGCCACCACAATGAACGCTTGCAGAAAAAACGGGGCGACAGTATGAATACGACAGTTCCGCCCAACACGCCCAATACCGTCATTGCCAACTGGTTATAAAACAGACGCGAAGCAACTCCCATATCACTGCCTCCGGCGGAATAAAGCATATTCAATCCGAATGCAACCAATACCATCGTTACCGACAGAAGTCCGAAAAGATTGCCCAGTCCCGGACTCTGATTTTCAGCATCCATTGCCGGATCAGGTGAATTATAATTGCCACTGAAGCTCACAATACAACTGCCTCTCCCGGCAAAATCGCCTTCAAGCCGGTTTTATTGACCAATTCGAGAGCATCAGCATCATCCAGGACCCGCCGAGGATCCAATTCAATGACCGCATCAACAGATCCGTCCGGATGCAGCGGCAAAGCAACGCCGGCGGCTTTCAGACGCCGGGCATTGCGCTCGGAAATCATCTGCCGGCAGCTTTCAGCAGAATCGACCCCGGTGGCATTTTTGGTCGGAGCAAAAACCTCTTTCCGGTCGCCTTCCAATATCATCACTTTGGCAGCCAGCGGCAGGGCATCAAAAATGAAGGATTCCAATTTGACCCCATTGGGGGTATCCGGAACACAAACCCGGCCTTTGTCATCCAATGCGGATATTTTTTTATCCGCCCGGTGCCACGGCAGACGGAGCGTATTTCCGGCGGTGAGTTTTTCCACAAAAGTCCGGGAAATAACGTGGATAGCCGGACTGCCGGCGATAAATGCCAATGTTCCATCCGGATTGCGGCGTTCAGCAAGTTCATCCGGCAAATCGCTGTATTCGATGATCTGTACTTTGCCGTTGGAAACACAGAAATTGCCCAGTTTCTCTTTGGCATTGGTTTTACTCAGCATGATCGCACTCATTTCGGAATTTTCCAGTGCATGCAGACCGATGAAACGCGGATCAGCTACCGGAACCAGCGGATTATCCACCTGGAAATAGGAGATATATTCACAGCCTGATTCTGCCATTTTTGCCAATGCTCCGGAACGGCGGAGGGCAAGCAGGGTTCCGCCGTGACCATCCGGCGACAGAGAGAGAGAATCTTTCGCGCCCAACAGCAATTTACCGTTCCTGCCGAATGCCGGCATCGTTCCCTGAGTAAAGAAAAACACCTGTTCCGGCTGCAATCCCAGATAATTATTATTACTGAAATACTCTTCTGTCGCCTGACGGTTGATCGGACTGGTCATGATGAACCAGAGCATGCGGGTCTGATATTTTTCCTGAGTTCTGATTATCGAACCGGCAAAATATTCAAAGAGTGTTTTTCCGGACACCGGCCCGATGGGATAGGTGCCTTTCGGTCCGTCAAATCCCAATCTTGTCCCCTGCCCTCCGGCAACAGTCAAACAACAAACTTTGCCGTTCCGGAGCAATTCAGCTCCTTTGAGGTCGGCTTGAGCATATAAGGCACGCATATTCTCATTTTGCGGTTCAAGCGGGAAAAATTCGGCCGGAGCAAGATCTTCCGGGATAGCAGTTTCCGGACGGTTCAAAACATAGTCTCGCGCTAATTCCGGCAGTGCTTCCCAATTCACTTCCGCAAGCTGGATTTCAAAAGCACGCCGGGATTCTTCCGGCAACTCATCATAAAAACGCAACACCTGTTCCTGCCCGGCTTCACGAATGCGTTCCAACAATTTTCCGTCCATCATCTTCCTCCCTTTATGTATTCAACTGTACAATATTTTCATGCCTTCTGATATAATATACTGCGATGAATGACAATTTCCATCGTTTTCCGGATTTTTTTATTGAGTCATTGCTCCGAATGCCGGAGTACGTGCTGCAACCGCGACTGCCAATTCACTGATACCACATGCCCAAAGAACTCCGGCGGCGGCACTCAATGTCGCGCCGGTGGTCAGTACATCATCTATCAACATGACCCGGCATCCTTTTAATTTATCCGGTTTCACACATAAAAACGACTTTTTCAAAACATGACGCTCACGCCGCCCCAATTTGGCCTGCTTGGTTCCGGCATGGATTCTCCGGAGTGCAGATATTACCGGTATATCCAATTCTCTGCCGCAGACTTTCGCCAACAACTCCGCCTGATTGTAAGAACGTCTCCAGAAACTGCTGAAATGCAGCGGTACCGGCACCAGCACATCCGGACAAAAGTTGCTTCTTGAAACAGCCTGTGCCAGCAATGCACCAAACGGACGGGCAAATTCCGGACGGTTGGCAAACTTAAACTCCCGGATCAACTTTTTCCCGAAACCGTAATACGGAAATACCGCGGCTGCACTCTGCCACAAACGCACCGGTTCAGCAAGGCACTGGGAACAAACTGCCAATGCGCCGTCATGCGGTCCGCCGCAACCGGGACAAAACAACATATCATCCGGATAAATGTGCAATTTCGCGGTGCATGCCGGACAAAATCCCCTGCCGCCCGGAGGAGCATCATCGGAATCACACCCCGGACAGGGAAAACTTATGTTTTGGAATAAGCTATCCGGGAAACGCATCTGTTTTCACCTCCCTTGCCGGAAGCTGCGGCAAATAATCACCATGCCGGACGATCCGGCTTACAAACCAGTTTTTGTATGAAACTTCCACCAGATCGAAACGCCCCGGATGTCCGGTGATATCATGTATCCGGAAATAAGCTTTGGCAGCATGGTAATTGCGCCTCCGCTGATGATAAGATAAATTCCCCGATGGAGTGAACCCCGGACGGTAACGGGTGGTTTTCACTTCCACAAAAACCAGAAATTCGCCATCCAGAGCGACAATATCCAATTCTCCGGCACGGCACTTCCAATTCCGTGCCAATATCTCCATGCCGGAATTTTCCAGCAATTTGCACGCTGCATTTTCTCCGGCACGTCCGAGCTGTTGATGATATCTGCGTTTCCGGGCAAACATGGATTCAGCGAACTCCGGTTACAAAACGTTCCCTGCCGCAAAGATCATGAACTATTGCCGCTTCAAACCCATGCGACTGCAATGCCTCTGCGGTACGCGCTGCCTGCGGAGGAGATAATTCATAGATCGCCATCCCCGGCTTATTCAGGTATTTATCCAGTTCCGCAATACTTTGCAATATCAAAGCCAAACCATCATCTTCAGCGACCAGAGCCATTCGCGGTTCATAATCCCTCACTTCGGCATCAAGCAGCGGATATTCTGCCAAAGTAACATAAGGTAAATTCGCCGCAACAATATCAAATTTACGTCCTGAAAAGGCGGAAAAAAGATCAGTGTGATAAAATTCGACCCGATCTTCCAAATTATTTTTCACCGCATTATGACGTGCCAGAGTCAACGCATCCAAACTCAAATCCGCCGCCGTCACCTGCAAATCCGGGCGTTCATGCGCCAATGACAGCGCAATCGCTCCGCTGCCGCAGCCCAGATCCAATACCGATGCTCCATGGGGGGCGTGTTTCAGCACCCACTCCACCAGCGATTCCGTCTCCGGCCGGGGGATAAGTACCCGCGGATCGACATCCAAAGTTATGTAACGGAACGGAGCGTTGCCTAACACATACTGCAGAGGTTCTCCTGCCGCCCGGCGGCGCGCCGCCTGCAATGCCGCTTCATCAGAAACACTCTCCTGCACTATCCAGCGGGATTCCCGGGCAAAATTCTCCACCCCGGCGGAACGCAATATCAATTCGATGTCTTCTCTCAACATATCATTCACCCTGATTTATCTGCCGGAGAAAAATATAGCACACAAGCATCTTCCATGCAACATTTTTTTGTTTTCATATTGAACTTTTTTCATTGGGAGGTTATATTGTGAAAAATATTTTGGGAGAATTCATAAATTATGGTCAAAAGTGTAGAAAAAAGGCTGTTTTTGCGGGATTCAGACGGCGGCGTGACTCCGTTTGATGCCTATGCACTGCAAACCCGGCTCATCTCGGCATTTCTTGCCGCCGGACTCAAAGAGGAAAGCTGCATTTCCGAAGAAATCGTACTCGCACTGGAATACACTTTGCTGACCGCCTCACGCCCGGAACCGGTTTTCAGCACCGCCGAAGTTGATGCCGCCGTGATCCGCACCCTGGAAAGCACCGGCTATCCGGAAGCAGCTGCGGCATTCCGCGCCACCGGACACGAACAGATCAACCGCATCGCAGTATCTCAAGAAGCTCTGGAAAGACTCTTTACCGCCCATCTGGGATGCTCCAATGAACGCGCCGCAAAAACAGCCAGGATCGTCTGCGAAAAACTCCGTATCCTGGGAATAACCGCCGCTACGCCCCATTTGCTTATGGAACTGGCCCGGCATTTTGAACGCGATCTTGCCGAACAGGATTCGGTCGGTTCCGTGAACATCGCCGGCACTCCGCCGCAAGTGACTATGACCAAAGCGGATATCCATGCCCTGCTTCCGGAGAATGCCCGTATGCTGGTTGATGCCGGAATTCTGCGGATAAATGATATGACCACACTATTTCCCAGTATCAGGTTTTTCTTTTTTATGAATAAATTTGCCGTTGTCAACCAACTGGGCAAACCGGTCACTGAATTGGAAATAATCCCGCTGCTGTATGCCGCCGGCAATACATTGGAAGACGCCAGAAGTGCGATCAATAACGCTTTTCCCGCCGCCGGAGAACTCCCCTGCTGCCTGACATTGCCGGATATGTCCGTTTTCATGAATTCATACGCAGGAGAACATCCCGACCCGGCTCTGGCGGAGGAATTCGCCGCCGCACTCTGCACAGGATTTAAATGCAAACTCTACAATCTGGTGTCGGGTTGATACTCCCGGTCCCCGTTTTTTCACGGCCCGGAAAAAAACTCATTTTTTCTGAGTTTTCCGCTTGCAGTAACAATAAACCGGATTATATTACTCTATGACAATATTGTTAAGTATCGTATATTTTATTATTGGAGGAAATTTCTATGAAATTCACTGTTGACAGAGTCAAATTACAAAAATCATTGCAGCGGGTGGGAAATATTATCGGTTCCCGTTCCATGCTGCCGCTGCTGGGCAATGTGTTGATCCGTGCCGAAGAAAATGCCCTTGAATTGAGCACCACTGATCTGGAATTGCGTCTTGTTACCCGCGTGGAAGCAGAAGTTGCGGAAACCGGCGCGACCACCCTGCCTGCCCGCAAACTGGCATCTCTGATCGGATCTTTTTCAGCCGCAAACGTTGATTTCGATGTCGATGAAAAAGATTTCGCCCGCATCACCTGCGGCACTGCAAAATTCACTTTGCACGGTCTTTCGGCAGCAGATTTCCCCGAAGCAATCGCCTTTGACACCGTGCGCGAAGTCAAAATCAAAGAAAGCGTTTTCAAACGGATGATCGGTTCGATCTCCTATGCCGTCAGTGCCGATGATTCACGCAAAGTACTGACCGGCATATTGCTCAACCTCCGTGAAACCGCCATGACCCTTGTCGCCACCGACGGCAAACGTATGGCAATGCAGGAAAACACCCCGGATGCCATTTCCGGAGGCGATGGCGACTCCATCGTCCCCCTCAAAGCTATGTCGGAGATCCGCAGACTGCTTGAAGGTGATGAAACCATGACCATTGAACTGGGCGATAAACTCTGCCGTTTCACCACCGGAAACATCACGCTGACCAGCAAACTTATTGAAGGTGCGTACCCCAATTACCGGCAGGTCGTGCCGAGCAAATTCCAGCGGGAGATCGAACTGCCGGTGCAGACACTGCTTGCAAAAATCGAAACAGTGGCATTGATGCTTTCCGAAGCCAACAGCTATATCATTCTCCATTTTGGCGACAATCAGCTGCAGCTGCAGGCATCCAGTGCCGAGGTCGGCGAAGGCAGTGACCTGATCGAAACCGCCTGCGAAGGCGAACCTTTTGAAGTGTCTTTCAACCCGGTGTATCTCGCCGATCCGCTGCGCAACACCGATGCCGACATGGTACGTTTCAAATTGAATGATCCTCTCAGCCCGGTCGCCATTGAAGCCGGTGAAGGTTTCATCTATGTCATCATGCCGATCCGTAAAAAATGATCCGCCGGTGATAGTAGAAGCTCTGGAACTGACCAATTTCCGCAACTTCATGTCGCGGAAATTGGTTTTTCATAACCGCAATATTATTTTTACCGGTCCAAACGGTTCCGGTAAAAGCAATTTACTTGAAAGTATCGGTTTTTCCAGTTTGCTGCGCTCATTCCGGGGCTCGTCCTCCCGGGAAATGATCCGGCTGGGATGCCGCAGTTTCCAGATAAAAACCCGGATCAAAACCCGTCTCGGACACAAAGATCTGCGTATTACAGATCATCTTTCCGGGAAACGGGAATTATTCATTCAGGAAGCACCGGTCCGCAAAAGCAGTGATTTCATCCGGGAGTTCCATACGGTCATCTTCGCACCCGAAGACCGGATGATCGTCGCCGGAAGCTCCGGATTCAGACGCCGTTTTTTCGACATTCTCATTTCCCAGACCGAACCGGAATATTTATTGCGGCTCTCCCGTTATCACCGCGCTCTCGCCCAGCGCAACCGGGCATTGAAAACCGCCCCGCGCACTGCCGCCGCTTTTGAAGAAGAATTAGCGGAACAGGCTCCGTTCATCGCCGCCGCCAGATGCAGTTATGCAGCTCTGGTGACCGCAGAATGTGCCGCACTGCTCGGAGACCGGGGAGAGTTTTCGATCATGCACCGTACCGATTCCGGAACCAGTGCCGCGGAACACCGCAAACTTTTTGACTTGAAACGGGAAAGCGAAATCCGCCGGCAATGCACCCTTTCCGGAGCGCAATTGGATGAATTCGACATGTTTTTCAACGGCAAACTGCTGCGGACATACGGCTCAACCGGACAAATCCGGCTGATATCCATGATGCTCAAACTTGCTCAATTCAAACTTATCAGCCGACACAGCAATATTCCGGTGGCGGTGCTTGCCGATGATGTCACCGGCGAATTGGATGAGAACAATCTCCAACTCTTTCTCAATACCATTGCCGATGCCGGACAGGCTTTTTTCACATTCACCGAACCGCCGCATTTTACCCTGCCTGATCAGGAATTCATCTCCGTTCCGGAAACTTGAAACATGGCGGATACTGCCGTTTTTTAACCGCAAAAACGATTTAGTAGCCATTTTTTTTAAAACCGGGGGTGAAAAAGTGCTTTTGCGGTGCTATATTATAACGATTTTATATGTAAATCAACCTCAAACACAAGGAATTGAAAAATGTACCGTACCCATACCTGCGGCGAACTGCGTAAAGCAGATGCCGGAAAGAGCGTCCGGGTCTCCGGATGGATCCACAGTGTCCGCGACCACGGCGGCGTGATCTTTATCGACTTGCGTGACAATTATGGTCTGACTCAGATCGTTATCGACCCGGAACGGGATTTCTATCAGGCTCTTGATAAATGGCGCGTGGAAAGCGTCGTTCAATTTGACGGCACCGTCGTTGCCCGCTCCGCCGAAACCGTCAACCCGAAACTTGCCACCGGCGAAATCGAAGTTTCCGCCACCGGCATGGAAATGCTCGGAGAAGCAGAAGTCCTGCCGTTCCAGGTCGCCAAAGATGACGGCGCACCGGAAGCTATGCGGCTCAAATACCGTTTCCTCGACCTCCGCAAAGAGAAACTCCACAACAATATCATCCTCCGCAGTCAGGTCATTGCCGCCATTCGTGCCTATATGACCGGTGCCGGATTCACTGAATTTCAGACCCCGATCCTGACCGCCAGCAGTCCTGAAGGAGCCCGCGACTATCTGGTTCCCTCCCGTCTGCATCCGGGCAAATTTTATGCCCTGCCGCAGGCCCCCCAGCAATTCAAACAGCTGCTGATGGTCTCCGGTTTTGACCGTTATTTCCAGATCGCCCCCTGCTTCCGCGATGAAGATGCGCGTGCCGACCGCAGCCCCGGCGAATTCTATCAGCTGGATATTGAAATGAGTTTCGTGGAGCAGGATGATATTTTTGCCGTTGTCGAAGGATTGCTGCAGGATATCCTCAAAAAATTCTCCAAAAAGAAATACAGCACCGAAGCCTTCCCGCGCATTCCCTACCGCGAAGCAATCAGCCGTTTCGGTTCTGACAAACCCGATCTGCGCAACCCGCTGGAAATGATCGACGTTTCCGAATTCTTCCGCAACAGCGAATTCAAAGCTTTCGCATCTACAGTCGCCAACGGCGGTGTCGTCCGTGCCATCAAAGCTCCGAAAGTTGCCGGCAAACCCCGTAAATTTTTCGATGATATGATCGCCTTTGCCCAGGAAAACGGCGCAAAAGGCATGGCTTACATCATCTGGAGCGAAGGTACTGAAAAAAGTCCGATCGTCAAATTCCTCTCCCGTGAAGTTATCGACGGTCTCAAAGCCGCCGGTAAAGTCGAGGACGGCGATGCCCTGTTCTTCCTTGCCGACAAAGAAAAAGTCGCCTGCAAAATCGGCGGCGCGGTCATCCCGGAATTGGGACGCCGGTTGGAACTCATCGATCAGAACGAATTCAAATTCTGCTGGATCGTGGACTTCCCGATGTTTGAAGAAGACGAAGAGACCGGAGAGATCATCTTCTCTCACAACCCCTTCTCCATGCCGCAAGGCGGATTGGATGCCCTCAACAACAAAGCCCCCTTGGATATTCTGGCATGGCAGTATGACATTGTCTGCAACGGCGTGGAACTTTCCAGCGGTGCCATCCGCAATCACCGTCCGGAAATCATGTACCGGGCGTTTGAGATCGCCGGTTACGGTCCGGAAACGGTGGATAATAAATTCGGCGGCATGATCAACGCATTCAAACACGGCGCACCTCCGCACGGCGGTATCGCTCCGGGAGTCGACCGCCTGGTAATGCTGTTGGCTGATGAACCGAATATCCGCGAAGTCATCGCGTTCCCCTTCAACCAGCAGGCAGAAGATTTGATGATGAATGCTCCCAGCGAAGTCACCCTCAAACAGCTTCGTGAGCTTCATATCGAAGTCAAACTGCCCAAAAAACCGGAAAAAACCGAAGCTCCGGCGGAGAACGCCTGATGCGAAAAACCAGCAGAAAAACAGTAAGTGCGGTCATTGCCGCACTGATGCTGTGCTGCTCAGAATTAACGGGAGTGGGAGCCGATGGGCTTTCACTCCTGCCTTCTTTTTCGGAGATTGCCGTCCAGGCAGACACCGACATCATGAAAAAACATCCGCTGCTGTTGAAATTATTCAACGTACCGGATTGGCAATGTTACGGCAAAAAGATTTATTTCAGCTGTGACTCCACCGGCAGAAAAACCACGGTTTTAAGCAGCTTTTACCGGCAAAAAGAGTGGGATATGATGTGGAACTCACTGTCGGAACATGCAGTTCCGATGCCGGCAGAACGCCGGATCTTACTGTTTCGCATCAAAGCAAGCTCCCAAACCCGGCTTGATTGCCAATACGCCGCGATTTTGGCTCCGGGAGTAATGGCAAAGTACAGCAATTTTCCATCCGGAACACCTTTTCGCTGTGATTATGCAGGGATTCCGGATGAACTGCGCCAAAGGATGCCATCCGGACAATTTACAGCCGCCGGATTGCCGCGGATCAATAAAGCTCCGTACGAGCAAATCATCTTTTTTTGCGCCGCGATCTCGTGTACAGCCGAAAAAATGTTTTTGCGTGGAGAAATCCATTTTACCGATTCCACTCAATCCGGAGAGATGCCGGTTATTTTCAAAAAATCGCTGACTGCATTATTGATTCAGCGCGGCGGTATCTCTCCGGAAGAAGCGATCATGTTCGCATCATCATTTACATTCCGGCTGCAGAAAAACAAACTGTTTTTTGAAACCGGAGAATTACCCGCTGCCATGACAACTGCGACAGAACATCATGAAACGGAATCAACACTGTAAATCCCTGAAAAGCAAACTTTTTATTGCAGGATTCATCATTGCGGTTGCTGCGGCGGGAGGTACTTTACTGTACAGCCGGAAACTCTGGCTGCCATACTGCTTTTACAACGCAGATACTTTCAAAACAGAAATTTCCACCGCTGCAAAAAAATATGGTCTTCCGGTAGATCTGGTCAAAGCATTGATCCGGCAGGAAAGCAAATTTTATCCGCGCGCCATCGGCAAAGACGGAGAAATCGGTCTGATGCAGATCCACCCCGCAGGTGCCGCCGCTGAATGGGCAAGGATCAACCGGTGCCCGGTTCCGTCTCCTGCTCAACTTATGGATGTGAATGTAAATTTGAATATCGGATGCTGGTACCTCGCCAGAGCAATAAATAAATGGAAACAATACCGGCACGGCACGGAACTGGCTCTGGCACAGTACAATGCCGGTGCCGCCAATGCCGCAAAATGGAAACCGTCAGCAAAAGACGGAGAAGTTATCCCTTTGATCACTTGGCCGGGGACCCGGCAATATGTTATCAATATTATGAAAAACTATCGCAAAGAGTGAGCAAAAAACCTTGCCTTACAAATAAAACGATGCTATATTAACCATAATTTGATATTCTAACAATCTGGGAGCTGTATCATGACTTTTGATCCGATTGATTCTTTGTGTTCTGCTGATTTTGTCAAAGTCGAACATTTACGTGCACTGCAGTTGATCCGGCTGCAGAAAATTGTCCGGCACGCTTACGATAACGTCGCCCTGTTCCGTTCCCGCATGGATGAACGCGGCGTAAAACCGGAACACATCAAAACCCTGAAAGATATTGCCCTGCTGCCGTTTTTCAAAAAAATCGACCTGCGTGACACCTACCCATTCGGATTGTTCGCCGTCCCTCAGAGCAAAATCGTGCGTCTGCACGCTTCCAGCGGCACCACCGGAAAACCCATCGTGGTAGCCTATACCCAGCAGGATCTGGATATCTGGAGCGAAGTAATGGGCCGCGCTCTTGCCGGCGCCGGATTGACCCGCAATGATATAATTCAAGTAGCGTATGGTTACGGTCTTTTCACCGGCGGTCTCGGCGCCCATGCCGGCGTGGAAAAAATCGGTGCTACAGTCGTCCCGGCATCAGTCGGAAATACTCAGCGGCAGGTCATGCTCATGCGCGATTTCGGCGTAAACGGCATTTGCTGCACCCCCAGCTACTTCCTCCACCTGATCGAACAAGCCAATGCCGCCGGGATCGACATGCGGGAACTCCCGATCAGAGTCGGCATTTTCGGTGCTGAACCCTGGTCTCAAGGCATGCGTGAACAGCTGGAATCCGGAGGCGGC
This sequence comes from Lentisphaeria bacterium, assembly GCA_017504435.1. GTDB lineage: Bacteria > Verrucomicrobiota > Lentisphaeria > Victivallales > Victivallaceae > UBA1784. The sequence continues at coordinate 32,229 of JAFVRD010000010.1, read as the reverse complement.
ATCGAAGCATTCGATATTTACGGTCTTTCTGAAATCATCGGTCCCGGGGTTGCAGTAGAGTGTACCGAACACGCCGGAATGCACGTTTTCGAAGATCACTTTTATCCTGAAATCATCGACCCTGATACCGGCGAAGTGCTGCCCGATGGTGAATTCGGTGAATTGGTACTGACCACATTAAGCAAATATGCCATGCCGATGATCCGTTACCGCACCCGCGACCTGACCCGCATTATCACCGAACCGTGTAAATGCGGACGCACCATCCGCCGTATCGACCGGATATCCGCCCGCAGTGACGATATGTTCATCATCCGCGGCGTCAATGTATTCCCGTCCCAGATCGAATCAGCTCTGCTGACCGTCGAAGGAGTGACCGCAAACTACCTGATCATCCTTACTACCGAAAACGGTATGGATAACATCGAATTGAATGTCGAAGTAAACGAAAATTCTTTCTCCGATCAGGTCAGAGAGTTGGAAGCTCTGCAAAAACGCATCGCCGCCGCCGTGGAATCGGTCATCGGTCTGCGCATCCGGATCAAACTCGTTGCTCCCAAAACCATCGCCCGCAGCGAAGGCAAAGCAAAACGGGTTATCGATAACCGGATAAAATAATTACTCCGAACGGAATGAAAAAATCAGTTTTTTTCACTTATCCGTTTGCATAATTACTGATTGCAGAGTATATTATAAGACTTTTCGAGACGCTTATGCGTGGACTTATGGCCGAAATCCTCTGGGCCTGTGAGTCCGGCATGGTGATTTCTCAGGGGTTCCGGGTGCATTTCAGAGGGCATAAAGACAAACCGAAATATCTGATTGCCAATCACTTCTGAATTGAACCGGAAAATAACGTGGCTGTTCCCTGAAGTTTTTGCCGGCACCGGAAAGAATGAAGAAATGAAGAATTTTTTAACAAGAGGTAATCAAGAGTTCTTATGGTAAGAATCAGATTGAAACGTACCGGAACCCGTAACGCACTCTGCTTCCGGGTAGTGGTCATGGATCAGCGTTCCAGCCGTGACGGCAAAGCTATTGAGGAATTGGGTTTCTACAATCCCCGCAGTAAAGAGGAAAAAATCAACCTCGAACGTGCTGATTACTGGATGAGCGTCGGTGCTGAAGTCTCCGAAACCGCCAAAGACATCATTGACCGTGTCCGCGCCGGAATTTCCCTGAAAGATCGCGTCCGCAAACCGGCGATGTCCGAAAAAGCCAAAGCCAAAGCTGCTGCTGAAGCCGAAGCTAAAGCCGCCGCCGAAGCTGAAGCCAAAGCTGCTGCTGAAGCCGCTGCTGCTGAAGCCGCTGAAGCTGCTCCTGAGGCATAATTGGGGTAAGTTCCGATGTTTAAGAAGTTGTTCAGCTTCCTTACCGGCGGAAATAAAAAATCGGTTTCCGACGGTGCTGCAGGATCATTGCAGGATTTGGAATCTTTCGTTGAATACGTGGTAAAAACTCTGGTGGACAATCCCGCCGAAGTGGAGATCACCACCGTTGAAAACGAAGACGGTGCCACAATCAAGATCAGCTGCTGCAAGGAAGATATTGGCAAAATTGTCGGTAAACGCGGCAAAACCATCATGGCGATCCGTTCACTGGTGAGCGGTGCCGCCGGCAGACAGCGCAAACGCGTTTCTGTTGACGTGATGGATTGATGTTTGAAATTTTTTGGAGCGTGTATCCATGCAAATTGATATACTGACGCTCTTTCCGGAGTTGTTCCCCGGTCCACTTGGAGAGAGTGTGATCGGCAGAGCTGCACGGCAGGGAAAAATCACGGTAAATGCCGTGGATGTCAGAAAATTTGCCAATGATGCACGCGGCACGGTGGATGAAAAGCCTTACGGCGGCGGTCCGGGCATGTTGATGATGCCGGACGTACTGGTCAAAGCTATCGAATCCGTGCGCAGTGCCGGCAGCATGGTCATTTTAACTTCACCACGCGGTGAAGTAATGAACCAGCGTCTGGCGGCAGAATTGGCAAAAGAGGAGCATTTGATCCTCGTTGCCGGTCATTATGAAGGTGTGGATCAACGGGTAATAGATCTGGCGGTTGACCGCGAGATCTCAATCGGAGATTTCGTCCTCTCCAGCGGCAATATCGCAGCTATGGCAATAGCCGATGCGGTAATCAGGCTGATGCCTGGAGTGCTGGGTGATGATGAATCTGCGCTTGAAGAGTCCCATTCTATGGGGCTTCTGGAATATCCGCAGTATACACGCCCCCCCGTATTCAGGGGGATGAAGGTGCCTGATGTGCTGCTCAGCGGCGATCATGGCAAAGTAGCTGAGTTCCGGAAACGTGAAGCGGAAAAAATTACCCGCGAAAGACGTCCGGATTTATGGGAAAAGTATCTGCAAGCAGAACTTAAAGAGGTTTAATTATGAATATCGTGGACAACATCCGCAAAGCAGAAGCCAAAGCCGATTTCAATTTCTCCGTCGGTGATACCATCCGTATTTCCGTCAAAATCATTGAAGGTACCACCGAACGTATCCAGAATTTCCAGGGTACTGTTATTGCCCGTCGCGGCAGCGGCATTGAAGAAACTTTCACCGTACGCCGGGTGCAGGCCGGTCAGGGTGTCGAGCGTGTCTTCCCGATCAACAGCCCCCGTATCGCCGGTATCGAAGTTATCCGTCGCGGTATGGTTCGCCGTGCCAAACTCTACTACCTGCGTGACAAAGTCGGCAAAGCCGCCCGCGTCAAAGAGTTGCGCGTCAAGTAATTTTGTTTGTGCATATATGGCACAGCGAAAAATTGACTCACAGGAACTCCTCCGGTCGGAGCGACAGCTTCGGACGGAGGGTTTTTGTTGGATTGCCGGAGTGGATGAGGCGGGCAGAGGTCCTCTCGCCGGCCCGGTAGTGGCGGCAGCAGTAGTGCTGCCGCCGGATTTGAATTGTCCGCCCGGAGTGTTCGATTCAAAACAGTTGAGTGCCGCGGAAAGAGATGAATTATTCGATGAATTGCACCATCTTGACGGCATTCAGATCGGCGTGGCGGAAGCTTCCGTGGAAGAGATCGACCGCCTGAACATTTTGCGCGCCACTCATCTTGCCATGCGCAGAGCAGTGAATAAATTGGAAAAAGCGGATTTTGTATTGGTAGACGGCTTGCCGGTTCAATTCATGCTGCCATCGCGCAATATAATCAAAGGTGATGCCAAATCTGCCAGCATCGCAGCGGCGAGTATCATCGCCAAAGTCACCCGCGACAGATTAATGGAACAGGCAGCGGAAAAATTTCCGCAATACGCATTTGAAACTCATAAAGGGTACGGTACCGCAGAACACCTGAAAAGGTTGAAAAAATACGGGCCGTCTGAACTGCACCGGAAAAGTTTCCGGCCGGTGCGGGAATTATTGCCGGATACGCCGGTTCAGGGAACATTGGATTTGTGATATCGTGAAAAAGATTTTCTGTACTCAAGGAGGCATACCCCGCGCAACCGGCGCGGGTGGCACTCAATACAATATTTGAAAGTTGTATTTGTGATCGAGGAGTATTATATTATAATTATATCAAGATTTTAAAACCAATTTTCCGGAGAAAAATATTATGAGCGACTATCCTTTGGAAACCATCCGTCACAGCGCGGCACATGTCATGGCCGCCGCCGTAAAACAGCTTTATCCCGATGCCAAATTTGACATCGGTCCGGCAACCGAAAACGGATTCTACTACGACTTTGACATGGAACACCGTCTGGTCAACGAAGATCTCAAAGAGATCGAAAAGATCATGAAAAAAATCATCGGCCGCAAATTGCCGTTTGAACGTTTTGAAACCACCCGCGACGAAGCCAAAGCACTGCTTGCCGGTCAGGATTACAAACTTTCCCGTCTGGCCGATATTGAAGAAGGTGACGCCATCAGCTTCTACCGCACCGGTGATTACATCGATCTCTGCCGCGGCCCCCATGTGGAACACTCCGGTCAGATCGGTGCGATAAAATTAACCGGTATTGCCGGAAGCTATTTCCGCGGGGATGAAAAAAATCCGATGCTGCAACGCATTTACGGTACGGCATTTGCCTCTCAGGAAGAATTGCAGGCATATTTGAAACAGCTGGAAGAAGCAGCCAAACGTGACCACCGCAAACTGGGAACCGAACTGGATCTTTTCGGATTTTCCGAATGTGTCGGTCCCGGTCTGGTCCTGTGGCACCCCAAAGGCGCGCTGATCCGTCACCTGATGGAAAGCTTCTGGAAAGATGAACACTACAAAAACGGCTATGAATTGCTCTACACCCCCCATATCGGTCAGAGCAATCTCTGGGAAACCAGCGGACACCTGAATTTCTACCGTGACGGCATGTATTCATCCATGGAGATCGATGAAAAAGATTATTATGTCAAACCGATGAACTGCCCGTTCCATATTGAAGTGTACCGTTCCCGTTTGCGCAGTTACCGCGAACTGCCGCTGCGCTGGGCGGAGCTGGGAACAGTTTACCGCTATGAGAAATCCGGTTCCCTGCACGGCTTGATGCGGGTGCGCGGATTCACGCAGGATGACTCTCACATCATCTGTACTCCGGAATCTATTGAAGATGAGATCGCAGAGGTTCTCCGTTTCAGTTTGGCGATCAACCGGGCATTCGGATTTACTGATATCAAAGCGTATTTGTCAACCCGTCCGGAAAAAGCAGTCGGTGAACCTGAACGTTGGGAAAAAGCGATTGATTCTCTGCGTAAAGCAGTGGCGAAATGCGAACTGGAATGCGATGTCGATGAAGGCGGCGGTGCGTTCTATGGTCCTAAAATCGACCTAAAACTCCGCGATGCCATCGGCCGTGAATGGCAGACTACCACGATTCAGTTTGACTTCAACTTGCCGGAACGTTTTGACATGACCTATATCGGAGAAGACGGCAAAAAACACCGTCCTTTCATGGTGCACCGGGCTCTGCTCGGTTCGCTGGAGCGTTTCTTCGGTATTCTGGTCGAACACTACGCCGGAGCATTCCCGGTGTGGCTGGCTCCGGAACAGGCCCGTATCCTGCCGGTGTCCGACAAGCAGCTTGATCTTGCCAAAGAGTTCTGCGCCGAACTGCGCGCCAAAGGATTCCGGGTCGGTATCGATACTCAGGCCGCCGGTTTGGGAGCAAAAATCCGGACCGCCCGTTCAGAACGTGTCCCCTATTTGCTGGTACTCGGTGAACGTGAAGCCGAAAACCGTACCGTTGCCGTCCGCAACCGCAAAGAAGGTGAACTCGGTGAGATGACGATTGATAAACTTGCCGAAAAAATGCGTTCCGAAGTTGACAATAAGGTAATTTGGTAATATATTATATAAAATGTGCCGGATAATGCCGGAAGTTTTAATGTTTAATTTTTTAGAAAGAGTCTTTGAGAGGAGGGTATTCTTATCGCCAAGTTGTTGAAACCCAATGATCACAGTGTTCAGCTGGATCAGGTTCGTCTGATCGGTGCCGATGGCGACCAGCTGGGCGTGGTTCCTTATGCCAGAGCGAAGGAATTGGCGATCGAATCAGGAGAGGATCTGGTATTGGTGTCGGATACATCCAATCCGCCGGTAGTACGGATCATGAATTTCGGCAAATTGTGCTACGAGCAAAAAAAGAATCTCAAGGCACAACGCAAGAATACTGCTGCTCAGAAAATCAAAGAGATCAAGTTTCATATCAATATCGACCAGCACGATTATGAAACTAAACTCAGCCGGGCGTTGGATTTTTTGGAAAAGAAATTCCGGCTGAAAGTTACGCTTGCGCTCCGCGGACGGGAAATGGCGCATCAGGATATGGCTTTTGAATTGATGGAAAAAGTCACTGAAGCTCTGACTCCCTACGCAGAAGCTGACGGCAAACCGAAATTGCTCGGCAGAAATATCTCCGTCAATTTCGCGCCGAAAAACTGAAAATATAGTGGTTAAGATCCCCGTTCGCGGGGATATAATAAAAACAGGCATCAGCTATTGGCCGCTGCCGCTGCCGTAAAGGGTAAAGCATTGACCCATGCGGCGGATAAACATCAAAATAAAGGATGTAAACAATGCCGAAACTCAAAACCAGAAAGTGTGCCGCCAAACGTCTGAAACAGACCGGCACCGGTTCGTTCCGCCACCACAAGGCGGGAGCCCGTCACCTCAAAAGCAGCAAAAATGCCAAACGTAAACGCCGTCTCCGTCAGGATGCAGCCGTCTCTCACGCAGAGAAACGTCGTATCCAGGTCGCGTTGCCGTATGGTCTTTAATTCTGAGAGAGGAGACTGCGAAAAATGTCCAGAAGTACTTATGCCGTTCCGTCCCGCAAACGCCGTAAAATGGTGCTTGCCCGTGCTAAAGGTTTCTACGGAAATGCGAGCCGCAACATCCGTACCGCTTATGATGCGGTCGATAAAGCTCTCGTCCATTCCTACAAAGGCCGTAAGCAGAAAAAACAGCAGTACCGTCAGCTTTGGATCGTGCGTATCAACGCCGCATGCCGCGCGTTGGAAGTCAATTACAGCACTTTCATGAACGGTCTGAAAAAAGCCAATATCGCTCTCAACCGCAAAGTTCTCGCTGATCTTGCGGTCAACGAGCCGGCGGAATTTAAGGCTCTGGTGGAGAAAGTCACCCAGGCCTGAGGTAACGGGGTCTATGAAATTTTCCGGTGTCGGCAATAAAAAGCGATACCGGAAACTTCTGAAATATCCCCCGGAACGATCCCGAAAGACAGCTTGGAACAGGTGACTTTTTTCACCGGAGTTCAAGCTGTTTTTTGTTTTTCACCGGTACAGTTTCCGGTATTCCCCGAAATAAAATCGGGAGATACCGGAAAAAATATCGGACAAATCAAACAGTATTTTTGTAAGGATTGATTATGAATGAGATCATTGAAGCGGTAAACCGTGCTGCCGCTGATGCTGAAAGTAAAGCCGCAGCAGCAGTCGATACCGCCGCATTGGAAGCGTTGCGTATTGAATATCTCGGACGCAACGGCTTGTTCCCGGAACTTTCCAGAAAAATGGGTTCGGTACCTCCGGAGCAGCGTAAAGATACCGGTTGTGCATTCAACACCGGCAGAAACCGTATCCAGCAGGCGTTGGATGCAGCAGCGGCCAGACTCGGCACCGGCAGTAAAACTGCTGAAAATGCCATCGACCTCACCCTGCCCGGCCGCCGCAATAAAGCCGGACACCGGCATCCGATAACTCAGTTGGCTGACGAGTGTGTTTCGGTTTTCCGCCGGATGGGATTTGTTGCCGTTGACGGCCCGGAAATCGAGGATATCTACCACAATTTTGATGCTTTGAATACGCCGGATGACCATCCGTCCCGCGATCCGAAAGATACATTCTATTTTCCGGACGGCAGGATTTTGCGTTCCCAGACCAGTCCGGTTCAGATCCGGGTCATGGAAACTCATGAACCGCCGGTACGGATCGTTGCTCCCGGACGGGTATTCCGGCGGGATACTCCGGATGCCACTCACGGAATGAATTTTCACCAGATCGAAGGATTGAGCATTGACAAAAACCTTTCTATGGCGGATTTGAAAAGTGTCTTGCAGACCTTCGCCTGGGAAATGTTCGGTAAAGATGTAAAAATCCGGCTCCGTCCGCACTTTTTCCCGTTCACCGAACCCAGTGTGGAATACGACTTCAGTTGTGTGGTTTGCGGCGGAAAAGGATGTAATGTCTGCAAAAATTCCGGTTATATTGAAATTGCCGGTGCCGGTATGGTTGATCCCAACGTTTTGAAAAATGTCGGTTATGACCCGGAAATCTGGAGCGGTTACGCTTTCGGACTCGGCTTGGAACGTTTGGCAATGCTCCGTTACCGGATTCCGGATTTGCGGTTCCTCTATGACAACGACGTCCGCTTCCTCGAACAATTTTAAGGTGATCTGATCATGGATATTTCAAGAAAATGGCTGAGTGATTACGTCACACTGAATTGTGACGATGCGTATTTATGTGACAAACTGACCATGGCAGGAATTGAGGTCGAAAAAGTTGAAAACACCTCCACAATACCTGCCGGAGTGGTCACCGCAAAAATTTTGAGCCGGGAACCGCATCCCGGCAGCGACCATTTGTCGGTATGCAAAGTCACCGATGGCAGTGAAGAATTGCAGATCGTCTGCGGCGCACCGAATTGTGATGCCGGTAAGATCGTGCCGCTGGCAAAGATCGGCACGGTGTTCCAAACCGCAGAAGGCGAATTCAAAATCAAAAAATCCAAACTGCGCGGTGTTGAATCTTTCGGAATGATGTGCAGTGAATCAGAATTGGGCATTTCCGACAATCACGACGGCTTGATGATCCTGCCGGAAGATACCGTTTTGGGCAAACCGCTGACCGATTTCTTTCCCGGAGATACCAGAATTGAATTGGAAATCACCCCGAACCGTCCGGATTGCCTCTCCATGTGGGGAGTAGCAAGAGATGTTTCATGCCTGTTGTCCACTCCGGCACAACTGCCGGAAATTACTGCCCCCGAATGCAGCAGCAAAATTGCCGATCTGGTCACCGTTGAAGATCAGGAACTTTGCCCGCGTTACATCGGTCAAGTTATCAAAAATGTCAAAATCGGCCCCTCCCCCGCCTGGATACAGGAACGTTTGGAGAGTGTCGGTTTGCGCCCGATAAACAACGTGGTGGACGTGACAAATTTTGTCATGCTGGAACTCGGTCAGCCGCTTCATGCCTTTGACCGCAACCGCCTCGCCGGAAACAGAGTGGTCGTGAGACGGGCAAAAGCCGGTGAAAAAATTACTCTGCTGGATGGAAAAGTGATCGAACTTGCCGAAAAACATCTGGTCATTGCCGACGCAGAAAAACCCATGGCTCTCGCCGGAGTGATGGGTGGAGAGTTCTCCGGGGTCAATGATGACACCACTGAAATTCTGCTTGAAAGTGCCGTTTTCAAATCATCTCATATCCGTTCTACCAGCAGAGAATTGGGTGTATCGACCGATGCCAGTTACCGTTATGAACGCGGCGTGGATTTCGATATGGCTGAATTGGCAGCAAAACGTGCCTGCCAGTTGATCCTCGCTACTGCCGGCGGTGAACTTGCCTGTGCCCCCATGGAAATTACCGGCACCCGCCCGGCGGAACCGGTTATCCAATGCCGGTTCGAAAAAATCCGCACATTGATCGGTACTGCTGTGACCAATGAACGGATCGTGGATATTCTGCAAAAACTTCATTTGAAAGTTGAAAACATTACGGCGGCAGATTGCACGGTTACAGCACCGTTGTTCCGGCTCGATCTGACCCGGGAAGCCGACCTTGCAGAAGAGGTCGCCCGTATCGACGGTCTGGATAAAATCCCGGCGATCCCGGTCACCGGAAAAATCTGTCATCCGGACAGTGAAGATGCTTATGCCCCGTTGCGGATGCTCCGGGATGAGATCATCGGCATGGGTTTTGATGAATGTGTACATTACAGTATTGTCAGCAGTGCATCTGCATTGGCAGACAGCCGTTTTGAAAAAAGTGATCTGATCGAATTGAGCAATCCGCTTTCTCCGGATAATGGCTGGATGCGTCCCGGTCTGCTGGGAGAAATGCTCGGCACTGTCGGTCGGAATTTTGCCCGCGGCAACCGGAATCTGCGGCTTTTTGAATTGGACAAAGCATTCTGTAAAAATCCGGCAAAATTCCCCGAAGAACGCAATGAGCTGCTGATCGTAATGACCGGCTGCCGTCATCCGGAACTTTTCTCTGCTGATGGCGAAGCAAAATGTGATTTCTATGATATCAAAGGCGTGGTGGAGACATTGCTGGAGAAATTCGCCATCCGCAATTTCCGGATGACAGCTCCCGCAACTCCGGACGGCCGCTGCCGCGAAGGTCATGCTCTGACACTTTATCTTGAAGGTAAAGAAGCGGGTATATTCGGCGAACTCAATCCCAAATTGAGTACCTCATGGCGCGGCGGATCGGCAGTGTTTTTTGCCCAGATCGATGTCACGGCATTGCTCAATGCCGCCGGACGGGTGGAAAAAAGCTGCAAACCGCTGGCTCAATTCCCTGCTACCAGCCGGGATATCGCATTCACGGCACCGGATTCATTGACTCACGGTGAAGTAATTGATTTCATCCGTAAATGCAAAGCTCCCAATTTTGAATCAGTGCGGCTCTTTGATATTTTTGTGGATGACACATTGAAAAAAGCTCATCAGAAAAGCATGGCTTACAGTTTGACATTCCGCAACCGGGAACGTACTTTGACTGATACTGAGGTCAACGCGGCGATGGATAAATTGAGAAGCCGTCTTGCCAGTGAACTTAAAATCGAATTGCGCTGACGCGTTGTAAATGAAAGGATCTTTATCATGGAAAAAAATGCAGGAAAGATTTTTGAAGGTTCCCTCAATGCCGAAGGCATGAAATTGGGTATCGTTTGCGCCCGGTTCAATGATTTTCTGGTCAGCCGTCTGCTCTCCGGTGCCATAGATGCCATCGTGCGTCACGGCGGAGATGCCGAAAATATTGCGGTTGCTTATGTCCCCGGTTCATACGAAGTGCCGTTTGCAGTCAAAAAAATGCTTGACCGTAAAGAATTTGATGCGGTGATCGCGTTGGGCGTGGTTATTCAGGGAGATACTCCCCACGCATCTTATATCAATTCCGAAGTTGCCAAAGGTCTGGCTCAACTCGGTCTTGATTACGGTGTGCCGGTCACTTATGGCATGGTCACGGCTGATAACCTGGAACAGGCTATCAACCGCAGCGGCGTAAAAGCCGGTAACAAAGGTGTGGATGCTGCTCTGGCGGCTGTTGAAATGGTAAACTTGACCCGGACGATAAAAAATGCGTGAATCTAATGCCAACGGCAATCAGGCCCCGCATTCCAAACGTTTGGGACGGGAATTGGCGATGGAGTTTCTTTTCAGTTGCGAATTGAAACAGGAACTTCCCGGTGCGGCAGCGTTTGAGCTTTTCATGGAATCGATCCAGGAAGAATTCACTCTGCTGGATAACCGCATCACCCGCAGGGCCCGGGAATACGCCGTTAAACTTTACGAAACTGTTACTTTGGAAAAAGAGTATATCGACGCTATCATCAGCAAATACTGCCGCAACTGGGATATGGACCGGCTCTCCCCGGTCGACCGCAATATCATGCGGATCGCAGTAGCGGAAATGTATAAATTCAAAGATGTCCCGCCGATCGTAAGCATTGACGAAGCAGTTGAGATCGCCAGAGATTTTTCAGGTGTGGAAGCCGGAAATTTCATCAACGGCGTACTTAATTCGATCAAAGATAATGAATTTGCCGGGAACTGACCTGAATCATGTCGATTTTTTCTATTTTCAAGCGCGGTTTGGAAAAAAGCGCGACTAAATTATCCAGAGTGGTCAATGGTGTTTTTTCCGGAATAAAAGCACATAATGCCGCCAGTTTTGATGATTTGGAAGCTATGTTGATCTCTGCAGATTTCGGAGTCTCAGCAGCAAAAAAAGTGGTTGCCGGTATCCGCGACCGTTATGAACGCGGAAAAATCGCCACCGACGCCGATCTGATCGTCACTGCCAGAGATGAAGTTTCTGCAATTTTGAAACAGGGCATGCGCGATATCCGCACCGTCCCTGATGGTGAATTACTGGTCATCCTCATGGTCGGAGTCAACGGCAGCGGCAAAACCACTACCATCGGCAAACTGGCGGCAAAGTGGAAAGCTGAAGGCAAAAAAGTTATTCTCGGAGCATGTGATACATTCCGTGCCGCCGCAGTGGAACAATTACAGTTGTGGGGAGAGCGTACCGGGTGTCAGGTGATTTCATCCAAACACGGTGCCGATCCCGCCAGCGTGGCATTTGATGCAACGATGGCGGCAAAATCCCGCGGCGCAGATATTCTGCTTATTGATACCGCAGGCCGTCAGCAAAATCAACAGAATTTGATGGCGGAATTGAACAAAATCTGCCGTTCGATCGGCAAAGTGCTGCCCGGAGCTCCGCACGAAGTCTGGCTGACGGTGGATGCCTCTCTGGGAGCAAATGTGATCAATCAAGCCCGGGAATTCGGCAAAACAGCCGGGGTATCCGGTCTGGTATTGACCAAATTGGACGGCACCGGCAGAGGCGGTATGGCTGTAGCTTTGCATGAAGAATTCGGATTGCCCACATTTTTTGCCGGATTCGGAGAAGCTCCGGAAGATCTCCAGGAGTTTGACCCGGAATTTTATGCCAATGCCCTTTTCGGTTTGGAGAAATAATGAACAGTGATTCTGATTTCATGCTTGAAGCCATCTCTCTGGCACGCATGGGATGGGGATTGACCAATCCCAATCCCATGGTCGGATGCGTCATTGTCAAAAACGGCAGCATTATCGGCAGGGGATTTCATCAGAAAGCCGGAGAAGCTCATGCGGAGATCAATGCTCTGCGTGATGTGACAAAACATGACTTCTCTCCGGAAGGTGCAACGCTTTATGTCACACTGGAACCATGCTCATCCTACGGACGTACCCCCCCATGCACGGATGCCATCATCAATGCCGGAATATCCAAAGTCGTTATCGGCGCACTTGACCCCAACCCCAAACATGCCGGGCGGGGAGTAGATTTGCTCAAAAATGCCGGGATCGAGGTGATTTGCGGCGTGGAAAACAGCGAATGTTGTGAATTGAACCGTCACTTTTTCCGTTGGATATCATCCGGAAAACCATTTGTCATCCTCAAAATGGCAATGACTCTTGACGGCAGGATCGCTACTGAAAACGGAGATTCCAAATGGGTCACCGGCGTAGAGGCGCGCCGCCGCGTACAGCAGTTGCGCCGGCTCGCCGATGCGATCATGATCGGCGGCAATACATTACGGAACGACAATCCGCAATTGACCGTCAGAGAACCGGAAAACTGGCCCCGTCAGCCGCAGCGTATTATTGTTTCATCCACTTTGAGTAATGATGATCTGCAGGAATATTTTCCCGACGGCAGAGCTGAAATCGTGGAGTTGCCGGACAATGCGGCTTGGGAAAAATATTTGCGGGAACTGGGAGAACGCAACTATTCGACCATTCTTATAGAAGGCGGCGGGGAAGTTGCCGCCGCCGCACTGCGCGCCAACGCGGTCGACATGGTGGAATTTCACATCGCACCCAAAATCCTCGGCGGCAGAAACAGTATTCCGGCTGTCGGCGGCTTTTCTCCGGAAGGAATGGATGAAGCAATGAAACTTTACAATGTCACTTACACCCAGTATGGTGATGACCTCGCCGTCAGCGGATATTTACAAGAGGAGTAAATCATGTTTACCGGATTGGTTCAAGGCAAAGGCAGGATCACTGCCCGTTCCGGCAGCACTTTGGAAATCCGTCCCGATGTGCCGGTCAACGCACCGGAATACGGGGAAAGCATCGCAGTAAACGGTTGCTGCCTGACTCTGGAACGCGTCACTGATAACGTGCTGATATTTCACACCATGGAAGAGAGTTTGCGACGTACCAATCTGGGTATATTGCCTGTTGGAAGTACCGTCAATCTGGAACGCGCGCTCCGGTTGGGAGACCGGCTGGGGGGACACATTGTTCAAGGTCATGTGGATACCGCCGCAGAGGTACTGGCACAGGGCAGACTTCCGGACGGGGATTATCTGCTGAAAATCGCACTGGACAAACAATTTGCGCCCCTGGTCGTTGAAAAAGGCGGCATTGCCATTGATGGAGTTTCACTGACAGTAACTGAAGCTGCCCGGGAGCATTTCTGCGTCCGCCTGATCCCGGTCACCCGGCACGAAACAGCACTGGAAGAACGCCTCCCCGGGACAAAAGTAAATCTGGAATTTGATGTTCTGGGCAGATATATTCTCCGGATGCTGGAGCTGCAACAACAGCCGGACGCACGGGATTCCGGGATCACGCTGGAAACTCTGCAGGAGGCCGGATTTCTGTGAAAACGATCTACGGCATAAGTTTTTCAGACCGGGATATTTCGCTACTGCCCAATGTACCGGCGGTACAAATTCTGGAATTGTCCGGCGAATTGGCGACGGCTCCGGATTTTGCCCTGCCTGAGCATCTGCAAAAAAAATCCATAATCATCTGCAACAGTGATGAACGGAAATTTTTTAACACTATTCCCGATGCCAGTTCCGGAGTCCGGCAGGATTTCTACCGTCTCTGTGAACACCGCTGTGCCGCTGCAGAAAATTTACAAGCCGTATATGCAACATTCGCTCCGGAATTGGAAAGTGCATTTGCCGTTCCTGCCAATCCCGTTTTGCGCGATGCGTTTGCCATGTGTTTCGGATTTGCAGAAAAACATCGTACTCCTCTGGCATTGGAAGTACGTATTCCCGGAATTGCCGCCGGTGCCACAGAAAAATTCGCTCATTTCAAACACTCATTGCTCTACCCGTTGCGTACCATGTGTGTCCTGCACCCTCATGAACCCGGCGCACTGGAAATCATGGAAAAATTTGCAGCAGAATTGCCGTTTGATTGCGATATGTTCAGGATAGTTTTTGATGCCGCTGCCGGAAATTATCTCAGCGGAACACTGCTCCAACGGATATTGAAATTCATCCGTCCGGCAGGGGCCGTGCAGCCTGTAATGATTTTCGCTCCCGGAAAAAATGCTGACCCCTCAGTATATCTGGAATTGAACAAATTGATTCTTACGGAGTTGCATAAATGAATTTCCAGCCCGGAAAATTTCTGAAAAGCAGCTTTGCCGTCGCCGGCGCCACATTTGCCAGCCGGCTGTGCGGTCTGCTCCGGGTACGCCTGGAATCTGCCATTCTCGGCGGCGGTGCGCTGGCAAGTGCGTGGTTTCTGGCATTCATGATCCCGAATTTATTCCGCCGGCTGCTGGGTGAAGGCGCACTGGGAACAGCTCTGGTCCCGTTGATCGCAGAAATTGAGGAACATGACGGGATCCCGGAAGTCCGGCGCAAGTTAGCGACGGTATTAACTGCACTCGGAACCTTGCTGGCATTGATCGTGGTACTGTTTTCGCTTGCCGCACTTTTATCCGGACAGCTTATTGAATGGTACGGCAATGCCTACTGGCGCAGTGACCGTTACACCATGATGCTCAAACTCCTGCCGCTGTTGATGCCGTATGCGTTTTTCATCTGTTTGACCGGAGTTATCGGAGCGGTGCTGAATTATGCAAAAATATTTTTTCTGCCGGCATTGACAGCACTGCTTTTCAATATTTTCATGCTTGCCGGGTTGAGTGCGGCATGGTTCGGTAATTTTTCTGCTGAAATCATCCTGCCGTTTCTGGCAATCCTCACCCCGGTTGCCGGGGCGATCCAATTGTTTCTGATGCTGTGGATGCTTGCCAAATGCGGCAGATTCCCTGTTTTTTACAAAGGCTTCTGGTACGACAGAGAGATTCTGAAACGGCTTTTCAAACTTGCCACTCCGGGTATTCTGGGTTACGGAGCGTTGCAGGTGAGTTTTGTGATTGACCGCGCTTTGGCAGTTTCCCTGGGAGACCGGGCAGTCCCTGCCCTGACTTACGTGGACAGAATAATCGATCTGCCCATCGGAATATTCGCCGTTTCACTCGGTTCTGTTTTGATGGCAGGCATGGCGAAAGCCGCCGCTGAAGCCGACCGTGAAAGCATGCTCCGGCAGCTGGAATTCTCCATCCGCCATGTCTGGTTCGTCTGTGCGCCGCTTGCCGCAGGAGTCATATTTTTTCATGCGGATGTGCTGCGGGTACTCTGTCTCGGAGGTAAATATACGATGGAAGATCTTCATGCCGCCAGAATGGTCGCCGTTTTTTACGGTATGGGAATACCTTTTTTCTGTTCGCTGAAAGTCCTGCTCCCGGCATTTTACGCCCGCAAACAAATGAAAACTCCATTCTATGTATCACTGGTTGCCATTGCGGTGAATATAGTAATGAATCTCATTTTAATGATCCCCCTCAAACAGGGAGGTCTGGCTCTCGCCACCGTGATATCCTCGCTGGTAAATAATTCGCTGCTGATGATGATATTGAGAAAACAGGGATTGGGGATCAATTTCAAAACCTTTTTCTCGCCGCTTCGCTCTCTGGCAGCTGCCATATTGGCTGGCGCGATGGTCTGGTACAGCTTGAGAAAGCTCGGTTTCGGCATCGCCGGATGCGGCTCGATAGGCAAAGATATTATTCTGCTGATATCCATTTCAGCAGCATTCGGGTGTCTGTATTTGCTTTTTTCGGCGATTTGCCGCGCCGGAGAATTACAGGAATTTATGTCCGTTGTCCGCCACCGAAAAAACAGTTAAAAGCTGTTTTAAGCGGTAAAAAAACAGCAATTCCATCAGATAACTGGAAAAAAAGTTTGATTTTACTGCAAAATGGAACTATATTATGAACGGCGTCCGGGTGGTGGAATGGCAGACACACGAGACTTAAAATCTTGTGCCGCAAGGCGTACGGGTTCAAGTCCCGTCCCGGATACCAAAATAAAAAAATTTTTTATTTTGTCTCCGGGACGGAACTTTTTTGACGGGTTGCCTTCATTTCATTCAGGCACTCATTCGCTGCGCTCATTCCGTCAAGTCCCGTCCAAGTCTGCGAAATATCAAACGGTTTTATTCTGTCTCCGGGACGGAACTTTTTTGACGGGTTGCCTTCATTTTATTCAGGCACTCATTCGCTGCGCTCATTCCGTCAAGTCCCGTCCAACTCTGCGAAATATCAAACGGTTTTATTCTGTCTCCGGGACGGAACTTTTTTTGACGGGTTGCCTTCATTTCATTCAGGCACTCATTCGCTGCGCTCATTCCGTCAAGTCCCGTCCAACTCTGCGAAATATCAAACGGTTTTATTTTGTCTCCGGGACGGAACTTTTTTGACGGGTTGCCTTCATTTCATTCAGGCACTCATTCGCTGCGCTCATTCCGTCAAATCCCGTCCAACTCTGCGAAATATCAAACGGTTTTATTTTGTCTCCGGGACGGAACTTTTTTGACGGGTTGCATCCATTTTATTCAGGCACTCATTCGCTGCGCTCATTCCGTCAAGTCCCGTCCAAGTCTGCGAAATATCAAACGGTTTTATTACGTCTACGGAAGATATCATTAACATGACCTGCGGCAATTGTCCGGATCGACTGGAATGATATTACCGGAGCGGTTCTGGCTTATATCCTTATTACCGCTACGGTATTCACCTGCAATATCAGCGACGGTTTGGGCTTGGGGATCATATTCTATACGATCCTCAACTGCGGCAAAAAACGCCGGTCAAATTGGCTGTTGTGGCTGATTTCTCTGTTGTTTATCGCCAAATATCTGTTCTTGTGACGATCTTAAACAGCTGCACTGCCGGAAACTCATCTGTTCCGGCAGTTACAGTTTCACCGTGTGATTTCCGGCTGTCAGAGGAATATTTCTGCCGTTGAGCTGCAGTACAAAATCTGCCGCCGCAGAAATTTCAGCTTCTCCGCGTTCCGGATATGCGATCAGGGTGAAATTTTTACCGCCCATTTTGAGATTTTTTATACCGTTGCGTTTGCCGGATGACGGTTCCCAGACGATGCGTTTTTCCAATGCGTTGACTTCCCGGATGCCAAGTACGTTTTCAATGAAAAGCGAAATCGGACCCAATGCCGACCAGCCGCAGAAATCCGGACGCGAATAACCGCCGATTTTATTCGTGGCAGGCTTGTCCTCTGTCGGAGAATAGCATTCCCAGATCGTATGCGGTTCAAAATCTTTCCAGGTCCGGTATTGTAAAAGCAGCATATTACGCGCCACTTCATCAGCAAGAGCGTACTGTCCATTTTTCTCCAGACCTTTGACGGTCATGTATACTTTGGGCATCCAGATCCCGCCGCGCCAGTAGGTCCCGACCGGAGAAAAACGGTGATCATCCCGGCTTACACTGGGTATGGGTCTGGTGCCACCGAGCCGGTTCGGGTCGGCAACGGCATCTGCCAGTGCCTTGACCTGATGCGGTTCAGCGACTTCTGCCAGCAGCGGCCACAATGATGCAGGAGTGAGCAATTTGCAGAAACCGCTTTCATCAATGAAACGGTCGAGATAAAGCTGATCTTTTTCGGACCAGAAGCGGTCATTGACAAACTGTTTCTGCTTTTCATATTCCTCATGCCACTGTGCTGCCAACGCATTTTCTCCGATCGCTTCAGCAAGCCGGGAAATGTACAATGCGCTCAATGCCTGCTGGCAGGAAAGGTCGACATAATATATCGAAGCATAATCATCATCACCGCGCGGAGTATTATCCATGCCGGCTTTTCCGCCGTGCCATTTGAAACCTTTGCCGGACACAAATTCTGCTCCGGTCACGCTGGTGGCATAGTCAAAAAGTTGACCGGCAGATAACGAATTGAGCCAGTGATAATGTTTCTGCAAATACCGGGTCTCCAGCAGGAGTTTTTTCACCCGTTCAACATCACCGGTGTGCTTGAAGTATTCATATTCCGTCCATGCAAACAGCGGCGGATTGTCAGGAATATGGACTTTCAGCACCATACTTTCTCCGTCATGGATCACCCGGTAAAAATTATCCAGACTCTGGATGCCGGGGAATACATCTGCCGCATAACGGCAGAATTGCACCATAAAGCAGGTATCCCATATCCAGATACGGTTGATGCGTATCCCCTCATTCATATACGGGGAAACCGGTGCGCCGCGGCAAGTAAAAATGTGAGTCCATGCCGATTGCCATGCTGTATAATAAAATTCCAGCAGCTCACTTTTTTCATCATAAACCGGTTCAGGCACCGATTCCCGGGGCATTATATCTTCACGCCATGAAAACAGCGGAAGTTTTTTTTTGGTATGCCAGTCGTGATTACGGGTCAAAACAGCATGAAACAGCGGATAGCAAACTCCGTTTTTTTCCAAACGGATCGACACCGGGCGATCTGATTTCGGCAACGGCATGGAGAACACCCCATTGTCGTCAAATTCAGCTTCAATACGTTCTCCGTCACAAACCAGGGTGAATTTCCGGGTATCTTCGATCGCTCCGTGAATGAGCAATTCATCACCGCGTTTGAGCTCCATTTCCATAAAACCGTTGGGGAATACCCGATTGCCAGCCCAGCGTGCCGGCAAACCGTTGTGCAAAAACGCATGAGAGGCATGCATGTAACGGACGATACGCCAGTCATCGGAGATGCCTCCGGTGATAATGCCGTCTTCACAACCGGTCAGAAATTTCTCTCTGGCGTTATATTCCGCCGGAAATTCTTTCAGGAGTTCCTGGCAGATCGCCGCCAGCGGTTCAATACAAATTTCTTCAATGGAGCGGCGGTATTCCGTCAACCGGTGTTCCAAACCATTGATGACATCACGTTTGATGATCTCAACCTTATGCCCGGCGAGACGTTCAAATTCCTGCATCGAAGCTGCCACCTGAGCTTTGAGATGAGGGAAGTCAGATTTTTCCCACTCCATATCATCACAATAACAGATGATGCACTTGGTCAATTCCAGCACTGCCCGGGTGATGATGGGCGCATTTTTCCAGAGCCGGTGCCGGAAATCATCAGCCGGGACATTCAGACTTTTTAACAATGCAAGTCCTTGATCAGCCAGTGTTACCGCCCGGATTTTTTCTTCCAGGATCTCTCCCCGGCCCGGAGTCATACGGTCAGTCAAAATCGACCAGATGCCGCTGCCGTTTTTCAACGTGCGTCTGCCCTCGGCAAAGAGCGCAAACACAAATCCGGCTTTAAGATATTTCATCGAGTAATTGCCGTGAAACAGCACATGTTTGTCAATGAAATAGGTTTTGCAGACCATTTCCCAGCCGATTTTATCCAATTTGATGAATGCATCGCGGAATTGCGGCGGATAATTTTTATCATACCACTCCCGGCGGATCTCATCAGCAGTGATATTTTCATCAGCCAGTGCCCGGTCATAGGCATAGTAGTTCAATTCGTAAATATCAAAAATACAGTTGCCGCGCCGGTCAATGCGGATCACATAACGATCCACATCTGCCGCCTGTCCCTCCCGGACATAACGGACAATGTGGTCAACATGCTCAAAAGGCATATTGCCCTGTCCCATGAATTCTCCGGTAGTTTCACACTCCGCAGAAAGAGTGAAATTCGGGCTCTTCCGCAAAAACGGGTTCATGGGCAGGAACGGGTCAAAATCATAAGGGGTTATTTTGGTTTCGATTTCAAAATGGTGTTTCCCCGCCAGTTTTTCCGCTCCGGCAAGAATATCCTCATAATCCTGAGCGATCGAACCGAAAGAACGCATAATAAAACGTTTACCGCGTTTCTCCAATTCAGATGCAAAGATTTCGATGATGAAGCGTACCACCTCCACCGGAGGATATTTTTCGGTATTGGAATTGTGGATGGCGGAAAAGTCCGCTTCGGTCAGAGTCAGCACCACCCCATCCAATTCCGGTACGGCAATAAAGGTTTGTTCCAGTTTGTAACGGATCAAATCGGCGAATGCCGCTCCGGTCAAATCAAATTCACCGTTTTCATCCAGCAATTCCGGAATATCCTGAAGCAGTCCCGGCGGAATCATCACTTCCCGGTGCCAGAGGTACACTGCTTTGCCGGCAGCATGACTTACTGCCATGATCTCATTGAGTTTCTGCTGATTCCCACTGACAATGTTCTGATCCCAACTGGCAAATGCGGACGGATATTCACGATAATTTATCAATCCGTCCAATCCGCCGTAAGGGGTATGGCATTGACCGCAAATCTCAAAACTGTCCACCCGGTAATCGCGGGCTTTTCCCACCAGCATCCGGACGTAATCCGGATCCAGCGGAGTGGGATGCATCAAACTCCAAGTGATTTCGGGACGCTTCATGATCGATCATTTTCCTTCCAGAGAAAGTTTCCAAACCGGACGCTTGCGGAACATGGTTTTGAATTTACGTTTCAATACCCCTTTTTCTTCCAGATGGACATAGCATGCGGTATCGCAGGCACGTCCGCACATGCTGGCTACAAATGCGTGTTTGTTAGGCGGATAAAAGTTGATCTGATTAATGACTTCTTTCGCCCGTTCCGGGGAAAGATCCGCTTCTCCGGCAATGATCGCCAGCCGTTCCGGATCATCAGCAAAGGCATCCGGAGGCATAAAGGGATTGCGGGTGCGGTTGGCTCCTTTGTAATACGCCGCACACTGCCAGGAATTTCTTTTGCCGTCAGCGGCAAGAGCATGACCGGGACAGGCTTTGACACATTCTCCGCAGCGGTCGCACAGATGGGGAGCCGCGACTTCATCGGCAGGAAGTTCAGCATCAGTAATGATGAATCCCCAACGCTGACCGGGACCGAAATCATCCGTCAAAACGGAACCGGACATACCGATTTCGCCCAGACCGCAGTCCACTGCACACTGTTCAAAATTCAACAGCGTTTCCTCCTTTTTACCGCGGAATACTTCGGTATGATCGACTTCAAAATTAGTCTCATTTTCATCGTTGGTAACCAACAGGATGCGGCGTTGCGGCAGAGCCTCGAATCCCGCCTCTTCCAAAACGGCACATCCCCGGAGCAATGCGCCCGGGATCATGACCTCCTCCAGAGTTTCCACTCCGGTGGAATACTGATAGAAAACAGTTCCTTCCTCCACCCCGCGGCGGGTTCCACGCAATTGACGGAACGCGACACAGATCACCGTTCTGGCTTCCGGAAAAAGTTTTTTGACCGCAGGATCGCTCATCCGGTCGATACTGCCGCAGCAGACGATATCCGCGGCACTTTTTTTCAATGCGGCAATAAGTTTATCTTTAAGCTCTTTCATAAGACACCTTTATCTTTCAGATGACGGTAACACGCCATATCACACGCTTTGCCGCAGATACACGGGATATATCCGGTTGAACGGCTGGGCAGGAAGTTTATTTTCTTGTAGATTTCACGGGCGGATTCCCGGGTGAAACGTTTTTCTCCGTTTATGATCGCTTCACGTTCCGGATCACCGGCCAGAAAATCATCTTTCATGAACGGATTGCTCTTATGCGCTCCCCGGTAATAAACGGCACACTGCCAGGTGTCAGTTCCGGCATCGGAAATCGCATGTCCCGGACAGCTGTCCACACATTTGCCGCAATTATCACAGAGGGTCGCGCCAAAAGGTGCATCACACTCCAACGGAGCATCCGTGATAATGAATGCCATCCGGAGAAACGGTCCGAGTTTCGGCGCGATCAGATGACCGGATTTGCCGACATCTCCCAAACCGCAGATCTTTGCCGCCAGATTGAAATCAATGATGATTTCCGGGGCAGGTTTGCCCGGTGCAACCGGTTCGGCATTGGCAAGTTCATAAGTATCCACCAATTCGGGATTGGTGGTGTGATCGCCTTTTATACGCAAGTTGGAAACATTGCGCTGCAGACAGGCATCATAACCCTCATTTTCGATCAATCCACCCATTTTGAGCAGGAATATTTCACTTAAGTCCTCATCAATATATTTGACTCCGACGGAAGTATACTGCATGAATTGATTACCGTTATCCATCGTCCGGTACAATGCACGCGGCACCCGGAAAAGAAATCCGATAATACATTTGGCATGGGGCAATATCATTTTGGGGTCACGCTGGGCGATGACTCCGTTGAACAACTCAATATCACCGATGCCGACTGCAGCGGCACCGTATTCCAGAGCTTTTTGCTTGATTATCTGAGCGTTTATCATAATTACATCCTTCTCCTGATCTCAACGGTCCATGACCCACGGTTTACCGGTACGCAGGGGTTCTTTGAAGCGTCCGTGCATGCAGCCGCCTTTTTTCTCCAGCATGCTTACACAAGCCCGGATGCAGCCGCCGCATTTTGCCATATTGTAACCGACCCAGGTCGGGAAATATTTTTCCAGCGCACGGTAAACTTTCATGATCTCTTTTTCGTTGGCTTCGCATTTACCTTCCAGAAGATCGAGATCGCCGTTTTCATTTTCATCCCAGACGGCTTTGGGAACGAAAGGATTGAATTTTCTGCCGCCGTGAGTGTAAAAGGCGTAGCATTTCCATTCATCAAGTTTGCCCCATTCGCAAATTTTTCCACCGACGTTGACTTTGATACTTTCAGTGGCACTGAGACAGCCGCCGGGACACTCTCTGACACATGCCATGCACCGGCGGCAGAGCGGTTCGCCGTCATAAAGCGGATCAGCTTCCAATTCCGCATCGGTAAAGATGAATGCCACCCGCTGCAACGGACCGAAGTCTTTGGTCAGAAACATTTTGCTCCACCCCATTTCGCCGAGACCGCACGCCACTGCCGCCAGCCGGAACTGAAACTGCAGATCCGGCGGCATCTGACCGGGACGTGCCGGACGGGTGAATTGCACCGAACGGTGATGGTTGGTTTTGCGCTTGGCTTGATTCATCGCTTCGATCTGTTCTTCCGGAGAAAGGGTGTTGCCGGGAGTACCGTCCATATCAGAAACACAGCCGCGCGCACCGGTGTTACGGTAGATGAATGCTTCATAGCCGTGGTCTTCGATCAACTGTCCGACCTGATAAAGTACCGCCGGAGCATAGATTTCGTTGATGCCGCCGTAAGCCATGGAGGGGTACTGGTAAAATTGAGTACCTTCTTCAATGCCGCGCTGGACACCGCGGGGGATCCGGAATACCATCCCGATAACTGATTTCGCTTCCGGGAAAATATACCTGGGATCCATTTCCGGAGGCGCACCTTCAAAGCGGTTCATATCTCCGATACCGCACATATCGGCACCGGCGGCGAGAGCCGCTTCCTTGATCATTTGACTGGTCAACATGATTTTTCTTCCTGTATTTGTTTATAAAAAATAGTATTGTTTTCGTTCAAAGTGACAGTTGCCGCAGCCAGCACTCCGGCACAGTAATCGCATTTTTCACATATTTTTCCGCACTGGAAACGGTGTTCGGCATAATCAGCCGGAAATTTTTTATTGGCAACGACAGCGGGGAGAAATTTTTCCGCATGGGCAGGTTCGGTCAATTCCAGCAGATTACCGTTCCAGCTGCCGTCAAAATATGCCTTTGCCACTGCGAAAGGTTTGAAATTGGTACGGGTGGCAAGTTTCATACCGTCGCAGAGATCTTCATACAAAACCGTATCTTCCGGGCGGATGAAATTGCTTTTGGCAAGCAATGCAGTACGTTTGACCGGATCATCCATGTAAGTCGAACAGATCCCGTGAAATTTAAATCCATTATCCATCGCGGCAATCTCATGCTGATGCGCGACCAGATTGTCGTGAAAAGTACGCGCTGAACAGAAATTCAAACAGCCGCTGTTGGCAAGAATATAAAGTTTTTTACCGCATCCGCGGCAGAAATCCCGCATCCGGATGATCACGTCCCGGGAATAGTTGTATTCGCGTTTCAGATAAAAACTGTCAAAGTGTTCCGCCAGATATTCAACTCCTTCCGGCGTGCCGATCTCCATATTCACTGAGGCGCGCACCTCCAAATCCGGAAAATTACGGTGAATGAATTTGCCGATCAGGGGCGAAGCGGTGGTCACTGAAGCAAGATTATATTCTCCGGCAATGAAATCAACAGTATCTCCGAGTTTCTGGAAAAACTGACGGGAAAGAGCCTCTCTGCCGTAACAATTTCCGTTAAGCAGCAGACAGAGTTTCACTCCCGCTTCCGAAAATGTGTGCAGATCATTTTCCAGAGTCCTCTGGTCATTCCGGCTCAAAGTCACCCCGCGTCCGGTCGTAAAGGATTCCCAGGGGAAATAGAGTTCACCTACTGCATCTTTATGCGCCAGCAGATATTCCAGAAAACGGCGGTCATTCTGATAACCGACTTGAAATTTCATTATCGTTGTCCCTGTGATATGTTCCTGCGCAAAGAGGGTGAGGCAGATAACTGTCTCCGTCATACAGTTATTTAATATAACCTCTGAAGTCAATTATTTCAAGTAATCTTGAAAAAAAGTTGAAAAAGTGCTATATTTAATACATTATGATCACGATAAAAGAGATAGCCCGCCTGGCGGGAGTTTCCGCAAAAACCGCGGAACGTGCCCTGTCCGGGGTAACCAAAGACAAACGGTGTGATGCCAAAGAACGTGCCGACCGGGTGCGCCGGATCGCAGCTGAGCACGGCTACCGTCCCAGTGAACTGGCTCTGTCACTGCGGCGCGGGAGCAGCCGCACGCTGGGGATCATGGTGGATATATTAACAGACCAGTTTCTGGCGGCATCGGTGGAAACCGCGATGGATGCTGCCGGGAGATCCGGCTACAAAACGTCACTGCAAATCGTCCGTTTTTCACCGGAACGGACTGCCGATGCGATGGAGTTTTTTCTATCTTCCGGTGTGGAGGGCATCATCGGTTCGTGTACGTCGGAACAGCTGCCGGAGGCAATGATGAATTCATTGACCGGGCGCGGATTTCCCTATTTTTCTCTGTGCGGACGCAGTGAATACGAGGTTTCATCTGCTTCACCGGACTATAAACAGGCTTTGCCGGATGCGGTAAAATATCTTGCTGACCGGGGACATAAGCGCATTATCCTGGCACTTTTCAAAGGCAAAAAATATGACAACGCGCTTTCTGCAGAGATATTTGATGCCAGCTGCAAAAAGTACGGGGTAATCCCGGAATGCCGTATTCACAGTGATTGCCGTCAGGCTGCTGAATTGGCAGCCGAACGGCCGGAAGCGGTTATTCTGTACGGCAAATACTCCATGCGTATGTATATGGACAAATGCAGTGAACTCGGAAATATCCCGGACACCGTGGGGATATTCAATGAATGGACTTTGGCAGCGGCACTGCACTTCCCATTGTGCGGAGTCATTCTTGAGGATGCGGAACATTCCGTACGTCAGGCAATCGCTCAGATTCTGACCGAGATCCGGGGCGCGGCACGGCAGCATTTGCAAATACCTGCCCGTTTCATCCCCGCAGAATCCACCGGCAAATTAAAAGTTGTCGATTTGGCAAATCAGCGTTTCTCCATTCAGGAATAAATCAAGCACCACTGCGGAGGTTTATTTCCGGTACACTCTCCGGGTATATCCTCAATGGGAACCGTGCCTTATTCTTTGATAATATATTTCCGGGTTTTCCATTTGCCGGAAATAAAGTAGACCGCACCGACAAAAAACGGCGTCAATCCCGCCAGCGCGTGGCCGTACCAGAATCCGTATACTCCAAAACCACAGGTGAGTCCCAGCAACACGGACAGCCCGATACGCATCAGCACGCCGTCCAGAATTCCCACTGCCAGATTGAGTTTGAAATTGCCGGAACCGTTGATCAGCGCACTCAGCGGCGGGCGCAACGCACTTCCTGCCAGCAGTACCAGCATCACCGGGACATAAGTCAATGCCATATCCAGAACGTCAGCATCATTGGTGAATATTCCGAATACCCACATCGGGAATATCACGATGAATATTCCGATTATCAGTGAGATCAGGCAGTTTATCCACAAAGAGACACCGAGGATTTTCGGTACTCTCCGGTACATCCGCGCTCCGATGGCCTGTCCGATCATGGGAGATGCTGCCGATGCCAGCGAAAAGGTGATGATATTGATGACCATGCCCAATTTGTTGCCGATACCGTTCATGGCGGCGGCGATCAGACCGTAACTGTTGATAAAACTGTTGACAAAAAGCATGGAAAAACTTATGGACGCGCTCTGCAAAAGCATGGGAAATCCCAATGCCAGCAGCGGCTTGACAGCTTCAAGATCGATAAGAAAACTTTTGGGCTTGAAGTCAAAGCCGAACTCATCACGGTGGTACCAGAGGAATATTATGGAAAATATGAAACTGACCGCCTGACTTATCACCGTGGCAAGTGCCACTCCGAATACCCCCCAATGGCAAACTACCACAAAATAAATGTCCAGTACAACATTCAATACCGCCGCGATTGCCACAAAGATCAGCGGATGTTTGGAATCTCCCATCCCCCGCAAAATGGCACTGATGACATTGTAGCCGAATATAAACAGCAGACCTGCCAGACAAACCACCACATATTCTTCAGTTTCACCTCTGACCTCCGGCGGTGTATTTATCCAATCCAGCACTTGATTCCGGAATATCACCGTCACACTTCCCAGAACCAGAGCAGTGACGATCAGAAATGTAAAGAGTGTTCCGATGATCCTGCCGATTTTTTCTTTCATTCCGGCGCCGAGGTATTGAGAGATTATCACCTGACCGGCATTGGCAAATCCCATTGCCACAAAACAGAGGAAATGCAAAACATCTCCGCCCACCGAAACCGCACCCAAACCGTTTTTGCCGACAAATTTGCCGACAATGATCATATCAGCGGTATTGTAAAGCATTTGGATCAGGCTTGCGCCCAGCAGCGGCATGGCAAAGATCAGCATGGTTTTTACCACACTGCCCTGATTGAGATCTTTTACGATCGCTGCCATAACTGCTCCATGTTTCTGTATTAAAAGTTATCCGCCTAATATATCATCGTTCCCGGTCGTTTTCAATTGATAAACGTCCCGTTTTTGTTTGGAAAAGATAAATAAAAAACATTCAGTTTAATGATGATTTTATCAGAAATTCATCTTCTCCGGCGGCGAAGCGGGAGGAAACCGGAAATACAGAGGCGGAGAAAAATTCTGAAATGTGATTTTCACCTATTGACAAACTCCTTGTACAATGGTAAATTACATACCGGAACCATACCGGTTGTAAATCGTCGTTCAGCAAAATACCGCAAAGGAGGTTGTATGCCGTTGACACCTGTTCATATTTTTCCGGAACCGGGAGAGAAATATCAATTATCCAGCCGTTACTGGCAGGGCTGTCCCACGATCCTGCGGACTCCCGGCGGAAAATTGTTTGCCGGATGGTATTCCGGAGGGACGAAAGAGCCGTCTCCGGAAAATTACAATTTGCTGATATCCAGTTCTGACAATGGATGGACATGGAGCAAACCGCTGCTGGTCGTTCCCAGTGAAGCTGAAAACAATTTTATTTCCATAGACATCCAGCTCTGGCTTGATCCCAATGGCAGAATGTGGATGTTTATTACCCAACGGTATCTGAATGTGCCGGATACCGAATTGGAACATCTGGCACTCTGGGCATTTATTTGCGATGATCCGGATGCGGAGGAGCTGCAATGGAGTGAACCGCGTTATATCGCACCTGGTTTCCTGCGTACTCAGCCGACGGTGCTTTCCAATGGCGACTGGGTATTGTGTTCCTATAACTGGGCGACTGAAAATTACTGCTATTCCCGCAGCAAAGATCAGGGCAAAACGTGGTTTATCTGTCAGGCGGGCAAAAAACTTGCTCCGGATTTCGACGAAACTATGATCCTCGAACGCCGGGACGGTACTTTGCTGATGCTGGCAAGAGATCTCAAACCGCTGCTGGTCAAAACCGTTTCCAGTGATCTGGAAGGCTCTTCATGGACACCCGGAACTTATACCCGCACTCTCAATGCCACCAGCAGAATATATCTCCGGCGGCTTCGATCCGGCAGAGTTTTGCTCATTCACAATGATTCCACAAATTACCGTACCGATCTGGTCGCAAAACTTTCCGAAGATGACGGTGAAACATGGAAATACTCTCTGCAGCTTGACAAAGCGGAGAATCACATCAACGGCATATCTTATCCTGATGCAGTTCAAGCCGATGACGGAACGATATACATCGTCTATGACCACGGCAGAATGAGCTGCAAAGAGATCGTGATGGCGCAGATCACTGAAGAAGATATCATACAGGGAAGCATTACCAATAATAATTCTTATCTGCACCGGATCATCAGCAAAGCTCCGGTACCGGAGGATATGGAACGCTATGAAGCTGCCAAAGCGGCAGATGCTCAATGGATCAGAGATGTTTTTGATCCGCTGTTGATAAAAATAAAAAGTATTCGCGAAAAAAACCGTTGATCAAAAAAAAGGGATGTGATAATGAAAAAATTAATGCTGTTGACCTTGTTGTTTGCCGCAATATGCAGTGTGCATGGCGTCAACGTCCGGGATTTCGGTGCTGTCGGCGATGGCAGAACCGATGATACTGCGGCGATCCAGAAAGCGGTGTTTTATCTTGCCGGCCGGATCAAACTTGACCGTTTCCGCCGGGAGGATGATTGGAACAAAGGTTCAAGCGAAACTCATGTGGATGAACTTGTTTTTCCGAAAGGTACTTACAAAATATCCCGGACGATTTTTGCCCACGGTTCAGTGATCTGGCGCGGTGAAAAAGGCACCCGGATCGTGATGGATGACTTCACACAGGATATTCTTTACTGCCGCATTTACCGGAGAGCAATATTCAATAACATCGAATTTGTCGGCGGACGGACTCAGATCCAGTTATGGAGCCGCAACTGGAATGCCAGTTCGGTACATATCCGCAACTGTGTGTTCCGCGATTCATCCGCCCCGGCGGTGCGGAGTGTTTCCATGCGGCTTTATGCTCCCCCCGAAGATTACAGCAAAAGCTGGGGACAGCAGAACATTGTTCAGATACCGCCTCATGAAGTCACGATCAAAAACGGCATCCCGGTATTGACTCCGCCGCCGATCAGGCAGTTGATATCATGGTTTTCCAGCAATATCATTTATATCAGCAAAAGCGAATTCATCAACTGCATCAATCCTTTTGAATTCAACAACGACGGTACTTTGCTTGACAACTGCCGGATCGTTGCCAATCCTGACACCGTCGGACCGATCATCCACGAAGGGATCGGCCCGGCACCCAACATGCTGATGATCTGGAATTTGCAGGCTGAAGCTCCTGCCACATCCAATAAACAATTCTGGTTTGAAAATATCGGTTATCACTTCAGCTGCAACGATTCCACATTCCGTTCAGTCAATCCCATGCCGGTATTGGATCAGAATACCGGTAAAGTTCCCGGACACTCCATTCCCGGCAGTGTGACATTCAACCGCTGTACCTTTGATTCACCGCGTCCGCCGGAAGCGTTGATCATATTGCGGCGCGTTCCGTGTGTACTGAAAATGATCGATAATATCAATGTCAACGGCTCTGTACCGATGATAAAATGGCTGGTGAATCCCGATCAGAAATATTTCGAACGCAACTCATTTCAAGGTAAATTGCAGGGTATTCCGTGGTCAACGGCTCACAAATACAATATTATTGTCCACGGTAATAAAAATATCCGCCCCAATATCCCGGAAGTAATGAAACGGTTTGTGTATCCGGATGATCCCATGCTTCATGCCAGTGTTCCGGCAATGCCCGAAGCAATCCCGGCTCCGGCAGAGGAGATCTTTGCGGCTGATTTCGGGGTGGTAGGTGATGATAAAACAGATAATTCAGCAGCATTGAGCAAAGCTCTCGCGGCAGCTGCCAAAGCCCGCAAAACGCTGGTGATACCTTCCGGCAGAGTTCGGCTGGCATCCACGGTGAAATTGCCGGATTTCGTCTCTCTGCGCGGCGAAGGCATGCCGGTGATACGCGGTGATAAACGCGATGGTTATGACCTGTTTACTGCGGAGAATCCGGAAACGGTGATTTTCACATCGTTGATGATGTACTGCGGCAAACGCTTTTTGAATGTCAAACTGGGAGACAAAAGCCGTATGATCGGTATTTACGACTGTCTTTTTTATGACAGTTCTCCGTACAGCATTATTGCCACCGGTAAAAATAATTGCTTTTTCCAGGCGACCGGTTCACTTTGGAACGGTTCCGGCGGAGTGCTGACCGAATGTGCCAACAATGAGGTGGTCATGTGCTGGATGGCAAATAATTTCTGGATGGATGATCAGGCGTTTTTCACTGTCCGCAAAGGAACTTGCCTGATGCGCGCACCGTTTTTTGTTCCCTATGTGTCCAAAGGTATCAAACGTACCAATCTGAAGACCAAAGAAACTAAAATCTGGGAACTTGGCGGCAATCTCCGTTGGGTGGACAATGCCGGAGGCAACGTTTATATGCACACACCGCGCGGCGGCGGAGAAGCAGGCGGATATTCGATGCTGCATCAAACTGCTCCCGGCGGGAAAGTGTATATTGAAGGCGGTTTGGCACGATTCACCAATAAAGACACCCGAAATGAATTGTTTTATGCCGCAGCAGCTCCGGACAAGGCGGTTTTTACCGGTATATCCGGCAATCCGATCCGTCCTTTCCTCGGAGTGGATCAAAAAGTCTGGGCGAAAGCACCCGAAGTCAAAGAGTTCCCGGTGGCGATCCTCGGCGTAATGAATCCACAACCGTAAGACCATGTGTTTTCTGAACTGTTCAAGTTACTCTGTTCTCATTTTATAATGAACAGAACGTTAGTAAAAAATCTGAAGGAGTAAAAAATGGAAGCCCCCAACACTCAAATCGCTGTAACGCTCTATAATTTGCGTGAATTTTGTCAGAATGAAAGTGACATGGATCGTACCCTGGATAAAATTTGTAAAATTGGTTTTCAATCGGTGCAGGTTTCCGGTACACCGCTGGCGGCAGATGTGATCCGGCGGCAGTTGGACAAACATGGTCTTTTCTGTTGCGCAACCCATGAAGGAGCTGCCGCATTATTCGCAGACGATATCACTCCGATTATTGACAAAATGCAGACTTTGGAATGCGATTTTACAGCTTTGGGATCGGCTCCGCAGGAGTACCGCGGACGGTTCGGCACTGAAAAACTTTGCGATATACTCAACCGTCAAGGAGAAAAATTTGCTGCTGCCGGAATAAAAATGGGATACCATAATCACCATTTCGAATTTACCAAATATCCGGGCATGAAAAAGACGATGCTGGAAACTCTCTATGAAAATACCGATCCGGATAAAGTTTTTGCCGAAATAGATGTCCACTGGGTGACCCGCGGCGGCAGTGATCCGGTGTATTGGATCAATAAAGTTGCCGGCCGCATGCCGGTCATGCATATCAAAGATTTTGCGATTCTGAATAATGAACCGGTATTCTGTGAGATCGGCGAAGGCAATTTACGCTGGGAGGCGATTTTTGCCGCTGCTGAAAAAACCGGTGTGCGCTGGTATTCGATCGAACAGGATCAGCCATTCCCCGGCAGAGATATTTTTGATTCAATAAAAATGTCTTTTGACAATCTCAAAGCAATGGGAATAAAATAATAGCGCGTCGATTCAACTCGTTTGACCCGGCGGCATAAGCCGCTGGGGGGATGCAAGGGGGGCGGCGTGAGCGCCCCTTTGCAAAAAACGGAGTATGGCGGTTAATCTCTTGACAAATCAGCGGCCACATTCGCAGTCGAGTACGTATGTACACTCCTGCTTATTTGCCTTGATTTATCAGCGACCTTACCACGCCATACACCGTTTTATAAAAGCATGCAGTCTGCGGAAAACGCCGGCACAGCAATAAAAAACCCGGTTTGCCG
>JAFVRD010000040.1 GCA_017504435.1 Lentisphaeria bacterium | reverse complement strand
CTGGTAGAAGCAAGCCTTTATTTAGAAATAAAGGCTTGTTTGCTTGCGCTCACTTCGTTCGCGCAAGACAGTTTTTCAGAGTTCCGAAAAACTGTAGAGGATTCCTGGAATGCAGACAGCGAGACACTGATACCGTAAAGCGGCACCTTAAATGCTGTCGCAGCAGTAATCGTTCTCATGATCGGAAATCCCCTAAATTTAGTAAGCTAGCCGATTCCACAACTTTCTGTTGCGAAATCCAGCTTGCTTGGTAACGTTCAAATAAAAACCGAACACTCCCAACAACAGTATTCAAGGCCCAACCGAGAGCCTGCTTCAAATACAGATTTCTTTCACTTGGTCGGTTTAGAATACTATTTGCTGAAATATAACGGTTGTCAATTAGCCATACCATGGCTGGTACTTAAGTAAAATATACCTCCGGATGCAAAAAAAACAAGCAAAAAAACAAAAAAATAACGTATTTTGTGTAAAAATATATGATTATAAAACAATTGCGGGCGCACAAGCTCCCGTTTTTCATTTTCTCATCATCCGCCGCACGAAGTGCTATGGGCGACAGGTCATACGGAGCGTAAGCGAAGTGCTTCATATCGGAATGAAATGGAGATGCTTCATATTGTGGAGCTTTAGCGAAACAATGCTTCATCGTCAGGCTTTTATGAAGCACGGCTACGCCGTATGAAGCGGCACGTTGTGCCATGAAGCGCACCTGCTGTGTATGAAGCGAAGCCTGACGGCTTCATGTTTTTTTGCCTTGGAATCAAGGCAAAAAAAATGGTCGGGATACGGAGATTCGAACTCCGGACCTTTTGACCCCCAGTCAAACGCGCTAAACCAGGCTGCGCTATATCCCGAACTTTTACTAATATACATCCTTTTCAGGGGAATTGCAAGGCAATATATTCAAAAAAACGTTATTTTTACAAAATTAATGATTACAAATGGTTTTATCAGCGTTTTACTGTTTGCCGGAGTTTTTTGCATACTTTGCGGAATTCGGCAATAGTTTCTGTTTCTCCCGGAATAATGTGATTTTTCATCAGAAATTTACCATTACAGATTACTGAATTGATAACCCCGGCATCGGCAGCATATACCATATCTGCATACAGATCGTGACCGGCACTTAAAAGCAGATGATCCAATTCCACCAGCAGCAGATCTGCCACATATCCGGGGGCAATACATCCGGATTGTACTCCGGCATATCGGGCTCCAGTGACAGTCGCCGCACGGAAAATATCCAAATTGCGTCCGGCAGTCGGTTTCCCGGATACGACTTTGGCGGTCAATGCTGCACACTTCATCTCATCAAGCATGGACAAATTGTTGTTACTGGAGGTGCCGTCGGTACCAATTGCGATCCTGCATCCGGCAGCTTGGGCTTTTTCAAAATCAAACATCCCGCTGCACAATTTCATATTGGAAACCGGATTGTGGGCGATATATGCTTGGCGTTCTGCAATAATTTCCCGGTCGCGGTCACTTAAGTGAACACAATGTGCCAGCATGGCGCGTTCGCTGAGCAATCCCAGCGAATCAAGATATTCTACCGGAGTCATACCATGTTCTTTTTGGCAATCAGCAACTTCTTTTGCGGTTTCTGATACATGGATATGGAGTCTTCTGCCGTCTTTTTCCAACATTTTGGCAATATTTTGCAGTGTTGGTTTGTCAACCGTGTAAATTGCATGCGGAGTGTGACTGACTGATATCAGATCAACATCCTGTGCGGCTTCAATAAGCAATTCATTAGCCCGGGCGGCATCATCCGAGACGCCATTGAGGTAAAGCATTCCCAACGTTGCCCGCATCCCGGTTTCCCGGACTGCTCTGACTGCCGCTTCCGGATGCCAGTAAGAATCATTGAACCAAACGGTTCCGGAACGTATCATTTCCATTGCCGCCAGTTTGGTGCCGATATAAATATCCTCTGCCGAAAGTTTCGCTTCTGCAGGCCATATGTGATTACTCAGCCAATCAAACAGTTCCATGTCTTCGGCATAACTGCGCAGCAGAGTCATTGCGGCATGATTATGAGCGTTGTAAAATGGCGGCAAAACTCCAAGCTTTCCTTGTCCGTCAAAAACTTCCATGTCCGGAGTTTGCGGTATATCCGGTGCTGCGGCGGTTATTTTGCCGTTTTCAATGGTGATACAAACATTACTGCCATTGAGCAGAACATTTTTCAAAAGCATTTTTTTCATAATCGTTTGCCCTCCAGAATTCGTTTGAGAATCTCTTTACTGTCCTGAAACTCTTTGTCAACACTTTGCAATACCAGGTTTTCATCTGCAGGGCAGGGGGGATAAATCCCTTTTCCTCCGGACAATTTACCGTGTATCAATGAGGCCAGAGAATAGTTGCTCAACGCCATGACCGGATCTATGCAGCGCAGTTGGGTCGGTTCATCAAGAATGAAATTTACCGGACGTTTATTGTTGAGAACTCTGGTTTCCGGCAATGCCTCGGAAAATTCATCTTCCACTCCCATATTGGCAATCAATGCCGGAGAGGCGGCAAATTCTCCCGCCCATTGTGCCAATGCTCCGGACAATCCGGTCGCGGCAACAATACACCATGCGTTCCGGATATATTTCCGGACGGTGTCCGGTTCATTGGCATTTATGTAAGTGTGTCCGGAAATATTTTCGGTTAAGAAACGTATATCAGCGACTGCCGTTTCGGCTCCGAGTTTGTCCAGTTGATATTTTATCCCCAAACCGACTTTGCCGCCTCCGAATATCAAAATATTTTTTCCGGCAACATCGGTATACCCTAATTGCCGCATAGCTCTCACAAAACCGTCTCCGGTTCCCAGCACCGTTTCAAAGGTTTTGATGAGCCCCGTATCTGCGGAGATCACCGGTTGGGGGCAATCCCCGTAATATTCCAATCCGCTGCGGGTCAATTCCACATAACCGTGACGGGATTGAATATTGCGATGTCTGCCTGCGCAATCTGCCACCGCATCAAAAAATTGATTTTTTATTTCCATGGATATTCCAAAGTCCGGAAGTATTTTGACAATATCCGGATCACAGGGAATATCTTTGCCGACAGATACGGTCAGATGTGCCCCGGCAGATAACAAAGCATAATATTTTACCAGAGTATTACGGAATACCGGCGTTGCATCCAATATTTTGCATCCGGCAAGTGCTTGAGTTTCCCGGAACTTTTTACATTGGGCAAGCAATGACGGATAAGCTGTCTCCGGATAACTCTGCCGGATAAATGCCTCAAGTTTGCTGGTCATTTCAACTCTCCGAAAATAGCTCTCAAAACCTCACGGTCATCGAAATGAGTACGGATTCCGGCTGTTTCCTGATAATTTTCATGCCCTTTGCCGGCAATCAGAACAATATCTTCCGGTTTCGCTATCTCCACGGCATGCTGCAATGCTTTTTGCCGGTCGCAAATGGCATCAAAAGCAAAGCCTTGCGGAATTCCGGATGCAATTTGAGCAATGATCTCAAGCGGAGGTTCAGATCTGGGGTTGTCGTTGGTAAGAATGATTTTATCAGCATATTTTGCCGCTGCAGCACCCATGCGTGGACGTTTGCTGTGATCCCGGTCACCGCCGGCACCGAATACAACGATCAATTTGCCGGCAGTCAGCGGTTTAAGTGTTTTCAGTACATTTGCCAATGCATCATCCGTATGAGCATAATCAACAAAAAAACGTGTTCCACCCGGCGCGGTCAATTTTTCCAATCTGCCGGGAACCGCAAAATGAGTGTGCAATGCCGTATCTATCGCATCAGGAGAAATTTGGTCGCACAACAGCAATGTCAGTACACCGGCTAAATTATAAATATTGTAATTTCCCGGCATTGGAAATTCGGTATTATATGCACATGCGGCATTGGATATAACAAAACTGCATCCGTCTGCACTGCTGGATATTTCAGAGAGTCTCCACCCGGATTTTTCATTGGTTCCGAATGTCGGGATTTTTAAGTCCGGACGTTCTTCTGCCAACTCTTCTGCCAAGCGTTCTCCGAATGGATCATCAACGTTTATTGCTGCAATTCCTCCGGGAACAATCATCGTCGTAAAAAGTCGTTTTTTAGCCTGATAGTAATTTTCCATATCGCCGTGGAAATCTAAATGATCTCCGGTCAGATTGGTGAATATCGCTCCATGAACATTCAATGTCGCCAAGCGGTTTTGAGCCAGTGCATGGCTGGAAAATTCCATTGCAGCTGCCTGCATGCCATTGGTGAGCATTGTTGCCAGCAGCGGAAAGAATGTCTGCGGATCTGGTGTTGTATGAGTCGGCGGGAGAATATTTTTGCCATCTTGGTATTCTACTGTAGAAATCAGACCGCAGGGGATCCGGGCATTGTTGAGGATATGGCTGAGTAAATAAGCCGATGTGGTTTTTCCATTGGTTCCGGTAACACCATATATTTTCAGTTTTTTATCCGGATGATCGGCCCGGAAACTGTAATATGCAGAAATCGCACTGCGAACGTCGCGGACTTTACATGAAATTATTTCCGGCGGCAGATGGAGATCCTGTTGATCGTGAATGACCGCTGCCGCACCTTTTGCCAGAGCATCGCCGATAAAATCTGCCCCATTGTGTCTGGTTCCCGGGATAGCTGCAAAAACAGTTCCCGGTTCTACTATGCGGGAATCAGTAATGCATGGTGTATCCGGCAGGGTATCGAATGTTCCGGAAACTTCCAACAGCAGATCTCCAAAAATTTTCTCCGGAGAATTTTTCATTTTTCAGCGTGCCTCCTCCGGCAATATCAGTTCTACCGCATTTCCGCGGGAACCTTTGGCAAATACAGTATCTCCGGGGCGGATATTTTTTTGCAAATATTCCGCAGCAGTTTCGGGGGTGTCAAAATGATTGGATGATAATCCGGCGAATTCTTTGCCGATTGTCAATAACAGTGCTTCCGGAAGCAAACGTTTTTTCAGAGCCAGAATCTCCGCATGGGCATCATATTCACTTGCACCAAGTTCCCGCATCCCTCCCAATACCAGAATCAGTCTGCCCGGCAACCGGCTTTGACTGAGCAGTTCCAGCGATGCCCGCATACTGGCAGGATTAGCATTATAGGCATCATTAAAGTATGTTACCTGATTCACTTCAGTTCGCTTCATGCGCATTCCCGGCAGTTTGGTATACGGCAGAGCCCGGGCGATAAGTTCCGGAGCGAATTTGCAGCATCTGTGGGCAAGTGCTGCTGCTCCGGCGGCATTTAGCGCATTGTGACTGCCGGAGAGATCCCAGGAGATTTCAAAAGATTCTCCGGTCGGGAAATATAATTTGAATCGACTGCCGGACAACGTTCCTCCCAAATATTCAGCACAGTAATCACCATTGCCATCTAAACCGAATGTCGCTGTGTGCGTATGGCGTCCGGCAAAGGCCAGTTTCTCTTTTGCTGCACATTCTGCTGGAAAAACAGCATCGCCATTATCGGGCAGAGCGGCCAGTAAAGCACCTTTTTCAATGGCGACACCCTCAAGAGATTTGAGATTTTCCAAATGGCATGGAGCTATGGAATTAACAATGGCTCCATCAGGTTTTATCATAGCTGCCAGAGGTGCGATTTCACCGGGAGAACTGGTTCCTGCTTCCAAAATTGCGTAACGGTGATCTCCGGTCAGTCGGAGCAGGTTTTGGGCAACGCCGATTTGGTTGTTGGTATTACCCTCTGTATATAAAACATGTGCTGTTCCGGCAATATTGCTGCAGATCGCCCGCAAGATTTCTTTGACACTGGTTTTTCCAACACTTCCGGTAACTCCCAGAACTGTCAGATTTTTAAAGCGGCGGCGGTGAAATGCGGCACAAGCTTGAAACGCTTTTAAGGTGTCCTGAACCAACAGCAGAGGTATCCCGCCCGGAGCGCGATCCTGTTTTGCCGCATTTATGCACAATGCCGTGCATCCTGATGCAACCGCTTGAGGCAGAAAATCATGGGCATCAAATCTTTCTCCGGTCAGCGCAAAAAATATTTTCCCGGTATTGCAGGATCTGGTGTCAGTGGTCAGAGCAAAGCTGCTTGTTCCCGGCAGAGAGGTTGACCATTTGCCGCTGGTCGCCAGAGCAAGCTCGGCGGATGTGAACCGTGCCTCCATCAAATTTCCTGTCCGATATTGAGGATCGCAACGACCTGATCTTTACGCATTACGACCCGGATCGTATTTGACGGTGAACGCCAATAGACCCAGCTTTCATTCCGCAGGTCATTGGTGCGGCATGCCGGGGGAGGACCGTAGGCGAGCAGTACCGATTTGATATTCATTCCAGGAACAACTTCTCCTCTGCGGATGCGTTCTTGTACTGCCGGAGTAAAATCTTTCAGCTGCTCATCAAGCGGTTTGGTGGTGAATGTGTAGGATATGAATTCTCTCATCGTGCAGAGACGGTGACCGGATGAGAATTTGATAGTGTAAAGTTTTCCATCCGGAACCGTTTTGAAAACGATTTCATCCCAGAAATCACTGGTGCTGACCGGTTCGATTTCGGTACCGATAGGAATAAATGAACCGTTTTGGATATTAAGAGAATCGATATTTTCCGGATTGACATACCAGATGTTGTAATTGGTATATATTTTTTGATCTACAGATTGCTGAAATACTTCAGAAAAAATAACCGGATCAGCGCATGAACAAAGGAACAATGCTGTTGCCAACGCAAAGAAAGCTGCAAAAAAACGCATAAAATCAAGCCTTTCAGTTAAGAAAATTACCACTCTTAAAAGATAGCCGGATTTGTCCGGAAGTCAAATCAAAATCGCTTAAAAATCTGATTTTTCTTGAATATTATCCATTGAGATGATATATTTATCGCAAAACCACATAAAAAACAAATAAAAGTTGAGGAAATCAAATGAAACGGGTTTTGGTAATCGGTTCCGGAGGACGTGAGCATGCCCTGGTATGGCAGTTGAAGCAGAGTCCGCAGGTTGAAAAAGTTTATTGCGCTCCCGGTAACGCCGGTATTGCGGCTGATGCCGAGTGTGTCGATATAAAAGTAAATGAATTGGAGAAATTGGCAGATTTTGCTGTCTCCAAAAAAATCAGCTTGACGGTGGTCGGACCGGAAGCACCGTTGTGTGATGGTATCGTGGATGTTTTCAAAGCACGCGGGTTGAAAATTTTCGGACCGGATAAAAAAGCTGCTCAACTGGAAGGCAGTAAAGATTTTGCCAAACAGTTTATGGTCAAATACGGTATCCCTACAGCAGAATCTGCAACCTTTGAAAATCCGGAAGATGCCTGCGCTTATATCGACAGCCGTTTTGATGCCGGAGAAAAAGGTATTGTGGTGAAAGCAGACGGACTTGCTGCCGGTAAAGGTGTGCTGGTCGCTGAAAACCGTACCGGAGCTAAAGATTTTGTCAAAGAGTGTTTTGACGGTGCATTCGGTGCTGCCGGTACCAAAGTTGTTATTGAAGAGATGCTGTTGGGCGAAGAAGCCAGTGTGCTTGCTCTTACAGATGGTAAGACAATCGTTCAAATGGTCTCCAGTCAGGATCACAAACGGATTTTTGACAATGACCGCGGCCCGAATACCGGTGGTATGGGAGCTTATTCTCCAGCTCCGGTGGTGACCAAAGAGGTTGAAGCAAAGATCGAAGAAGAGGTTTTGAAACCTTTCCTTAAAGGTATCAATGAAGAAGGTTTGTATTTCCGTGGAGTTATTTTCTGTGGCATCATGGTCAATGACGGCAAGCCGAAAGTTCTGGAATTCAACGTTCGTTTCGGTGATCCGGAAATCCAGCCGGTAATGCGCCGTTTTGACGGCGACTGGTTTGATGTGCTGGACAAAACTGTGGAGGGAAAACTTGCCGATGCAGTGCTGAATTGGAAAAAGGATGCGGCGGTTTCTGTCGTTATTGCTTCCGGCGGTTATCCCGGGGAATACGAAAAAGGAAAGGTGATCACCGGGCTGAAAGAAGCTGCTGAAACCGGTGCTGTTGTTTTTCATTGCGGTACAGAGAAGAAAAACGGAGAGATCGTAACTTCCGGCGGACGTGTGCTTGGTGTGTGCGCGACCGGAAAAAGTGTGCGCGAGGCGATATACGGAGCATATTATGGCGTGCAGCGGATCAGCTTTGATCAGATGTTCTACCGTAAAGACATCGGAGCTAAAGCATTGCACCGTCCTTCCAAACCTGTTACCGGCGGTAAAGCATGGCTCTGCTGGATCGGATTGGTCATTTGCTGTGCGTTGTGGTGTGTTTTGGGTAACAGCGATCAGGATGTGAAGTTTCAAATGGCAAAATACTTTGTATCAATTTTCGTCTGTTTGCGCACATTGATTGTTGTGTTGCGTAAAAAACTGAATTACCGGATCGCGATCGGAACTTATGCAATGCTGTTCTTTATGATGGTGTTGTTGTTGATTATGAAAGGGGGTCGGTGATAAAATGAAAACATTGTTGTTTCAAGGTGATTCAATTACTGATTGCAGCCGTGCCAGAGAAGATATGGAAGATATCCGTCATACTCCGCTCGGCAATGGTTATGCGGCTTTGCTGGCTGCCGAGATCTACGGAGACCAGCCGGAAAAAGATTGGCGGATTTTCAACCGCGGTATTTCCGGTAACCGGGTGGTGGATCTTTATGCCCGTTGGAAAAAAGATGCTCTGGTGCTCAAGCCGGATGTGCTGAGCATTCTTATCGGTGTAAACGATACATGGCATGAATACAATAATCAAAACGGCGTTGAGGTACCGCGGTATGATGAGTTTCTCCGCCGTCTGCTTTCCTGGTCGCTTGAAACGTTGCCTGAGTTGAAAATAGTTTTGCTGGAACCTTTTGTGCTGCCGTTTGGAGCAGTAGGACCGGAATGGCCGGCTGAAATCGCTCAACGCGGTGAAGTTGTGCGTCAGGCTGCTGTTGATTTCGGCGCGGTTTTTGTGCCGCTGCAGAATGAATTTACCAAGGCTGCAGAAAAATACGGCATGGAATATTGGTTGCGTGACGGAGTTCATCCAACCTATGCCGGACATCGGCTTATTGCCAAACAATGGATGAAAGCTGCCGGGCACTTGCTTTGATATTTGTTTTATTCGACGCGGTCATCAGATCGCGTTTTTTTTATTTGAATAACAGCACAATAAAGACAAAAAAGAGAAAAAATTTTTTTATATTTGCCGGAAAGACTTGTAAAAGTGCATTTGGCAGTGTAAGTTACATGACGGAATAATGTATTGAACTTTTATCAAGAGATGTTTTTATGGAACGGAAAAC
This sequence comes from Lentisphaeria bacterium, assembly GCA_017504435.1. Lineage (GTDB taxonomy): Bacteria > Verrucomicrobiota > Lentisphaeria > Victivallales > Victivallaceae > UBA1784. The sequence continues at coordinate 161,278 of JAFVRD010000040.1, read as the reverse complement.
GGTAAGTCAGGCACAAATTTATGTTCGGGATGCGTTGAATCGGGCAGCCCGTTTTGCAGCAAGCAAAGATTTTGATACTGCGATCAGAATACTTTTGCCGGTCATCCGCAAAAATCCGGATGTCCCCATGCTTTTTGATAAAATCCGCGAATATGAACTTGGCAAACTCAAAAAAACAAGTGGCGGGATCAAAGTCATTGCATCGCTGGCGGCTGTCTTCAAAGCTCCACTGGTGAAGATCGTTTCCCTTGTCAATCCGATAAAAGCGATGGCTATGTGTGAACCGAGTCTGGCTTTTTGCGTGGATAATCCTCTGATTTTGTCTGTGTTGGCTAGTGCTGCTGAGGCGGCAGAGGCTCCGTGGGCATCTGCAACTGCACTGGGCGTATTGTGTAAACTTCATCCCGGAAATCCCGGACGGATGAAGCGGCTTGCCGAAGCTATGCAGAGAAATGGTCAGGCGTTGGACGCATTGAAAATCCAACATGAGATGGTTTCAAAACTTCAAGTAAAAACTCTCGCTGATAAATCTGAACTGCGTTCTGCTATGGCTCTGGCCAGTATTGAACGGGGTAAATTCAATGATACAAAAAGCAACAAAGCCAATACTGCTGATGCCGATGATGCGGTGATCCAGCAGTTATTGGACGGAACTATTCATGATGCTGCTCAGGCTCAGCTGCTCATAGACCGTTTTACTGCTGAATTGCGGAAAAAGGATTCTATTGATATGCGCCGCAAGCTTGCTGATGCTTACATGGTCGCTGAAAAATACGAGGAGGCCCTGCAGGAATATCAGGCAGTCGCTGATAAATTGGGCGTTACAGATCCTGTGTTGGATAAGCATATTGAAAAAGCTTATATTGCTCAGCTTAATGAAGGTATCAGACAATTGCGTGCCAATCCGGAAAGTTTTGAAAATCCGGAAGCTCAAATTGCTGACTTTGAACAGGAAATCGCTTCTTACCGTTGGCGTCATACCGTACGGCGGGCAGAGATGTTTCCCAATGATATGCAGCTGCAGTTTGATTTGGGTGAATTGCAGTTTGAGCGCGGTATGTTTGATGAAGCTGAAGCTACGTTTACTGCAGTCGCGGACAATCCTCAGAAACGTCGTGGCAGTCTGGTTTATCTGGGACGTTGTGAATTACTGAAAAATAATTGTGAAAAGGCTGCGGAGCTGCTTCGTACCGCAGTAAATGAAATGCCGCGAATGGATAAATACAAACGTGAAGCCATGTATTATCTTGCCAATGCTTTGGAAGGCACCGGAGATAAAGATGGTGCATTGGGGTATTACCGGCAGATAACGATCAGTATGGAAAATTACCGCGATGTCCCGGCACGTATGAAAGCTTTACAAGGTTGATAACAATAGATATATCATATACATAAATTTGTTACGAAAGGATTATGGCAATGGCTGACGAGAACAATACCCTCAATCAGGCTCCCATGGAAGAAGATACCAGAACCCGTAAAACCGTGCGTTTGCGTGCAATCGCCCCTGAGGTTTCTGCTGCAACAACAGCAGCTCCTGCTGCACCGGCAGTTTCCGCTCCCATTTCAGATGGGGATGATACCATGACCCGCAAGACGGTGAAGCTGAAACCTGTGCGTCCGGCAATTCCTGTGCCCACAGCTCCGGTTGCGGCGGCACCTGCAGCTCCGGTCGCGGCGGCACCTGCAGCTCCGGTCACGGCGGCACCTGCAGCTCCGGTGGAAGATGATACCAGAACCCGAAAAACTGTGGTGATCCGTCCTGCAGTTGCTCCGGCAGCAGCAGCTCCAGCTGGTGCTGATGATCGAACGGTAAAAATTCAACGCCCGGCTCCGAAAGTGATCGCTCCGAAACCGGTTGTTCCTGCTGCGGCTCCGCAACCGGTCGCTCCGAAACCGGCTGTTCCTGCTGCGGCTCCGAAACCGGTCGCTCCGAAACCGGTTGTTCCTGCTGCGGCTCCGAAGGTGGTTCCGCCGATAGCTTCCAAAACTTCAGATGGGGTAGAGACTGGTTCTGTTCCTGAAGTCGCATTTGACAGTGATAAAAAAGATTTTGCATCAATTTTTTGTACTGTCGCGGCTGCGTTGGCACTTGTTGCGATATTGGGAACCGCGTTGTTGACAACGGCTCACTATCTGCAGTTTGAACACGATACGATTATTGAAATTCCCGGTCTGTCCAAGTAAATTGTCTGAATCAGGAATATTTCAGATGCGGGAGGAACTCCGGTTTCTCCCGTTTTGTCTTTGATACAATAGGATTTTGCAAAAAAATGAAAAGTTTGATTGTAATACCAGCTCGTTATGGGTCAAAACGTTTTCCCGGAAAACCGTTGGCGGAACTTGCCGGCAAAGCTATTTTACAGCGGGTTTGGGATATAGCTGCTTCGGTTTGTGCCGGACGGAATGATTGTGAAGCAGTTGTTGCCACCGAGGAGCCGGAACGGAGTGGTGAAGGCAGTGCGTTGATCGTTGAATATTGTGAAAAACATAATATTCCGGTGGAAATCACTCCATCCAGCTGCCGTTCCGGTTCGGATCGTGTCTGGGCGGTTGCCGAGGCGCGCAAAGAGCGTCCGGAAGTGCTGCTCAATTTACAGGGGGATAATCCGCTGTGTCCGCCGCAGTTTCTTCATGCTTTGCTGGATGCATTTGACGCGCATCCGGATACGATGGTGGCAACAGCATACACCCGTTTGGATTGGGCGGCATTGGCGGCATTGCGTGAATCTAAAAAAGAGTCGCCTTTTTCCGGAACGACGGCTATCATCGGTCGTGACGGCAATGCCAAATGGTTTTCCAAGAACATTATTCCGGCAATTCGCGGTGAAGAAAAATTAATGGAACAAAATGTATATTCTCCGGTGTGCCGTCATATTGGACTTTATGCTTATAAATTTGCCGCACTGGCGTTTTTCTCTCAATCTCCATTGGGTGAGTATGAGAAAATGGAACAGCTGGAACAGCTCCGTTTTATTGAAAACGGCATTCCGGTGCGTATGGTTGAGGTAAATTATCCGGCAGGTTTTGATGCCGCGACCAGCGGTGTTGACAGTCCCGAGGATTTGCTGCGTGCAGAAAAATTGATTGCCAAGGCTGGAGAGTTATTGTAAAATGAGTGAAATTACCCGTTTAATCGTTGTTCGTCACGGAAACACTTTCAATTCAGGTGATACGATTTTGCGCGTCGGCAGTGCAACAGATATTCCTTTGACTGAAAAAGGTTTGCTTCAAGGAGAGGCTGTTGGAAAATCTCTGTTGGCAAAAGGCTTGAGTGTTGATACAATTTTTCATGCCCCGCTGCAGCGCACGGTGCAGAGTGCGGAAGGAATATTGAAGTCATATCCGGCAGCACAGATGTCTATGGCTGATTTTTTGACAGAATTGGATTACGGCGATGATGATGGCAAGCCGGAAGACGAGGTGGTTTTGCGTTTGGGAAAAGCTGCGTTTCCGGAAGAAAATTCACCGGAGCGTTTATATGAAGCCGGTAAAACCGTGTTGAAAAAGTGGGATTCCGAGGCCGTACTGCCGCCCGGATGGGAATTTCTTGCCGGCAGAGTTGCCCAATTGGAAAAAGATTGGCAGAACTTTGCCGGAGAGGTATTGACCTGGTTCTCCGGCAAGTGTGTAGTGGCAGTTACCAGCAATGGTATTGCGCGTTTTTCCAAAGCGATCCTGCCTGCAGGCAGTGTGCTTGAAGGTTCATTGAAACTTGCCACTGGTGCTTATGGTATTTATGAGCATTGTGATGGACAGTGGCGGTGCACCGCGTGGAATATACGTCCTGAATTATGAAAATCAGCGAAAACGAATCGTGACAGAAAGGACTTTTTAATTATGGCAAATGATGTAAAAGAAATGGCATTGGCATATCATGCAAACGGTAAACCAGGTAAAATTGCAGTTGTGGCAACCAAATCTTGTGTTACTGCTCAGGATCTCAGTTTGGCATATACTCCCGGAGTGGCGCAACCCTGTTTGGCAATAAAAGATAATCCGGATGATGTGTGGCGTTATACTTCGCGCAGTAACATGGTCGCGGTCGTCAGTGACGGAACGGCTGTTTTGGGATTGGGAAATATTGGTCCGGAAGCCGGGATGCCGGTAATGGAAGGCAAGGCTGTATTGTTCAAGCATTTTGCAGATATAGATGCTGTCCCTTTATGTCTGGGGAAAGTTTTTAACGACAATGGTCGTACAAATGCCGCAAAATTGATTGATGCGGTGGAACATTTGGAACCGTCATTTGGTGGAATCAATTTGGAAGATATCGCATCTCCTGCGTGTTTTGAGGTGGAACGAACCTTGAAAAAACGGATGAATATTCCGGTTTTTCACGATGATCAGCACGGGACCGCGATCATTTCTCTGGCGGCGATCCTTAATGGATTGAAAGTTGTCGGCAAAAAGATCGAAGAATGCCGCTTTGTAGTGAACGGAGCTGGAGCCGCCGGTTTGGCATGCAGCCGTTTTTATTTGACTGCCGGGGCAAAATTGGAAAACATGATCCTTTGTGATATCAACGGAGTATTGCATACCGGACGGAACGATCTGAGCGAAGAGCAAAAAATGTTTGCCAAAGATACCGATTTGCGTACTTTGAGTGAAGCGATCAAAGGTGCAGATATATTCCTGGGATTTTCTGCGCCAAATTGTGTGACTGCCGAAATGGTCGGTTCCATGAATAAAGATGCGATCGTTTTTGCAATGGCCAATCCTACTCCGGAGATATTCCCGGATGTTGCCATTGCTGCCGGAGCCGCACTTGCCGGTACCGGGCGGAGCGATTATCCGAATCAAATCAATAATGTACTTGGTTTTCCCGGTATTTTCAGAGGTGCGCTGGATGTGCGTGCCAGTGATATCAATGAAGAGATGAAATTGGCTGCCAGTTTTGCTTTGGCAGAGCTTGCCGCGGCAGAAATACCTGCTGATATAAAAGAAGTGTTGGTCAAAGCATATCCTGCCGATGCCGCCAATGGTCTTTTTGACGGTCCTGCCGGAGTGAAACGCGATATGGTTATTCCCAAACCGTTTGATCCCCGGGTTGTTCCGCATGTGGCGCGTAAAGTTGCCGAAGCCGCGATGAAAACCGGTGTAGCACAGATCATGATAGATGATTTGGATGCGTATGAAGCGGAAGTTACTGCAAGAATAAGCAAAAACAGATAATAATCCGGGGACACTCCATTGATCGAATTGGAAAAAGAATCTGCATCTCTGAAAGAACAAACCGCGTTTTTAGTTGGCTTTCAGGAGCATGATGAAGATGCTGCATTGATTGCCGGACAGCTTGATGAGCTTGCTGAATTGGTGAGCAATCTGGACATTGTTCCTTTGACTCCGGAAATTGTCCGGGTGCGTAATCATCAGGTGCGTTACCGCTGCGGTTCCGGCAAAGCAGAGGAAATTGCCCAATTGGTCATGGAGTGTGAAGCGGATTTGCTGGTGTTCGATGCTGCACTGACTCCGTCTCAGCAACGAAATTGGGAGCGTTTGGCAAAATGTCCGGTTGCGGGCAGAGAAGAGATTATTCTGGAAATTTTTGCATCCAGAGCGCAAACCCGGGAAGCGGTTTTGCAGGTGGAACTTGCCAGACTTGAATATGCATTGCCGCGTTTGCAGCGGGCGTGGACTCATTTTTCCCGTCAGCGCGGCGGCGGCAGTACCAATCGTGGTGAAGGCGAAGCTCAGTTGGAAACCGATAAGCGGTTGCTTCGCAGACGGATACAGCAATTGCATGAAGAATTGGCTGTTGTCCGCAAACAACGTGCTGCCCAGCGTAAATCACGTTTGCGCCGTCCGGTTTTACAAGCCGCATTGGTCGGATATACCAACGTCGGGAAATCTTCATTGCTCAATGCTTTGACCGGCGCGAATGTGTTTGTGAAAGATCAGTTGTTTGCAACCTTGGATCCTACCGCCCGCAAAATCGAATTGCCCGGACATGTGGAAATGGTACTTAATGATACGGTCGGATTTGTACGCAAATTACCGCATCAATTGGTGGAAGCTTTCAAGTCAACTCTGGAAGAAGCAGTTCTGGCAGATATATTACTGCTGGTGCTGGATGTCTCCAGCGAAGATATTGATGCTGAATGGGAGACCACATTGGGGGTGCTTAAAGAACTTGGTGCAGATGAAAAAAATATCAAAATCGTTTTTAATAAATGCGATCGTATAGATCCGGAGAATGACGGTTTGCGCCTGGTGCGTTTGCGTAATATGTTTCCGGATGCTTTGTATGTATCTGCTGAAACAGGGCAGGGGTTGGAGGATTTGAAACGTTTTCTGGCTGATTTTGCCGGTAAATCACGCAATTTACTGCATGCTCTTATTCCTCCGCACCGCCATGATCTGATCGCATTGGCACACAGTACCGGCAGTGTATATGAAGAAAATTATACTTCTGATGGACATGCGGATCTACGTTTTGCCATTCAGGAAAAATATCAACACCGTTTTGAGGAGTTTTTGCAATGAGATTCCGGATAGTTTTTTTGCTGGTGACATTGTTTTGTATATCAATAGTGTCTGCTGCACCGTCGCCGTGGGATTCATGGCGTTCCGGCTACACAAACTTTGAGCAGGGGGAAGCATTGCGTGAACGGGGCAGATACAGTGAAGCCGTTGAAAAATTTGAAGAAGCACGTCAAAATTATCTGGCAGTACGTTCTGCCCGTCCGGATTGGAATCAACGGGTGATAGCTGACCGGCTTCGCGATTGTGAAAGTCAATTAACAGAAATCCGCCGCTTGTTGAAAACCGGTGCCAAGATCACTGAGCCGGTTGTAGAAATACAAATTCCCAAAACTGTTTCCACTGAAAAAGAGGTCGCGAAAGAAAATCCATCCGACCAAACGGAGAATTTTGTAGTTGTTGAAAAGAAAAAAATTTCTGACGCCAAACAGGAGATACTGAAACTTCGCGCTGAAGTTGCCAACGTCAGACAGGAGTTGAGCCGGCAGCGTAATTTTGAAACCGAGATCAGCGCATTGATCCGGGATCGGCGCATTGCAGAAGAAAAACTGGCATTGTTGGAAAAACGTTATAATGCTTTGCTGCAGGAGCATAATTCACCTAACAGTGCGGCTGCGGAATTGGAACGGAAACTTGTCCGGGAAAAAATGGATTCAGAACGCTACCGCAAGCGGGTCGAAGCAACAGAACAACAGCTTGAAGAATTGCAGGAGCAGTTCAAGGAAGCGCAGTTGCGGACTAATGCTGTTGAGAATGCATTGCGGCGTGCCGAAGATGAATTGAAACGTAAAAATGCGGAAATAGAGCGTGTGAAAAACATTCCGGCTGTTTCCGTTGCAGCCGTTGATAAAAAGAACATTTCGGGCGATAAGAAAAATGTTGATCAGAGCGAATTTGAGCGTCTGGCGGAACAGTACCGTTTGACCAGAGATGAGTTGGCCCGGTGTGAAAAAGAGTTGACATCAGTAAAAGATGAGTTGCGCCGTGAGCGTTCTTCTGCTCAGGTAAGTGCCGTTGAGTTGACTAATTTACGCGAACGCAGCCAACGTCTGGAAAAAGATGTGAATCTTTATACGGAACGGATCAAAGAGTTGCAGACCCGTTTGGAAAGACGTGAAAGTGAAGAATTCAAAGCCGCAACAACCGCTAAAGACACCCGGATAAAACTGGAAAATGATTTGCTTGCGTTGCAAAAAGAATTGGTTACGGTTCGCAATGATTTTGAATCCGGCAAGAGGACTTTGGCTGATGCTGAACGCAAGGCAAAATCTCTGGATGCGGAAATTTTGACATTGCGGGCTGAAAAAATTGCGGCAGCTGAGTTACGTAAAAGAGTTGCCGACGTTGAAAAAATTCTGCGGCAGCGGGAGAATGAATTAACTGCTTTGAAACGTGATTTCAATGCCTTGACCGCAGAAAATAAAGAAAACCGTTTACTGGCAATGGCAGCAAAACCTAAAGAAGCCGAATTGGAAAAAGCTAAATTACGGTTGTTGGAACTTGATCGCCTGAAAGGTGAATTGGTCAAACTTCAACAGCTCTCAGAAGAGCTGAAAAACGCATATTCTAAAGATCAGAAAGAATTGCGGATACTTCGCAGTAAGGCCGCTGAATTTGATACTGCCCGGCGTCGTCTGGTGGAATTGGAAGCAGTTACCAAAGAATTGCAGCGTTTGCGCCAATTGGAAAAAGAATTGGACCATATCAGGGGACGTGAGTCAGAATTGGCTCAGTTGAAAATAAAAATAAGCGGTTTGGAGAATGAGTCCCGGCGCAAAAATTCCGAAATTGCGGAGATGCAGAATAAACGATCTGCGTTGGAGCAGAAGTTGACTGCCTTGAAAAAAGAAAATCAGGAAATTGCCAAGATGCGGCGTACCAATGTCGAATTGCAGGCGTTGATAAACAATCAGAGCGCAGAACTTGACAGCTTGAAACAGCGATTGATTCAAAGTGGAAAAAATACCGAAATCGATTCTCAGCGGGTGCGGCAGCTTGCCAGTCAGTTGGGACCGTTAAATGACACGATTCAAAAATTGCAAAGTGAACTTGCCGCAAAAGAAGAGATTTTTGCAGCAAAACTCGGCGAAATAAGTGCCAAAGCTGGAAATTATGCCAAAGAATTGGCTTTTAAGGAAAAAGAATTGGCGGAGTTGAAAAAGTTGAATTCAGAACTTGCCGACTATAAAAAGAATTCTGCGGCTGAATTGCGGAATAAAATTGACATTTCCAAAATCTCCCGTCTGGAAGATGAATTGGGTGCATTGAGTCGGCTCAATGCAGAACTTGCTGCAGAAAGAGATCGTTTGCTGGCTGAAAAAAATCAACAGAATTCTCCTGCTCCGGTCGCAGTCGCCGCAAAAATTTCCCCGGAACAGGCCGCTTCTGACGGTGTGATTGCAGAAAGTGACGGCAATATGGAATTGGCGGTTTGGCATTATCGTCAGGCATTGGCTATCGATCCGGAATTTTTACCGGCACATTTAAGATTGGGAATATTGCTTTTCAACCGGGGCAGTTATGCAGATGCCATACCGCATTTGAGTACTGCGTTGGCAGGAGAACCGGATAATTTGTCTCTGGCGTTGACCGTGGCACGTTGTCAATTGAAATTGCAGCGTTTCGGCAATGCCAAAAGTGTGATTGAACCGTTGATGATGCGCCATAAAAATAACGCTGCGGTGTTGATGTGTGCAGCATTGATTGATGCCGGAACCGGCAATAGAGCTGTCGCAGAAGAGCGTTTGATCGCCGCCGGTCGTCTGGCTCCTGAATCTGCAGAAATAAAATTGGAACTGGCCAGATTGCTGGCTGATTCGGTTACTGACCGCAAGGGAGAAGCCGCATTGGTTTATGAAAACGCCCGGCTGTTGGGAGCTGCTCCGGAACCGTATTTGGAAAAACAGCTGGGGACTTTGCTGGATCACCGCCGGGAAGTTATGCGTTTTATGCATGGCGCGGCGAATGAAGCTGAAATCGGTAAAGATTGGCAGGCGGCGGTCTGGTATTATAAAAAGTTAGTTTCTGAGAAACATTTGCAGTTTGTTCCTTATCTGGCATTGGCTCAGTTGCGGGCAGGAAATATTTCCGGTGCAAAAGAAACGTTGGAATTTCATCCTCCGAGCCGCAGTGGTATGCTCGTAGCCGCGTTGATCGCACTGGATGAAAAAGATGAAACTGCTGCTATGCGTGCCGCTCGTCAGTGTGCCGGAGTGAAAATCCCTCCGCAATGGGCTGCTATGACGGCTGAATTGGCGCGTTTGCGCAGTCAAATGTTTCCATCTGCCGCTGTAAAAGTGCTGCTGCAGGGGATTAATTAAAAACAGAGGATGTTTCCAGCTAATATGCTCATTTTTATTCCGGTTGCCGGAGTCGCCGGTCGGGTGAAGTCGGCATGACAATCAATTGATTCCGGATCAAATACGGTTACGTCAGCATGGTAGCCCGTGGTCAAACGCCCGATGGAACTGATTTGAAAAAAATCTGCCGGTTTAGAGGTGAGCTTTGCCACTGCTGTGCCGATTGATATTCCGTAATCCAGTTGCAAACGCATGAATTTTGCCCCGCTTCCGAATGATCGGGGATGGGTGTTGCCAAACATTTTTTCTGGAGAAAGAGTGTAACCGTCACTGCCGGCCATACAGTAATCCAGCATGAGGATCCGGCGCATATTTTTTTCCGACATCCCTGCTGCACTGATTGTAGCAGATGTGGCATCTGATGCGAGTATTTCTACTGTCAAAACAGCCGGATCAGCCGGGATTTCTGAAAAGTGTTTACCGATAAAGTTCCGGTGAACTGGGGATTTTGCTCCGGTGAGACGTAATCTTGCCCAATCTTCCTGAGAAAGCTTCTGGTGTAATTGTTCAGTCAAAATTTTGCGGGTTTCCGCATCGGCAAGCCGTTTGGTGATTTCCACGTCTCCCATGTGCAAAAATGGCTCCGGAAGAATTACACTCAACATGGTTTGACTTTCTACGTATGGGTAGCGGTCAACTCTGACATCGATACCGTTTCTGCGGCTATCTTCGATCAGTTTCAAGGCATCATCAAGTTTATGCCAATTTTCTTTGCGGGCAGTCTTAAAGTGACTTATCAATACCTTTTTCAACCCTGCTTTCCGGGCACAATTCAGTGTTTCGTCCAGACTTTCCAACAACTGGTCACCTTCACTGCGTAAATGCAGTGCATATACTTTTTGGTGTTTTTCCAATACCCGCATCAATTCCGTGATTTCATCAGGAGCAGTGAAACATCCCGGTACATAAAGTAAGCCGGAGGACATCCCCAATGCACCATCATCAAGAGTCCGGTTCAGAAGTTGTTTCATCGAGTTTAGTTCAGATGCAGAAAGTGTATTCTGCCTGTAACCTGCAACTGCGGCCCGGAGTGTGTTGTGACCGCACAGCGGAAATAAACGCAGTTTTACGTTTTTTGCGGCCAGGAAATTACGGTATTCAAGCAGCGTACGCCAGGAAATATCAATGCCGTATGATGCATAAAGTTCCCGGATGTGGTCAATGTTTTTTTCACTTAACGGAAATGGGGACAGTCCGCAATTGCCGCTGATCTCGCTGGTGAATCCTTGAGAGCGTTTGCTGAATGCTTCCGGAACCGCCGCTAATGCGAGATCAGAGTGCCCATGAGTATCTATAAATCCGGGACAGATTATTTCATCTTTAAATGAATAGCATTTATCGGCGGCTGAAGCTCCATATATATCTGCTTTTACAGCGATGATCCTGCCGTTTTCAATAAGCATTGTACTCCGGGATGGTTCGCTGATGCCGTCACAGATAAAACCTTTTAACAGGACCCGCATTTATTTTTCTCCGAGAATGTTGAGAACCCGATAGAATTCTGATATGCTCCATGCTTGGGCAAGGCATCCGCCGCCGCGATGCGGCATGTCGCCGTCAATGACTTCTGCAATCTCTCCGATAACGCCGTTTTCCAAGTGATCCACGCAGGAGTAAAGCAGTGCCAATGCCCGTTTCCGGGAATGAGCTCCGCCAAGTATGTACAGTGCTTCGCAGTATGAAGGAAACGGCCAGCACCAGGCGGTCCCGTTGTGGTATGCCATTTTCCGGGATGTATCTTCCGGACCGCAGTAATGTCCTTGATAAGGATGAGCCGGGTCATTGAGCAGTTGTCCGTTTAATTTTACCGGAAGTTGATAAGATACTTCGGCATCAGCAAGAGTACGTATCGCTCCGGGAATGAGCAATTTGCCTGCTTCTGCAAGAATCCGGCTGCATTTGTCCGGATCAGTTACCGCACGCATGGTTATCAAAGTGAGCATATTACTGCGGCAGTGATCATCTGGGATTGCCTGTGCCGCCGGTGTCCCGGAGTGGCAATGAAGGCAATCAGAAACCACTGAATTGGTAAAATAGAAATTATCAATGCTTTGTCTGACCAATTCCGCTGATTTATTCTCTCCGAGAAATTTCAGTGCGGCATGCCAGAGAGCCTGGATTTCAACCGGATATCCTTCCCGGGGAGTTCCGGCAGGGTAATTGGTATCCATCCAGCTGAAGTGCGACGGACTGAAAATCAAACCGCTTGCCGGATCCATTTTGATTCCATTGGGAGTACCGCGCCGGTAATTGTCTACGATCGACATAAGAATTTCCCGCAAAGTACGGTTCCCGCACCGGGAATTCAAAAAGTTCTGATCTTTACTTTCGGCAATATAATCCCGTGCTGCCACAATAAGATACAGCGGCGCGTCAGATGTGTCCCGGTTGGAATCATTACCGCCGCAGATCATGTTGGGAATCGTACCGTCTTTTTCAAAAGCTGCAAAACGACGGATTATATCAGCACATTTTGCATGAAAAGCCGGGTATTTCAGCAATCCACGCAGTACAATAAGAGTATCTCGTCCCCAATCCAGAAACCAGGGATATCCGGCAATAACGGTATTTAAACCGTCTCTTTTGACAATAAAGCGGCTCAGAGCATCATTTGCCAGTGACGCCGGAGAAACTTCAGCTGGGAAATTGATTGCCGGATAATGGCAGGGAACTATTTTATCTCCGGCAAAAACACTCAAAACCGCTTCACTTCCGGCAGGCAAAGCTGCAGTGAAATACCCCGGAGAAAAGAGATCATTTTTATCCCCCATGCCGTAATATCTTTCCTGCGGCAGGTCGGTCATATAATGCCATTCCGGGGCGCGGTCAAATTTACCGCCGGACAAATGCATATGCAATTTTCTGCCGCCGGGAGCAAAGGTGAAGCCGTCTTTTTCCGGAATGATCGCATTGCGGTAGAGATGTTCTGCACCGTCACAGGCCCGGACGGTATTGTGATTGATCCGATCTTCTATATCCGGGCGCAAAATCAGTTTAACCGGATTGGGGGAACTGTTTTCACTGTAGTCTCTGCGGAAACGCAATTCGACAGCATCCTGATCCAATGCCATCCGGAATTCTACTGCAACTTGCATATCTCCACCGTGACCGTCCGGCAGAATAAATTGCCATTGGGCACGGTTGCCGGGATGGGCACTGTAAGAAGCGAGCGTGGCACTGGTCAATTCCTGAGAATATTCATCAATTACTATCCATGCCCGGCATGATGTGAACATAATATGACGGTCGACCGGGTATTCCGGGTGCCAGTTTGCGGCAAGCATTGCATCATATTTGCTGGTGATTTTGCCCCATTGGGCACTGAAAAGCGCATAGCCGCCCCGGTTATTGGAACCGAAAACATAATGATTTGCGGCATCATGATATCTGCCGGCAAGCCTGACCATGCGTTTTTCCGGAGGTGCAAGCTGCAGTAAAGTTCCGGAATGACGTTCCGGGCGACTCCCACAGAAATCTGCAATTTGCAATGTCAATTTCCGGGGAACTGCATCCGGATTGTCCGGCAATGCCAACAGGACAAAATGTTCTTTTCCGTTTTGTCGCGGTAAACTGCTGCAACTGGCAATGACTGTTTTTCCTGCCGTGATTTTTACTGTGAAATTACCATGGGAACGGATACAGAGCAAGTCTCCGGGCGGCAGCATGACTTCGCGGCGCAAATCCATCGGGAATTGCCAGGTCGTGACCGGAGGAGGAGCATTATTGCCGCAAATTTCAGACACAAATTTTTCCGGAGATATGAGCATTTTTTGACCATCGGCATTTACTGCAGCGGAAATATCCGCACAGTGCAGTGCTGCCTGCTGTGCCATCGCCTGAGCTCTGTTATGCAGGACGGCAGCCGGATAATCCGGCATGGCATCCGGGATGACGAAGTCATCAAATGAGATACACAACGCTTCTCCCGGAGCCAAAGGAACATTTTGCAGTTGCTCTGAAACAGATATCAGTGCGATTTTGCGACCGCTGAGCAAATCAGTTCCTCTGGAATACCGTGTCGCTTCAAAACTTACAGCTGCCGGTTTTTGACAATCCAGATTGAATAACAGCAGCAGCTCAGGAATATTTGTTCCAAACCTTCTTGCTGCTATAACGTTGAATCCGCCGTGTTGAATAAGTTTTATCTGTACTCCGGCACCGAAAGCAGGATGGGAGGCAAAAAGCCGGTTGAGTTTGCTTATCAACCCGCAAAGATTTTCCCCGGCATGATAATTGAGTCCTCCGCAACCGTGGACATCAATTTTCTCCGTCGCAAAATATTCAGCTCCATTGGCAAATCCAAATGCTCCATTGCGGCAGAGCAGGGCATTGACCATAAAACGCAATCTGGCATAAACTTTGCCATTTGCCGCAAGCCGTGAATTGTCGTGAGTCTCGGCAAAATTAGCCATTATACCGCAATGATTATTGAGATGTTCCAAGTACGGGAAATATGAACTGATCTCATCGCGGGAATAGTTTTGGAATAATTCGGAATATCCCCAGTCCAAACCGGTTTTTCCAAGCAGTTTTTCCTGAACATCCGGAGGTCCTCCTAAACCTTCCAGCAGAAACACCGTGTCCGGAAATTCGTTGCGTACTTTAGCTACAATATATTGCCAGGCATCTTCCGGAACCATATATCCGGCATCACAGCGGAAACCGTCGACTCCGTTCCTGCACCAGAACAGGAATACTTTTGCCATTAATTCAGTGACTCCGCATACCGAATAATCCAATTGACAGAGATCAGCCCAGACGATCCCCCAGGCGCCGGGACTGGCAAATTTGCCATCGCTGCTGCGTTTGAAAAATTCCGGATGCTCACATTGAAGTTTGGATGCCCATCCGGTATGGTTCACCGGAATGTCCATGAATATTCTGCCGTGGCGGGCGTGGACGGCATCAATAAGTTCGCAGAATTGTTCCATCGGAGTTGCTGCAGTATCAAATTCTGCCAATGCCGGGTCGACTGAGAAATAATCCGTCGCGGCAAAAGGGCTGCCGAAACGCCCCATACGGCCATACATTTTCGGTACCGGATGGATCGGCAGCAGTTGCAATATCCGGCAATTGAGTTCTCCGAAAATGTGATCCAATTCTCCGATCAGATCACGGAAAGTTCCGGTCGGCGGGATCACTGTATATCCTGCCCGGTCAAGTTCCGTCAGAGTTTCCGGCAATGCCGGTGAATGCTGCAGAGATTTCCACTTCCCAAATTGACGGACAAAAGCGCAATATATTCCATTGGCGGCAATGGAATCTGCAGTATGGACTTTTATTTGCAGATTTTCTCCTGACGCCCACAATACCGGATCACCATTGTCAGGTATAAAACAGCATTTTGCTTCAAATACTCCCGGTTCCGGAAGCGGCAAAGTCAGTTCCCAGTTAGTTCCGGTGAAAGTCATGGCGGCATCATGCCAATCTCCACCTCTGGGAATGCGGTCGAACTCTTTTTTTTCGATTTGTTCCTGGCGTTTGATCGCAGCTCCGCCGATGTTAGTGCGGACAACTGCTTTACCTTGCAGTTTTACCGGTATCCCGGTAAGTTGAAAACGGATGCACTCTCCTGCAAAAAAAATCCTGCGCTCAGGTGTGATGTGCTGTTGGATCATAAAGTTATCTCCCAAAAAACTCTTTCAGGGATAAAATAATGCTTTTTATATGAAATGTCAACCGTAATTTCTCTTGTATTTGCATAAATTCAGGTGTAATGTATAAAATATGACAGAAAATATATTTTACAGGAATAAAAATGGATTTTGATTTCAGCGGCAGATGTTTTTTGATAACCGGAGGGGCAGGATTCATCGGTTCAAATCTGACCGATAGATTGTTGTCGCTTGGAGCTGAAGTTACAGTATTGGATAATTTTTCCACCGGCAAAAAAGCCAATTTGCAGGCAGCTCTGGAATGTGATCGTTTTCATTTGATTACCGGTGACATCCGGGATGCTGATTTATGTCAGCAAGTTACCCGGAATATGGATACTGTTATCCATTTAGCGGCATTGGGGAGTGTACCGCGTTCCATTAAAGATCCATGTACTTCAACGGCGGTAAATATTTCCGGATTTGTGAATATGATTTTTGCAGCTCATCAATCCGGGGTGAAAAAATTTGTTTATGCGTCCAGCAGTTCTGTATATGGAGATTCTCCGGATTTGCCGAAATATGAGGAAAAAACCGGAAAGCCGCTTTCTCCCTATGCTTTAACCAAGGCAGTGGATGAATTATTCGCAGAAAACTTTCACCGGATCTACAATATTGATACGATTGGATTACGTTTTTTCAATGTTTTCGGCAGACGGCAGGATCCTGACGGTGCGTATGCCGCGGTGATTCCGAAATTTGCGGCGGCACTGTTGGAACATCGTGCTCCGGTGATCAATGGAGATGGTACATTCAGCAGGGATTTTACCTATATCGACAATGTGTTGCAGGTGATTTGCCGGACATTGGTTTGTGATGATGCCGATGCATGGAATCAAATTTACAATGTCGCATGCGGTGCTCAAATAAGTTTGAATGAATTATTCACACAACTCCGGCATGATCTGGCGGAGTTTGACCCGGTAGTTGCCGGTATCGAACCTGTATATGGACAATGCCGTCCGGGAGATATCCCGCACAGTCTTGCGGATATAAATAAAGCAGAAAAACTGCTTAAATATATTCCGGAAATATCTGCCGGAGAGGGCATCTCTCTGACCGCCAAATGGTACTTCGAAAACCTTAAAACTGAGCAATAAAACAAAACGCCTGTAAAAACTGCGGATACAAGGTTGAGTCATCAATATCTGGCAAAAAGATAATGTTTTTCCGTATTTTTACCGGCAGCGCAAATAACTTCAATGATACCGCTTTCAGTATCCAGTGTAACGTTTTTTAATTTATTGGGCAAATCAATTACTATTCTGCCGACGGGGACGTGGGAGGGATTTTTCATGACCGGATCGAATCCGCAGTCAGGAGTAAACAGAGCTTTGACTTTTGCAATATCTTTGCTTTCGAGTACGGTGCGGAGGTCATTGAAATTTTGTTTCTTTTCCCAGAGTGAACCGCCCCGGTGATCCCACATGCAGCTGACGCCTATCGAAATATTCAGGGTGCGGCAGCTTCCCCAAACTGACAACCCTAATTTGCCGTTGCCGGTAACAGTACCTTCATGGATATGATCTAAAGGAAAATTGTGGGTGATTTTTATTGCGGAAGACTCCTGACATAATATTAAACAATATATCTCAGCGGCTGTAAAATATACCGCATCGCTGGAGAATCAACATTTCTGCAGACGGCTTTTTTTATCAATGGCAGAGCGTTTGCAAAAAAGCTGTGATATCAGTATCAGCCTGACTGGTCAAACGGTACACCGGAGTGTTTTCAGTGGTGCGCCACACACCTTCGAAAGCTTTTATACGGAGATTTTTAGTAACTTCCTGATCGTGCAAGGCAAGTTCTGAATGCCATGAAACCATTTCAATGAAACTGTTTGCCAACATCAATCCGGCTTGATTGGATGTCAATTTGTGAATACCGAATTCATTTACTCTGCTGAGAATAATCACATTTTTCACTTCCACGATCCTGCGTATGTCACAATCAGCTAAACGTTCTTTGTTAAACAGATAACTGCTCCATGTAGGACCGGGTTGTGCATATAATTTGTCTTTATACCAACTTAAGTAGATCAAATCATCAGAAAGAATTTCCCAGATTTTTCCGGCTTTGGCAACTGCCGTACTTTTTCCAACTCCGCTGGGACCGCAAAAAATACAGCCGTTGCCATTGGTGTCCACTGTCAATCCGCCATGCATGAGGTACATTTGCCCTGATTCCAGTAACGGACGCAAAGTCAGAAACATGACATCTCTTGCCATAGAGGCGGTTTGATAAAGATTTTGCGGCAATTGACCAATTTGAATTTCGGGTATATCATCTGAATAGCTGACCGACAGCCGTTTTTTTGATTCCGGATTGACGTGCAGAACGGATAATTTTTTGTTACCGCTTACCCGATACATGTGGTGGGCATCTGCGAGCATATCGGAAACCTTTTTGCAATCCGGTTCCATTGCGATATCTGCCGCAGAACCATCCGGCAAAGGCCAGGAAATGTGCAGTTGTGTAGTTCCCAAAATATTCTCCAATAATAAAATAAAAATGCAGATGCTATTTAATATAACACCTGCATGATATAAAAGCAAATACGCCTGATTATTTTATGGAATCGTTGAGTTTCCGCATGGCATCAAACTGGGATTCAATGGATTGTGCCAGCTTGATTTGAGTACGGCAGCGGTCAAGATTGTGTTTTTCCCGGTGGATTTTGAAATACACATCTCCGGAAAGGTAATCGGTCAGGAAACGGATTCCGATTTCCAGCGTGATAAGTTTTCCGGAGAACGGGAGCAATTCTTTTTCTCTGGCATTAAGGAATTTTCCGGCATTGGAGAGATAACCGCGCAAGAGAGCTTCAAACATTTCAAATCTCATGCCGACTTTATTCAAATCCAATTCATCTTCCGGTGCCGGGCTGGTTCCGGTGCGTACCATATCTCCGAAGTCATAATGGGGCAGGCCAGGCATTACGGTATCAAGGTCGATCACGCAAGTACCCTCTCCGGTCAGATCATCAATCAGGACATTGTTGAGTTTTGTGTCGTTATGGGTAGTACGTTCAAAGATATTTCCGGCATCTTTTTCATCAAGCAGCAAAGAATATTCCTCTTTGCAGGACATGATATAGTCCAATTCGGGGGAAACTTCTTTCAGACGGCCACATTTATCTGCTTTGACTGCAGCTTCCAGGGCTGCCAGACGTTTCGGGGTGTGGTGGAAATCTGCGATCGTTTCGTGCAGGCGGCAGGGCAGGTCGGCAAGGTCATTCTGAAATGCTCCGAATGCAGCTGCCGCGGCGTATGCCTGAGAAGATTTTTCCAGAACATCATAAGTCCGTGCCTCATCGACAAAAATATAACATCTCCAGAAATTGCCGTCAGCATCGCAGTAATAGGGTGTGTCATTCACCGACATGATCACCTGCAGAAAACGGCGGCGGCTGTTGGGATTTACTGTTTTTTCAGCAGCGATTTTTTTCTCGATATGTTTGCTTACCTGCACAAAATTTTCCATGAGTTTTTCCGGTTCACGGAAAATATTGGTATTGATCCGTTGAAGAATATAGGTCTGATTGGCAGTGGACATTTTATAAGTGTCGTTAATATGTCCGGTGCCGTATTTTTCTGCGGATACAAACGTTCCGTCCAAACGGAATCCCTGGCAAACTTGTGCAATATTGTTCATTACATTCAATCCTCTCAGTTGGTTATTGACAATTTTCTCTGATATAATATAGTGTTCGCGTACTGATTTGGCAATAGCAAAAATTCCGGCAGATATGGATTTTTTTGCAAACGTAGTGTACATTTTGGATCTGAGTATGGATTTTTTTGCAAATGCAGTGTATATTTCTGTATATGATTTTGCGTTATCTGAATTTTTATCCGGAGGTCAGTGATGTCAGGAGTGGCAATGGAACTTTTTTTAAGTGATGAAGTGCAGTCACTGTTGGATGATTTTGCATCACTGCTTGATGTCAGGGTGACATTTTTTTCTCCCGGTGGAGAGTTTCTGCGCCGGGGAAAAGCAATGCACAACTGTGAATACTGCCGTATCGTGCAGGAGGCACTCGGCGGCAAAGCGCATTGTGTTTCTATGGATTGCAATAAACAGCGTGAAGCTGTGGAGAGGGGACAGATCATAGATTACCGTTGTCACGCCGGATTGCATGAGTGTCTGGCACCGGTGATGGTGCGCGGAGTAGCGGCGGGATTCGTTATGTTCGGACAGTTCCGGGTCGAAGGTGAAGCTCCGCCTGATTGGGAACTGGTTCCGGAGGCTGAACGTGAAGCTCTGCAAAAATCTTATTGGGAATTACCGGCATTTACAGCTGAAAAACTGAAGGGCACTCTCGGGGTTTTGAAAACTTTGATTGATTATATCGCCGTCCGGGAATTGGCGGTATTGCAGTGTGACCGGCTGCGGGCTGACATTGATAAGTATATTGAAAAACACGCCTCTGAAAACATCCGTTTGCCGGACATGGCAAAAAAATTAGGACGGAGTGTTTCCACTATTTCCCAGTTTTTGCGGCGCAATTACCAGACCAGTTTCAAAGGATTGCTTTTGGATGCCCGTTTACAAATAGCTGAAAAAATGTGGCGCAAAGATCCCGGGGCTACGGTAGCTGAAGTTGCTTTTGCATCCGGATTCAGTGACCAGTTCTATTTTTCCCGGGTTTTTCGCCGCCGCCGCGGCATGCCTCCCGGTAAATTCCGCAGTCAGATGCGTCCGGTCGGAGAACGCAATATCGTCAACGATACCGGTGAGCGGTGATTTTTCAAATCATCACATCCAGCTTTTTCATCGCCTCATCCAGAAGTCCGAGTTCATAGAGCAGGTCCAAGACTGTGTAACGGTTGCGGATCAGTTGTGCTGTCCGGATGCCATGAAGGAATTGAGCTCTATCCAAGCCGATTTCCTGCGGCGAGACCGGGCAGCCGGCGGCGCGCAATTTGTTTTTCATTTCGGCATAGGAAATAAAACGTTTGCGGATCCGGGAAGACATATCTTCCCAAACAGCAAGAAGCTTTTCCCGTCTTTGAATAAGTTCATCTCCGCAGAGGTGTTTCTTTAACGCGGTTTGTTTCGGTTCAGGACCGTAGCAGCCGAGTTTCAGCAGTTCATCTATTTCAGCTTCTCTTTCAGCGTCGGACAGTCCCGGTTTCATCATTTGTCGGATTTCAGAAGCAGAGTGTTCCAAAATGAACTCCATCAACAAAGTCGATGCGAGCAGTCCAACTCCGACTTTGAAGCCGTGAGAAACATCGGTGCCGTTGAGAGTCAAACCTTCCATTTCCCAGACATGGCTGAAAAGATGTTCCGCTCCGGATGCCGGACGGCTCTCTTTATACATTTGCATACTGTAACCGGTGGCGGCAAGACCGTTGAAGATGTTTAACATATCATTTTGATCTTTTGTCCATTGGAAAATATGTCCCTGAATAAGTTCCCAAACATCCTGCCGGATCGGTTCCACTCCTGCCGCATCGGCGATGATCCAGTCCGCACCTGCCGGAATTTTGGTCAGCAAATCTGCAAAACCGGATGCCAGCATCTCCGGAGGTGCTGTAGCAAGAATATCAGTGTCTGCACACAATGCTTTGGGGGCAGGGCACTTGACTGTTTTTTTGGAGCCGTTGACCACCAGAGCCGCTCCCGCAGCGGTATAACCGTCCACGGAACAGGCTGTCGGAACACAGCAGTAGCGCAAACCTTTCAAGCTGGATGCGCATTTGGTCAGATCATTGATTACTCCGGAACCTACTGCGACCGGAACACAATCATCCGGCATGACTTTTGCCAGCATTTCGCAAAGATCATATTCCGGATGCAGTCTGGGGGTGCCGGGGAAGATATAAGGATCATAAGGAGCCATTCCGGCATTTTCCAACAGATCCAGTGCCTGTTCTCCCGCAGCAGCAAATGTATTTCCGTCAGCGATTATCCATGGTTTGCAGCCTGGAAATGCCCGCTTGAGAACTTCCGGGAGAGTTGATAATGCGCCAGGAGCCATGGCAAAAAGTTCAGTTTCCAATCCGGCAGGTACAGAAATCAATGGAATATTCATGATTATATAAAACCTCATTGTATTTGCTTTTTTTATAAATTCAGTTCTCCTTAAAATACACCGCAACGCGGCAATGTCAAGTCAGTGCGAAAAAAAATCCGTATTTACGCGGATGGGAAATTGTAAAAACTGGATTGGTGTGCTATATTATCTCTAATTTCGGTTTTTTCCGGGAAAATAGTTTTCCCGCTGAAATTTTGAAGTGTTCACAGTCAGTCACAATCTAAAAAAGAAAGGATGAGATGATGGCTAAAATGTTGAATCAGGCTCCGACGGGCAACGCCAAGCTGCTCGCGTGGGTCAACAGTTGGGTTGAAATCTGCGAACCCGATGCCGTTTACTGGTGCGATGGCTCCAAAGAAGAGTATGACCGTCTCAGCAATGAAATGGTCGAATCCGGTTTGGCGATTCGTTTGAACCCGGAGAAACGTCCGAACAGTTTGCTTTTCCGTTCCGATCCGTCCGACGTGGCGCGTGTTGAAGCCCGTACTTTCATCGCTTCTGAAAAAGAAGAAGATGCCGGTCCGACCAACAATTGGATCGATCCTAAAGAATTGAAAGCGACCATGACCGGTCTCTACAAAGGCTGTATGCATGGCCGTACCATGTACATCATTCCGTTCTCCATGGGGCCGGTCGGTTCTCCGATCGCCAAAATCGGTGTTGAGATTACTGACTCTGCCTACGTTGTGATCAACATGCATGTGATGACCCGCGTCGGCACCAAAGTTCTGGATGTTCTCGGCGATGGCGAATTCGTTCCCTGCATGCACTCTGTTGGTAAACCGCTGGAAGCCGGTGAATCCGATAACGGTATCTGGCCCTGCGCTCCGTTGGACAAAAAATATATTGCCCACTTCCCCGAAACCCGTGAAATCTGGTCTTACGGTTCCGGTTACGGCGGCAATGCTCTGTTGGGTAAAAAATGTCTGGCTCTGCGTATCGCTACCGTTCAGGCCCGCGATGAAGGCTGGCTGGCTGAACACATGCTTATCCTGAAACTGACCAACCCCGCCGGCGAAAGCAAATATGTCACCGGTGCGTTCCCGTCAGCTTGCGGAAAAACCAACCTCGCGATGCTCATTCCGACTCTGCCCGGCTGGAAAGTCGAGACCGTCGGTGATGATATCAGCTGGATGAAATTTGATGAAGCCGGTCAGCTCCGTGCCATCAATCCGGAAGCCGGTTTCTTCGGTGTTGCTCCCGGTACCAGCATGAAATCCAACAAAAACGCGATGCTTTCCTGTGCCAAAGACACCATCTTTACCAACGTCGCTCTGACCGATGACGGTGATGTGTGGTGGGAAGGTATCGGATATGATGCTCCGGCTCACCTGATCGACTGGAAAGGTAACGATTGGACTCCGGATATGGTCGATGCTGACGGTAAACCGGTCAAAGCGGCTCACCCGAATGCCCGTTTTACCGCCAAAGCCGGAAACTGCCCCGCGATCGCTCCGGAATGGGAAGATCCTGCCGGTGTTCCGATCAGTGCGTTCCTGTTCGGAGGACGTCGTCCGACCACTCTGCCGTTGGTCTATCAGGCCAAAGATTGGGAGCACGGTGTGTTCATCGGTTCCACTGTTGGTTCCGAAGTTACCGCTGCTGCACTTGACGTGAAAGCCGGTACTGTCCGTCGTGACCCGTTCGCCATGCTGCCGTTCTGCGGTTATCATATGGGCGATTACTTCAAACATTGGCTTGAAATCGGCAAAGCCGGCGAAGCCAAAGGCAATCTGCCGAAAATTTTCTGCGTCAACTGGTTCCGTAAGAGTGCCGAAGGCAAATTCATGTGGCCGGGATTTGGCGATAACAGCCGCGTGCTGGCATGGGTATTTGCCCGTTGCGCTGGAAACGGCAAAGCTGATGAAACTGCTATCGGTTTCCTGCCGACGGCTGATTCCATCGATATCACCGGTTTGGAAGGTGAAGTTTCTGCCGCTGATCTGGCTGAACTGCTGAAAGTCGATGTGGAAGGATGGAAAAACGAATTGGCGATGATCAAAGAACATTATGCCAAATTCGGCAGTCATCTGCCGGCTGAATTGAGCAAGCAGCTCGAAGCTCTCGAAGCGCGTCTTGCCTGATTCATTTGAATCATCAAAAACGGCTGTCTTTTCAAGGCAGCCGTTTTTTTATGTTCTGTATTAAAAGAATGCTGATTTTACAGTCAGTTTCCATGATAGAAAGATGAATAAGTAAATAGTTATAGTTTGCAGGTTGATTGCCAATATCATACAGTTTTTGTCTTTATAATCCATGTTATTTAGTGGAATTGGTGTTATATTAAAATACATAACAGGAAAATAAATTCAGGAGATTGTGAAAATGGTTGAAATAAAAGCCACTTTTTTAGATGAGATCAGTTGGGATATTCCGCACCAGAACTGGGGCTATGAGGAGTGGGATCGGGATTTCGCGGCTATGAAAGCGGCGGGGATTGAAATCGTGGTCATGATCCGTTGCGGATTGGGACGCTGGATGACTTATCCCAGCAAGTTTCTTCATGAAAATCTCAACACGGCGATGCCGGAACTGGATTTGGTGGATCTTTTTCTGACGTTGGCGGAAAAGCATGATTTGAAATTCTTTTTCGGAACTTACAGTTCAATTTATTTTCCTGAACACGGCATGTGGGACAAGGAAATCGAGATCAATCGTGAAGTGGTAAAAGAGGCTTGGGCGATGTACGGGCACCGCAAAGCGTTTAAAGGGTGGTATCATTCTCACGAAATCAGTGCCAGATTGGGGAAATACGTGGATTTATACGCCGATATCGGTAAGCTGTGCAAAGATATTTCCGGCGGTCTGCCGGTAATGATTTCTCCGTGGGTGAAAGGCAACAAAGTCAACAGTGCATGGGATCCCACCACAACCAGAGATGGACAGCAGGTTTCCCCCATTGAGCATGAAAAAGAGTGGCGGATCATCCTCGGGCAATTACAGGGATATGTCGATATCGTCTGTTTTCAGGATGGTCAGCCTGATATATTCACATTGCATCAGTATTTGGAGGTCAACCGCAAACTCTGTCTGGAATTCGGCATGGATTGCTGGACAAATTGTGAATCATTTGACCGGGATATGCCGATCAAATTTCTGCCGATCAAATGGGAGAAAATGCTTTATAAACTGCGAGCTGCTGAAGCTGCCGGTTACACCAACGCGATAACCTTTGAATTTTCACACTTTATGAGTCCCAACAGTGTATATGGTGCCGCTCACGGTCTTTACAAGCGGTATATGGAATATCTTGCCAAAGAAAAAGCCAAATCCGGCAAGTGATCTCAAGATTTGATAAGTGCTTTTATCTGCAGAAAATCATCCGGTTCCGGGGCTGTGAAATGTTGCATTTCTCCCGTTGCCGGGTGGGGCAGGGCAAGACGCCATGCGTGAAGCAATTGCCGCTGGACGCCGGGGAACGTTGTGTTGCGGTTCCCGTAAACAGTGTCTCCGATGATCGGCAGCCCGAGAGATGCCATGTGTACCCTGATTTGATGGGTGCGGCCGGTAAAAATCTGTACTTCCACCAAAGTAAGCGGTACCCCGTCAATCATTTTATGGGCTTTGACTTTATATGCTGTATGAGCTTCCTTGCCATTGCGGTCAACGATTGCCATTTTTTGCCGATTGCCGGGATGACGTCCGATCAGAGTTTTTAATTCACCGCAAAGTTTCTGCGGTACACCTCTGCAAATCGCTAAATAGGTTTTGGCTGTCTGCCGGTCTGAAAATGCCTGTCCGAGTTTGAAAAGCGCATCCGGTGTTTTGGCAATGGCAAGGCAACCGCTGGTATCTTTGTCCAGACGGTGAACAATTCCGGGACGCTCTGCGTTAGGAAAAAGTTTTTCAATTCCCGGATAACGGCTGAGCAGAGCATTGACAACAGTGCCATCGGGATTTCCGACCGCCGGATGCACGACAACTCCGGCAGGTTTATCTATGACCAGAATATGCTCATCTTCATAAAGGATATCAAATTGAAACGGCTCTGGAGATAATTCAGCAGCGATTTGCTCCGGAAAAATGACCGAAAGAGTTGCGCCTTCCCGGATGGATGTTCTGGGAACTGAGACCGGAGTTCCATTCAGCAGAACTTTACCGTTTTTGATCAAACTTTGCAGATATGTCCGGGATGAATCCGGCAGTAATGCGGCAAGAGTTTTATCGAGACGCTGCTCTGCCAATTCTCCAGAGATGATGAATTCATGCACTTTTGCGGTCATGGTAAATGAACCAACCTAATAAAATGATTCCGGCAGGAATCAGGATGATACCTATCCACTGCGCCGGAGTGAGGTGAAAATACAGTACATTATCTCCACGCAGTGTTTCATTGATACAGCGCAATATTCCGTAAACAATAAGAAATACCGCGGAAATCATTCCCCGTTTGGTATGCCGGAGCATCCAGCAGTAAAGCAGACAGAGCAAAAAGTTTTCTCCAGCTTCGACCAGCTGAACCGGATGCACCGGATTCCCACCGGTCAATATTGCTAATTGACTCCCTTCCGGAGCCGTTACACCCCAGAAAGATTCAGTCATTCTGCCGTAGCAGCAGCCATTGAGAAAACAGCCGATCCTGCCGAATGCGTGACCGATCGCTAAACTGGGAGCCATCGTATCCAATACCCTGACGGTATCAAGTTTCTGGATTTTTGTATAAATAACAACCGTTGCAAGTGCCAGCAGAAATCCGCCGTAAAAAACCAGACCTCCCTGATCAATGCGGATAATCCGCCACAAATCATTCCGGAAATAGTGAAAAAACTGGATGACATAAAAAATCCTTGCACCGAGTATTCCGGTGATGAGTGCCATTATCAGTATCGTGGAGCATTGATCTTTGGTCAATTCGGCAAATTTGCGGTTGCGGTCAAGTACCCAGACTGCGGCAAGAAATCCCACCGCGGCCATGACCCCGTACCAACGGATACTCAAAGAACCGATTTCAAATGCGATCGGATACATGATTACGCGTGCTCCTGATTTCTTTTGCGGGCAAAAAATTCCACAAAAAGCACCAGTGTGATCCCGGCAGCAATACAGAGCAGCGTACACAGCATGGTCGGATCTGCTGCCGGCATATCATAAGTTATGCCGATAACTTTGCCGGTGACAGTATCTGTGATATCATGCTGCCACGGCCAGATGCGCGGGATCGCTCCGACCATAAAGCCGATAAGTGCAGCAATGGTGAAGTTGTAAAAGTTTTTTATCAGATAGTTGAGCAAATGCACAAATGCTCCCAAACCGGCAATGCTTCCGATAGCAAGAAAAATCAGCATGGAAATTTCATTGCTGTTGAAATTGAATTGAGCAATGTTGCCGACAGCATCCCATACCGGTTTATATTGACCGAATATCAGCAGCAGAAAAGAGCCGGACAATCCGGGCAGGATCATGGCAATAATACATATCGCACCGTAAATGATCATCATGTACCACTGACTGCCGGCATTTACCGGGACCAGTGAAATCACTCCGAAAGCAGCAGCGGTGCTTACCGCAAATGAAATCGCTGCTCCAACAGACCATTTTTTCATTTGCCGGTTGACGGTGATGATGCTGGCAATGATCAAACCGAAAAAGAATGCCAGAGTATACTGCTTGTAATTCTCCAGCAGCCAGACCATGAGTTTGGCAAGTGTAGCAAATGAAACCATAACTCCGGCACCGAGTACCAGCAGAAAACGCCACTGAATCCGGTGGTATACTGCTTTGAAATCAAATTTGCAAAGCAGTTTCAACGTTTCGAAATTGGCGATGTCTCTGATTGCATCGGTAAGTTTGGTGAATGCTCCCATGATAAACAGCATTGTACCTCCGGAGACTCCGGGAATGACGTTGGCACTGCCCATGAAAAAGCCAACTGCGAAATTGTAGAGATCATTTTTTAGAGATGTTTTCATAGCATTGGCAGGAGTAAGAGATTATTGTCAAAATAAAATGGCAGTCCCGCCAGGACTCGAACCTAATCTAAATGGACCAAAACCACTTGTGCTACCATTACACCACGGGACTGCATCGTTCATATTTCGTAATATAGCGCATCTTTTATAAAAAATCCACTGTAAATACGAAAAACCTTTGAAAATTTTTGTTTCCGGAAGTGTTTTTCAGAGAAAAAAATGTTTTTGCACTGCAAAAGACTTGCTTAAGCAGGCAAATGCGATTATATTATCTGTGAACGCCTGTATGTGCGACACTATTAATAACATTAAAGTTTGGAGGAAAATACGATGTTAAAACAGAAAATGCAGTTGGTCTGTGCATTGGTGATTTTTGCCGGGGTTGCGGTTCATGCAGCACCGTGGTTTTCTCATAATTCCCGCAGAACTCCGAAAACACTGACGGTGGTCAGCAATCACAAAACCCCCCGGTTGATGGCGGAGACTATTCTCAGTTTGACCCGGCAGCCGTATTTGCTTATCTCTTCGGAAGGACGCTACTTTTTTGTTATGAACAAAAATGTCGTTGAGGTTCCCAAAGCCAAACTTGATGTTTATATCAATCAGCTCAATCCGAAACGTTTGGTTATCATCGGTGATGAACGGTATGTTTCACGTGCGGATGAGATGAATTTGCGGCGGATCAATCTGAGTCGCATTCCGATTGTCCGTATTTACGGTAACAATTGGACCCGTATCGCAGAAGAACTTGATGATTTGCTGAATATCGGTAATCTGGCGCGCAACTTCAACCGCAATTATTATGATATGCAGTTGAGTGATCCGCGGTTGCGTGAGATTCCCGCCGCTCCTGCTGCTCCTGCCGCAGCTGAACCGTCGATCGCTCCGGCTGCTGTCACTGCTCCGGCAGCAGAAAAAGATAGTGCCGAAATGCCGGTCGCAGAGCCGATCGCAGAGCCTGCAAAATAAGAGATACTCTGTATGCTGCACACTTACCGTATTGCTGTTAACAGTTTCCGGGAAGCGATCCGGGAGCCGGTCTATTTTTTGATGCTGGCCGGTGCGTTGTTGCTTATAACTCATTATCCGTGGATCACCATATTTGTGTTCTTCGAGCAGTTGAAATTGGTGGTTGACGGTGCAATGGCAACAACGATGCTGTTTTCTCTGGCGATGAGTGTGCTTTGTGCGAGCAGTACGGTGTCGCGCGAGATCAGCAGCGGTACTGTTTTGCTGCTTTTGAGTAAACCCATTTCCCGTTGGAGTTTTGTTTTCGGAAAAATCGCCGGTATTTCTGCCGCGGCATTGCTTTTTTGGCTGGTATGCGCTTCTGCATCGGTTGTAGCGGTTTACGTGGCAGTGGATCAATTCCGGATGAATTTTGTTTTATACGGGATATCTGCCGGTATGATCGTATTGGCTTGTGTTTCCGGAGGGGTGATGAATTTTTTGCGCGGTTCATCTTTCAGTGAATATTTTACCTATGCTGCGACTGTTTTGATGTTGGGTATGATGATCTATTGTATAAAATTTCAACCTCATCCGGAACTCTCTCTTGAAAATCTGGGCAAGGCTTTGATTTTGCTGGCTCCGGCGATATTGATAATGGCGGTGCTTGCGGTCGGATGTTCCACCCGGATGGATGTGATTCCGGTATTGTGTACCTGTACAGTATTGTTTTTTTTGGGATTGGTTTCATCGTATTTGTTCCGCGGAGGTCAAGGTGCGATATGGGGCCCGGTTGCGGCATTTTGTTACGCATTGATTCCTAACTGGCAATATTTCTGGATGGCTGACGCTCTGGCGGTCAACCGAATCATTCCGGACTCTTATGTCTGGTGGTGTTTGGCTTATGCGTCGATTTACACCATTGTCGGTGCGGTGTGGGCTGCATATTTATTTTTGAACCGGGAAGCGGTCGGCGACAACCGGAATTGATTTTTACAGGGGAGTCGCATCAGCATGACCGGGGTGGATTTTATACTTTTGGACAAAGTTGATTCCACCAATACTTATGCCCGGAAAAATTTTTCTTCTTTGCCTGACGGATGTGTAGTAGTTGCTGTCGAACAGACTGCCGGTCGGGGACGTTTGGGCAGGCAATGGTTTTCCGGAAAAGATCTTTCAGTGACAGCGACTGCTGTTTTAAAAAACATTTCAGTGCCGTTTCATGCCGGAGTCGTAGTTGGACTGGCTGGATTGGAACTGGTGCGTGAATGCGTTCCTCATGCCTTTTCTTTTTTCAAATGGCCCAATGATATTTATATCCGTGATTGCAAAATTGCCGGAATTCTTTCTGAAGGCGTTTTGAAAAACGGCAAACTTCAAGGGGTGGCTGCCGGAATTGGGATCAATGTCAATAACGACACGACGGCTTTGCGTGTAAATGGTATTCGGGCAATATCCCTCCAAGAGGTTTCAAAACAGACTTTTTTTGTGGAAAAGTTGCGTATAGAACTTGCAAAAAAGATAAAAAAATACTATATTATGTGCCAATCTAATCCTGACGGTATTTTGACGCTTTGGCGTCAGGAAAACCGTTTGATCGGAGAACAGCTGGTATTGGACTTGCCGTCAGGCGAATCCAAACAAGGAAAGTTTCTGGGGATCACTGATTCCGGGGCGATGCAGCTGGAAGATGCAAACGGGGGGGTATTTTGTTTTGATTGCGGGGATGTAAAGATCGACACCTCGCTGATTGATTTCAATTCATTGAAAGAAAAATATATGAATGAACTCTAACAAAAACAGAAAGGGAGTGTCATGGAAAAGTTCCTTGCCGGACTTCAGTTGATGGTCTTTGGAATGGGGATGGTGTATGTGTTCCTCATTATCATGATCTTCTGCATGAAGTTGATGTCCAAAATCATTGAGCCGATCGCCGCACGTCAGAAAGCTGCTGAACAGGCTGCCAAAGCTGCTCAACCGTCAGCTGCATCTGCAGATGATGTTGCACTTGCCGCCGCCGCAGTTGCTGCGGTTGCTTCCCGTCGTTGAATTGAACAAAAACAAACAGATAATATAAATAGAAGGTGTTCCAATGAAAAAAATCAAATTCATGGATTGCTCGTTCCGTGACGGATTTCAGTCCTGCCTCGGTGCCCGTGTCAAAACCGAAGATTTTCTGCCCGCGCTTGATGCCGCAGTGAAAGCCGGTATCAATTATATTGAAATCGGCGGCGGTGCCCGTTTTCAGGCTCTCTATTTCTACTGCCAGGAAGATGCTTTTGAAATGATGGATAAATGGCGGGAAACCGTCGGTCCGGATGTGAATTTGCAGACCCTCTCCCGCGGCGTGAACGTGGTTGGTCTTTCCAGTCAGTCCAGTGACATTATTGATCTGCATGCCAAACTTTTCAAAAAGCATGGTATTACTACCATCCGCAACTTTGATGCGCTCAACGATGTCCGCAATCTGGAAGTTTCCGGCCGCGCCATTGCCAAACACGGTTTGAAACATCAGGTCACGGTTACCATGATGGGGCTGGCTCCGAATCTTACCGAAGCGTATGCTCACACTCCGAAATTCTATATTGACCGTTTGAATGAAATTTTGCAGTCCGGAATTCCGTTTGACAGCGTTGCTTTCAAAGATGCTTCCGGTACCAGTACTCCGGCAACTGTTTATGAAACCATTAAACAGGCGCGTGAAATCCTCGATGCCAACTACGGCAAAGGTGCTAAAGAGATCCAGTTCCACACCCATGATACTGCCGGTATGGCTGTCGCCTGCAACATGGCCGCTATCGAAGCCGGTGCGGATGTGATCGACCTGGCGATGAGTCCGCTTTCAGGCGGCACTTGCGAAGCTGACATCCTCGTGATGTATCAGCGTTTGCGCGGTACTGATTATACGTTGGATATCGATCCGGAGAAAATCCTCGGTGTTGAGAAAGTCTTTGAGCAGTGCATGGACAAATATTTCATGCCTCCCGAATCCATGCAGGTTTCTCCGAAAATCATTTTCTCTCCCATGCCCGGCGGTGCGCTGACTGCCAACACCCAGATGATGCGCGACAACAAATGTCTGGACAAGTACGACAAATGTATTGAAGAAATGCGTGAAGTCGTTGCCAAAGGCGGTTTCGGTACTTCTGTGACTCCGGTCAGCCAGTTCTACTTCCAGCAGGCATTCCGCAATGCCATGCAGGGTAAAAATCCCGATGGTTCCTGGAAAATGGATCCCAACGGCTACGGCAAAATGGTTCTCGGTTACTTTGGCAAGACTCCGGTCGCTCCTGATCCGCAGCTGGTCAAATGGGCAAGTGAACAGCTCGGACTGGAACCCACTGACAAACCGGTGGTTGAACTCAATGATGCCAATCCGAAACTGGGTATTGCCTACAATACTGAATTGCTGAAAGAAAACGGCTTGGAAGTCACCGAAGAAAATATCTTCATCGCCGCCGCTTGCGGTGAAAAAGGTATCAACTTCCTCAAAGGCGATAAACCTTTCGGTATCCGTTACAAAGAAGAAGAAAAACCGGCTTCCAAAGGTGCAAAAGCCTACACCGCCAATGTCAATGGCACCAATGTTGTGGTTGAACTCAATGCCGCCGGTGATGCTTACACCGCTAAAGTCAACGGCAAAAGCTTTGATGTCAAACTCACTGAGGGTGCTGCGGCAGCCGCTGCTGCCCCCGCTGCTTCCGGTGCGGCGGCTCCGATGACAGCCCCGATGCCCGGTACGGTCATGAAAGTTATGGTCAAACCCGGCGATCAGGTCAAAAACGGTGATACTGTGGTCGTTCTTGAAGCTATGAAAATGGAAACTCCGATCGCCGCTGACAAAGACGGTGTGGTTGCTTCTGTTGATGTTGCAGTCGGCGCAGTCGTTGCCGAAGGCGATACCCTGTTGACCATTGGATAAGGAAGTGTGAGAATGAGTAATTTCAAAAAATTCAGTTTTGCGCTTCTGATCGCAGTTGCGGCAGTTTTTTCTGCTGCCGCAGCTTGCGACAGCAAAAAGTGCGATGAGATCAAAATTCCTGTAACTGCCATAAAAGACAATAAAAGCAGTGACAATGTTTTTGAATGGTACAAAACCGTTGATGGAACCCGTTTTCTCAAGTATGTGGCGGAAAAGCCGGCAACGATTTATACAGTTACCATTCCTTATGATGGTGTTTGCGTTCCCGGTCGCCAGATGATGATGTATCATCCGGAAGGCTACAGCAAAGGCATTCTCAAATCTTCTGTTGCTGTTAAAAAAGTCCGGTTGGCGTCTTGCGTGAAAGAGGCCGGAACGATATTGCCGGGGACTGTTCTCGGTGAATTCAAGATTATTGAGATGGCTCAGAGCGCAGTCGCCGGCAGTGAAGCAAAGGGTAAAATGAGCGGATGGGGAGATACTTTTATTTCTCTGTGGCAGAGTACCGGTATTTATGACTTGTACCGCCAGTCTACCGCCGACTTCAGTCACACCTGGACTCTCGGTTTGGGACGGGTGTTGATGATGTTGGTAGCATTGGTGCTGATCTATCTGGCTATTGTCAAAGAATTTGAGCCGCTGTTGCTGCTTCCGATCGGTTTTGGTGCATTACTGGCAAATATTCCGCTTGCCGGTATTTCCGGTCCGGACGGTTTGCAGGGGTTGGTTTTTGAAGTCGGTATCAACAGCGGTGTGTTTCCGCTGCTGATCTTCCTCGGTGTCGGTGCTATGACTGACTTCGGGCCGTTGATCGCCAATCCGAAAACTGCTCTGCTCGGCGGTGCCGCTCAGTTCGGTATTTTCTCCGCATTGCTCGGCGCCCTCTGTCTCGGTGATATGTTTGACCTCAAAGATGCCGCTTCCATCGGTATCATCGGTGGTGCCGACGGTCCGACCAGTATTTATCTGACCAGCCGTCTTTCTCCGAAATTGCTCGGTGCGGTTGCAGTGGCAGCATACAGCTATATGGCTTTGGTTCCAATCATTCAGCCGCCGATCATGCGGTTGTTGACTACCGAAAAAGAGCGTAAGATCCGCATGACCACAGCGCGTCCGGTCGGCAAAATTGAAAAAATCTGTTTCCCGATCCTCATCACTCTGCTCTGTGCGCTGCTGCTGCCGGATGCTGCTCCTTTGATCGGTATGCTGATGTTTGGTAACTTGCTCCGTGAAAGCGGTGTGACTGAACGTCTGAATCAGACTGCTCAGAACGCGTTGATCAATATCGTGACCATTTTCCTTGGAATTGCCGTTGGCAGTAAACTCTCTGCGGATCAGTTCCTGAGTTTGCAGACTCTCGGTATTCTTTTCCTCGGTGCGGTCGCATTCAGTATCGGAACCGGTACCGGTGTGATATTTGCCAAACTGATGAATTGTTTCAGCAAAAACAAGATCAATCCGTTGATCGGTTCAGCCGGTGTTTCTGCAGTTCCGATGGCGGCGCGTGTTTCCAACAAAGTCGGTCAGGAGAGCGATCCGCACAACTTCCTGTTGATGCACGCCATGGGACCGAACGTTGCCGGTGTTATCGGTTCAGCGGTTGCTGCCGGTGTGTTGCTTAACATGCTCAAAAACCTCTGATAAAAGGTTGACCATCTTCAGGCGTCGAAAAAACTTTTTTCGACGCTTTTTTCATGGAAATATACGATATGATTAAAAAGATTTGCTTTATTATTTTGACGGCGGCATTTTTTGCAGTTCCATTCTTTTGGGAGCCATCCCGCAACTGGGCTCCGGGAATTGCGGTATTAAGCGGTATAATTTTTGCTGTGGTATGGGGAAATCCTTTTGCCGGATACACCTCGAAAATCACCTCTCCACTGTTGGGGGCAACGATTGTCGGGATGGGATGCGGTATGGATATTGTCAAAGTGCTGTATGCCGGAGCCGGCGGATTTATTTATACCATGATCGGTATTGCTGCCGGAATCGGCTTGGGAGCTTTCATCGGCAAAAAACTGGGCTTGCCTAAAAATGCCACCTATCTGGTCAGTGTCGGCACATCCATTTGCGGCGGAAGTGCTATTGCTGCTGCTGCACCGGCATTGAATGCCAAAGCTCATGAAGTGGCAATGGCATCGGCGACGGTATTTGCACTTAATGCAGTGGCATTGTTTCTGTTCCCGTTTATAGGGCATCAATTGGGGTTTTCTGAGACGCAATTCGGTTGCTGGGCGGCACTGGGTATCCATGATACCAGCAGTGTGGTCGGAGCGTGTCTGCAATACGGAAACACCGCATTGGATGTCGGAACTGTCATGAAGCTGGCCCGGGCATTGTGGATCGTACCGGTGACACTTTTTATCAGCTGGTTTGTTGCCGGTGAAAATGGTGAAACTGAAAAGCGGAAACTCAAATTAAAAGTTCCGTGGTTTATTCCCGGATTTCTGATTGCGGCTGCCGCAGTGACCTTTTTGCCGGAATATTTGCCGTTTATTACAGATGCCGGAAAATTTATCAAAGATATTTCCAAATACCTGATGGTCGTAACTTTGTTTATGATCGGTGCTAATTTGAGCCGTGAAAAACTTAAAGAATTGGGACTCAAACCTGTACTGCTGGGAATTATCCTGTGGCTGATACTGGCATCATCGTGGTGTGTGGTCATATACTTTAATTTAGTCAAATGCAATATTTGACCAAGACATATATATGTTACAAAAAATCCCATTCTGATATTGTTCAGGATGGGATTTTTTCAGTTTTTGTTACGTAAAAATGTATAAAGCGTTGATAATCAAATGATTATTTGACCGGAGATTTTAAGTCTGAATTCAGATCAATTGCTTTATTGAAGGCGTTGAATGCAGAAATAGATGCCGCCACTTCGATCGCCGCCGTGATCTCATCATCGGTCGCTCCGGCAAGCAATGCTGCTGAACGGTGGGCGTCCAGACAATAAGTACATCCATTGACTGCGCTGACCGCGATAATAATAAGTTCTTTGGTTTTTGCATCCAATCCTTTGCCGCAAGCCTGAGAGAGGTTCAACATTGCTTCCAGAAAATCGCCGTTGCGTCCCATCGCCTGAAAGACTTCCGGGAGTTTGCCGAAACTTTTTTCCAGACTTCCCTGAATCGCCTGTGCTTTTGCATCGCCGGTTTTGTTGTAGAGTTTTACAGAAGCCATAATAATTTTTCCTTTCATTGAGTTGAAAACAAGCTCTTCATCTGTTCCCAATATACGACTGTTTCCGGATTTTTTCAATTCTTCACTGAAATAAATCGATAAAAAATGCCGGAATACTTGTAATTTTATCTTGAGAGCAGTATTTTAATGAATTACAAAAGGAGCATTTTTATTATGAAAAATTTGGTATTTTCACACTTTTTCCCGCTGGAATATGTTTCTGATAACATGTTACCGTCGATTTTTGCCGAATTCCGCGATAATGGAGTAAAAAATCTGGTTTTTACTGATTGCATGATCAAGCGTATTTTGAAAGATCCTGCTTACTTCGGTCTGCTCAAACGGATTTGTTTCAATACCGGGATCAAACTGGTGGAAATGCATTCTCCTTTCGGCGAATGTTACGATCTGGCTTGTTCCACTGCCGCCCGGCGCCCCGGAATGATCCAGGATCACATCACCAGTATGCGTTACGCGGCAGAATGCGGCAGCCGGACTTATACTATTCATATCGGAGCTCATGACAATGTTTATTTGAAAGTTCCCAATGAAGTTGTACGCCCGCTGGCTCTTGCTGCTTTGGAACAGTTGATCCCGGAGGCGGAAAAACTCGGCATTGTTATCGCTGTGGAAAATGCTTTTGAACGCTGCAATAATCCCGATGAAGTCATGTATTATGTTGAAGCCGTCGATCATCCCAATGTCGGATGCTGCTTTGACTCCGGCCATGCTAATATCATGGAGGATTTTCCCGGCAAGCGTCAGGAACAGTACGGACCGCATATGCATAATGTCTGGCTTGGAGATGTGGTGCAGTTTGCCAACGCGTTTGAAAGAATGGCTCCCCGAATGGCAACCTGCCATTTGCATGACAATGATGGGTTCAGTGATCAGCATCTGCTGCCTGGGCAGGGGCGCAGTGATTGGAAAGTTCTGGCGGATAAACTGTTGAATCATGCTCCGCAGCTGCTTTCGATTCAATCGGAGGTAAATGTCATTTCCGCAGGATGTTCAATTCGTAAATTGTGTGACACATTCAGAGAAATTTTTCCGGGATTGGCATAAAAATCCAGCTTTACAAATAACAAGGAGTGAGAAATGAAAAAAATATTGTTGTTGCTCAGTTTATGCATTTGTATTCTGACATGGGGCGGAGAGAATCCCAAGTATATATTTCTCTTTATCGGCGATGGAATGTCAACTCCGCAAAGGATGACTGCCGAGGAATTTTCCAGAAAAATCGGACGCGGACAGTTGATGATCAATACGTTGCCGTTTCACGCCACTACCCGAACAAATTCCAGCGGCAGTCTGATCACCGATTCTGCCGCGGCTGCGACTGCGATCGCCTGCGGAGAGAAAACAAAAAACGGACGCATCGGTATGGATGCTGCCGGAGTACGCAAACTGGAATCTGTGGCGAAAGTTGCTAAAGCCAAAGGCAAAAAAGTCGGTATTGTTACCAGTGTGACCATCAATCACGCCACTCCGGCGGGATTTTATGCCAACCGTAACAGCCGCGGCGAATATTATGCGATCGGTTTGGATCTGATTGCTTCCGGATTTGATTATTTCGGCGGCGGCGGATGTGCCAAAAATGATGATAAAAAAGCTCCCGGCTACAAAGGAGATATTTATAAACTTGCCGCTGAATCCGGATACAAAATCATCGACAGCAAAGCCGGACTTATGGCGTTGCGTCCCGGTTCAGGAAAAGTCTGGGCCCGGGGAGCTTCCGGAGCTTTGCCGTATAATATTGACAACGACCGGCAGGTGGCAACTCTGGCTGAATTTACTGCCAAAGGCATTGAGTTGCTGGATAATCCGAATGGATTTTTCATGATGATCGAAGGTGGAGCCATTGACTGGTGCGGTCACGCCAATGATGCTGCCGGAAATATGTATGAAGTTCTGGCATTGGATGATGCGGTCAAAGTCGCACTGGATTTTTTGCAGAAACATCCGGATGAAACGTTGATAATCGTTACCGGCGATCATGAAACCGGTGGAATGACCATGGGGTTTGCCGGTGCCGCCAAACAGATGAATATGGATCGTCTTGCTCATCAGAAGTGCTCCAATGATGTATTCAAAAGCAAAATTGATGTCGCCCGGAAGAGCAATCCCGGTTTCAATTTTGAAGATGCCCAAAAGATGCTTACTGAAAATTACGGATTCAAATTTGACAACAGCAAAGATCCGATGACGGTCAATGCTCAGGAATTGCAAATGCTGAAAAAGGGGTTTCAGAAAAATAAACTGCATGATGCCGCCAGAATTGTCATGAACCGCAAAGCCGGGATCGGATGGACCAGCGGTAGTCATACCGCTTTGCCGGTATTGACGACCAGCAAAGGTGTCAAAGCGGAAATTTTTACCGGATTTATTGAAAATACTGAAATTTCCAAACGCATAAAATCCATTCTCTGATGAAAAAATTTTTTTCTGCCAGAAAAGAGCTGTATTTTATCTCCGCATTGGTATTGATTTGCATCGCAATGTGGTTTGCTCCGGCTGTTCCCGCACTGACAGAGAGCAGCGGCGAAACGGTGAAATGCAAGGTCATCAATGTGGATAATTCTGCATTGATGACGCATGGACTGGTCATCAGCGGGACACAGTTTTTGACAGTGGATGTCGATGGTAAAATATTTACAGCTCACAATGAGCTGCGTGGTCAAATGGAGTTGGACAAGGTTTTTGAACCGGGAGATCAGGCCGTCGTTACCATCAATCAGGGAGACCGTCCGGAAAATACAGTGTTGACAGCTCAGGATCATTACCGGAATTTCTGGAGTCTGGTGCTGTTTGCCGGATTTTGCATTTTGCTTTGCGTATTCGGCTCTTGGACGGGAGTAAAAGCGTTGTTCAGCTTTGTTTTCAGTTGTCTGGCTGTCTGGAAATTGATTATCCCGCTGGCGTTGCGGGGGTGGCCGGTGAGCTGGATGATATTTGCGGTGGTATGTCTGCTGACCGCTGTTATCATTTTTCTCGTTGCCGGAATCACCAAAAAAGGTATTGCGGCATTTTGCGGGGCAATATCAGGTGTTTTTGCCGGTATGCTCATGGCACATATTTTTGGCAGATTGATGCATGTAAACGGTGCATCCATGCCGTATGTGCAGGCGTTGCTGTACAGCGGATATGAATTTTTGAATATACAGGATGTTTTTATCGGGACTATGGTACTGGCAAGTTCCGGTGCGGTGATGGATCTCGGGATGGATATCGCTTCCGGTGTGGAAGAGGTCGCCAGGCATAATCCGGAATTGTCCGCAAAAGAATTGACTCTTTCCGGTATCCGTATCGGCAGAAGCGTGGTGGGGACGATGACGACCACATTGTTATTGGCGTATTCAGGCGGATATTTGACGTTGTTGATGACATTTGCAGCACAGGGAACACCGGTGTTTACATTCCTGAACAGTACATTGGTGGCATCTGAATTGATAAAAACTTTGATAGGCAGTTTTTCACTGGTTCTGGTTGCTCCGTTTACGGCGGTGATATCCGGGTGGATTTTTGGCCGCAGATAACAGGATTTCAGCTTGACAAAGTGGATTTACCGTATATATTATCCTTTTGATGCAGTTTAACTTTCAATCAGGGAGAATATATTTATGAATTTCATGGAAAAACTCACTGCAGCTATGCGTCGCAACAATTCTCTGGTCTGTGTCGGTCTGGATCCGGCATTGAACAAATTGCCTGCCGTTTTGCAGGGACGTCCGGATGCCATATATGAATTCAACTGCCGTTTGGTGGATGCAACCAAAGATTATGTTTGTGCCTATAAACCGCAAGCAGCATATTATGCCGGTCAGGATTGTGATGAAGCTTTGAAAGCTTCGATCGCTTATATCAAGGAAAATGCTCCGGATGTTCCGGTGATCCTGGATGTGAAACGCGGTGATATCGGTTCTACTGCGGAATGGTATGCAAAAGAAGCTTTTGACCGTTATGGTGCAGATGCGGTGACAGTGAATCCTTATATGGGGTATGATGCGGTTCAGCCGTTTTTGGATTATGCCGATAAAGGAGTGATCATTCTCTGCCGTACCTCCAATCCTCATTCCGGAGATTTGCAGAATCTGGTTGCAGACGGCAAACCGCTTTATGTTCATGTCGCGGAATTGGTGCGCGACAAGTGGAACGGCAATAAAAATGCCGCATTGGTCATTGGCGCGACTTATCCGGAAGAACTGCGCGAGTTGCGTCAGCTCTGTCCCGATTTGCCGTTCCTTGTCCCCGGAGTCGGAGCGCAGGGCGGTGATGTGGAAAAGGTCGTGAAATATGGATGCAGTGCCGATGGTCTGGGAATTATAGTCAATTCTTCCCGTGGTATCATTTATGCTTCCAAAGGCGAAGATTACGCTGAAGCCGCCGGTGCAGCGGCAAAAGAGTTGCGTGATCAGATAAATTCTTACCGTTGAGAGATGTTTTTTTATGAGTGAAACAGAGCAAAAGATCATCCCTCCGGTAATTGCCATTGTCGGTCGTCCCAATGTGGGAAAATCCAGTTTGTTCAATGCGGTGGTCGGCAGAAAATTGGCAATCGTTCATGAGATGAGCGGAGTGACCCGGGATCGGGTCAGTGCAGATATCCGCTGGCAGGGACAGATGTTTACATTGATCGATACCGGCGGATTGAATACGCTGGATAATATGGAGAAAAATGTGGATTTCTGGGATGCCGGGATTTCCGGTCAGGCGCAGTGTGCCATGGAAAGTGCCGATGTGCTTATACTGGTATGTGACAGTCAAAGCGGATTGACTCCGCTGGATATTGATGTGGCACGCCGGATCAGACAATTGAATAAACCGGTATTTGTTGCCGCGAATAAATGTGACAGTGATGAGTGGAAAAATCATGCGGCTGAATTTTCCCAGTTGGGATTTAAGAATATTTATCCGACCTGCTGTACTCATCGCGGCGGGATCAATACTTTGATCAGCGCGGCTCTTAAAGAGTGTCCGTTTGTTCCGGTGTCAGCGGTGGTAAAAAAAGCTGCCCTCAATATAGCGGTTGTCGGCCGTCCCAATGTGGGAAAATCCAGTTTAGTCAATGCGCTGCTCGGAGAAGAGCGGCTGATGACCAGTCCGGTCGCCGGTACGACCCGGGATGCCGTGAAAATCGAATTTGCCATCAATGACGGTAAAGGCGGTACGTTGCCGGTGCAATTGGTGGATACCGCCGGTTTGCGAAAGACCGGAAAAGTTGACAATGTAGTTGAGATGTTCAGTATTATGCGTGCCAAAAGTGCCATAGAGCGTGCAGATCTGGTCATTATGGTGCTGGAGGCGGGAACAGGCAAGATCACGGCGCAAGATCGCAAGATCGCCGCATTGATCGAACAATCCGGGCGCAGTTGTGTTATTGCGGCAAATAAATGTGATTTGTGTGATAATGCCAAGATAGAAGAATTGTCTGCCGAATTGAAGCGGAATCTGCCCGGTTTGAGTTTTGCTCCGGCAGCATTCATCAGTGCCAGAGAAAAACGTAATCTGCCGAAACTTGAAACGCTTATTGCGGGGGTCGCTGAAAATTTGAAAACCGAGATTACCACCGGGGTATTGAACCGGGTGTTGGCAAATGCATTTGAAGATACTCCGCCTCCGGTTATAAAAGGGGTGCCGCTGAAACTTTTTTATGCTTCATTGGCAGGCATCCGTCCGCCCCGGGTCAAATTGTTTGTCAACCGGGTCGAGTCAGCGGCGGGAAATTATCTGGCATTTTTGAAAAAACGGATCCGGGAAAATTTTTCGCTGGTGGGTATCCCGTTGGATTTGGAAGTTTGTGCACGGCCAAAGAAAGTTGAAAGTATCCGTCGGAGTGCAGCTCCCGGAAAAGGGAAAAAATAATTTGATTAAAAAGGTTCAGTTATGGATAAAAATTTGGAAAATGCAATAAAAGAGTTTGTCGCCGGAGAACTGGCGCAGGGTATATCCCTGTCGGATATTCAAACGCATATCAATGCCGAATTCAAGCTCAATATGACCTATATGGATGTGCGTATTCTGGCTTCCACTTTGGAGGTCGATTGGCAGTCTCTTGATCCCAATGCCAAAAAGAGTGTCCCGGATGAAGCTCCGGAAGTTCCGGCAGATGCCGCCGCAATGGATGAAGCTCCGGAAGTTCCGGCAGATGAATTCCAGGAGGAGACCGGAATATCCGGAGATACGGTTGTGGAGGTCAGCAAACTTGCCCGTCCGGGCATGATGCTTTCCGGAACGGTGAAATTTGCTTCCGGTTCCACTGCTGAGTGGTATGTGGACAATATGGGCAGATTGGGATTGGAAAATCTGGTCGGCGAAAAACCAACACAGGAAGATATTGAGAAATTTCAGGTCGAACTTGATAAAGCAGTTCGCAAAGTAATGGGCAGATAAAGGGTATTTGATCATGGATGAAAGCTTGAAAAAATCATTGAATTCATTTGACAGTGCCGTGCGTGCGGAGGCATTGGACAAGTTCCGCAAAGCTAACAATGCATTCAATATGCACTGTCACAGTTTTTACTCTTATAATGGTTACGGTTATTCACCGTCCATGCTGGTCGCTCTTGCCAAAGATTTGAATTGGCGCGGAGTGATGCTGGTGGATTTTGATGTATTGGATGGGGTTGATGAATTTCTTGCCGCCGCTAAAGCAGTGGGCGTTAAGGCCGCGGCCGGTATGGAAACCCGGGTCTTTGTGCCGGATATGGCGGATAAAGAGATCAACTCCCCCGGGGAACCGGGAATAGCCTATCATCTCGGGTGCGGATTTACTTCATCAGTTGTGCCGGAGTCTCAGAAAGCATTTGCTGCGGATTTGAAACTCAGAGCTCAGAAACGGACTCGCACGCTTGTAGAAAAAGTCAACACGCTGTTGACTGAAAATGCGGTGGATTTTGATGCTGTTGCCAGAGAATTTACTCCGGCAGGAAATGTTACCGAGCGTCATGTCTGCTGTGCCTACCGGGTCGCGGCGGAGAAAAAATTTGCCGGTGCGGAACTGGCGGCATACTGGCAGGAAAAAATCGGTGCTTTTGAGAGTGATCCGGTTAAAATGGAGGCACTGATCCGCTCCAAAACCATGAAATCCGGAGGTGTCGGTTATGTTAAAGCTGCTCCGGAAAGTTTTCCGACCCTTGATGAAATGAATAAATTTATTAAAGCCTGCGGTGCAACTCCGACATTGGCATGGCTCAATGGATTTTCTGCCGGAGAAAATGATGTGGATGCTCTGTTGGATCTGCACATCCGTTATGGAGCCGGAGCCGCAACGTTGATCCCGGATCGCAACTGGCGCGCTTCTGATCCGGAAAAAAGCCGCAAGCTGGTGTCCGAATTGGATCGTTTTGTCGCCGCCGCTGTAAAACGCGGTCTGCCATTGCTGGCAGGTACGGAAATGAATGCGCCCGGTCAGTTGCTTGCCGATGATTACACCATCGCAGAATTGAAAAAGCATCAGGATGTATTTATTGCCGGTGTTGATGCGTTTGCCAGATAATTAATCAGAAAGGTTATGAAAAATGAGTACTTTTGTCGGAATTGGTCTTGGGCCCATTCAAACCGGTATTTTTCTTGCCGGAGCCGCCAAAGGCGGTTTTGACCGTATTGTTATTGCCGAGGTGAATGATAAACTCAAAGCTGCCGTCAATGAGGTTCACAGTGTTACTGTCAATATCGCCGCGGCAGATAAAGTTTATTCGGAAGAATACAAAAACGTTGAAGTTTACAATCCCAATGATCCTGCGGATGTTGAAAAGCTCATTCAGGCAGCGGCAGAGGCTTCTGAACTGGCAACCGCTCTGCCCAGTGTGAAATTCTACGCATATTGTGCGCCGTGGCTCAAAGCCGGTTTTGCATTGCAGCCGGAAAGAACCCGATTTTTCTATACTGCAGAAAACAACAATCACGCAGCTGAAGAGTTGGAAAAGGCTATGGGAGTGAAATTCCCCAATACCTATTATTTGAATACCGTGATCGGCAAAATGAGCGGTGTGATCCCTGCCGGCGGAAAATATCCCGCATTGGCTCCTGCCGCTGAAAATGGTCATCTGGTGGAGGAATTCAATACGATTTATATTTCCAAATGCCCCGGTATTGAGAATCGTAAAGTTCAGTCATTGTACGTTAAAGATGACCTTTTCCCGTTTGAAGATGCCAAACTTTACGGACATAATGCAACTCACTTTCTGCTTGCGACATTGGGCAAAGCCAAAGGCTGCACCACAATGGATGAAGTTCGTGCATATCCGGAATTGATCGAAAGAGCGCGCAAAGCGTTTTTTGAAGAATCCGGTAAAGCATTGGTGAAAAAATACGCAGCACTCAATGATGAACTTTTTACGGAAGCCGGATTCAAAGCTTATGTGGATGGCTTGCTGGTACGGATGACCAATCCGTTTTTGAAAGATGCCATTGACCGTATTGTCCGCGATCCTGAACGCAAATTGAGTTGGGATGACCGGGTCATCGGTACAATGCGTCTGGTGTTGAGTCAGGGTATCGAACCGCGGGAATTTGCTGCCGGGGCGAAACTTGCTGCTGCAGAATTTGCCGCCGGGGGAGATATCAAAGCCCGTTTGGCAGATTTGTGGCCGCAGCCGTGGGGTAAAGAACACGAGAAATTGGCCGCATTGCTGGCTTTATAATTGATCAGTGCCGTTCCGGGCAAATAAGTTCCGGAACGGTATTTTTGTGTGTGGAGACAAGATTATGGCGGTGGTAAGAGTTGCATACGGTCGGGATGGAATGAATGTTGATATTCCGGATGAGAATTTGATCGGTGT
Organism: Lentisphaeria bacterium; assembly: GCA_017504435.1. Taxonomy (GTDB): domain Bacteria; phylum Verrucomicrobiota; class Lentisphaeria; order Victivallales; family Victivallaceae; genus UBA1784. The sequence goes on along the minus strand of JAFVRD010000040.1, from coordinate 116,991 downwards.
CTATGAATCAGCATTGCCTCCGGCTGTTTCAGATGGTACTGCCGAGGTTATCCGGGCGATGAATGAACCGATCGGTTCTCTTGATTTATCTGAATTGGCGAAAAACAAAAATTCGGCAGTTATTATTGCCAGTGATCATACCAGACCGGTGCCGAGCCGGAATATTATTCCGGAAATGCTGCGCCGTTTACGTTCCGGCAATCCTGATATCAAAATTACGATTTTGATCGCTACCGGTTGTCATCGGGAAACGACTGCTGCTGAATTGGAAGCTAAATTCGGCAAAGAGATCGTCGCCAATGAAAAAATCATCATCCATGATTGTACTGATGAAAATATGCTGGTCGATATGGGTGTATTGCCGTCAGGAGGTCGTTTGCGGATCAACCGGGAGGCTGTGGAAACAGATTTGCTGATTTCTGAGGGATTTATAGAACCTCATTTCTTTGCCGGTTTTTCCGGCGGCCGCAAAAGCATTCTGCCCGGTATTGCCGCCAGGGAAACGGTTATGGCAAACCATTGTGCCGAATTTATTGCCAGTCCGTTTGCCCGGACCGGGATTCTGGAAAATAATCCCATCCATCAGGATATGCTTTTTGCCATGAAACAGGCAAAATTGGCGTATATAGTCAATGTAGTTATAAACAGTGACAAAAAAATCATCCGGGCATTTGCCGGAGAACCGGAATCTGCTCATGCTTCCGGATGTGAGTTTTTGAATTCATTTTGCCGGATCAAGGTTCCGGAAGCTGATATCGTTATTACTTCCAACGGCGGATATCCTCTGGATCAGAATGTTTATCAAAGTGTAAAGGGGATGACCGCCGGAGAAGCGGTCTGCAAAGAAGGCGGAGTAATAATCATGGCAGCCAGTTGTTCTGACGGACATGGCGGGGAAATGTTTTTTCAAACTTTGAAAAATATGAGATCTCCGCAACAGCTGCTGGATAAAATATTGACGATCCCCCGCAAAGAAACACCTGCCGATCAATGGCAGTATCAGATTTTGCTGCGTATATTGTGCCGATGCAAAGTTATTCTGGTGTCCCGGGATTGTGACCGGAAATTGCTTGAAACTATGCAGTTTACAGTGGCATCTTCGCTGAATGAGGCATTGGCAATGGCTTATGAGCAAATAGGACATTCTGCACGCGTTGCGGTGATCCCGGATGGAGTTTCTGTTGTTGCAGATAAATGCTGAAAATCAAAACGGGAACCGGAATTTGTTCCGGTTCCCGGCGGGATTTGAATCACCAGTTTTCTGCCAGTATTTCGAAATATCCCCGATCATGATCGCAAGACGGACATCGATCTGGGGCATTGGTTCCGGTATGGATATAACCGCAATTCATGCACCGCCATACGACCGGTTCCGGTTTTGTGAATACCTGATCGTTCTCCAGATTCTGCAGCAGATGCCGGTAACGTTTTTCATGTTGCTTTTCTGCAATACACACATAATCAAAGACCATTCCGATATGCGTGAATCCTTCCTGACGCGCCACTTCGGCAAATCCCGGATAAAGAGTGTGCCACTCATCGTATTCCCCCTCTGCGGCAGCAGCAAGATTGGCAGCGGTATTTCCGATGACTCCGGCAGGGTAGGTGGCATTGATCGTTACCGAACCGCCTTCGAGGAATTTGAAAAAACGTTCGGCATGTTCTTTTTCCTGATCCGCCGTTTCAGCAAAAATTGCCGCGATTTGCATCAGCCCTTCTTTGCGCGCCTGAGAGGCAAAGTAAGTATACCGGTTCCGGGCTTGTGATTCCCCGGCAAACGCATAGAGTAAATTGCGTTCGGTCCGGGTGTTGCGTATGGATATGTTACCCATGAGATGATTCCTTTATTTTGCTGCCGGAGTCTGAGCCGGAGTCTGAGCCGGAGTCTGAGCCGGAGTCTGAGCCGGAGTCTGAGCTTGGTTTTGATTTTGAGCCTGCGGCGCATTGTTTCCGACCGGGATCACTTCAACGGCTTCAATGGTCATTGTTTCCTCGGTGACAGGGCAGGTGTTCGGCGCGCACTGTCTGGTATTCTGCCTGGATTTGTGCGGGCGGCAGCAATGGCTCGGTTTGCAGCAGCAACCGGTCAGAATCAGAGTTCCGGCGGCGATTGCACCCAACAGCATGAGATTTTTTTTCATAACAAATACTCCTCTTTTTTTACTGTTGCAGGTTATTCTGCAGCAGCGTTCTTCTCCTCTGTTGTTTAATTATAAAACAATTTGCAAAAAAATCAAGTTCGACCGCTTGTTTTTTATGTTTTTGCAAGTATATTTCCTCAAGATCAGCGCAGGAGTGAATAATATGGCAGTCGGCAAGGAAAAAGAAAAAAACAGCTCTTTTTTCAGGAAAAAATTTAATTTCTTCAAACGTCTTTTTTTAACGGTGATCCTTATTTTATCCGGGGGCGTTATTTTTAATCTTGACCGGTTGGATAATTTGGGCATACAGTTGCTGAAATATAAAAACTTTTTGCCCGCACCGATCATTAAATTTTTACCCGGTGGATTGTCTGAACCGGGCAGTGCGGTTCCTGAGCAGGAGATAGACGGACGTATTATTGAAGTTTATGATGGAGACACGGCAACTTTGCTTACGCAGAATAATAAAAAGTATAAGGTGCGCTTTTATGGAATTGATGCGCCTGAAGCCGCCCAGAATTTCGGGATGGTTTCCCGGGATAATCTGCGGAAAAAAATATTAGGGCAGGATGTTACATTGAAAGTCGTTTCGCAGGATCGTTATGGGCGGGTCGTCTGCAAGGTCATGTTCCGGGGACGGTATATCAACCGGGAAATGGTTTCCGAGGGAATGGCGTGGTATTACGCCGATTATGCGAAAAATGAATACGAGTTGTCTTTAGCTCAGGAAGAGGCACGCAGCAGTGCAGCCGGACTTTGGAAAAATAGTGATCCTCAGCCGCCATGGGAATGGCGCAAGGCTAAAAAAAAGAAGTAATAGCCCCCAGGAAAATTTAATTATAATCGCTGTAAACAGGAGAAAAATTATGAAACGCTTGGATTTCCATGTTCATTTTAACAGTACTGACCGGGATCAAATCGAAATTTTAGCAAAAACAGCCCGGGAAGCAGAGACAATTCTTGCGCTTTCCGGAGGCTTGCGTTATGGAGGATACGATTTTCCTCCCAATGAGACGGTAATCGAAACCTGCAAAAAATATCCGGATTGTTTTTTGCCGCTGGCAAAGTTGGATTTGTGGGAAACTGCTGATCCGGCGGAAGTTTATCACTACGCGGAAATGGGAGTGCGCGGATTCAAATGTATTTATCCTTATTATGAATACGATCATGACATTTATATGCCGGTTTATGAAGCGGCAGAAAAATGCGGTATGCCGCTGTTGTTTCATACCGGAAATTACCGCCCATGTCAGGATGATACCGTTTATCGCCGTCCGGTATTGAAAAATATGCACCCGATCAATCTTGACCGTATTGCCAGAGCATTTCCGAATTTGAAAATCATTATGGCTCACATGGGAACGAGAATTTTTCAGGATGAAGCAAGTCAATATATAAAAATGCTGCCCAATTTGTATACCGATTGGGGCGGTTGCGGACAATGGAAACGTCTGCAGCCCAAAGAGGTAGTTGATATGTTTTCTTCCAGTTTGTGGTACATTGAGCAATCCTGGGACACTTATCGCAAAATAGTGTTGGGATCAGATGCGTATGTAACTTATCCTCACTTGGTCACTGAAGCGCAGAAGTATTATGATGCCCTGTTGGATCGAGTCGGAGTTCCGCCGGAAGTAATTGATGAAATCATGGGAAAAACGGTTGCTTCATGGTTGGGGATCGAGCTTGAAAAGTAACTTAAGTTGCAATCCGGTACATTATTACCCTGAAAATATAAAACAAAACCTCCTGCGTCGTTTTATACGCAGGAGGTTTTTGAATTTTTCAATTAAGCAACAATAATGCAGCAAAACATTACCCCGGCAACGACCATGAGAGTGCCGAAACCGTAAACGAGAATGTCATCCCAGTGATTTTTCAAAAACTCTTTCATAGAGCAGTTTTCTCCACATTGATTATCAAACACAGTTCCGGTATCAATTCCGGAAACTTTACCGCTGCATAATGCAAGCGGCGCATCGCGGATCAAACTGCTGCCGGACTGGCGCGCGGTGGTAATGAGTGTTGAATAAAAGTTTGAAAGATGAAACCGGAAAGAATTTGCCGGTCAGTCGCAAAATCGGTGTTGCCAGATAAAATTATTTCCGCCGCCGGTATCCCGGTTTTACCGTCGCGGAACCAACGCAAGATCAGTGATTCATGATTCCGGCGGGATATTGTTAATGCCCCGGTATTGATCGGGCATGCTGACTGTAAAATGTCGGGAAGCTCGTTTTGATCATCCGGAATCGGGAGCAGAGGCTGTTCCGCTTGGGGAAAAGCATCAGAGGAATATATTGTGGTATTAAGCAAACCGGACGTTTGCCGGAATGATGCCAAAGTAATAAATCCGGCAATAACGGCAAACAGTACCAGACTCCACAGTGAAAGTTCTGTGACTTGCGATATCCTTATTTTTGCAACCGGATGTGATTTCATTGCAATAACTCTGCCCATGAATTGATCTTTACAAAGAATATAGCACACGGTTTGATAAAAGTCAACAGCTGCTTGATGAAACCGTTTAGGATTTAACATCTGTCAAAAATGATTTTACCATTAGCAAGTTCATTCAATTTCTGATGCAGAGACATTTCCTGCTCATCAAATATTTCTCCGCAAATGGTCACTTCGGAAGCGAAATTTTCACTGTCAAGCGTAAATGTATATCCGGATAATATCCTTTTGACCTGTTCATAAAACTGGTAAGGGATGGTGATTTTTACTTTTGTCATCGGCAGCAGTTCGGTGCATACGGCATTGGCAAGTGCCGCTTTGGCAGCGTCACTGTAGGCGTGAACCAAGCCGCCGGTACCGAGTTTGGTTCCTCCGAACCAGCGTGCCACAGTGATCAGACAGTTGGTTATGCTGCTGCCTTTCAGGACTGCCAGTACCGGACGACCGGCGGTTCCGGAAGGTTCTCCATCATCTGAACAACCGGAAATATTTTGAGCTGGCCCGGTGGTAAATGCGTATACTATGTGACCGCCATTATCGTATGTTTCCTTGCGGAAACGCCATAAACGTTTTGCTTCTTCCGGTGAGCTTACCGGAATGGCTTCGGCGAGAAAACGGGAGTTTTTTGCCCACGTTTCAGCTTGGACTGCAAATTTCAATACCAACATAAAAATTTCCGATAAGTTTGGGGGTTAGCATTATACTTTGAAAAAATATCACTCCGGAACTTTTTTTGCAAGTTTGAAGTGATTTTTTTTCAAAAAACTTGCGCGGCATGTTAAACGCAGTTATATTATCGATGTATACATCGCAGAAAGGATTTTTAATGAGTTATACTGGAAATATCGTAACTCCGGACAGTGTTTTCTATGGCGAAGTCGTTACTGACGGCAATATCATCTCCGGAATAAATAAATTTTCTGAAATCAAGTCTGATGCGGATTGGGTCGTTGCCGGATTTGTGGATATACACACTCACGGATTGGAATATTTTTCTGCGGAAGAAGCTGACGGGGTACGCGGCATGACTGCTTGTGCCGGTAAATATGGAGTTTGCAGTTTTTGTCCGACCTTGTCATGCAATACCGAAGCTGTCCTGCTCCGGCAGGTGAGTGATATCCGCGACATCATCCGGGATGATCTGCCTGGTGCGAAAGTTGCCGGAATTCATTTGGAGGGGCCGTGGCTCAATCCGGAACATTGTGGCGGAATGGTTCCGGAATTCATCCGTATTGCCACTGCAAGCGAAGCAGATAAATATCTTGCCGCTGCTGACGGGACGTTGAAATTGCTGACCATTGCACCGGAAGTTCCCGGAGCATACGATGTTATTCCGTATTTTGCCAGAGCAGGGGTAACGGTTTCAGCCGGACATACCGGATTGCTGCCGGTTGATTATGAAAAGGCTGTTGCTTCCGGAATAAAGCAATTTTGTCATTTGTTTGATACTTATGATTTACCTGAGGATCACGGTGGAGTCCGTCAACCGGCGATCACCGATCTGGCACTTTGTGATGACCGGGTAATGAAAGAGATAATTATGGATGGTCTGCACGTGCCGCCGGAGCTGGTAAAACTTGCCCGCAGAGCGGCGGGGGCAGATCATGTTATTGCCATTACGGACTCATTGCAGGGAGCTGGGCTGAAATACGGAAAATTTCAAGAGGCCGGCGGCTGGTATATAGTGCGTGAAGGAGATGTTGCCCGCCGGGAAAGCGACAATGTGATCACCGGTTCATCTCTAACTATGAACCGGGCATTTTTCAATATGGTCACCCGTTTTGGCTTTTCTATGGTTGAAGCGTCAAAAGCCGCATCTGCGAATCCTGCTGCCGCGATCGGATTGGGGGATGTTACCGGAAAATTACAAGTTGGTTTTCTTGCGGATATTACGGTGCTTGCTCCGGATTTGCTGACGGTCAAATATTGCAGCGCATTTGGGGAATAAAACTGTTTTTTAACTGCAAAAATCTTGAAATCAGGTAAAAGTGGATTATCTTATGTCAGATAACTCCGGAAAATGTTTCAAAAAGGATGTATTGTTATGATAGAGATCACCAGTCATCGTCAGGGAGCCGTATTGAATCACAATCACGGTGTGGAAAATGAAAAATCCCTTACTGTAAAAATTCAGGGCATTTCAGACATGGGATGTCCGGTGAAAATCAATGGTATTCCTGCTGAAATGATCGGCAGAAATTTTTCTGCCGATGTGGAGTTGACTGAAAAATTCAATACGGTAACTGCTGAAGCCGTTACGCCCTATGGCAGTTATACCCAGTCTCTGGTGCTGGTCTGGGATAAAAAGTCATTCAAGCGGAGCAATTTTTATATTGATGACCACAGTTTTGTTTTTACAGATTTGGCAAAGGACCGTCCGAAAAGTGTGTTTGACCACTTTTATTTTGCCGGATTGAAAAAGATCAACGCTGAATTCGGTACCAAATTCACGCTTAATACGTTTTACCGCAACGATCATCATGGATTTTTGCTGAAAGACATGCCGGATATCTGGAAAAGTGAATTTCAGGATAATGCTGACTGGTTGAAATTTTCCTTTCACAGTTACAGTGAATTTCCGGATCGTCCGTATTGTGAAGCATCCGGAGATGATTTCGGACGGGATTGGGATTTGGTGCAAAATGAGATCCACCGTTTTGCCGGAGAGGAGTGTTTTATTCCGCCGGTGGTGATGCACTGGGCGAATGTCCATCCCACGGTAGCTCAGGAAATGATCCGGCGCGGTACGCGCTGCTACAGTATGAATCTGCATCCGCGGGTGATGGGCGGTCCCAGTCTGGCAGACCGTCAGAAAGGCGGCAACATGCAGGAAGTTGAGAAGCGTTCTGCGTCCGGAGTTGACCGCAATGCTGATACGCTGGGTTTGAAACTGCATTACGGATTTTACGAAGAGACCGATTATTTAAGCAAGAATGCGGTTTACTATGATCCGCTGGTCGGTTTATTCTTCTTCTCATCAGTAGGGACCTGCTGCAATCTGGTCGCGTTGGCAGACATCCCCGGGCGTTATGCAAAAATTGCGGAGAATGCATCCCGCAGCGGGTTTGAAATATTCAATGCTGCCAGCCACGAACAGTACACTTTCCCATATTATTCGAATTATCTGCCAGATCACATGGATCGTTTGAAATGTGCGGCGCGCAGTATGTTTGAATTGGGATGCAAGCCGGTATTTTTCAACGATGGTATTTTGGGAAATACAGCTTGGGATGATTGAAAATTGTCTGTAAAAGCGTTTCCGGAGGTTTGCAACACTTCCGGAAACGCATTTTTTTTGTTTTTTTTTCGTAAAAAATGCTGTAAATGAATTGAAAAAAGTGTTCAGATGGTCTATAGTATCGCCGACAGTGAGTATTCAGGGAAATGAAGATTATGAAAAAAAACAGTACAAAGAAATTCACACTGATAGAAATGCTTGCCGTGATTGCGATAGCCAGTGTGCTTATTGCGGTATTCACACCGGCATTCAACCGGATGATGTTCGGCAGCAAGGTCGATCAGGCGGCATCCAATTTCAAGTTGGGCTTGGGAATGGCTCAATCCAAAGCGGTCGCCTCCCGTAAATATGTGGCAATGATCATACCGTGTTTTGCGTCAGAGATAACCGATGCCCGATTGAAACAGTACGCTTTGGGCGGATATCGTCTGGCATTTGTCCGTAAAAACGGATCGAGTTTTGAATTCATAGAGTGGGTGTCGGACAGCTCCTGGCGCAATCCGGATGATGGTGCCAGGCTGGTCAGAATTGATGAGCCGTCTGTAAACAGTGACGGCAATTACGAGTGGACAGAGTTGCTTAAAGGAAAAGGAAATTCCGGAAATTTGAGTGATAACGATTTGCTGCCGGCGGTTGACAAAGCGAATATTACCAAATCTACGAAACTTTTCAAAATAGAATATGACTCAACTGTTAAAGATCCGGATATGGATGCGTTGACTCAGGATAATCATACGGCAATTGTGTTCAGTCCTCACTATGGTATTGTCAATACGATCAAGCCGCTCAGTTTTTATTTCACCGAGACCAAAATGGATACTCAGGGAAATATTGAGTATTTGAATCGGGACAATACATTGCAGTTTGCCTTGAATGCAGTGACCGGACGGGCAGTTTTTGTTGATCAACAGTAAACAGGTGTGCAGATGAAAAAGTTGACCGGACATTATTTTAATATGGTTGAGATCGTTTTGGCAATAACGGTCATTGCGGTCGGATTGACAAGTGTTCTGGTACTGTTCCCGGTCGGATTGAACGCTCACCGGGAGGCGGTTACCGAAAACAATATTGCCGACTTGGCAGAGTATGTTATCACCCTTATCAAGGCGGATATCGCGTTGGACAATTCCAATCGTGATGCTGACGGGGATTACTTCCGCAATTTGTTCTATAACAATAATTCTCCGCAAAACAAATATAAACGGGACAATATCTATGACGGTATCCCGGATACAGCCAGTGGAACTGTTCCGGATATGTTAAATGTAAGAGCCCCGTCCGGATCATCAGACAAGGACTACGCATCGGTGTTGAAATTACAGGACAATGTATATTGGGTGCGGCAATTCGGCGGAGTGAACACTGATGACACCAGTAATGTTCCTTATGTGACATTTTCGGCAGTAGCAAGAATTTACGTGGATGATGATAATTCGGCATCGGGAAATTATTTGAAAGATGAGTTTTTTCCGGTGGAAAAAAATGGACGGGTCATTTACAAAAAATATTCAGATTTAAGCGGCAGCGATGTCGATTTGAAACGGTTTGTTGTACCGATGGTTTTGGAGTTGAGTTATCCTGCGGATGCAGCATACGATGTTCGTAAAAAAAGTTATTTCCGGTTTGAAATCATCAACGACAATTATGACCCGCAAGTGGATAACAATAACCGAAGCAATTAAAGCTCTGGTGCATGATTCTGATTTTTAATTTCCCTTAAAAAGGTTTTTATAATGAAAATAAAAAGAAAATTCACTCTGGTCGAATTACTTGCCGCGATGGCGGTTTTCAGTGTTTTGCTGTTGGTATCAATGAGATTATTTTCCGGAGCGCAGAATTTGTGGCTGAATGCGGAACAGAAATCCCGGGCTTTTTCTGATGCCAGAGTTGCGATGGAACTGATTGCAGCGCGGATACAGACACTGGTGTATTATGAAAATGTGCCATTCAGTATTGATCAAAACAATAACTACATCTGGTTTGCCGGAGGAATGACCGAGGATGTCCGTAATGATTCAACCTCCAAGAACAGTTATTACCGGTTCGTTAAATTTTTGCGGAACAATAACGGTTATTTGGAAATGAGGACTTTTTCTGCAAAACACAATCAGGCAGATGCGTTCAAAAGAAAATATTTCCCCCCATTTGATACTTGGAACGGTTCAGATGAGAGTTCCAGAGCTGAACATGCCTGGGATGATGTTGAGAGTAAATTGCAATCAACTAACAGCAGTGATGTGGATGTTGTTACTTTGATTGGAAATGTTACCGATTTTAAGCTTTCTTACCGCTATATCAAAGAAACTTATTCCGGTACGGCGAGTGATTATGAGGTCTCTTATGCAGGATTGACACAAAACTCAGACAGTTCTTTCCGGGATTTGAAAACTCCCCCATACTGGGTGGAAATTGAAATATCTATGATGGATACTCCGGAAAACTATGACAAGTGGGAAAACGCATCCGGTTCTGCAAAAGATGAGATATTCCGGGAGCATGGTCATACTTTCCGGCGTCTGGTATTTTTGGGTAAAAAAATATTTGTTGATGATAGGAATTAATGGATATGACAGAGAGACGTGAAAAATATACCGGTGAAAGCGGTGCGGCATTGGTTTTTGCCATCGGATTGCTCGCATTGCTGCTTGTGATCGGGGTGGCATTTGTCGGAAATTCTTTGGTGTTCAAAAAAGCCGCGCAGAATAACCGTGCCCGGACTCAGGCTCGGATGATCGCTTTATCCGCTGTCAACCGGGCTGTGGCGGCGGTGATGCTGTACCAGCAGCAGTGTATACTTGATTTGGAGAAAAGTCCGGAGAATTTTAATGACATTTACAGTTTCAGTCAATATGATTCTGACGGTAATTTATCTGCCGGCGGCAGTGAAGAATTCAATGATGCACTGCTTTCCAGCGGCAAATTCAAATCATTGCTGACTTTGCCGGGAGATAATTCGGTCGTTGACGCTTCAAGTGCCGCTATATTCAATGAAAAGTTCAAAAGCAGCTGGAATGGCAAGTGGGTGTTTTTTTACGATCACGGCGGTTCTGGCAGACAGATCATCGGCAGGGCGGCATGGCAGGTTTTTTCGGCTCCGTCGCAAATTCTTGCTCCGGTATTCTTCCGTGGACATATTGACAATAGTGATTCGACTCTTGATAGAGCTTTTATACCGAGAAAAAACCGTTGGGGACGGGAGATTGATGAAGTTTTTCTGGATAACGCAACTCCGATGTTCAGGACTATAGAGAATGCTCTTGCTTCTTCTGATCCTGACATTCTTAACAAAAAGATTCTTGATTATAATGCAATTTATGACCTGTGCGGTGATGTTGACGGGATTGATGATAATACGAAAAAACGTTGGTTGGAGAAATGGTTGATTCCGGAGCCGGAGGATAAAACGATATACGATGCATCTATGCTGATTCCGGAACCGTTGCGGTTCAATATTTCCGAAATTTTCGTTGAAAATGTATCTGACAGTGACATATATGGTCAGGATGGTTTCAATGTATCTCTTGGAAGTGATCCGTGGTATGCCCGTTTCGGTATTGATTCCGGAAACGCTGCGGATGGTAATGTAAACTCTCCGGAAGCTCTTGAAAGGTTGACTGCTTTTTATGACGGCGATGATTATGATGAAGAATGGGAGTATGACTTTGATGTTCCGTTAAAAAAACGTACCGGTTTGGGGTTTCTGCGTTTGATTGGATCCACGTCGGATGGCAATACAACATTTTTGTTGGAAGACGGAAGTGCTGATTTGGAAAGTTGGCGCAAACAGATTGCCGCCAATTTTAACGATTATTGTGATGCTGACAGTGTGCCGACTTCTGATATCGCCGCAAAAGACTGGGGGCCGAACGGCAGTGATTTATCATGGTGGAAAGTCGGAACAGAAAAAAAAGATCCGTATTTTACCGGCAATGAGAAATCCCCGTACATTTATGAATTGGGATTCAGTATGGCACTGGATGCCAACGATGATCTGACCCCGGCGGGAGATGGCGGTACATTCAAGTTTCCGGCGAATTCATATTTGCAGGTAAATATGCTGCCGATTGTGAAACTTGCCAATATTTATCCCCGGACCGAAATCGAGGAATTGTGGCAGACTGATGCTGCTCAGCCAAACCGGGTTCCCGTGTCGGCAAATGTTGATTTCGGGAAACTGAGCATTTCTGCACAGACTGAGCAGGTTATTCTCAGAGATGTCAAGTTGGTCTATGAGAAAAAAATCACCACGCCCAATCCTGATGATCCGGGAAATCCCACTGTATCGTGGGAGAAACGCGAATTATATGTTGATATTACAGTTAATTTGAATGATGCTGATCATAATCAGGGACTTGTAACCGATCCCAATAGTTCTCAGGCTGCGGTTTTATCTGTCGGGCAGGATTCAGAATGGAAAAAACTGCCCAATTCGCAAACCGCATCTCCTGAAATACCCGGAAAAATTTATTTTGACTACCATGCCGCCGATTCGCGTTATCCTGTATCGGTAATTGATGATACGGTGATTCAAACCAACAATTTTGTTACCGGTGATATGGGATTTGCCAAATTCAATTCTGGTAAACTCAAAGATTTCTTTGATGTTGATGACAATCTCCAGGACGATGTTGTAATCAAAATGAAAAGTGGCAACGGAGATTTTGCTGATTTCAAGACGTTGTATACGAATATCAAAGCTGGCACATACAATAGCAGTTCAGAGTTTCGTATTGCCGGTGACAGTGGGTTCACCGGTGACAGAAGTGTATTGTTTAACGAAGTGAATTTGGAAAAAATCACCCTGTCAAAAATAAAAGTCAGTGAAATTTCTTTCCAGCCACGTGTTGTTTTAACAGGTACGACCAAGGAATTGACATCTCCGGTGAAGGTCAACAGTGTTGCTGATGTGGGAGTTGATTATGCTGTACTTGGTGACATAAAAGCTGATAATTTGACTAATATTGTGGAAGTGAATAAGCCGGACGACCCAGCCGGAACGAATAAAAAAGGTCTGCTGGTCGGAGGTATGCGAAACTACGATCCGCGCCAGAATCTCAATCCAGAGGATTGGAGTGATAGTTTGGAATTTGTCAATTTGTATAACTATCAGACTTTGACCGGTATTAATGGTGAGGTCGAATCCACTTGTGTTATTAACAGCGCAATGCGTATTGACAATAGTAAACAAGGATTGGTCAACGCATCAACTGCATCGGCAAGTGCTGTTGATGGCAATTTCAATCCCAGTTTGGCATCTGCCGGAGATAGAGAGACCGTTACTGAGCCGGGCGCGACTGACACTCAACGGATTTCGACCGCATATATCCGTAATGCCCCGATGATGAGTCCGTGGGAGATCGGATTCATTCACCGCGGTGTCCGTTGGCAGACGCTCAATTTGACAAAAGCCGGACGTCCCGGGGGCGGAACTTATTCCGCCGAGGATGGTCATTTGGCTGGCAATAATTCATGGACTTTGCCGGGAACATCATATTCAGAAGGTGACGGAGGCATTTTGGATTATATTAAAATGACCGCACAATTGAGAACCTACGGTAAAATCAATGTTAATATGTTGTCAGATAGGCACTCTCAATATAATGCAACACTGGAACCCAATATGATCAATGCGTTGTTCAATGGGGTGGTATATGGTGAAAAACCTGAAGATTTTATCTATAATTCCACTCGCAGCGGTGCGACGAATAACAGTACCAGACCTTTTCCGACTACTCAGCGGGATTCATCAGGTGCTGATTTGGATACGTCTTCGGAAGTCATCAGCGCATTTACCGGAAATCGTGGAGATTATTCCAGCCGGGGTGAATTTCTGAACTACTATTATGACAACATTATCGAGAGATTCCGGGGGGCTTCAGGTGTGTCGGACACCGATGCTTCTCGTGAAGAAATAATTGGTAAAACCATTAATTTGCTCAGTGCCCAAAAAGAGGTTCCGCCATCAATCATTCAGATTGTGGTAGTTGCCCAAAGCATAAAAGATGTAGAGGGTGTTCAAGTGAAAAGTACTGCTGAAACCGAGTTTGAGTCCGGTGCTGAGATAGATTCCGGAGATAAAATTGCAACCAAAACATGCACTAAAGGAGTATTTGATTATTATAAACACAAGAGTAATCCGGAAAAAAATGTTTATTTCGATGAAATAACCGGTGAGGTCAAAGTCTTTGTTACTTTGGAACGGAATCCGGCAACCGGCAGAATCAAAATCAGAAGTATAGATTATCTTTAATTTTATAAAGGATATAACTAAAATGGGATATTCGTTCAAACCCCAGCCGATTTCCATCGCAGGCATAAATACAGCTCCGTTATCTGTTTCCATGTCTGTTACTCCCGGTGCGAATGAGACTCCGATGATCGGTCCGGAAATAGGTCCGGATCCGCGTAACGCTCAATGTACGATCAAATTAGGCGATGTTCCGGGAATGGATGCTCCGCACGGGATCAAATATGACTTTATTTTCGGATTCCGCTTTTTGCTGCCCGCCGGCAGACGTTACCATGTACTGGTTATGGATATGGATACCGATCTGCCGCTTTACGAAAACGTCCTGGATGGCGGCGGCATGGTGGTAGGTGACCGCAAATACTTTTTGCGTTATCATGTGAAAATTTCAGATGCCGAAACCAAAGAATTGCTTTTTGAACATAAATTTGATGTTAAAGGTAAAAAAGTTTATGTGGTGGTGCCGGACGGCGGTTTGGGTGAGAATTTTGCCTGGATGCCTTATGCGGAGGAGTTCCGCCGGGTGCATGAAGCAGATGTTACCTGCGTGATCGGTGAATGGTTTATCCGGCTTTGCGGCGATCTTTATCCGAGATTGAAGTTCATTCCGGTCAGTGAACGTCCGCCGTTGAATGACGGTTATGCGGCTTATTATTGTGCCGCTTTCCCCAAAGACCGCAGCAGTTGGCGGCCGGTTGCCCATCAGCACTTCGGCATGCAGCGGTCGATCAGTCAAATGCTGGCATTGCCGCATGAATATTTGAAAGTTCGTCTGCATTTAGATGCGCCCCGTCCTTTCAAAGAGCCGTATGTGTGTATTTCAAGTATGGCGACTAATCCGTCTAAATACTGGAATTATCCGGATGGATGGAATACCGCGATCCGTTTTTTGAAATCTATCGGCTATCGGGTGTTGGATATTGACCGGGAACATGATTTGAATTTTGCCGGACAGCATTTTTCCATTCCCAGTGAAGCCGAAGATTTTACCGGTCGTTTGCCGATTGCCGACCGGATCGCCATGCTTCAACATGCCGACTTTTTCATCGGTTTACCCAGTGGTTTGTCCTGGGTGGCTTGGGATTGCAATATCCCGGTGGTGCTTTTGGCAGGATTCTCTATGGAAGGTGCTGAATTTCCTACTCCGTACCGGATCACGAACTTCAATTATTGCCACGGATGTTGGAGCGACCCGACGCTGTTCTTTGATGTCAATGCTCCGATTTGGTGTCCCCGCCACAGCGGAACTCCGCGTGAAATAGAGTGTACTAAAGCCATCACCCCGTTGATGGTGGAGAAAGTGTTGCGGACGATCCCGGCTGTTCAGCGGCAGTTGGCATTAACTCCTCCGGAAAAGGTGGTCTCGGTTATCCATGAGTAAGGTCGTGATTCTGGCCGATGGGGAATTTCCTCAGTGCCGGAAGGTTTTGGATATTCTGCGTACTGCAGACACGGTGATATGTTGTGATGGTGCGGCAGATAAATTATTGCAGTTCGGCAGAGAACCGGATTGGATCGTTGGAGACTTGGACAGCGTTTCTGCTGAGGCAAAAACACGGTTTGCGGACAGGGCGGTCAAATTTTACGAACAGGAAACCAATGATTTGGCAAAAGCATTCCGGTTTTGCAGTGAAAAAGGTTTTTCACCGACCGCAGTATTAGGTGCATCCGGTGCGCGGGAGGATCATTTGTTGGGAAATTTATCCAGATTTGCAGAATATGCAATAAAATATCCGGATTGCCGTCTTTATACCGATCGAGGTTGCTTTAGTGTGTTCTCCGGAAAAGGCGAATTTTCCGGTAGAGCAGGGGGGCAGATTTCCATATTCAGTTTTGACCCGCAGCAAAAAATTTCTTCGACAGGCTTGAAATATCCGTTGAATGAATTGAATTTACCGTGGTGGCATTCCGGAACGTTGAATGAGATCGTAAATGGAAAATTTACACTGCAAACAACATCAGCGGTGCCGGTTTTGGTTTTTTTTAATGATTGACTTGTTTTTTTGAAAAACAGTGATATATTATAAAGACAGTGTAATTGTTAATGAAAAGTTTGAAAGGGGGTGAAATCCATGCATACCGAAGTCCGCGTTAAAAAAGGCGAGATCATCGACCGCGCTCTGCGTCGTCTGAAAAAGAAACTCGACAAAGAGGGAACCCTCAAAGAACTGCGTAATCGCCGGCACTATGAAAAACCGAGCGAAATCAAACGTCGCGAAGCAAAACAGCGTCGTCATTGATGAACGTAAAAAGTGCGTCCGGAAACGGGCGCGTTTTTTTTTGTATAGGCTGTGTACTGAACATAGACTGATTTTTCTGCGGCGGTATGATACTGCCTTAAACTTCAATCTGTCACGCAAATAATTGCGTGACTTCGTTTCCGGCAGGAGGTGTCGGCGAGAAATATGTATTCTAATAGAAAAAATATTTTGCTTCGGCAGAGAAATAAAGCGATATATCGGCAAGTGGCGATTCGGTTGGGTGCGAGATAAGCTGTATATAAAGCACAAATTGATTTTTCTGCAGCAGTATGATATTCACCTGAATAAATCGCGTAAAAGGAGGCGATGTTTAGTTATTGACCGTGTTCGGAATTTCGAGTTGAAACAATATAAAAAAACGGAGTGGAAAATAAATTCCACTCCGTTTTGCAATACTCAAACAGACTGCAATCAGTCAAGTTTCAGAGCATCCATGGCACCGGACTCAAAGACTTCGCCGACGTTGACCATGGCATCGCCGGGTTTCAGAGCTGCGGTGTATTCTTCTTCAGCAGCTTTCAGATCCGCTTCGGAGAAGTTGCTGTCAACAGCTTTGATGGAGAGACCAATACGACGTTCATCGGTATCAACTTTGATCACGCGGGCTTCAACTTCATCACCGACTTTGAGAACGTCTTTGACTTTGTCAACGCGTTCGTTGCTCAGCTGGGAGATGTGAATCAGACCGTCGATTTTGTTGCTCAGTTCAACAAAAGCACCGAAAGTGGTGATCTTGGTGACGCTGCCTTTGACAATATCGCCGACTTTATAAAGGTCGTTGATGTTGCTCCAGGGATCATTTTCTGCCTGTTTCAGACCGAGAGAAATGCGCTGCTGTTCCGGATTGATTTCCAGAATGACAACTTCGATTTCCTGTCCCGGAGTAAGGACTTCGCTGGGTTTGTTGATTTTGCGGGTCCAGCTCATATCGGAGACGTGGATCATACCATCAATATCATTTTCGATTTCAACAAAAGCACCGTAGTTGGTCATGTTGCGGACTTTACCGACAATGTGTTTGCCAACCGGATATTTTTCAGCGAGGACTTCCCACGGATTGCGTTCTTTCTGACGGAGGCCGAGAGAAATTTTGCGGCTGTCACGATCAATGTCCAAAACAACAGCTTCGACCACATCATCTTTGTTGAGGATGTCGCTGGCTTTGTTGACACGTTTGGTCCAGCTCATTTCGGAAACGTGGATCAGACCTTCAACACCGGTTTCGATTTCAACAAAAGCACCATAGGGCATGAGATTGACAACTTTACCGGAAACATGGCTGCCTTTGGGATATTTGGCGACAACATCATCCCACGGATTGCGGGTTTTCTGTTTCAAGCCGAGAGAGACACGTTCTTTGTCTTTATCAATGCCGATAACGACAACTTCGATTTCCTGACCGACGGTAAGGACTTCGCTGGGATGATTGATGCGACCCCAGGAAATGTCGGTGATGTGAAGCAGACCGTCAATGCCGCCGAGATCGATGAATGCACCGAAATCAGTGATATTTTTAACGATACCCTTGACAACTTCATCGACTTTCATATCGGACATCAGTTTGCAACGCTGATCGCGGAGAGATTCCTCAAGCAATTCGCGGCGGGAAACGACGATGTTGTGACGTTCAACATTGATTTTGATGATTTTGACATCATATTCTTTGTTGAGATAATCATCCATATTGCGGACGGGGCTGACATCGAGCTGGCTGCCGGGCAGGAAAGCGGGGAAGCCTTCAACATCGACCATAATACCGCCTTTGACCCGGTGACGCATGATACCTTTGACAATGTGACCTTCGCCATATTCGGTGGTGATGCGGTTCCAGGCTTTGATGGAATATGCTTTTTCCAAGCTGAGAGTTGGCATGTTCTGACGGTTTTCGATCTCTTCGAGGTAGACATCGATTTTGTCACCGACATTGATGCTTTCAAAATCCATAAATTCACCGGCCGGGATAAAACCCTCTGCTTTGTAGCCGATGTCGACCAGTGCGCCGTCCTGACGTTTGGCAACGATGGTTCCTTCGACAATTTTGCCTTTGGTGATGGTGGCGGCGCTTTCTTGGCCGTTCAGCAGTTCTTCCATGCTCTCGGGCATGCCGCTGAAGTCAAGAAAACTTTCTGCGAATTTGTTTTCTTCCATTTGGTTGTTTTTTCTTGTTTGGTTTACTTTTTACTGCTTTACTACAATTCACAACGGCACCGTGCCGGAATGAATACAACAATATCATATAATATAGCACGGAGTTTGTTGTAAGTCAAGGATTTTTTATTCTTAAAATACATAAAAACACCTGTGTTTTTGTGACACAGGCGTCCGTCATAAAACCATTTATTATTTTTACTCAGTAAGCGGAGTGTTTTAACATCTCAGGTTTATGGATTATTTGCCGGCAAGCACAGCCTGGGTGATAACTTCGATATTCTCAGAGGAAAGTTTCTTTACGGCAGCCTCCTGATCCGTGAAACGGAATACGATCACAGCCCGTCCGGCATTCCCGGCGGCAAAAGCATACATGTACTCTACGGACAGTTCCAGACGGTCGATCACTGCAAACAATTCCGCCAATCCTCCCGCGCAATCAGGTACCCCCAGTGCCAGAACTTTATTTTCTTTTACTACGAAATCATCAGCCGTTAACGCTGCTTTCCCTTTGGCCGGATCATCAACCAGTAACCGCAGAATTCCGAATTGCTGAGTGTCTGCCAGTGACAGTGCACGGATATTTACTCCGGCATCTTTAAGAACTTTGCACGCTTCAGAGAGCGCACCGGGACGGTTTTCCAGAAAAAGAGACAACTGAGTAAGCATATGTATTCTCCCGTAGTTTAATAAGGTTGCGTTCTTAAGATAACACCGTTTGATGTATATTTCAAGAAAAAATCAGTCGTTTCTCAGTTCTTCGAGACGGCGTTCACAATTTATCTTCAAAATTTGATCGATTATCAGGTCAAAAGCACCCTGCATCATTTTGGGCAGGTCAAATGACGAGATGTTGAAACGGTGATCTGTTACCCGGTTTTGAGGAAAATTATAGGTTCTTATGCGTTCACTGCGGTCACCGGTGCCGACTTGAGAGCGTTTGTCTGCGGCTTGTTTTTCGGCTTCCTGTTGTTGTTTGTGTTCCAGCAGTCTGGCATACAGAATACGTAAGGCGATCTCTTTGTTGCGATGTTGGGATTTTTCCTGCTGACTTGCTACAGACAAGCCGCTGGGAATATGGGTCACCCGTACTGCACTGTCGGTGGTGTTGACACATTGTCCGCCGGGACCGCTGGAACGGAATACGTCAAAACGCAAATCTTCCGGTTTGATATCCAGTTCCACTTCTTCTGCTTCCGGCATCACTGCTACTGTTACGGTGGAAGTGTGTATTCTGCCGCCGGCTTCTGTGGCCGGAACGCGCTGTACCCGGTGTACGCCGCTTTCATACTTCATTTTGCTGTAAACATCACATCCGGAGAGAGAAAAAGACACATCTTTAATGCCGCCGAGATCGGTATCGCTCTGTTCCAGTAATTCAACTTTCCAGTTTTGGGATTCGGCATAATGGATATAAGCTCTGAATAATTCTCCGGCAAATAATGCTGCTTCATCTCCTCCCGCTGCCGGTTTTATGCCGACAATAATATTTTTGGCATCATTGGGGTCAGGAGGAAGCAGCGAAATTTGGATTTTGTTTTCCAGAACGGATGATTTTTCAGTGAGTTCATGGATCTCTTCTTCCAATAATGAACGCATTTCCGAATCGTTTTCAGCAGAGAGAAGCTCATGGTCAGCTTCAAGAGAGTCAAGCGCTGTCACCCAGGAATCAAAATCTGCAAACAATGCTGTTAATTTGCTGTGCTCCTGGCTCAATCTGCGAAAATTAGCCATGTCGGCAAACACTTCTCCTGAAGAGAGAAGTGTTTCCAATTCTTCCCCGCGCTCTTTCAAACGTGCGATATGCTTTTCAATGTCAGAAGGGATCATAATCAAAAAAGGCTTGCCGGTAGATTTCCGGCAAGCCGAATATTGCTGTGGAATTACGCTTCTTTTTTGTAGCGGCGGTTGAATTTATCAATACGACCTGCCGTATCAACAAATTTTTGTTTGCCGGTAAAGAAAGGATGGCATTTGGCGCAGATACCGACTTTGTACTCCTTGCGGGTGGATTTGATGTTCCAAGTGGCACCGCAGGCGCAAGTAACGACGGCATCACCGTACTCGGGATGAATTTCCTTTTTCATGTTCAAGCTCTTTCTATAAGGTTAATTTAAATTGAAAACATGTCAAGATAAGAATATACACCATGTTATGATTTTGTCAAGCCGTTTAAGTGAAAAAATCATTATTTTATAGGCATAAACCATCCGGTGCGGCGGAGAAAGCCGTGTTCACGTTGACAACGCATCAATGCTTTCTGCAAAGATGTTTTACATTCATAGGTGTCAAAGTCATCATCATCTCTGCCGAAAACAAAGAACAAACCATCTTTTCCGGAAGATGCCACCGGAAAAAGATAACCGGAGCGGCTGAGTTTGGCAATATTTGATTCGGGCATATACGCTTTATAAACCGGGTTGAAAAACCATGAATTTGACCAGATGATTTTTACCGGTTTATCCGGAAAATATGCCGCAAAAAATTCAACCGCCTGAGTAAATGCTTCTGAACATGCTTCCGGAGTCATGCCGCCGCCTCCGGGAATGTGATAATGAATTGTCCAATCACCTTCACCGGCGATTTTCTGCCATTTATTCAAATCCAAAGTAACTTCGTCTTGTTCAGCATAGCCATTGTTCATGTCGATCGGAGTACCTGTTATACTGCCGTTATTGCGGATAAGGCGGGTTTTTTGTATTGCCTGAGATTCATCGACGGTCCGCTCACCTCTGGTATCAAACATCCATCCATCCAGACACAGTGCGGTAATTTTATCGCCGCAAGCATATATTTCCGGCAGGGCGTCGCAAAAAGGATTCATTTCAAAATCAAATCTGCCGATCCTGAAGCAGGGGCGGTTTTTGAAATTCAGCAAAAACGGCAGGGATTTGGCAAGTATTCCCAGTCTGCCATTATATTTCTGGGCATAAAATACCGTCGTTGAACCGATCCTGTCAGCAGCATCACGTGCATAGCGGATGGGAAATCCTTCCCGGACGGCACGTTCTTCATAAAACGGAATCAAGGCAAAGAGCAACAGCAAATACACTTTGCCGGATTCTTCAATGCCGAAAGGTTCGAGAATTTCCGGGAAAGCATATTGATTTTTAAGGCAATATGCAGTATATAAATGCCACATCAAAGTCCGCGCTTCAGAGTCGTTTTGCAGTTTAGTTGCAAAGTTTGCGACCTCATCATATTTTTCGGGCGGTAATTTACTGAGGGGGTAATATTGTTTCAAAAATTTTTCGGTGAGAAAAAATATCTGTCCGGGGGCAGCTGAATGAGCATCTGTTCTTTCAGCCAAAGTAAAACCATTCGGAGTGAAAAAATCTTGCATATCCAAAATACCTGTTTCGTGAAATTTATTGCCAGAATGGATCAGCGCATACTGGCTGCGACATCATCAATAATGTTTTCCAATGTATATTCCGGCTGCCATCCGGTCAGAGTGCGGATTTTTTCAGTATCCGGCATTCTGCGGCGCATATCTTCAAAACCTTTTGCATAGGCGGTTTCGTAGGGGACATATTCTGTTTTTGATGAACTGCCGGTTCGGGAAATAATCAATTCAGCCAACTCCTTTATCGTGACCAGACGGTTACTGCCGATATTGTATATATTGCCGATACTGTTGTCATTTGCCAACAGCATCAGTAACGCCCTGACCACATCGGCAACGTGACAGAAGCAGCGTGATTGACCGCCATCGCCGTACAGCAGCAAGGGCTCTCCGTGTAAAGCTCTGCTGACAAATCGTGGTACCACCATGCCGTACTTGCCGGTTTGCCGGGGACCAACGGTATTGAAAAAGCGGACGATCGTACCACGTAATCCGGCAGCCTGATGGTATGCCATCAGGTAGAATTCATCCAGCAGTTTGCTGCATGCGTAACTCCAACGGGAGTGTTCCGGAGAACCGATCAATAAATCATCGGTTTCTGCAAACTTTTCATGTTCGGATTTGCCGTAAACTTCGCTGGTGGACGCAATGAACAAACGTTTGTTGAATTCTGATGCCGCTTTGATGACATTGGCAGATCCATCTATATTAGTTTGGATTGTCCGGACGGGATCGTTTACCACCAATTCCACTCCGACGGCTGCAGCAAGATGAAAGACTGTGTCAACCTGTTGTATCAACTCTCTTATCGTGGCGGAATCGGTGGCAATATCGGTTTCCACAACAGAAGGAAAATGACCATTTTGAGGTATAATATTATCTCGCGAACCTGTTGAGAAATTATCCGCAATGATGACTTCATCGCCACGTTTCAGCAATGCGGCACTCAAATGACTGCCGATGAATCCGGCTCCTCCGGTAATCAGAACTTTCATTACGCTTCTCCCGAGGTTTTCTTGAGGAGGATTTTTTCAAAAATCAGCATGACCGGACCTGAAAAGATGTATGCCAATGTCAGAAATGCCAATCCGTCCCAATGAAAACACGCGATAATAGCCAACATTAAAACCACCAAAGGCAGCTTTTTCCGGTTGCGGCGGATGGACATGAACCATTTGCCGGCATGAATATAAGGAATTGTACTGGTCATAAGTAAACCTAGTGTTGCCGCATATACCGGCAGCAGCCATGCGGCAAGAGTTATTCTGGCGGCGGTAAGATCTCCTTTGTTGTCATAAAGAAAAAATATTGCAACACAGAGTGCGGCTGCAGCTCCGGGGGAGGGGAGACCGGAGAAACGGTCGGAATTTTTTTCTTTGGATTCGCTTTTCAGTGTGGCATGGACATTGTAGGTTGCCAAACGCAGTGCTGCTCCGCCAATATAAACTGAGCACAATAGATAAACGTAAATCATCTGCCACATTACAGCTTGCTGCCATTGGAAAAAACATTGACAGATTATTGCGGTCATTACAGCAGGTGTGACGCCGAAAGTTACCATGTCGGACAGAGAGTCCATTTGAATTCCATGTAAACTTGCGGCATTGAGCAGACGAGCCGCCAAGCCGTCAAAAACATCAAAAATCATTGCTGAAAAAATCATAATAGAACTTATCATGCAAATTTCCAGTACTGTGTCTGAGGTCGATTTATATGCTGTCATCAACAGTAGGATCGCTGCAAATCCGCATAAAGAATTGCAGATGGTCAGAAAATTCGGGATATATTTCAGGATTTTAGCCTGCGATTTCAAAATTTGTGAACTTTTTTTCATATCAATACCCATATTGGTTGGTTGTCAAAAGACTAATATAGTCTGTGAGATGTCGTTTTACAATTGATTTTTCTTTTTTTTCGGATAGATCAGGCTGCGAGCTTTGAGAAATTCAAAACTTTCGCCCGGTTTATACATCAGAAAATCCTGTTCATAAAACATGCGGTCAATCGTTCCGTTCAGCAACGCCCGGAAATCCCAGGAGAGACTGGGACGCATATGCCGTAAATACGGCAGCAGTTCAGTTGTGCAATTGCCGGACACAGTACGGTAAAATTCCGGTTTGCGGTATAAATTTCCGGTGCGTTCCGTTAAAATCGTGAACAGTTTTTTTACTTCGGCAGGAGTTGCGGTTGTCCGGTAAATATATAACGCTTCGCTGCGGTAGGTGCTGCGTAAATCCAAAATATCTTCCGGAGATGCCCAGATGTATATCAACTCATGCTGTTTGAATAATGTGGTGTAATAATCCCGACTGGTTCCTTCCGGGCAACGCATTTCTACTGAAAGCACAACAGATTTGCCGTCTGAAAAATTGAAACACAGCATCGTATGCGCAATGTTATCAATCCCATCCCAATGGGAAATTGCGAAGTCCAGAGATTCTGCTTTGTCAGGATCAAAAGTTTCATTTTTATAATTGATATCAAAATCATTTTCGGTACGGTATTTGAAATTGCGGATACCCATGATGGTGATTTTTCCATCGTTTGCCGTTTCCGTTTGCGGAATCACCGCACACGATTTTTCCCATTGCACATCTTTGAATTGAGTTTCCGGTGTAAGTAAAAAGAAAAATGCCGCAATCGCCAGATCGAATATCAGAAGATGGTACAGCCAATCCGTTTTTTTATTCAGACTGCCCAGCCAAATAAGCAATAAACAAGAACAGATAAAAACGCCCGCAGCCGGAGACCAGTTCATCATGACAGTCAATGTGATTCCGCATAATATAGTGATCAAAAGCAGCAAAATATATCCAGTAGCACGCAAAATAAACATCACTATTGCTCCAATTTTATATCTGAATATGATTTCAAATGTTCCCGTAAAATCCTTCTGATTTCTTGGATCGCCAGCGGGTTTTGTTGTACACTGTGTCCGGAATATACGACTTTTTCGCTTCTGACTCCATTTAAGTGACTGCTGTGATATGGAACTACTCCATCACTGCCGCCGGGAATATTTCCTTTTGATTTGTTGCCGATGATCGAGTGGAGCGGAATATCTGCCATCGGCATCTGCCGCATCAGATTCAATGCTGAATTTTCCGGAGAAAGATTGTCAATGCCGGTCAAAATACCTGTTTTTTTCAAAAAACGGTTATTATTTGAGTTTACCAATGAATCAAGCAGATCTTTGTTGAAATCAATGATCGCTTTGGGCAATTTGACCATGGAAGCCGCAGCGTGTCCCAACCATGAATCCGCCAAAGCAGCTCCCCGGTGCGGAACTGCAATGAATACTACCCGTTGAATAGAGATATGCGGTTTAAAAAACAATAATTCTCTTACCAGAGTCTGATGGTCAGGTCTTAAATTTTTATAAAAATCTCTGCCCAGATAATCATTCAGTAATTTTTCATCAGATGATGAAATCAACATTCTGGTAAGCAAACCTCCCATAGAGTGCCCGATGACGACCATTCGGTCAAAGTTTTTTATGTTTCTGCCGTCCCGCTGCAATTTTTCACGCTCTTTATCCAATGCCTTGCGGAGGTTGGATGCTGAATAAACAATCGGATTGCCGCTGGAGTAAGTGTACCCCATAAAGCGATAATGTTTGCGCAATACAGGGTCACTGAGCAGGGTGTTGAGCATTTGCATCCAGGTGCGTATATCCGACATCAGACCGTGTACTAATACCACCGGAATGCGATCATCATGGTGAGGTTCCAGGTGATAAAGACCCTCATTGGCAACTGCAGTGTCGATCAGAAACGCTCGTTTGAGGAAATTTACTGCCGGCGGTTTGCGTACCATATACGCCAAAGGAGTCGAGAAATCCAATGCCAGCGGCAGCATGAAATTTTTTACCGGAATTGTATCAGTTGAGCGCGAATCAAGAAACAATAACGATGCGGTATATTGTTTCTTGGTGCCGGATTCTTTACGGGTATCTATGATCAATGTTCCCGGGATCACCTGTTCTTCTGCAAAAACCGTTTCCGGCATGGCATTGTCACCCAATTCACATATCAATTGTACGCCAAGTCCGAAGCGGCGGTTGTTGTGAGTCAGATTTCCGGTGCGGTAATCTGCACACAGATGAAATGTTCTTATATGTTCTTTTTTTACCGGAAGTTTATATTGAGGGGCAGCAAAACGAACGAGTTGTCCCCCGGCAGCAGTTAATTCAAATGAATTTGATGTGTGTAACTCCCGTTCCTGCAAATAAGTGAATAATTCCGCCAATGCAATGTTGTATGCCCGTATCGCAACTTGAATATCTGGATTGAAAAAATCTGACCCCTGAGTATTGATCATATCAGTAAGATAATTTTGAGTATGAATCAATACCGTCAAATAATAACCGACTGCACAATCCGGCACATCAATTTTTTTTTCTGCGATCAACAGGGCTGTTTCAGCCAATGCGATTCTGACTTCCTGCTTGCGATCACCATCCAACAGTCTTTCCAATGTTGGAATGAATTGTTCCGGATTTTTTTTTAACAGATCTGACAATAGATAGTTGCCAAGCAGATTGGTCGTATTGGAAGATATACCGTTTAGTGAAACTAAACGGTCATTGTAGTCTTTTCTGCCTGCATGACCTACGTGAAACAGTTCCACGTGGGAATTGCATCCGGTAATCAGCAATATTGCAGCCGAAAGTAAAATAAAGATAACTTTTTTTACATTCATATTGTCAGATCAATTTTTTTGAGGAATAAAACCCCGGTATATCTGCGGGATGATGTATTTTGCAACCGAGGTAGCCGGCAATGCCAGAATCATACCCGGAATTCCGGCAAAAATTGCTCCGAGTAAAACTACAATGATCGTTTCCAAGGTACTCAAACCGAGCGATTCTCCGATTACTGCCGGATAGAGAATGAATTGCTCAATGACACCGTTGTATATCAAATAGCAGATCACGATCGCAAATAACATATTTCCGGATGCAGTTCCGGATGCCAGTGTCACCAGCACTGTCAGCGTGCATGAAATGACCGGTCCCAGATAGGGCAGGGCGATCCCGCATCCGGCGATGATCCCCAACGGCAGAAAAAATGGTACACCGATGAAGAAAAAACATGTAGTGTATACCGTGGAGTCCACCAAAATCAACGTTAGATAACCTTTGAGCCAGACCCGTAATCTGAAAAATATTCCTTCAATGATGCGTACGGTTTCCCTGAAGACATTTTCATCGGTTCCCGGCAGCCAGATGCCGTTGAAAAAACTTCTTACCAAATATTCACTTTTGCGTTTATCACTGCCGTCATCACTGCAGAATTCAGCCATTTTAATGAGAAACAGCAATGCGAAAAATACAGTCAGCAACAAATCGCACAGCAATGATATGACTTTACCTACCATGCCGGTCGTGAAACTGAATATACCTCCGGAGTGTTCCAGTACAGTTTCAAAAAATTTAGTTCTGACATCGGGATCATTGATCAGTCGGCTGATGAAATTCAAGCCAGTATGGACAATGGGAAGTTTCTGAAAATGATCACGGGATTTATCCAGATAATAGTTTATTTTGCCGATCACGGTCGCTGTATCATCCGCGGGAGGTTGATCCAGCTTTTGTTCAAGTAATTGAACTTTTTTCTGGACATCTGCCATATATTTGCCGGTCAAAGCTGATATTCCCCACGTCAAAACGGCGATAAAAATAAATGTTGTTACAGCAGTTACAGCTACTGCTTGTCTGATGACTGCACGGTTTTGGATGATTTGAACCGACTCTGTATTGCGGGTATTATCCTTGTCGCGCCGGACAATAGATGCCGAAAGTTTCTGTAACGGAGAAAATACGGTCTTGGTAAGTGCAATTATCACAAATGCAATGCCGCGTTTGTTACGGATGCGTTTCTCAAAGAATTTTTCCAAAGGCAGAAGAATACACGCCGTCAGCAAGCCGAATATTACCGATTGCAGTAATTTTGCTGTCAATATGAATACGACTATTATTATTAGTGCTGCTATGATCCCGCGACTGGAACGGACAAGGCGTTTCCGGCGATCGTGTTCTTCTTTCAGGTGTTGGATGTGTTCCTTGAGATTTTCAACCGGAGTTCCGGTTTCTTCTGCAAGTACACAGATTTTTTCAATACGTTCCGAGGACTCCTCCAACGCAATCGCCAACGCCAACAGAAAACGTATACTTTGATTTCCTATATTTTTGCCGGCTGCGTTGAGTATGGTCAATGCTTCTGCTTCCGGCAGTGGCAAAAGAGTGTCCAATTCAGCCAGATGCTTTTCCGCTTCATCACGTTCAAGTTGATCTTCCAGCAGACGGCGATACACAGATTTTTTATGTTCTGAGAAATTACCATCTTCCTGTAACATCGGGTATACCAAAGATTGGAATGCTCTGCGCTGCAGATGTTTTTCTGGATTGGAACCATAGGACAGCATGCCCTTGAGAAGAGTGAAACTGTCTTTTATAATCCCGATCGAATCGCGGGATGAAGAGAATATATTTCGCATCCGGCTGTGAATGAACATAACTTATTTTTGCTCCGCAACTTCCACGCTTTTATTTCCGGGAACTACAGCACCGATAACTTCAGCTGTGTAACCGTTGGCACGGATGATTTCCAGAGATCTGGTGACCGCATCTTCCGGCACAAACCAAACCATTCCGACTCCCATATTGAAGACCCGGTATGCTTCGGTGTGGCTGACATTGCCTTCTTCGACCATAAGTTTGAAAATCGGCGGAACCGGCAGGGCTGCAGGATCAAATTTTACCGACACATCCGCAGGCAGAATCCGCGGCACATTGTCATACAATCCGCCGCCGGTGATATGGGCAATGCCGTCCAGTGCGATACCTTCTGCCATAGCTTGACGGATAGCAGGATAATAGCAAATATGCGGATGCAACAACGCTTCGCCGACAGTTTCACCGAGAGAGTCCACGTAAGTCTGGGCAGTATACTTGCCGCTGTCAAAAAGAATTTTACGGGCCAAACTGAATCCGTTGGTGTGCGGACCATTGGAAGCCAGACCGATGGCGACATGACCGGGGCGGATTTTTTCGCCGGTGATTATTTTACTTTTTTCAACGATACCGGTGATCACACCGACCAAATCGAAATCATTACCGTACATTCCGGGCATTTCTGCGGTTTCCCCGCCGAGAACGGCGCAACCGGCAGCTTTGCAGGCCTTGGCGATACCGCTGAGAACCTGTTCATACAGCGGTGAGCGCAATTTGCCGATACCAATGTAGTCCAGAAAATAGACCGGTTCAGCACCCTGTACGGAAATATCGTTGATGCAATGGTTGACAATATCACAACCGACAGTGTCGTATTTTTCCATCATGGCGGCAACCATCAATTTGGTTCCCACTCCGTCAATACTGGCGACCATGATCGGTTCTTTGTATTTGCTCAAATCAATCTGGAAAAGACCGCCGAATCCGCCAATGGGAGTCAGCATTTCCGGGCGTCTGGTGCTGCCCAGATCAGCTTTGACGCGGTCAAGGAGGGTGGTGGCGAGGTCAATATCGACTCCGGCTGCTTTGTAAAGTTCGCTTTTTGCCATAGTAAAAACCTTTCAAATCAGAGATTCCAGAATTTTTTGGTGCCGCTGTAAGCCATGCGTCCGGCAAGATCAAAGGCGATCTCTTCGGGCATCTGACCGCGTTCAACAAGATCACCGAGGACATCAGACATGACCCGGCGGAACATTTCAAAACGGGAGCCGTAGCTGAGCAGTTTGCGGGAATCTGATACCATACCGGCAAAATTGCTGAGGGTGTCGGCTGAACCGATGTATTCCAACTGGCGGCGCATTCCGATCGGAGTGTCAAGCAGCCACCATGCGGAACCGAGGGCGACTTTTTCTCCGAATGCACGGGAAATCGTTGCGAGAGTGCCCTGATGAGAGGCTTCCAGACAGTACAGAACAGTTTTCAGGCGGCTGTCAAAGCGGTTGAGGAAACTGCACAGTGCCGGAGCATAGTCCAGATAATGATTACTGATATCTCCGCCGACATCCGGACCGAGATTGTCAAACAATGTGGCACGGACGTCACGGACAGCACCGAGGTGAAGCTGAGAGACCCAGTCGCTTTTGCTGTTGAGTTCTGCTGCTTCAGCAAGAATATAACCCATGAAAATGTTGACTTCTTCATTCGTGAGGGATTCGCCAGCCATCGCTTTTTTGAATACTTTATTCGCTGCAGCATAATCGATATCGGCAGGTACAGGAATTTCCAGGCCGTGATCACTGGCGCGGCAGCCGCGGGCTTCAAAATAATCATGACTCATTTTGAATGCATCAATGAGGTCGGACAATTCGTTGAGTTTCAAATTGAAGCGTGCAGCAACCTGATCCATATAAGGACGCCATGCCGGAGCAAAAATTTTCATTGCTTTATCCGGACGCCAGGTGGGACGGATCAGCGTTTTTCCGAATGCGGTATTGGCACGGTCATGATCTTCCAGAGTGTCGATCAGGTCATCGGTGGAACACATCACTTCCACATTCAGCGGTCCGGTGAGCAGATTTTGAGGACGGTATGCATCTGTGGAAAGTTTTGCGTTGACGGCATTGAAGATTTTTTCACCGGTTTTTTCGCTGAGCAGTTCTTCGATGCCGAAATAACGTTTCAAATCCAAATGGATCCATTCGTAAACCGGATTGCCTGCCACTTCCGGGAAAATCTTTGCCAAAGCGAGAAATTTATCTTTGGCGGAGGCGTTTTTTCCGGTGATAAGTGATTCCGGAACACCGCGTTTCCGCATCATTTCCCAAACATAGTGGTCGGTGGCGGCAAACAGCTGCCAGGCATCACTGTAGCAGTTATTATCTGCAATTTCTTTTACATTGGCATGGTTGTGGGGATCAACAACCGGCAGGGATTTGACGGTGTCAAAAATTTTCAATCCTGCTGTGTTGCTGATAAGATAATTATGATCCATGAAAGCCATTTTTTTATTCTCCTGAATAAGTTGTTTTATAAAAATTTTTGAATCAAACGTTTACAGCATCACCGCCGCCCATGTCTGCCGCATGTGCAGCCAGCAGCGGCCGCACTGTTTCGGAGAGAAATGCTTCCACCTGCTGCGGAGCGCGGCCGATGAATGCTGACGGATTGATAATGG
Organism: Lentisphaeria bacterium; assembly: GCA_017504435.1. GTDB lineage: Bacteria > Verrucomicrobiota > Lentisphaeria > Victivallales > Victivallaceae > UBA1784. The sequence continues at coordinate 86,028 of JAFVRD010000040.1, read as the reverse complement.
TATCAAAATCATCTTTGATCGCAGCAAACGCCGGATCATTGCGCAATCGGTCGATGAGGTCGTTGTCAAGACCTTCTTCCTTGACCCGGCGCGCCGCAGCCATGGAGTGTTCGCGGATGACTTCATGCAGCTCCTGGCGGTCGCCGCCGTGTTTTACCGCTTCCATCAGGAGGTTTTCAGTTGCCATGAAGGGCAATTCGGCATTGATGTGCCGTTCGATAACTTTCTTCCAAACTTGCAGACCATCGGTGACATTGATCAGGATCGAGAGGATCACATCGGTGGCGAGGAACGCTTCCGGCAAGACGATACGGCGGTTCGCTGAATCATCAAGCGTGCGCTCAAACCATTGGGTAGAATGAGTCGCAGCGGCGTTACCGGGCAGATTCATCACGTAGCGTGCCAGAGAGGTGATCCGTTCGCTGCGCATGGGGTTGCGTTTGTAAGCCATCGCGCTGGAACCGACCTGTTTGGCCCCAAATGGTTCTTCAAGTTCTTTCATGGAGGCGAGCAGCCGGATATCGGTTGCCATTTTTGCTGCACTCTGGGCAATGCCGGAAAGCACGGTCAAAACGAAATAGTCAACTTTTCTGGTGTAAGTCTGTCCGGAAAGCGCGATGACTTTGTCAAAACCCATTGCTTTGGCAACATCTTTTTCCAATTGACGGCATTTGTCATGGTTTCCGTCAAAGAGTTCAAGAAAACTTGCCTGAGTTCCGGTCGTGCCTTTGACACTGCGGAACGGCAGATTGGTCATTTCGTTTTCCAAACGTTCAAAATCCAGTACAAAATCCTGCAGATAGAGTGCAAAACGTTTGCCGAGCGTGGTCAATTGAGCCGGTTGAAAATGGGTAAATCCCAAAATCGGCAATGCCCGGTATTCATCACAGAAATCAGCCAGATTGGAGATCAATTTGAGCATTTTTCCCCGGATGACAGCAAACGCTTCTTTGGTCTGGAGCAATTCTGTATTGTCGGTGACAAAGCAGCTGGTTGCTCCGAGGTGAATGATCGGAGCTGCATCCGGACAGAGTTCCGACAGGGCCCGGATATGGCTCATTACGTCGTGACGCAGCTCTTTTTCCAACGCGGCGACCCGGTCGAAATCAATATCATCAAGGTGTTCCGACAGTTGTTTGATCTGCACATCTGTGATCGGCAATCCGAGATTTTTTTCACATTTTGCCAATGTAAGCCATAATCTGCGCCAGGTGGAGTGTTTGTGCTGGGGAGACCAGATGAAACTCATCTCTTTGCCGGCATAACGGTCAGTCAACGGGTTGCGGTAGGAATTATTCACAATAAAAACCTCATAAAAATTTATGGTTGATACATACCTTTATATAATTTAGAGCCTGAAATGGATTTTAGCAAGTTGTAAAGCGGTAAAAAACGTATTTTCCCATTGCATTTTTGTCCGGGAGGCATTATATTTCAGCAAAAGACATAAAAAAGGAGAGTTTCTTATGCGTCACGAAATAATTGTACAGGTGGAAAATATTGATGTCTGCCGCTATTTTTACCGGGAAATCTTGCAGATCGGTCCGATGATACTGGACAGCAACAGTCATGTGGTATTCACTGTGGATGAAAATTGCGATCTGGTGTTGGAAAAAAATACCGGCAAATATCTGGAACACGCCTCCGGTGCTGTGCATTTCGCGTTTCATTGCAATGATATTCAGGCTCTGGAGGAGCGTTTGAAAAAGGATGGTCTGCCATTGTCTGACCGTTTTGAACGCTTGGGCAAGGTCTATCGCCGCGGCAGTGATCCGGAAGGCAATGTCTTTTACATATTTTGACATTTATTCCGTCAATCTGATACGCGGGTCGGCCGCCATATAAAGAAGATCACTGATAAAAATTCCCAGCAATGTCAAACCGCCGGCAAAGGTGAACAGTGCCATTTGCAGCGGATAATCCCGGCTGGAAAGAGCCAGCAAAGACAAAGAGCCCATTCCCGGCAGATTGAAAATATATTCCACCAGCACACTGCCGGAGATCAGCGACGGCAGGATTCCGCCGAAAAGTGTGATCATGGTAATCAGAGCATTGCGGAAAGTGTGTTTCCACAAAACAGTCTCACCGCTCAATCCTTTTGCATAGGCTGTCCGGATGAAATCACTGTGAATATTTTGCAGTACACTGCCTCTGGTATAACGGGACAGACCGGCAAATCCTGCATAAGAAAGGCACAATACCGGCAGTGCATAAAGTTTTATACATTCCCATTGATACTGCCACACAGAGAGTTGTTCTGCCGCATGGATTTCACTGCCCAGAGGAAACCACGGAAACTTTCCACCTTCGCAAAAAAGAGCCTGCAGCAGCAATCCCACCCACATCACCGGCAGAGAATAGAGTACAAAAAGGATGAATTCACTGCTCCGGTCAGCGAAACTGCCGGCATATTTTGCTGAATACACGCCAATCGGGATCGCCAGTAAATAGGTCAGCAGTATCGCCCAGAAATTCAAGCTCAGGGTCAATGGCAGACGTTCAGTTATCATACTGGTGACTTTGTGACCTGGATCGACGGACACGGATTCTCCGAAATCTCCGTGACAGATAACCGGTTTCAGCCATAATATGAAACCGATATGTAAGGGTTTGTCCAATGCCAGTTTTTCCCGCAGGGAACGATTTTCGTACAAAGGTCCGTTTTTATTATCCATCGTTCCCTGTCCGGATGCTTCTCCTGAAAGCATATCGCTGCGGGTCGGGTCTCCGGGCGCAAGACGCAGCAAGGTATAACTGGTGAAAAGTATTATCAGCAATGTCAACACGGCCAGCAACAGACGTTTGATGATGTATCTCAACATTATTTCACCTCAGGCGGCAACGGAAGTTTTTTCAGCATTATTCCTCCGCAAATAAACGGTATTGCCAACAGGGTCACTCCCAATTCCGGACGTCCCCAGAAGTGAACGGCGATTCCGATCATAACCGGGCCGAGGATCGTTGTGAATTTGCCGAAAAAATTGTAAATCCCGAAAAGTTCTGCCGTTCTTTCCGGAGGAATTATCCGGCTGAATAGAGAACGGCTCAATGCCTGGATACCACCCTGACTGGTACCGACCAGAAATGCAATAAAAACAAAGAGAATTTGTTTCAGTTTGATATCTGCGGTAAAAGAGAGTATGCCGGTCAGCACCGCGATCAAAACATATACTCCTATTGCACACAGTATCATACGGCGGGTCCCGAAGCGGCTTGACAGTTTACCGTAAAGGATCGTAAATGGAAACGCTATCAGCTGCAATGCCAATATGATGACCATTAAAAATCCTGAAGATATCTGTAAAGTGGCGGCGATCGGGGTGGCGATCAGTAAAATCGTGCCGATACCGTCAATATAGAGAAAATACGCGATCAGAAATGTTCGCAGTAACGGTGTACGCATGATAAATTTCAGCGAAACGGCAAGGTTGATCCTGCGATGGCATGTATTATGCTCAAAGGTGTTTTTCAGCACCGGTACAGTTCCGCATCCCCACCAGAGTGCAGTCATCCAGAATGCGGCAAAAAATGTCCATTCCGGCAACAGAAATGCTATTGCCATTACAGGGATAAACGGAATCATGCCACCGATGTATCCCCAGGCGTATCCGGTACTTGAGAGCCGGTCGCGTTCCTCCGGAGCGGCAATGTCGGTGAGCAGGGCATCATAAAAACTATTGGCACTCATATATCCAGCCATGCTGAAAAAGAATAAAACGAGTATTACTACCGGAGGCATATGACCGGTAAATGGCAGAATTATTGCAGTGATGATGCTTACCGCAGCACAAATTCCCAGGAATAACCTTTTTTTATGATGCAAATCGGCGTAATTGCCGGTCGCCAGAGAAAATATACCGGCACATATTCCGGCAAGACTGGCTGTATATCCCCAATATTCGGTACTTTTGACTTCTCCCCAAACGGCAGTCGCCGCCGACAGAAAGAACACCGGGGCAAACACGGTTCGTACGATCAATGCATAAGCTGCATTTGCCGGGTCGTAAAGCAACCATGACCATTGAGCTTTGGTGAATGCCATTGTTAATCCTTTCAGAATCCGAACTCCGGCTGGATAATCCCCAAATCATCATCTTCTGCCGGCGGCGGTGTGCTTTTGACCGCAGGCATAACTGAATCCGGCAAAGTCTGCCGGCGGCGTTTGCGCGGCAGTTCATCCGGTTCTCCGGACAGCTCCAAAACTTCCCGGTCATCGTGGTTTTCCACTGTTTGTTCAACAACTTCTGTTTGTTCAACAGCTTCTGTTTGTTCAACAGCTTCTGTTTGTTCAACAACTTCTGTTTGTTCAACAACTTCTGTTTGTTCAACAGCTTCTGTTTGTTCAACAGCTTCTGTTTGTTCAACAACTTCTGTTTGTTCAACAACTTCTGTTTGTTCAATTTTTATTACCGGACGTTCAATAACGGCACGTTTAGCTGCTTCTTTTGCTGCTGCCACGATGGCCATGATCTCTTTGGGAACCGGAATTTTTTCTTCTTCCGCGGCAACATTTTCTTCAACAGTATTCTCCGGAATCTCATCTTCACCGGAGTCATCTGGAACATCTTCCGGTTCCTGAATGACGGAAGCTGATAAAGCGGCAATTTCTTCTTCGGTAAGATAACGGGAATGAGTAACTTTGGTCATGGATTTACTGCCGATAAGCAATCCCCGTGCTTTGGGGGCGCGTACCGGAAACTCCATCAGATTTATTTCGCGGGCAGTGATTTTTCCTTTGGCATCTTCCTCGCTCCAAAGATAAATCGCATCTGCACGCGGCGTCAGCAGTTCCAGTTTGCATCCAGGAGGGCAGAGCATGTACTCTTTTTCCAGAATAAATCCGCCGATACTGGTGCGTTTGCCGTAATATTTACCGCTTTTGGTCTCTTTGTAGATCACTCCGAACCGGGTTTCAGAGTCATACTTTCGGAAGTCATAGAGTTTGCCGAGGAAAAGTTTGTCCGGAACCATCGGAATGACCCGGTATTTACCGCTTTTTTCGATACAGACCAGGCGGTCATATTCGTTACAGACAATGGTATCATCACTTTTTATGCCGGTACCGACATAACCGTTGCGGCGATCCCAGCCGACTTTGATATTGTTCAATGCGGCTGCTTTGCGGTCGATCTGTTCGATTTGTTCGATTTCGGTACGGCGGGGGAAATTCGCGCCGTATTTCTTTTTGATGTCGTTAAGTACATCGACAGTGTAATCAATCAGATGAGACAATTTATGACGTATCTTTTTGATCTTTTCATCTATTTCCCGCAGTTCCTGCTGATTTTTCTCAATGTCAAATCTGGCGATCCGGCGCACCGGCAGAGCCAGCAGTTTATCAATATCTTCGTTGGTAACATCACGCAGCAGCAATGACCGGTAAGGAGATAATCCGGCGTGAACCTCCTGATATTCCTCCTCTTGACTGCGGCACTCTTCAATTTTTTTATAGATACGGTTTTCAAAGAAAAGCTGCGCGAGAGTTTTGGCGTGACGCAATTCATTTTGCCGTTCAAGGTCTATTTCCAATTCTCTTTTCAGATAACCAACGAGTTTTTCCACATTACGCCGGAGTACCTGACTGACGCTCATTTGCACCGGTTTGCGGTCGCAGATGACCACGATGCGCGATGAAATGGAAATCGAGCAGTCGGTATACATATACAATCCCTGCAAAGTCTGTTCCGGAGTGTAACCGCGGGTGGGAGTGACTCTGATCTCCACATGATCAGTGGTGAAATCATCCACGCTGGAAATGCGGATTTTGTTTTTTTCAGCCGCTTTTTCAATGGAAGCAACCAGAGATTCTGAAGTGCATGTCGCCGGGATTTCCCGTATGATCAGATCGCGTCCCTCAATATCGATTTTTGCCCGGAGAATGATTCTGCCGTTGCCGTCATCGTATTCCCGAACATCCATCAATGCTCCCTGCTGAAAATCCGGATAAAGTTGAAAAGGTCTGCCCTGCAGAACTGCGATTTCCGCATCCAGAAGTTCATTGAAGTTGTGCGGCAGTACACATGTCGACATGCCGACGGCAATACCGTCGCTGCCCAGCATCAGCAGACTTGGCAACTTCGCCGGCAGTACTACCGGTTCTTCTTTGCGGCCGTCATAATTGGGTACAAACGCAGTGATGTCGTTATTGAACATCGTTTCGTAAGCAAGTTTGGTCAGACCGCACTCTGTATAACGTCCGGCGGCTGCCGGACTGCCGGTGAGAATATTGCCGAAGTTGCCCTGCTTCATGATAAAGTAAGGAGTATTCAAATACTCCACTTTATCCATGCCGCTTTTGCGGTCACGGTAAGTATTTTCGATCACACCGCCTTTGTTGGCAAGCACTACCAGTGCATCGCCGATGGAAGCGTCTCCGTGGGGATGATAGTGCATGGTATTGCCAACGATGTTGGCGACTTTCTGAGTTCTGCCATCGTAAACCTGATACAATGCCCACAAAATCCGCCGCTGAACCGGTTTTAACCCGTCATCCACATCCGGAATGGCACGGGAACCGATGACATAACTGGCATAATCCAGAAAGTTGCGGTCGATCATTTTCCGGAAGTAATCATTGGTGCCACGTTTTTTTTCTGCAACTGCGGCAGTATCGGCATCTTCTTCCGTTACTTGAGGATTTTCAAATTCGTCACTCATAATCGACCACCTCAAGATTGTTCATGATATACTCTTTGCGTTCCGGGGTGTTTTCCCCCATGTAGAATTTCAATACTTCGTTGACTCCGTGCATGTTGTCCAGCGTCACCGGTGACAAACGCATATTTTCGCCGATAAATTCACCGAAATCATCCGGAGAAATTTCACCCAGACCTTTGAAACGGGTGATTTCACATTTGCCAAGTTCGGCTGCGGCTTTGTCTCTTTCTGAATCGTTGTAGCAGTATATGATGTCTTTGCCTTTTTTGACCCGGAAAAGCGGCGTTTCCAAAACATATAAATGACCGGAAAGCACTAACTGCTCAAAGAATGAGAGGAAAAATGTCAACAGCAAATTGCGGATATGCAGACCATCCACATCCGCATCGGTTGCCAGAATGATTTTGTCATAGCGAAGATTTTCAGTAGAATCTTCCACTCCGAGAGCCTGCATGAGAAATGTCAATTCCTCATTTTTGTAAATCATTTCAATAGTTTCACCGAAAGCATTTTTCGGTTTGCCGCGCAGTGCGAATATCGCCTGGTTATCCACGTCGCGCTTTTTTTCCAATGAACCGGCGGCAGAATCACCCTCGGTAAGAAATATCATCGTTTCTTTGGGTTCGACTTTGCGCGGCCATTTATCGCCGACATGGAATTTGCAATCTTTAAGTTTGGGAATACGCAAACGCGACTTCTGAGAGGCTTCGCGGGATTTCTTTTTGACATCCTGAATTTGTTTGTGCAACTGTTCGTTGCGGACAACTTTTTCAATAACAGTTTCGGCAATGTCCTTGTTTTTATGCAAAAAGTCTGCAACAGCTGCACTGACTGCCGCTACAACCGGACCGCGAACATCGGTATTGCCCAATTTATTTTTGGTTTGGGATTCAAAGACCGGTTCTTTGATCTTTACCGCCACTGCGCCGCGCATGCCGTCCCGGATGGCATCAGCTTTGAAACCTTTGCCGGAAAACTCGTTTATCCCTTTAAGCACACCTTCCTTGAATGCAGATAAGTGAGTACCTCCGTCACTGGTATATTGACCGTTGACAAATGAATAACTGTTTTCACCGTAACTATCGCTGTGGGTCAGGGCAAACTCAATCATTTTGCTGCGGAAATAGATCACATCATATAGTTTTTCATCACCGGTTTCTGTTTCCAGCAGATCACGCAGCCCGTTGGCAGAATAGTAACGTTCTCCATTAAGGTAAAGAGACAGACCGCTGTTCAAATACGCATACATCCAAATCCGCTTCTGCACATAATCCAGATTGAAACGGTACTCCGGAAATTCTTCCGGATCAGGTATGAATTCAATATATGTTCCGTTCCGGTCATCACATTCGCCGGAATTTTCACCGGTGAGTTTGCCGCGGCAGAACTCCGCTTCGTGAAATTTTCCGTCCCGCATTGAACGGACTTTGAAATAAATCGAGAGCGCGTTGGCAGCCTTGGTACCTACACCATTCATACCGATGGAGTACTGGAATGCGTCACTGTTATATTTTCCGCCGGTATTCATAACAGATACGCAATCAACCAATTTATTCAGCGGAATACCACGTCCGTAATCCCGGATGGATGATTTGCCGGATTCAACATCTACTGAAATTTCGATCTTTCTGCCGTGTCCCATGATGAATTCATCAATGGAGTTGTCGATGATCTCTTTCAGCAAGACATAGATGCCGTCATCCGGGTGGGAGCCGTTGCCGAGGCGGCCGATATACATACCCGGCCGCATCCGGATATGATCCAATGGATCCAAGGTACGGATATCTTCTTCGCTGTAATTGTTCTGTTTAATTTCTTCTGCCGGCTCTGACATAATTCTTTATACCAAAAAAAATAAACTGCATCCGTGAAATATAACCCGTCATGCAGAAAAAGTCAAGTTTTCTCCGCAAAATAAAAAAATGACTCCTGCTGCAGAGATGAAACATGGATAACGAAAAATAGTATCTTCGCCGGGATATGTCATTTGAAAAAATCAATGATAAGAGTTATGTTTTAGCAGAGAACGGAGGACGTATGAGAAAAATTGTTTTTACTATGATTTTTTTAAGCGGGCTGTTGGTGGATGCAGCTCAGGTGTTTTGTGATTTTTACCATGACAAACATGTGCAGGGAGTGGCATCATCAGGAACGGCTTTGTACTGGGTGTTTACCGATGTGATCGTAAAAAGCGACAGAGCCGGTAAAATATTGAAAAAAGTTCCGGTTCACCGCATGCCGGGCAGAGCTCACCACGGAGGGGATCCATGTTTTGCAGATAACAAGCTTTATATTCCTTACAGCGGCAGCGGATTCAACCGGGCACTGGGGAACCGGAAAAGTCATAACTATATTTTGCAGTACAGTGCTGAGCTGGAGTTTGAAAAAAGTTTTCCAATTCCGGAGTTGGAGTATGGAGCAGGGTGTATTGCTTTTGCAGACGGACATTTTTTTGTTGCCGGAGGACGACCGAAAAATATTCCCGGCAATTCGGTATATGAATATGACCGTGATTTCAAATTGGTCAAAAAACATGAAATCCCCTTTGATTCAGCGAAGGGCATCCAGTCGTTGACTACCGATGGCAAGTGCTGGTATTTTGGTGTATATGGCAAGTCGCCGGCAACATTTGTGACCGATATGAAATTCAATTTGCTGGGCAAGTGGCATATCAGCACGGCAGTCGGATTGCTGCATGAACCGGACGGCAGAAAAATAAAGATACGCAGTGTCAAACGCAAAAATACGGCTCCTGAATTCGGCGGAGCTTTGCTCCCATTGTCAGAAAAACATACCAAAGTACACAAATTATCGCAATAAATCATCCGGGATTGCTTGTAAAATCACGGTCAAAGCGGTATGTTATAGGTTTGGAAATACAAGGTTTGCTGATGGGAAATGATTTGCTTTTACATATCTGCTGTGCTCCTTGCGGCGGCGGCTGCGTGAACCGTCCGGAGATGATCAATCCGGAACGGAAAGTCAGATTGTTTTTTTCCAACAGCAACTTGGACAGTGCGGAGGAGTTTGAACGCCGTCTGGCGTGTGTGCGGCAGTTGGCGGAATTCTTCAGGCTGGATTTGATCGTTGACCCTTATGACCATGACGCGTGGCTGCGGGCGGTCGACGGTTTGGAATCAGCTCCGGAAGGCGGAGACAGATGCCGCAAATGTTTTGAGTTCAATTTGCGCCGGACAGCCGGGGAAGCGGCGGGCAAGTGTGCATTTGCCACAACTTTGACCGTCAGTCCGCGTAAATCCAGCAAAGTATTGTTTGAGATCGGTTCGCAATGGGAGAATTTTGAACCGATTGATTTCAAAAAGAAAAACGGTTATCTGTTGGGAACACGTTTTGCTGCGGAGCAGAATTTTTACCGGCAGAATTATTGCGGATGTGAATTTTCCCGTCGCAGTACGGATAAGTAATTTTTAAGGAAAAGTATTATGGTAAACATGGAAAATCTTATTGCCAAAGCCAATGTTCTTGTCGAAGCTCTGCCCTATATTCAGCGTTTCCGGCACTCTCTGGTCGTGGTGAAATTCGGCGGCAGTGTGATGGAAGACCCCAAACTGGTTGCCGGAGCGATGCAGGATATTGTGATGCTGGAAGCTATCGGTATCGTTCCGGTGGTGGTGCATGGCGGCGGTAAAGCGATTTCAGCAGCTTTGCAGGAGTGCGGTATCCCGGTAAAATTTGTCAACGGTTTGCGTTATACCTGTGACAAAACGATCAAAGTCGTGGATGATGTTCTGCACAATACGGTCAACAATCAATTGGTGGAACTGGGTAAAAAAGCCGGCGGCAATGTATGCGGTATTTCCGGCAAAAGTGTATTGCGGGCAGAAAAAACCATGTCGGTCGATCCGGTTTCCGGAGCGGAGGAAGATATCGGTTTTGTCGGCAAAGTCATCGGAGTGAATACCACTCCCATTATGGAAGCACTGGCAGCCAACCGGATCCCGGTAGTCACCCCGTTGGGGACCGGCAGTGACGGCAATGTTTACAATATCAACGCCGATACCGCGGCAAGCAAAATAGCAGAAGCTCTGCATGCCCGTAAACTGGTGTTTGTCAGTGATGTTCCGGGTGTGCTGTCCGACCGTGATGATGAAGATTCGGTGATCCCGACGATCCGGACTACTGATATCCCCGATCTTATCCACAGCGGAGTGCTTTCCGGAGGTATGCTGCCGAAAGTTCAGGGGTGTGTGAAAGCTCTGGAATCAGGGATCAACAAAGTTCACATGATCAACGGCAGGATCCCGCATTCTCTGCTTCTGGAAATTTTCACCGAGGACGGTGTTGGTACTCAGATCGTCCGTCCGGATTCTCAAATGTGATCGATGGAACTGTTGAAATGAGCGGCAACAGTTTCGGTACAGTATTCAAAGTTACCACCTTCGGAGAGTCCCATGGGGCGGCTTTGGGGGTGGTGATCGACGGTGTTCCGGCAGGATTGAAAATCGACCGGGATTTTCTGGATGCTGAAATGGCACGTCGCCGCCCGGGGCAATCCAAACTTGCCACGGCGCGTCAGGAGAGTGATGCGGTGGAAATTTTGTCCGGGGTGCTGGATGATGTGACTACCGGAACTGCGCTTGCCATGCTTATTCGTAACTCCGATCAGCACAGCAAAGATTACAGTGCTTTGGAAAATGTGTTCCGTCCCGGTCATGCTGATTACGGATATTTCTGCAAATACGGTATCCGGGATGTGCGCGGGGGAGGGCGTTCCAGCGGCAGGGAAACCTGTGCCCGGGTCGCAGCTGGAGCCATTGCCAAAATGTTTCTGCGGGAACTGGGAATTGATATCGTTGCCTACGCTGCTGAAATCGGCGGAGTGAAAGCAGAAAGTTTTGATATCGATGTCATTGAAAAAAATCCGGCACGTTCTCCGGATTTACAGGCCGGCGAATTGATGGCGGCAAAGGTCGCCGAAGCTGCCGCCGCCGGTGACAGTGTCGGCGGTGTAGTCGGCTGTGTGGTCACTGGAGTTCCTGCCGGATGGGGAAATCCGGTTTTTGACAAACTTGATGCCCGTCTGGCGTATGCAATGTTGGGATTGGGGGCGGTCAAAGGTATTGAATTCGGTATCGGATTCAAAGCTGCCAAACTCTCCGGCAGTGAAAACAATGATCCCATGAGTGAAGGTTTTGAGTTTGTTACCAACAATGCCGGAGGCATTTTAGGCGGTATATCCACCGGTGAAGAAATATATTTTGATCTGGCGGTGAAACCGACCCCGTCGATTGCTCAGGAACAGGAGACGGTGAACAAAGCCGGAGAAAATACGCAAATCAAAATCACCGGCAGACATGACCCCTGCATTGTTCCGCGGATAATTCCGGTTGTCGAAGCGATGACCGCGATTGTGCTTGCAGATTTTGCCCTGCTGCAGCGATGTGCCAAAGTTCAGGAATAAACATGTATAAATACACGGTTCTGACTTATATTTTCAACGGTTATGAAAATGTCCGGGAAATCGGCGAATGTGATCCAAATGCAGAATATCTGCTGATAACCGATGATCCGGAGTTGAAATCTGAAACCTGGAAAGTTATTTATGATCATGAACTTGACGGTTTGTCTCCGTTTGATAAATGTTATCGGGTCCGTTTCTCATTGTTCAACTACGCTTCAACAGATATTTGTGTTTATATCGACGGCAGTATTCATATCCAAAAGAGTTTTTCTCATCTGATCGATGATTTTATTGCCGGTAATTATGAAGCGGGGGTAATGGTTCATGCTCAACGCGATACATTTCCGGAAGAATATCAGGTGTGGATGCAGTTCCGCAATTATCCGGAAAAGCAGGCTGAAAAATTTTTCAAATTGCTGCAGCACAGCAACTATGATTTGAATTTCCGGGGGATGTTTGCCGGAGGTTTCCGGATCTGGAGGCGGACAAAATTATGTGCCGACATTGACCGGATGACAATGGCATTTCTGACCATGCTGGGGGAGGAAAATCAGATCGAACGTCTGGATCAGACTGTATTCAGTTATGTTTTGAACACTTTTTTCCGGGATATAAATATTCTGCCGCTGAGTTTTCAGGTGATACTCTCTGATTATATGCAATGGTGTCACCACGGAACCCGGATCCCTCATTCGGAATTCGGGTTCAATACTGCACATGCTGATGTGCAGTATGTATTTAATAAACGTGTCCAATGCCATTACCTGCTGCCGCCGGGAGTGGCGCAGCCGCCCCGGAAAAAGCAGGTCACCTATTCGTTCCGGTGAATCACACCGAGAATGAACATTGCTGCATTTGCTGCTGGGCGTATTGTTTCAGTATCGGCGGGAAACTCTCAAACGAGAAATTCAATTTTTCCAGATTGAGTTTCAGCAATTTATCTTTGGCAAGTGCAGACGGAACTGCGTAAACAACATACTGGCAGATGTAACTGTGGACGTCCCGGAAAATGCAGAATTTGGTGTTGCTGTCCAGTTTGTTGAATGCCGGTTGTCCGAAATATCCGCCGATATCCAGCAGTGTGCCTTGACCTTTGCGGATCTCCATACCGGCTTCAGTCATGGTCTTTGCAACATTTTTCCAGGTGAAAAAGCGCAAATGAGTGGCATCAAGTAAGCCATATGGGGTATATTCAAATTCATCAAGCAGTAATCCGGCTTTGACAGAGGCGTGCGCGACATTGGGCAGGGAAATCAGAAAACCGGCATCCGGATTTTCCGGATTGAGCAGCGATTGAATTTGCTGCAGAACTTTGGCAGGTTCCAGCAGATGTTCCAACACATCACAGAAAATTATCCGGTCAAAACCGGTGCCGACAGCGGTCAATTTTTCAGCAGTAATATTGTTCAAGTCAATATCAAGGACCTGATCGTATGAGCCGGTCGCAATGGCATCGGCACGGCTTTCGGCAAAGTATTCAATACCGGTACAGCGGCAGTTTTTGTTGTTTTTCAGGGCAGTTCCCATATAACCGCAGGCGCAACCGGCATCCAGAATACGGGAGTTTGCCGGAGTCCATTGAAAAATCACTCCTTGAGAGGTTGTTTCTCCATTGGTTTCCACGACCATATCATATTTGGGCATAAATATTTTCTCCATGAATTTTCTTATGAAATCAGCATTAATATAGCATTGGAGAAGTCGCTTGTCAATGACTTGAAAAAATTTTATGCAATGGTATATTATGGCGGTTGATGTACATTACAGGAGTTTGAAAAATATGAAATTTTCCGTTTTGATACCGGTATACAACGGCAGTGCAACACTGGAACGGTCGATCGGCTCTGTCTTAAGACAGACAACAGATTCGTATGAACTCATCTGTTGTAATGATGGTTCAACAGATGATTCTTTGGAAGTTCTGCATAAATATGCCGCACAGGATGCCCGGATCAAAATAGTGTCGCATGAACAGAATAAAGGCAGTATTTGTGCAAGAAATACGTTGATAAAAGAGTTTTCCGGTGAATATTGTGTCTGGCTGGATCAGGATGATGAATTGGAACCGGATTTTTTGCAGACTGCAGAAGAAATCCTGGAAAAAGAAGATTGGGATATTGTTCACTTCCGGTTCAAATTCCGTTATTCCGATGGCAGTGAAAGCTTGCCGGAATGGAATTTTTTTTGAGTGCCGAGATGAAAATCTGATTCCATGTTTTTTTGGAAAAATGAATTTTAATTGGTCGTTGTGGGGACGCGCAATAAAAAAGCAGGTTATGAAATCTGCTCTTGCCCCGGAAATACGCTCACTGACGGATGATGTGTTTTTCGCATTTCCGATGCTTTATGCGGCCAAAAGTTATTACGCTCCGCAAACTGAGCCGAAAATGACCTATTATGCCGATATCGGAATTTTTGGTTCTATGACCAGATCTATATCTCTGGACAAATACCGGCAGCTTTGCAAATTGCGGAGAGAAATGTATCAATATTGTTATGATTTTTTAACATACCATAAATTCAAATTTGAGCCCTATGCTTTGCTGCTGTTGTGTGATGTCGGTTTGACTTTGTGGCAAAGTTCACAGTTGGAGAAAAAAGAGGACCGGGAAGCGGCGTTGGCAGAATTTCAAAAGTATTTCAGTTTGACAATCACTCCGCGTCCGTACAATATGCCGTTTCATCCGTTGGGATGTGAGCCGAAAAAGTCATCCTATTCATTTGTTGCTCCGAAAATTAAAATGTGAGAAATCCGGTTTATAAGTGATTACCGGTTTGAAATAATCACTTCGGAGTCATATATTATAGGCAGAACACTGAAAATTAACTTGTTTTTAAGGAGAATTGATCATGTATATCGGTCGAATCGTTGCTTTCGGCATGACTAAAGCCAACAAAGTCTGTGCCATGTACCGGGTGTCTTCCCGTTCTTTCCCGAACCGTCAGGCGGTGGAAAATAATGGCAAAATTGCGATCGTTCCCCGTCCGGGCGCAGAAAGCGATCTTGCCAAAAATCCGTATATCAGCTACAACTGCCTCCGCATCGCCGGAGAATGGGCGATTGCGACCAACGGTTCACAGACTGATCCCATTACCGAAAAAATCGCCATGGGTATGCCGGTGCGCGATGCCATTGCACTGGGATTGCTCGCCATGGATTATGAAAAAGACTCATTGGATACTCCCCGCGTAGTTGCAGTTGCCGGTCGGGTTTCCAAAGTCGGTTATCTGGGCATTATCCGCAAAGATGGTTTGCTGGTGCGTGAATTCGCTCTGGAACCCGGAGTTGCGCGTTATATTTCCACCTATGAGAAAAATGCTCCCTGCGACACCAATATTGACCGGGATTTTGATGCTGCCTGTCAGGACTGTGCGGCTCATTATGTGGTAAATGGCGGAGTTTTTGCTGACTTTGAACAGCCGGTGACCAGTGCTGCGGCAATGGAAACCGAAGACGGTTTCGCTCTGGCAACTGTTATTTGCTGAATTTAACCATGAATAAAATCACCGCTGCTGAAGTCGGGGGATGGGGATTACGGCTTTATTTCCATGATGGAAATAAATTTCATTTCAAAGATGTGCCTTTTTCTCCATTTGTTTTGCTTACAGCGGCGGCGGAAACGCCTCCGGATTGTAATGTTGTAACGCTCGCCGGGGGCGGTTCGTTTTGCCGGAAAGCGGTTTTTGCTTCGCTGGAGAGTTACGAAAGAAATTTGCCGGACTTGAAAAAGCGTAATGACGTAATGCTTTTCCGGGATCTGCTTCAACAGGCATTGGGAGAGTCCGGAGTGCGGCTTTTTGCCCAGATGGATTTTTCGGAGTTGCGGCAGATGAGTTTTGCCGTTAATGCCGGAGAGGATGGTGAAATTTCCGGGATAACGCTTTTTTATGCAGGAAATGTTCAGCAACTTTCCGGAAGTGAAGCTGAGGTAATTACTCAATTCAATTCATATATCAAAAGTTTTGACCCGGATGTGTTGTGCGGATTCAATATCTGCCGCAGTGATCTGCCGCTATTGGTCAAACGGGCAAAATGTTGCAAAATTCCTCTTGACTGCGGTCGGGACGGCAAGGGTTTCGCCATGCGTGCCAGCCGTTTTGCGGCATCTGATAAGCAAATAAGTTATAACCGTTACACGCTTGCCGGTCGGCATGTCGTTGATCTTATTCATGTTTTGGCATTGTATGATGCGGTACACCGGGATCTGGAAGACTTTGAACCGGATACTTTGGAAGAATATTTTGGTGTCAAGGCGGATAATCTGCCGGAATTGGCGGAAAAATTGTCAGCAATTCTCATGCCCGCGTATTTTTACCGGACCAGAGTGCTGCCGTTGGGATATCAGGATTGTATTTTGCGCGGTTCCGGAATTGCATTGGATGCATTGTTGACTACAGAATATATCCGTGCCGGTCATGCTGTGCCGGTTCCGGAAGAAGTGCGCCGTTATACCGGAGCATTGAGCGGCGCAGAAGCGCATGGCTTTTTTGAAAACGTCTGTCACTGTGATGTCAGATCTCTTTATCCCTCTTTACTGCTGATGTTTAATGAAAATCCGGCGCGTGATGAATTGGGGATATTTTTGAAGCTGCTCAATGAATTGCGTACTTTCCGTCTGGCGGCGAAAGACCGGATGCGGATGTTGCCGCCGGGAAATGAACGTGATCAGGTCGAAGCACTGCAGAGTTCTTTCAAAGTGCTGATAAATTCTTTTTATGGATATCTCGGCTTTGCTCAGGGATGTTTCAACGATTATAATCTGGCTGAAAAAGTCACCGCAGCCGGTCGGGAATTGCTGGGTAAACTTACTGCCAGACTGAGTGAACTTGGAGCCAAGGTCATTGAAATGGATACCGATGGGATTTATTTCCAATATCCGTCCGGGGCAGGGGATGATTTCACTTCCCGGGTGACAGAAGTTTTACCACCGGGAATAGATTTGGATTTTGATGCCTGTTATCAGGCAATGTATTCCTACAAGGCAAAAAATTATGCTCTGCTGCAGCCGGATGATTCAGTGATACTGACCGGAGCTGCATTGAAATCGCGGTCATTGGAGCCGTTTCAGCGTAAATTTATTGCCGGTGCGGTGGATATTTTGCTGCATGGCGGCGGCGATGTCGAAGTGGATGGATTGTACCGCAAGTTCCAAAATGCCATTGAACAGCGTGAATTACCTTTGGAAGATTTTGCCAAAAGTGAAGTTTTGAGCGATTCTCCGGAGAACTACGCCCGTAAATTGAGTTCCGGCAGTGGTCGGCGATCTGCCGCATACGAATTGGTTCTTGCATCAGGCAAAAAATATCGTGCCGGAGACCGGGTGCGTTTCTATGTGACCGGCACCAAAGCTAAAGTGCCGGTGGTGGGTAATTCAAAATTATTCACCGGTTCAGATGAAGAACGTGATGAAAATACCGCCTATTATCTGGCTAAACTTGAGGCATTGAAAGAGATGTTTGTCAAGTAAATATGAGGAACGGAAAATGAATCAGGTCAAGTTTTCAGTATTTGCAGATATCCACCATTATCCCGGTGTCTTTTGTACTGATGCCAGAAAGCGTCTGGCGGATATTTTTAAACGGGCAGAGCTTAATAAAGTTGATTTTATTTTGAGTCTCGGTGATTTCAATCATTCAATCGGTTCGTTTCCTGATATTATGGAAGATGCAGAAAAAGCTCCGGTGCCATTTTATCATGTTATGGGCAATCATGATACCGATGGGGCGTCTCTGCAGGAGGTGTTGAAAGCGTATAAAATGCCGCATGAATATTACTGGATCGATATCAACGGTTTCCGTTTTATTATGCTGGACACCAATTATTATGCTCATGCCGGAGGATGTACTCATTACCAGTACCGTAACTATTTTGATTTTCCTCAAACCAGAGAAACATTGCCGCAGGAAGAGTTGGATTTTCTGAAAAAGGCGATCGAAACCAGTCCGTATCAGTGTATTTTATGCAGTCACGCCTCTTTGGAGCGGCATCATAACGGTGGTGGCGGTTTGAGCAATATGAATGAATTAAGGGATGTTATCCGCCGGGCCAATGCCGAAGAGCGTAAAGTTATAATGTCATTGAATGGTCATCATCACCGGGATTTTTTGTGTATTAAGGATAATGTAGCGTATTTTGATGTGAATTCAGCCAGTTTTGATTGGTTGAGTAAACCGCATGAATTGTTCCCGGCAGAGCTGTGTGCGGAGTATGAACTTGCCGCTCATCAGGCAATATATTCAGATGCGTTGAGCGCGATCGTAACAGTCAGTGAAGATGGTACGATAAAAATAGAAGGCTGCAGAACCGGTTTCCTTCACGGTATAACCCGTGAAATGAGTCCAAATCCGGTTTGTGATGGCGCAGGCAGACCGTGTACGGCAGAAATTTTGTCCGCACACTTCAAATTACTATAAAAAGGAGGCATTTATGAAAAAACGATTGTTGATGTTGGCTGTCGGAGCAATGACCGCAGCTGTGGCAGCTGAAAATTTGATGACGGGAGGTGATTTTGTCGTCGGATTGAAAGATTGGCGTTATTTGAAAACCGGTAAGGAAATGGTGCATTCTGTGGAAAACGGCATGCTTAAAATCACCGGAAATGAAGCCAATTGGGGCAAGCCATCTCCGGTGTCTGCCATTCATAAGCTCGGCACGATGGTTCCCGGCAAAAAATATATGCTTGAAGTTGCGGTTATTTCTCAAGTAGCTGAAGGCAAAGGTAAAGCTGCAAGTATTCTCATCCGTTCCATTAAAGACGTAAATACGTCGATCGCCTACCATGGTATCGGTGGAGTTGATTTCGGCAATCCGCAAAAACGTATTTACAATGTTGTTTATACCGTGCCGAAAAATGCGGTGCGTTGTGAACTTTATATTCAGACCAAATTGGCTCCCGGTGATGTGCTGTGGATGGATGATATCAAAGTCACACCGTATGAACCGGAAACTGCATCGGAAGAAAATCTGGTAAAAAATGGTGATTTTTCCAGAGTGCTGCTGGAATCATGGACTGGATTTTTCAAAGAAGTTCGCGAGAAATATATGTATATTCTCCCCGACGGCAATGGTGAAGGCAATAACTGCCTTGCTGTGACCGGAAACAAAAGCAAATGCGTATCCACATTCGTTCAAACCGTACCTAAAATGGATCCTGCCAAAACCTATGTTATTACCGCCAATATCAATGCCGGATTGACTGATTTAACCGGCAAAAAAGTGGAACTGACTGTCCGCAGTGCTGATAAAAACAACAAAACTCTTTCTTATAAAGGTTTTGCCGTCGCTCTCGGGCACAAAGGATGGCGTCAGTACCGGGCTGAAATAAAAGTTCATCCTGATACATTCAAAAATCAATTTTATATTTCCGCATCCGGTTTTGTTCCCGGAGATATGGTGTTGATCGATGATATAAAACTGATCCCTGCTGAATAAATACCGCATTTTTATTCTCTTCCGCCCGAAGCTGAAAAGTTCCGGGCGGATTTTTTATTTATTGGGTTAAAAAACTTGAATTTACAACAGTTTTGAGTTATGTTATAACGAATGTATACAGATTATATTATATGGGAGAATCCAGATCATGTATTATGAAATGCAATACCGGGTGCCGTATGCAGATACCGATCAGATGGGGGTGGTGTATTACGCCAACTATCTGGAGTATTTTGAGCGCAGCCGTACTGAAATGTTCCGCCAGATCGGCATGCCCTATTCTCAAATGGAAAAAGAGGGGTTTTTTATGCCCGTGGCAGAAGCTCATTGCAAGTATATGGGCAGCGCCCATTATGATGATCTGCTGACTTTCCGTGCCTACATTTCCGAATATTCCCGGGTGCGGGTAAAAATCGTATCCGAAGTGCGACGCGGAGATGAATTGCTGGTGCGCGGTTATGTGGTTCTGGGGTGTGTGAATTCAAATTTCAAAATCATCCGGATGCCGCAATCTCTGGTCGATTGTTGTGAAAAATGTTTTTACGATCCGGAGGCAGATAAATGAATATAACTTTGGAATCATCAAAACTTTATCCGCTGAAATTCATGCCCATTTACATGGAGCGTATCTGGGGCGGGAATATGATGAGTGAAGTTCTCGGCCGTACATTGCCAGAACACTCTGTGCCGATCGGCGAGTCCTGGGAACTGGTTGACCGGGATGGCGAAGAAAGCGTGGTGCTCAACGGTGAATTAGCCGGATGTACTTTGCATGAATTAATTGAGCATTACCGGGGGAATTTGCTGGGCAGAGCCGGAAAAGATTTTGTCCGTTTCCCGCTGTTGGTCAAAATTATTGATGCCGGAGAAAGATTGAGCTTGCAGGTTCATCCGGATGAACAGGCCTGCCGCGAAATCGGAAACGGAGCGGAGCCAAAAACGGAAATGTGGTATGTTATTGCCGCTGAATCCGGAGCTGAAATCATGGCGGGATTGAATGGCAGTGCAACTAAAGTCCGCTTGAAGGATGTCCTTGATTATCCGGATGAGGTGGAAAGTATGCTGCAGATATACAATTCTCAACCCGGTGATGCCTACTATATCGCCAGCGGTACTCTGCATGCCATCGGGGCCGGCAATCTTATTCTGGAGATCCAACAGAACAGTGATACCACTTACCGGGTCAATGACTGGGGACGGCTCGGACCGGATGGAAAACCCCGGGAGTTGCATCGGGAAGTCGGTTTGAAATCAATTAATTTCACTAATCGTACCAGCCCGCGGATCGCCGGGGTGGTCGGGGAAACCGGATTCAACCGCAAATATGACGTGGTCAAACTGTGTCCTTTCTTTCAGGTCGCGGATTTGCGGCTGTGTTCCGTGTGGAATGATTCCACCGGTTCCGGTGAAAGTTTCCACTTGCTCAGTGCGGTGAACGGTTGTGTGGAAGTCGGCAGAGATGAGCGTACTGCGGTATTGTTACCTGGGGAAACAGCATTGATCCCTGGATGTTTCGGTGCGTATTATATCAAGCCATTGGATGGTAAAGCAACAGTGGTAAAAACCACTCTTTAATTTTCAGTTGAGGAAAAAATGAAATTTTTGAAAGAACTTGAAGCGCATTTGCGCGGTGAATTTGCGGCATATCCGGTCGATGATGTGCTGTCTTTGGATGAATGTCCTGCCGGGCAGCAGGGGGATTTTACCCTCAATTGTTTCCGTATCGGCAAATTTTGCGGCAACCCAATGACAGCGGCACAGAAAGTTGCGGAATTTTTACAGTCACATCCGGATATTGAAGGTGTGACCGTAATAAAAGCATTTGTCAATATATCAGTCAAAGCCGCGGTACTGCACGGGGAATCTGCCGCTGATACAGATGCTCTGCTTGCCCGGGGAATTTTGCCGGAAAACAAACGCAAACGGGTGTTGATCGAATTTTCTGCCCCTAATACCAATAAGCCTCAGCATCTTGGTCATGTCCGCAACAATACTCTCGGTATGGCATTGGGAGCATTGCTTAAACGGGTCGGTCATGATGTTATTGAAATAAACCTGGTCAATGACCGGGGAATCCATATTTGCAAATCAATGCTCTGCTACCAGAAAGTCGGTAACGGCAGAAATCCGGAAAATACCGGTATCAAAGGTGACCATCTGGTCGGGGATTTCTATGTAGAGTATAATAAAATGCTTTCTGAAGAGATCAAAGCTCTTAAAGCTGCCCGTCCGGAATTGGCAGACAAAGATTCTGAAGAATTGTTTTTGGAAACTGAAATCGGCAGAGCTACTCAGAAAATGCTGCTGGATTGGGAAGCCGCTGATCCTGAGGTGCGTAAATTGTGGCAGATGATGAATTCCTGGGTATTTGCCGGATTTGATGCCACTTATAAACGTATGGGGATCAATTTTGATCACACATATTTGGAAAGTGAAACCTATTTGCTCGGCAAAGATATCATCGCTGACGGTCTGAACAAAGGTGTATTTACCAAGCGTGAAGATGGCGCCACGATTTGTGATTTGGGTAAAATGGGCAAAAAAGTGGTGCTGCGTTCAGATGGTACCAGTGTGTATATCACTCAGGATATCGGTACCACAAAACGCAAATACGATGATTACCTGCCTGAATCAATGATATGGGTGGTCGGTGATGAACAGAATCTGCATTTCCAGATGTTGTTTGAAATCATGAAACGGCTCGGTTTTGAATGGGCAAAGGATCTCTATCATCTCTCTTACGGTATGGTCAATCTTCCCAACGGCAGAATGAAAAGCCGTGAAGGTACTGTTGTTGATGCCGATGACCTTTTTGATGAAATGTCAACTCTGGCACGCAACGCCTGTGCTGAACGCGGCGGAGATGAGGTCAGTGCTGAAGAACTTGCCAAACGGGGGGAAATCATCGGTTTGGGCGCATTAAAATTCATGCTTTTGAAATTCAATCCCAAAACCACAATTACATTTGATCCGGCTGCCTCTTTGCGTTTTGAGGGCGATACCGGACCTTATGTCCAATATGTTGCCACCCGTATTGCATCCATTGAACGCAAAGCTGTGGAAAAAGGATTAAAACGTGATGGCGATATCAACTGGAGTTTGTTGAACACACAATTTGAACGTGAATTGGCGGTGAAACTTTATTTCTATCCATCAGTTTTGCAATCAGCCGCCGAAAAACGGGATTGTTCGGGGCTGGTCGAATATCTTTTGGAAGTTGCCAAAGCATTCAACCGCTTCTATCGTGACTGTCCGGTTTTAAGTGCAGATGATCCTGCTTTGGCGGCAGCACGTCTGGCTCTCGCCGGTGCGGTGAAAAAAGTTGTTACCGACGGTTTGCATACTCTTACTATCGGTGTGCCGGAGGCGATGTAATATGGCTGATGCTCGTCCGTCATTACTGGTTGTTGATGATGAATTCAATACCAGAGAGACCTTGACCGTATTTCTCAGGCGCAAATATGATGTTATGAGTGCCGGAAACGGAACTGAGGCGATTAAATTGCTTCAGGAAAAGGACTTCGATCTGGTATTGACCGATTTGCGTATGCCGGAAGCGGACGGAATGAGTGTGCTTGAAGCGGCAAAATCCAAGGCCAGACGTCCGAAGTGTGTCATGCTGACTGCTTATGGTTCCATTTCAGATGCGGTACAGGCAATGAAGCACGGTGCATTTGACTTCATCACCAAACCGATAAAACTGAGTAAACTTGAGGAAGTGATTGCCGCGGCATTGAACAAAACAGATGAATCATTGCCGGAAGTTACGGCGGAACCAGCCGTTGATAAAAAGGAAACATCTGTTATTGCTGCACCGGAAATAGTTTTGCCGGAGTCCGGTAATGATCCGATGCGTAAGGTGTATGATACGGCTTTGGCAGTTGCTCCCAGCCGTTCAACGGTTTTATTGCTCGGGGAAAGCGGTACGGGAAAAGAGGTCATTGCCAGATTTATTCATGACAACAGTCACCGGACAGGGTTGTTTGTTGCGGTGCATTGTGCGGCTTTGAGTGCTTCATTGCTGGAAGATGAATTATTCGGGCATGAACGTGGTGCATTCACCAATGCAATGGCAATGCGGCGCGGCAGATTTGAACTTGCCGATCATGGGACATTGTTTCTCGATGAAATCGGTGAAATAGACGCAGCGACTCAGGTGAAATTGTTGCGGGTGTTGGAAACCCGCAGTTTTGAAAGACTTGGCGGTAATGAAACAATCAAAAGTGATTTTCGATTGATTGCTGCGACCAATCGGGATCTGAAAGCGATGGTAGATGCCGGAGAGTTCCGGGAAGATCTCTATTACCGGTTGTCAGTAGTAAACTTAAATTTGCCTCCGTTACGGGAGCGACGGGATGAAATCGCGCGTTTGACAGAGGCGTTTATCCAAGAATTTGCCGCGGAAAATATGAAAAATATATCCGGGATAACTCCGGACGCATTGCAATTGCTGTCAGCTGCTCCGTGGCGGGGAAATATCCGGGAATTGCGTAATTGCATTGAACGCATGGTGGTTTTGTCAGCAAATGAAATTTTGCAGAAAACTGATGTTCCGGAAGATTTATGGGCAGATGCGTTTTTGCATGTCAATACACCCGAAACTGACCCGTTGGATATCGGTTCAAATGAAAAAGAATTGATCCGCAAAGCATTAGCAGAGTGCAACGGCAACCGGGCGGCTGCCGCCCGCAAACTTGGTATCAGCCGCAGAACATTATATCGAAAGTTGGAAAATATTGAATAAATGAATTGAATTTTTATCCAATTTGTGCGATAAAGAATTTTCTGGGGGGATGAAAAAACAAATAACGCTCTCACGGAGTGATCTCAAGGTAAATTATGATCACTGCATGATTCCGGAGTATTCATTACCGTCGCACTTGTTTGCAGTGATCTGCACAAAGTAACCACCGCTTCAGAACTACTATGGGAATGAAAAATTTTTTAGTCGGATTAATAATTTTTTTAACCAACACACTTGAGGGGATAACCGGATTCGGCAGTACGGTTTTGTCGTTGCCGTTTTTGAATATTTTGATCGGTCTGCGTCCTGCAGTGCAGTTGTTCGGTGTGCTTGGCTGGGTGATGGCATTTTACATTGTCCTGAGGTCATGGCGGAGTATTATTTGGAAAGAAATTTTCTTTATTGCGCTGTGGGTCGGTTTGGGATTGCCATTCGGGATGTGGATGTTTGATGCGGTCAATCCGGAAAAATTGTGTGTATTACTCGGGGCATATATGATCATAATGGGATTCCGGGGATGGAATCAAACGCTCCGTAACCGCAGCGGTTCGGCAAATGTTCAGAACGGAAGTCCGCGCAGTATATGGATAAGAATTTTTTTATTTTGCGGCGGTATAATTCAGGGTGCATTCGGTTCCGGAGGTCCATTTGTGATAATATATGCGGCAAAAGCAATTCAGGATAAACGCAGTTTCAGGGTGACATTGAGTTTGATATGGGTCATCATGAATACGGTGCGTTTGACGAATTGGCTGATGCATGGAGAATTGCTGAATCGTGAAATGGGGGCTTTACTGCTGTTGTGTTTGCCGGTGACGATTACCGGATTGCTGCTGGGAGATTATCTGCACCGCAAAGTCAGTGAATATCACTTCCGGCTGGGAGTGTATATTTTGTTGGCAGTTTCCGGTTTGTTTATGTTGGTGAGCAATATATTGAAACTCATCGCCTGAAAACTGGATTATTCATACTCTGGCACTTGCGAAAAAACGTTTTTTCAAGTATATTATATAAAATATATTTTGTTCTTGGAAAGGTTTTTTATGAATAACTGCAACCGTTTTTATGCTGTCAGTTCTGTCGCAAAGTGCAGCGGCAGTGCGCCGATGCCGTGTGCTCCTGTGTCTGTCGATGATTTTGGCGAAGACGTTTTCACTCCGGGGATAATGTGCAGATATCTGGCACCGGAAGTTACCAATGCTTTGCTGGAAACGATCAATTTCGGTCGTCCGCTGGATCCGGCTCTGGCAGATGATGTGGCTCTGGCTATGAAACGTTGGGCTGTGGAACGCGGTGCAACTCATTTTACACATTGGTTTCAGCCGCTTAATGGCGGAACCGCCGAAAAACATGATGCTTTTTTGGAATTGAGCAATGACGGTAAAGCATTGATGGAGTTCTCCGGTAAAAATCTTATCGGAGGCGAAACTGATGCGTCAAGTTTTCCATCAGGCGGTTTGCGCTGTACTTTTGAAGCGCGCGGATATACGGCATGGGATCCTACCAGTCCGGCTTTTATCAAACGGCACAGCAACGGGGCAACGCTTTGTATTCCCACCGCTTTCTGCAGTTTTACCGGAGAAGCTCTTGATAAAAAAACTCCGCTGTTGCGTTCGATTCAGGCTTTGAGCAAATCGACGACCAGATTGATGAAGTGTTTCAATCTGGAACCGGCCCGGGTGATGGTCACTCTCGGAGCTGAACAGGAATATTTTCTGATCGACAAGCAATTTTATCTGCAGCGTCCGGATCTGGTACAGACCGGCAGAACTCTTTTCGGTGCTCCGCCGCCGAAACATCAGCAGCTCGAAGATCACTATTTCGGCTCTATCAAACCCCGGGTGCTGGCGTTTATGAGTGAGGTCGAAAGAGAACTGTGGAAGCTTGGTATCCCTGCCAAAACCCGGCATAACGAAGCTGCTCCGGCACAGTTTGAGATCGCTCCGCGTTTTGAAGAACTGAATTTGGCTGTTGATCACAACATGATAATCATGGAAGTTCTCCGGGTTGTGGCAGACCGTCACAATCTGGTCTGTTTGATGCATGAAAAACCGTTTTTCGGAGTTAACGGTTCCGGTAAGCATTGCAATTGGTCGTTGGATTACGGCAATTTAAGCTTGTTGAAACCAGGCAGCGACCCCCATCGCAATGCCATATTTCTGACTGCGCTTTGTGCGGTTATCCGGGCGGTGGATCTGCACAGTGATTTGCTGCGCAGTGTTACCGCCGGAGCCGGTAACGATCACCGTTTGGGGGCGAATGAAGCTCCTCCGGCGATCATCTCCATATTTCTCGGAGATCAATTGACTGAAGTCATTGAGCAAATAGAGCAGGGGGGTGCCACCGGTTCCAAGTACCGTTCCGGAGTTTTGCGGGTCGGAGCAGATATGCTGCCACCGCTGCCGCGGGATGCGACTGACCGCAACCGTACCAGTCCGTTTGCATTCACCGGCAATAAATTTGAATTCCGCATGCCCGGATCAAGTCAATCAAGTTCCGGAGTTTGCATGATGCTCAATACTATTGTGGCAGAATCACTGGATTTTATCGCAGATCGTCTGGAAAATGTCTCTGCGGATAAATTCAATGATGCCTTGCAGAAAATATTACAGGAAATTATTTGCAAGCACAAACGGATAATATTCAATGGCGATAATTACAGCAAAGATTGGGTACTGGAAGCTGAACGGCGCGGATTACCGAATTTACGCAGTACCATGGATGCCATTGCACCACTGAAAAAAGCTGAAAATCAGGAACTGCTGGTCAAATACGGGGTATTCTCAAAATCGGAAATGGATTCCCGTTACGAAATATATCTGGAAGAATATCAACGCAAACTCCGTATCGAATGCGGTATTGCATTGGAAGTCGCCCGGAACATGATCCATCCGGTCGCGGTAGATGAATTTACCCGGGTGTGTTCTGCACTTTCCGGTGCACGTGCGGCCGGAGTGGAAGCCGGTTGCCGGGATTTGGAAACCGTATCCAAACGTTTGGGCTTGTCTCTGGATGAGTTGGGTGAAGCCATTGATGAATTGAGTATTGCTCTCGGTCGTGAACATCATGATATTCTGGCGGCTTTGGAACGGGTGCGCCGGGCGGTCGATACTTTGGAATATCTGGTCGATGACCGGAGTTGGCCGTTGCCGAAATACCGGGAAATGCTTTTTATTTATTGATCATAAATGAGGAAATGCTGCATGCTTAAAAAAGTTATTGCATTTGATTTGGATGGTACTTTGACTCAGCATAAATCCCAACTGGATGACATAAACACCGCAGTATTGAACAAGTTGGGGGCAAAATACAAATTACTGATGCTTGGAGCCGGCAACTGCCGCCGTATTTACGACCAGATGAATCAATTTCCGATAGAGATAATCGGAAATTACGGCATGCAGCATGCAGCCGTCAAAGACGGTGTTTTTGAAGTGGTGGAGAGTTTATCTGTGCCGGTTGATAAAGAATTTGTGGAAAATGCCGTTTCGCAGCTGCGTCGTGAATTTGGCTATGAAAATTTTTACGGGGATAATGTGGAATTTCATGCTTCTGGCGTTATCACATTCCCTTTGCTTGGCACAGCAGCTCCGCTGGCGGAAAAGCTCGCATTTGATCCGGATCGTCAAAAACGGCGCAAAATGTATGCCCGGGTGTGTGAATTATTTGCCGGTTACAATTGTTTTATCGGCGGATCCTCAAGTTTCGATATTACCAGCGGACAATTCAACAAATATTTTGCGTTGAAAAATTTTTGCGATAATACCGGATATTCTCTTGATGAAGTTGTATATTTCGGAGATGATTTCGGTGAGGGCGGCAATGATTCCCATGTAAAACTTGGCGGTGTGGATTGTGTGGAAATCACCGATTACCGGAATTTTGGCAAAGCCGCAGAGTTTTTGCTTGATCCTGTATCGGCAATAGAGTAATTTTTCTGCAATACGCATTTATCGTTTCCGGCGGGCGGCGTTCTGTTTTTGCCCATTATCTTTCCGGAAAAATAAGGCAAAAATAAACCGGGATGGCAGTCTGCTTTGGGCAGATTCGCAGCCGTCCCGTTGATTTTTTCCTTTGGCAGAGGGGTGCTGATAATTCCGGAGGTGTATCCGGAATGCACATGATCAATCTTTAATTTGGATCTCTTCCGCCTTTTTTACTTTCATCATGTAAGGATATTTTGCATTTGCAGGATCTTTGACCAATACTCCGCTGAGCCGGAATCTTTCTCCGGTATCAATTTTGATATCGTCCGGAAGTTCGATTTGAATTCTGGCGGTTTCATTTTTAACCTTGCCGAGCAAGTAATATTTGTGCAAAACTTTTTCCACCGTACCGGTCAATTCTCCGGAAAATTCTGCACCGGCAGGTGTGTATCCTGAATTTGCATGCAGCTTGTCAAATGTGATTTTGTGGTCAGGCATAAACGGTGCCATTAGCAATAATGCAACAACTGCGATCATTCCGGATAACGCCGTACAGAGCAAGCCGATTTTAAGCCATTGGAAAAATGTGATTTGACTGCCGCCATGTTTTTCCAGCATGCCAAGTGCCACGATATTGGCAGTACTGCCGATCATGGTAATATTGCCTCCAAAACATGCTCCGAAAAGCAATGCCCACCACAATGGCAGATCTTTTACCGTCACCGACAATTGTTCGATAACCGGGCTGAATGCCGCTACAAAGATGACATTGTCAACAAATGCAGAACCGAAACTGGAGACCGTAAAGATGAAAGGCACCAGCGTTTCCGGGGTTTTTCCTGCGATTTTAGAAAATCCGAATGCCAGTCTTTCATCCACATGAGTATGTTCCAGTGTGCCGGCAACAGCAAACAGCAGCATGAAAAATATCAACGTCCACCAGTCTACTTCTTTTTCAATATAGTGACGGGCACGGTCAGGTTTCAGTATCATTACAATACCGGCACAGAGCAGCGGCATGATCAGCAGAACACTGTTTTTTTGCAATCCCAGCAACTCTTCTGCCTGATGATGGGAGGCGATTGCCGTAATGGTCATAACAATCAGAATGAGTCCGTGCTGATAAGGTACTTTAATAACCGGAGCAATAGATAAGCCGCGGTCAAGACGCTGCTGCAAATTGATGTCAAATTGTTTCAGGTCTTTGCGGAAGTACCACAACAGCAGGGCAATGGTTGTAAAAAGTGATAACAGCATCAGCGGGAAAGCCCATACCATAAAATCGCCAAATGTCAATTGACCTTTAGTGCCGATAAAAATACCGACGGGATTGCCCATCATGGTACCGGCACTGCCGATGTTGGTCGCCAATACTGCAATTAATATATACGGAGTGGCATTGAGTTTCAACCGGTCGCATACTTGAAATATCAACGTGGCAATAAATATGATGGAGGTGACTTCATCAACGGCACACGCCAGCAATGCACTTGCTGCTGAGGTAACAAAGATGAATTTTTTTCCATTCAGATTGGGCATGGATACGATCAATTGAACGATCCATGTGAAAAAACCGAGGTCACGCAACGCTCCCACAATTACCATCATCCCGACCAGAAACATGATGACTTCCAGTGATGACGAGGTTACAAAGGTGGGAATATCCATTGATTGGCTGAAAATCAGCACTGCCAACCCCAAAAATGCAATTGCCAGCCGGAACCCCCAAAAGAACAGAGTACCGAAAATAATTGCAATAAAAACGGCACATGCAATAGACTGGTTTGCGGTCAATGCTCCGGAAAGCGGTCCGCCGAAACCGACCGTTGCGGCGGCAGTTAATAAAATCCCGAAACGGGTAAGCATACTCGAAAGAGACATTTTTGCGTTTGAATTTTCGTCCATAATGATCAATCCCAAAAAAGTTTAGCTGAAAAATTTTTCAATGTTACCATTCCGACCGGTTTCCCATCTCCATCTGTGATGATCATCTGGGAAATTTTATTGATCAGGAATATTTTGGCAAGCTTTACCGCCGGATCGTTGACTTCTGCCTGAATAAATTCTTCACGCATTATATCCGCAACTTTGGTTTCATCAGCCGTTTTCAGCATATCAGAAAACGGCTGCAGCTGATAGATCGGAGAAAGATCCTCCAGCCAGAGCAAATGTTCCGGCAAACTGTATTTCAACAAATCAGACAGAGAGAGTACACCGCGCAGATCGCCGGAGTTATCCACTACCGGCAATTCTTCTGAACCGGTTACCGCAAATTTCTTGACTGCGTCAAGGATGGAATCGGTCTCTTGAAGCACTTCCGGAAACTCATCCATCAAATCTGCAGCAGTAAGATAATCCGGGATTTTGGACAACCCGCAGGAAAAGTGATTGAGCAGTTCCTGAGGCTTTGCGGATTGAGCAAGTTTTTCGGTTACTGCAGGATTTTCAAATTCCTTCGCAAGCGCAGAAAGCAATTGGATGTGCAAATTCGGGTCATCAATGGGGGTTAATATCAAAACAATGATTTTTGCAGGAGTTGTGCCTCCGAAATCACAACCGCCGGGAACACAGGCGATGGCCACCAACGGTGTTTGCAGACCGGGAATACGGGCATGGGGGATTGCCAAGCCCGGAGCGATCATTGTCGGAAAAAGAGTCTCCCGGCTTTCGATCTCATTTCGAGTGTATTTTTCATCCAGTTCCGGAAAATGACGCTTGAGGAGAGTCAGTAATTTTTCCAGCACAATTTTGCCATCGGAGTCGTTTACTCCGCAGATAATATTGTTCAGTTGCAGAAAACTGCAAAAACTCCGGGAATGTTTTTCCATTTTTTACTCTTTGTTAATTGTTGTATTACAAAATGATACACGTTTTTATTAATGTATTGATCTTTTATTGTTTTTTCAAGTGTTTTTTTTTATAAAAGTGTTTTTTAAGTGTTTTTTTATAACGTTGTACCAAAAGAGTACTGATGAAAAATAAAATTCGCCACCGGGTGCTGCCCGGACGCTGTCCATTCGGCAGGCGTTTTATTGACCTGTGTTGTTTGATAAAGATTTTGCCGAAGCATATATTACGTTAAAAGAAACTGCCGGCGACAAGATTTACTCAATGGAATTGGACGAATTGAAAAGACCTTCCGATATCCAAGGTGGCACACTCAAAGAGCGATACCACATACCGGAAGGCTGTAATAAATTACTCCAAAAAATAGAAAAAGCAAGGGCATTATTAAAAAATCCGGAAAATTCTTCCGGCAACCTCAAGCTGTCCATCCCCTCCGACACCGAATTTTCAAAAATTCAGAGTATTACCAATATATAAAGAAGTGAATTGTTTATGTCAAATCTTGTAAATCACGATGATCAGCTTATATTGTTTTTCAGAGAGGAGAGAGTTTCGATACATTATGAGCAGAGATATACCGTTTCTTGATTCAGAAGATGCTGCCGGATTTGATGGAGAGTTTTTCCGTTCTGAATATGACAAAATCGCACTGTATTTCCCGGAAAATGCGACTGATTTGCCTGAACATTCCCGGGTTCTGGTTTCTGTATCCAGGCCGGCATTGCCGGGGGAGGCGGTCGCTGTCGCGACAAACAAAGGGATTGCTGTGACCGGTTTTTACTGTCAACGCGGCAATGAGGTGTTCATCGAAAGTTTACATCACCATGTTCGCTTGAAATATCATAAACGCGATGAAAAAACATTTATCCGATGGATGTTTCCGGTACTGCAGGTGGAAATATTTTGCGGTTCACATCCTGATAAACGTTTTGAAAAAAAGCAATTGGTAAAAAACGGAGTATAAATATTGCATAATAAAAATCTTCCAACTTGAAAAAATGGCGATTGTGGTGTAATTTACACGAATTGCCGTTTTTATCATTGGGAAAGATTTATTATGGAATATATACAACAAATCGTATCACAGATCAATGATTGTTTATCTGATTATCTGTTGACTTTTTTATTGGTTGCCACCGGAGTGTATTTTTCAGTACGTACCAAATTTGTTCAGATACGCTGCTTCAAGGACGGATGGATGAATGCATTTCGCAGACATGCACCAACTAACGGGAACTCCAATAAAAGTGAAATCAGTCCATTTCAAGCACTGACCACTGCTGTCGCTGCTCAAGTAGGCACCGGAAATATAGTCGGAGCATCCGGTGCTATTTTAGTTGGCGGCCCCGGAGCTATATTCTGGATGTGGATAATTGCTTTTTTTGGTATGGCAACGATTTATTCCGAAGCTATTCTTGCGCAGGAAACCAGAGTTGTTACCGCCGACGGTTCTGTGCATGGCGGCCCGGTTTATTATATCAAACGGGCATTCAATAATAAATTGGGGCATTTTCTGGCGGCGGCATTTGCTGCAGCAGTCGTCGTCGCGCTTGGATTTATGGGGTGTATGGTTCAGGCGAATTCTATTGCAGAAACCTGCCATAATGCATTCGGCATACCGGCATGGGGGATCGGAATCGTTATTGCTCTGTGTGCGGCAGCAGTTTTTCTCGGTGGAGTAGCCAGATTGGTGAAAGTTACCGAAAAATTGGTGCCGGTAATGGCATTTTTATATATTTTCGGCGGCATTTGTATACTTATTGCCAGAATAGAATATATACCTGATACTTTCGCTTGTATATTCAAATATGCTTTTGTCCCTCAGGCTGTTATTGGCGGTGGTATCGGACATGCGTTGAAATCTGCGATCAGTCAAGGTGTGAAACGGGGATTGTTTTCAAACGAAGCCGGTATGGGGTCGACTCCGCATGCTCATGCGATTGCCGATGTTCCGACACCGCATATACAAGGAACGGTTGCGATGATCGGGGTATTCATTGATACAGCGATCGTATTGACTATGACTGCGTTGATCGTGATATCAACTTTGTATACAGGTGATGGACCGCTGGCTGATGTTTCAGGCGCAAATTACGCAGATGTTGTGCAACGTACCGGGCTGAATCAGACTAATTTGGTACAGATCGCTGTCGCTTCGGTCAGCTCAACATCCATCGGTAATATTTTTGTGGCGGTGTGTTTGCTGTTTTTTGCATTTTCCACAATTTTAAGTTGGAATTTTTTCGGTAAAATCAATTTTACATATTTGTTTGGCAAAAAATCTGCAATCATTTATTCGATTCTGGCAGTAATATTTATATTCGTCGGAACAATTATGAAAAGTGATTTGGTGTGGGCACTGCAGGATATGTTCAATCAGCTTATGGTACTGCCCAACGTAGTTGCTCTTTTTGCCCTGTCCGGTTTGGTGGCCGCTGCAGCCAGACATTGAATCTCTATTTGGGCAGGATTGTTTTCCGATTCCTGTTGTTCCGGAGGCAAAATATACGCATGTTGATTACCGGAAATATCCATTTTGCTGTTTGTTTAGTATTTTGACGGTTCACGTGCAATATCCGGCTGCTGTATAAATCTTTGATAATTATCTCTGTATCGGAAATTTTACAGATACCGACAATTGCAAGACCATTGTTTCCGGCAAATGCAACGGTGTCTCCGTTTGTTATCTCTCCGGTAGTTGATGCCAGCAATGTCGTGTTGTATTCAGGTAAATGTAAATATATTTTTCCGGTTACAGACACAATGATGCTTTGGTCAAATTTTGCAGCATCTGCAAGATTCAGTACAGGAAACTTATCCATATTCTTTCTTTCATTGGTTCTTTGAATACAGTGTTGCTATAATATACCTCCAATTTTTACGTATTTAAATGCTTTATTAAAAAATATCTTTAATTTTCTTAAAAAATAAATAAAATTATTTTAACTTTCATAAAAATGTTGGCTGTGTACTAAACATAGACTGATTTTTATGCAGCGGAACGATACCGCCTTCAACTTCAGTCAGTCACGCAAATAAATTTGACTTCGTTTCCGGCAGGAGGTGTCGGCTTTCACCGACATGACTGTCTGCGGCAGATATTTCGCCACTTTTGCGGCGACCCGCCGTCATCGCGGACAAATAAAAAGCCGCCTTGTCCCGGCGCAGCCTTGGCGGAGCCGGATGGACCGCGTCCAGGTAGCACCCGGTGGCATATTTTATCTTTTTTATCAGTACTCTTTTAGTACAGAGCTGAAATGTTTTATTTCTGCAGAATCATGATATAAAAAAACCGGAGCGTTTAAACGCTCCGGTTCCGGTCAGTATATTATTATTTACTGCGGTTTGAGTCAATCAGAAATTGGCGATAGCCGTAGGTGTTGCTTTCTCCGGCTTTGACCAGTTCTTTCTGAATATCTTTGATTGCATTCTGGCGGTTGTCAGCTTTGGCTTTGGGCAGAACTTCAACCACGACGAGCAGCTGAGAACGTTTGGTTGCTTCAGTTTCAGTTGAGAATATCCAACCGAGCAGCGGCAAATCTTTCAGAATCGGCAAGCCGCCGGAAACTTTGATGACATTACGTTTTTCAATACCGCCGATAACCAGTTTTGTACCTGCATTGGAAATCATAAAATCGGTATCTATTTTAGCATTTTTCTGAATACGCGGTGTGCCGTCAGAGGTATATCCAATCATGGATGAGTTGTTTATTACAACATTGAGCGAGGTTGCCTTTTGATTTACAGACGGGGTCAACTGGATATCGAAACCGAAATCTTGGGATGCTTCGGTATTGATTTCATTGCCGCGCTGATGACCGGCATTATTGTCCTGCAGAGCAAGTTCGATATTTTCCGCAATGCTTTGAGCAATAACTTTTTTACCAGCTTTTTGACCATTGACAACAAAGCTGCTGTCGGAATTTTTGTCAAGGCGCAGGGTATATTCAAAGAGATCACCTTTGCCAAGTTTCAAAACGGTCATTTTTGCCGGTGCATCGACTGAGATAGTGTTACCATGAGTGTCTGTTCCGATCTCACTGACAGCTGAAACATTCAGTGCAGTATACGCTTCAATATATTCATCATTGTCAAGTGCAGTTGCTTTGGCAAAGAACACCTGAGTCTTTTTAGAGATATTTCCAGTAGTGCGGTTGCGCAGAGAAAGTTCTGCGGTATGCACGATTTTGGCTTTGCCTTTGCTGGTCAGAAAGTCAATATATTTAGTATTCCACTTGGGGTTGAACTGGAAATAGGTCGTGTCATTATATTTCAAACCATCAACCAGCGCAGCACCATTGTGGTTGCGGGAGAAACGTCCTCCGGCACTGAAGAGATCAATACCGTCATTGTTTTTCCATGCTTGGAAATCCAAGCCGAGTTTAGTGTCATTTTCCGCGTACAATTCATAAACGGTGACTTTTGCCTGCACTTCCGGATACGGTTTGTCATACTCAGCGAGCATTTTCAGAATGGTCGGCCGGGAGAATGGTGAGGCGGTAAAAAAGAGCAGATTCAATCCGGGATCACTGGCAAGATCATCGGCTCCGCCGAGATTGGTCATATTGTCCACATTTGCGCTGGGAGTACTGACACAATCCGCACCAATGGTTCTTACCATCGCCAGCAGATCTTCTGCCGTCCGGTATTTGGGGGAGTAAACAAAGGTGGGACGTCCGGATGAAGAAACGACTTTGGGTTTGTCCAATTCTTTAATGATGGAGTCAAAGCCCTGAGCAATATCAGAATCTTCAAAGCGGTAATCTTCTGCAGAAACCAGCAAAACCGCAGTGCCGTCAGAATATTTGACGATCTGGATATTGGTCATATTGTCGTTGATCTTACGGGTCTGAACGATTTTCCGGAGATAACCGCGCAATTCATAAGGATCGGCATTTTTGATGACATAAGCTTTGGTAATGACATTGGGGTCGGCATTATCACGGACAAAATGCACCACATTAGTGTTTTCTTTTACACTGACATTGAGACGTGCGTCGATCCGGGTGTTATCATACGGAGCTGCCGGAGAGCCGGCAAATGAAACCGCGCTGAAAAGCAGTGCAGTACAAGCGGGTATAATATATTGTTTCATGATATTTTAATACCTTTTCTGATTATTTTTTGCAGATGGAATCAAATTCTGCAGCAGTTCCCGGTTCCATATTTTCATTATAGACAACCGGAACAGCGCGGGCTGTTACAATGCAGCGGGTGACTTCGGTATTTTCAGTTGTCGTACCGAAAATGTATTTGAGGATCGGCAGTTCACAGAGGAACGGAATGCCGATGGTCTGTTCAACAGTGGAATTGCGGTCCCACACGGCAAGCACCTGTTCTTTCCCGAAAGCAAGTGTTGTGCTGGAATCGTAATGGTCGGTTTCGGTAAGTTCAGCACCCATATTGTTGCGTTCGACAACATTGGCATTGTCGATGGAATAATCAAAATTAACAACCCCATTTTTACCGGCAGTGATGACGGCATTGGTGATATTGGCTTTCAAAGAAGCATCTCCGCCGACAGTAACGGATGTGGCATGTTTATCATTTTTTTGAATATTCTGATATTCCGGAGCAAACTCAACACTGAAAGTTTTTCCGGGATTATTGGCAATCGTAAGTATGGCTGAACTGCTGATGGTGGCTTTGCCGTTCTGCTGGAGCATACGGATGAAACTCATATCAAACGCAGGGGCTGTATAAAAACCACCGAATCCGTATGAAGCAGTACCCGCCAACTCAATTCCACGCTCTGCCAGCAAAGTCATTATTTTTTCAGCGGCACGCACGCTCAATGCCTCATAACCGGCATTGAAAAGATTAAGTCCCGGACCGTTTTTCCATGCCAAATAATCAATGCCGATATCTTTCAAATCGCTGTCCCGGACTTCGTATACGGTCAATTCAACACGTGCTTGCGGAATCGCTTTGTCCAGCCATGCAAGTTTGTCTTTGATATCATCCACGGTGGCAGGAGTATCTTTGAAATAGAACATATTGGATTTTGTATCAAAACGGATTGCTGCTCCATCCTGTTCTGAACTGACGATACCGCCTTTGATCATGATATCAAGCATGCTGCTTGCGGCCCGGAACGAAGGCTGGTAAGTGCCGTAGGCAATTCCGTCACCGACAATATTGGAATCGGTGGTGAATTTTGCATTGCGGTCTAAGGTGGCAACGATTTTGTCAACGTATTCGATCATATTTATACCGGTTGACACGATCAGCAGCTGGCGGTTGTTGGCTTTGTCATTAAGAGCGGATACATTTGATTCTCTGCAATAACGGATGACCGCTCCGCGAACAAAAGGCGCAACGTCCGCAGCTTTTGTGTACTTGAGCTGGTAGATTTTTGATGCCATGTTTTTTTGAGCATCATCTTCGATAAAGGTGATTTTCTGTACTTTTTCTGCAGGTTCATTGGCACTTGCCGCAAAAGGCAGGGTAATTGAACCGGCTGCGAGCAGTACAGCGGCGCATTTTTGAATCCATGGATTCATTGTTGTTTCTCCCCGATTTCTGGCGTTTATCGCCATTTAAGAAGTTTGTGATGCACTTTTCCCCACGAAAAGTGTGTTTTACAGAATATAGCACGGGGATAAGGATATTTCAATTAGCCGCCTCTAATTTTTTGCATTTTTTTTATATATGATTATATTTTTTCAGTTATAATGGTAAATTCAGGTACAGTTTCAGGTATTTAAGTTGATAATTTTGTACATTGTGCTATTTTATCGACGAACAAAAAATTATTAAATGCAAATAGAAAGAAAGATTATGGGATCTGATAACGTCCAGAGTATGGATGATGCATCCGGACAGATAAATTTTAACGCAGGTCATCGTGAGCGGTTGAAACAGCGATTTGAAATGGTCGGAGAGCCGGGTTTGTGCGATCATGAAATTCTTGAATTATTATTAATGTATTCTATTCCGCGCCGTGATGTGAAACCGCTTTCAAAGCAATTATTGCAGACTTTCGGTTCTTTGCGCAGCGTTATTTTTGCGGGGACAGACAGCTTGACCAGGGTTCCGGGAATCGGACGCAATACGGCGCTGCTTATAGAGCTTGTCGGTACGCTTGGTATCCGGTGCTTGAGAGAGGACATGCGGGAACTTCCGGTATTGAACAATATGAATTCTCTGGAAAGTTATCTGCGTATGAAAATCGGTTTTGGTGATTATGAAAAATTGATCGTGCTTTTTCTTGACCGACGCGGATTTTTGCAAAGTGAGTGGTGCAGCAAAGGCAGCAGCAGTATGGTAGAACTCAATACAGTTGAATTGTCCCGTAAAATGGCGTTGAGTAAAAATATTTCTGCCGCAGTGATCGCACACAATCATCCCTCCGGAATATTAAGCCCGTCCCGTGATGATTTGTTGGCTACGGAAAAGATATGCAATTTGATGTCTGACTTCGGAATCAAATTGCGGGATCATCTGATTATTACGGAAGAATGTTGCGTGTCTATTTCTGATTTCTGCATGTGAATTGGAAATGAAATCAGTGAAGGTCCTGATATAGATAAATAAAAACGTCACACCCGGTCAAAGATGTGACGTTGAGATCATTGGGGATAAATATCAGAGTAAAGCCAGCATTTTATTCATTTGTGCTTCCATGGATTCGACCAGTTTGAATTGAGTGCGGCAACGGTCAAGGTTATGATCGGGACGTTTGGTTTTGAAATACATATCTCCCATCAGATAGTCAGTCAGAAAACGGGTTCCGATTTCCAACGTGATCAATTTTGCTGAAAACGGCAACATTTCCCGTTCCGCTTCGGTGAGGATTTTTCCGGCAGTATTCAAAAAACCGTCAAAGAAACCTTCATACATGTCAAATCTCATACCGACTCGATCCAAATTGATCTCATCTTCTTCAGCCGGATTCGTGCCGCTGCGTACCATATCACCGAAGTCATATAAAGATAATCCGGGCATCACGGTATCCAAATCGATAACGCAAATTGCTTCTCCGGAGAGGTCATCGATTAAAATGTTATTCGCTTTGGTATCATTGTGAGTGATGCGTTCCGGAATTGATCCTTCTGCGTGCAGCTGCAGCAGCTTTCCGCATTCATCTTTGCGCGAAAGTACAAAATCGATCTCTTTGGCAACATTTTTCACCCGATTGAAGCAATCACTTTTTACCGCAGCTTCAAGTGCAGTGATCCGTTTCGGCGTATTGTGAAAATCGGGAATAGTCTCGTGAAGCCTGCCTTCGAAGTCAGCCAAATGCTGCTGAAATTCTCCAAAACCCTGCGCTACCCGGAACGCTTGTTCCGGAGATTCTAAAACTTCATACGCTCTGGCATGTTCAACAAAAACATATGCTCTCCAGCAATCACCGTTATCATCAAACGCATAAGGTTTGCCGTCATGGGCATGCAACAACCGCAAAGTACGTTTGCGGGTTTCCGCTTTTGCCAAACGTATTTTTTCCAAAATATGATCGGTGACTTTGGAAACATTCTCCATAACTTTTACAGGATTTTTAAACACATTGGAGTTGATTCTCTGCAGCGTGTAGTGCAGACGGATACCTCCCTGATCGTAAGTCAATTGGAATGTATCGTTGACATTACCGTTGCCGAAAGGTGCCCCAACTAAAAAATCTCCGTAAACATCAAACATCCCTATAAGACGTTTGATTTCTTTCTGGGTATATGGCGTCGCCATGTTTTTCTCCTTTTTAGAAAAGTTGTTTGGGATAAGCTCCTGAATCCACGAGATCCTGAAGTGCCTTTTGCACCATGGGACGGTCTTCTTTGTAAGTTACACCAAACCAGCTGTCATTGCTGTGACACATTGTGATTTCGGCTTTCTCTTTACGGATCAGGGTGTCAACGACAAAAGGCAGATAAAATTCGCTCTTTAACTCATTGCCGTGAGCAGCAAGGAAATCTTTGAACAGTGCTTCAAGTTCATTGACCATCTCCGGCATGAATCCCCATGAATTCATTGAAGCAGGTTCATTGCCGGTGAGTTCCACCTCGGTGCCGTCTTCCATCAAAGATACGATCTTTCCGTCATCTTTGCGGAATATTTTAGTGTTTTCCACGACTTGAGACAAATGACCTTTGCCGTCATCGCTGCATATACCGCGGGAAACTGAGCCGTTTTCACTGAGTGTATTGCTCAACTGGAATGCAGCAATACAACCGCGAACTTTGCCCGGGGCAGGGGGATTACTCAAATACGATGCCAGTTTACGGTAGCTGTCCTGTCCGTAAAAATCATCAGCATTGATAACGGCAAACGGTTCTGTCAACAATTCCCGGGCTGCATAAACTGCGTGACCGGTACCCCACGGTTTTACCCGGTCAGCCGGAGCTTTGAAATTTCCCGGCAGATCATTGATGTCCTGAAATGCAAAATCAATTTTAATTTTGCCTTCATAACGTTTTGCGATGACTTTTTTGAATTCATCTTCAAAATCCCGCCTGATCACAAAAACGATTCTGTCAAAACCGGCACGAACCGCATCAAACACTGAATAATCCATTACCGTCTCTCCGGACGGTCCCATTTGATCCAATTGTTTCAAGCCCCCGTAGCGGCTTCCCATTCCAGCGGCAAGGATCAATAATGAAAGTCCCATTTTTTATTCCCTTTTTTATTCTGATGGTTTAGATTTTTTTCAAATTACTCTTACAGAATATACCGCCATCTTTTAATTATTGCAACTGATGTTGTGAATTTTACCCGAAAGTCCATAAACAATGTCAAAGTTTTATTGAAAAAATGATTTTTTGCAGTATCTTTTATATAAGTACAATAATTAAAAGGAGGATATTTACTATGTATACTTTGATAAAAAACTGCCGCTTGGTTTCTCCCGGAGTGGATTTGCCGAATGCATCCATTTTAATTACAGATGAAAAAATAGTGCAGATCACCGCCGGAAATATTACGGCACCGACTGGAGCCCAGGTGATTGATGCTGACGGATTGACTGCTGTGCCCGGATTTATTGATGTTCATTGTCATGGCCGTAACAGTTTTGACTTTTGTGACGGTTCAGCAGAAGGCAGTGCTGCTATTGCTCAAAACAAACTGGCAGAAGGGGTAACAACTTTGTTGCCGACCACCCTTACGGTCAGTGAGAGCGATTTGGCTGATTCATTGCGGGCTGTTGCAGTTTATGATCAGAAAAGCGGATGCCGTATTCCCGGTGTGCATTTGGAAGGACCTTTTATCAACGTGAAATGTGCCGGAGCGCAGAATCCGGAGTTTGTCCGTTTGCCGGATGCAGCAGAGGTGGATCGGCTGAACAAAGTTTTTCCGGTTGCCAAGATCACATTTGCTATTGAGGAAGCCGGCGGCGTTGGATTTGTCGGTGAGATGCTCAATCGTAAAATCGTACCGTCCTGCACTCACAGTGCTGCCAAATATGAGGTGTTCAAATCCGCGTATGATACCGGATTGCGCAATTTGTCCCACTTCTGCAATCAGATGACTCCGCTGCATCATCGTGATATCGGTTTGGTTGGTGCCGGGTTGCTGCACAAAGATGTTTTTGCCGAATTGATTTGTGATAAGCTGCATATTTCTCCGGAAATGATCAAGCTGGTATTTCAGGTCAAAGGTGCTGATCAGGTCATTCTTATCACAGATGCTATGCGTGCCGCAGCTATGCCGGACGGCGAATATTCTCTTGGAGGTTTGCCGGTTCTGGTTGCCGATGGTGCAGCACGGCTGAAAGAGGGCGGTGCGTTGGCTGGAAGTACGTTGCAGTTGGCTACTGCATTTAAGAATGTCTGTGAAGTCACCGGATTGCCGATGTGTGAAGCTGTGAAAGCAACATCGGCATCTGCTGCCCGGTCATTGGGATTGGCGGACCGCGGCTATCTGCTGCCCGGATATTTGGCAGATATCGTACTGATGGACAACGATTTTACGGTCTGTAAAACGTTGGTTGGCGGAGAAGTGCGTTTCAACCGCTGAATCGGTATTTATTTAACGCTTCGGGAAAAGAGAGCATTCCCGAAGCGTTTTTTTGTATACATTTTCCGGTGATAATCATTCACTGGAAAAATGAACTATGAATTGCATTCCGGCTGGCGGTATTGATTATTTTGCGGGCACGCTGGAGTTTGGCCGCGTTCTTTTCCGGGAAAGATAATATATCACGGCTCACCGCAACGACTTTTTCAGCATAATCAGGCGAGTCGGTGTAAATCAGCCATTCCGGTAAGCCGATACTTTTCCACATTTCGCTTTTACTGCCAAATTGCGGCGGAGCCAATACCACGCCCGGTACTCCGCTGCCGACAGCCATTACCTGGGAATGAATCTCTACACCAAATACTCCCCGGGAGGCACGATAGACCCCCAATGCCACATCAGGT
The DNA here is from genome assembly GCA_017504435.1 of Lentisphaeria bacterium. Lineage (GTDB taxonomy): Bacteria > Verrucomicrobiota > Lentisphaeria > Victivallales > Victivallaceae > UBA1784. The sequence continues at coordinate 43,643 of JAFVRD010000040.1, read as the reverse complement.
GACCACATTTTATCTGTAGTTACACAATTTTTTTGTATTTCCGGAGGCAGACGGTCAAAAATCCGGGGACGTATCAATGCGATTTCGGTGATTTGTTCCGGACAGATCAGAACTTTCAGACCGTATTCAGTAACCGCGATCCGGATCACTTCACGCAGTACCGCGTTGTCGTGTTCTTCAAATTTACGGTTTTCTGCAACTTTCTGCAAGTTTTCCGGGATATTGAAAAACTGCCAGCGTGGAGTATATCTCTGCCCGGGGATGCAGCAGATGAATTGTCCGGGCGTCAACCCTTTTTCTTTCATGAAACGTTCTGCGGATTTCTTGTCAACTGCATCAAAATCAAAAACTGCATCCGGAGCCCAACCTTGAATCGGGCATCGTGATTTTTTCGCAATTTCTGCGGCAATCGGGTCACGCAGCCATACAAAATCCAAATGGTCAAGACGCGGCAGCAATCTGGGCGTACAGCCGATGGCATAAGCCGCAGCCGGTTTTCCTGTCCGTTTCAGAAAAGCATCCATCGAGTGACCAACTGCCGCTGTGATCGTAGAACCGGATGATACCAGAAACAGATCCGCTTCATCAACAGCTTTCAGCAATTCTGCCGGAGGGGCATTATTCAAATCACCATGAACGATCAAGACTTCCGGAAATCTGCGCGCCATCATTTCTGCTAATTCAGGTGCAAGAGGTGCATCTGCCCAAACGGTTATTTTGACTTCCGGGGGTAAATACTTTTTCAGTACAGCCAGCGTTGCCGGAGCATGTGCGGCTGTTCCGATATTGAAATTGATAACCTGCCCATCTTTTACGGTACGAAAATCCCGAAGCAGGATATTGCGGTAACGCAATTTTTTCTCCGCAGGCTGTCCGGCTGACACATTTACTGTCATCATGGAAAAAAGAAAAACAAATACCATTGAAATCAGCAAAATACATTTATGTAAAAGATTCAAAGCAAACTCCTCTTCTATATTGCTGTGACCACAATGTTGAATAATTGATATCCGGAAACTTACATTAATGTAGCATGCGCCGGGTATTTATTCAAATGCACTTTTCATCAACACTATCGACCGAACCGGCACGTTTGAGTTCAATGAGAGCCCAGATTATGCCGGGAACAAAACCGCCGAGATGAGCTGTGTATGCGGTGTAACCACCGGGATTGAAAACCGCATATAAAATTTGTCCGATGGCATACAATAAAAACCATACCCACGCCGGAATTGAAAAGAAGAACCGGTCAGAACTCAAAAGCAATACCGACAATGGACTGCGGCTTAACAGACAAAATGAAAATGCCACATGGGGAAATCTGATTGCGTAAAATGCAATTATTCCGGATATAAATCCGCTTGCGCCGATCAAGGGGATATCCGGGCGCAGAGCGGTTGAACCATAAAGTATCAGCGCGCTGCATCCCGATAATACGACCAACAATAAAAATTTTCCATGTCCCAGCACATCTTCAGCATTGTCTCCGCACATTATCAAAAAATACATATTGCCAAGCAGATGCAAAATATCCGCATGTAAAAACATGGAACTCCATACGGTAAGTCCGTCATGACGCAACCATTGAGATGGAATAAATCCCCAATTGTCGATGATATATTCCAAATTACCCTGCCATGAAAACAGTACATAAAGCGCGGTACAGCAGAAGGCAGTCAGCCATGTTAATATCGGCAGCCGTTTGCATGAAAATGTGTATTGTTCCACTGGCAGTCCGATTACCGCCGGCAGATACTTCCAGAACTGGTCCGGTCCGTCGCCATCCGGCAGATGATCATATCCGGTTGTTATCGGTTCCAGATTTTTTAACTCCGGATTTACCGGTTGTTCAGGAATATCCGGCACCGGAATGTGTTCCAGCTCTCCCGCATCAAACCACAGCGATTGACAAACGGTGCAGATGTCCAAATCAAAATATATTTGTTCATCACCGATTTTCAATTGCCGCATAGCTTGTTTACAGTTGGGGCAGGGGAGACCTTTTATGGAATTACCGTTACGGGCATTGCTCCAGAGCACATTGATCAGTTCCGCTTCAGCTCCGCATTTCCGCAATCCGGCAAGAGTCATATATCTGCCGCAACCATCCGGACATGCAAATGTTATTGTATTGCGGCAGTTATCCTGACTCAGAAGTTTTCCGCATCGCGGACAATACATTTTTTATCCCCCCACACAATTGAGACTTGGTGTCAGAGTTTTATGCCGATACGGCTGCCGCAGCGGATCAACGTTTCCATGCCGTTTCCGGAATTTTGCAGCAAATCATCATCTATTTTGATTTTTTCAGCTTCCATAAGCAAAATCACAGTGGACCCGCCGAATTTGAAAAAACCTTTTTCATCCATTTTTTTATGTTCGCCGCCAGATGCAGTTTGGATGATCGAACCGACTCCGAATGCTCCGACTTCAATATAGATAATTTTACCGAATACCGGGGAATCCAAATCGGTGACACAACGGGCATTTTCTACAAAAACGTCCGGAGCGCGCTTAAACGCAATCGGATTGACTGAATGATATTTGCCGGAAATTTTTATTGGATTTTCGTTTTGATAACAGTCGCATGGATAGTGGAAACGGTGATAATCAACCGGAGCCAGACGTACCACTGCAACATGAAAGCGTTTGCCGTCAAGTTGCCTGGTACACAAATGTTCCAGAGAACGAACAGCACCTTTTACCGGTATCTCTTTTTTACTGTCGACATCAGGGTATATGAACAATCTGCCATCGGCCGGAGAACACAATTCATTGGCATCCGGGGACGCCGTACGGAGACCTGATTTTAAGCGGCGGGTAAAAAAGTCGTTAAACGATGTGTATTCATGCCAATTTTTTTCCGCTTCATCTGCCCGCAAACCCGGCAGTTGCACCAATTTTGATATTGATTGATGAGAAAGAGAGCTGTCGTAAAATTTCCCCATCAACCATGAGGGAAATCCGGTATAAAACAACCCCGGCCATAATACTCTGCCTGCCAGAGTATCGTAAGCAAAACGCAGAGCTTTATCTCCCATGACAGTTTCTGTGCAAAGTTTGCCGGTTTCCCGGTCGATGAATTTTATCTCATTTTCACTCATTTCAATATTGTTTCCAACATCCTTTTTGCCAACAGCTCTTTTTCGGTATTTTCAAAAACGAACTTGTCGCCATTACGATTAAACAGAATCAGAGAATTTGATGCAGTGCCGAAACCGTCTTTTACCCAGTTCGCAGCGATCCAGTCCAGATTTTTACGCTGTAATTTACCTAAGGCATTTTTTTCAAGATCATCAGTTTCAGCCGCAAATCCAATCAATAACTGATTGCCGGTTTTGCTTTTTCCCAACGATGCCAAAATATCTTCAGTGCGTTCCAACTGCAGCATCAGATCTCCAGGCATTTTTTTCATTTTACTCGTTTCCGGATGGGCCGGACGGTAATCTGCAACTGCCGCCGCCATGATTATCACATCGGCATTGACGGCATTTTTATGTACGGCGGCTGCCATTTCTGCAGCTGATTCCACAAAAATACGCTCAACGTCATCGGGGCAGGGCAACACGACCGGACCGGATATCAATATGACCTGATGTCCGGCTTTTTGAGCAGCGGCGGCAAGAGCATAGCCCATTTTGCCGCTTGAATAATTGGTTATAAAACGAACCGGATCGATTTTTTCTCTGGTCGGTCCGGCAGTAATCAAAAATTTCATAAAGTATTAAATATTGCTGTTGTCCTGAATTCCAAAGCAGTTTTTGCAATAAACAGTTTGGGATCCCGGACATCGCCGAGTTTATTTGCGTTTGCCAAAAAATCTGAGCATGTACAAAAACAGATTGATAAAATCCAAATAGAGTTCCAATGCACCCAGCACCGCAAGTTTCTGACTGTCAGATTAGATTCTGAAATTTGACCTTCGCCGACCGCAATTGAGAGACGCTTGATTTTTTGAGCATCATAAGCTGTCAAGCCGACAAATATCAAAATCCCGATGGCACTGATGATCAAATTGAATGTATAATTGCCTACAAATAAATTTACTATTGATGCAATTATCAATCCGATCAAAGCCATTAAACAAAGACTGCCTATGCCGGTCAGATCTTTTTTGGTTATCCATCCGTAAAGTCCCATCGCGCCAAAAGTCAAACTGGTGGAAAAGAATGTTGATGCAATGGAATTTCCGGTGTAAATCAGAAATATAGATGCCATTGTCACCCCGTTCAAAGCAGCAAAAATCATAAAGCCTGAAAATGCCGCCATCGGAGAGATTTTTTGAATTGCTGCACTTAATCCTAAAACGAGCAAAAATTCAACAATCATCAGCAGAATAAAAAAATTACTGTAAGTTATAATAAAATTCTTATGATATGTGCCCAGATAATACGCAATTCCTCCGGTAAGTGCCAAGCCGATCGTCATCCAGCCGAATACCCGGTTGACAAATGTACTCTGCAATTGTATCGAAGTTTGCAAAGATTGATTCACTGTATAATACTGGTCGTGATGCTGATTCATTTTTTTGCTCCTGATTTGGATTGTCACATTCCGCTGTTATTCAATATAATGCAGAATGTGACAAACACAATCTTGCGGCAATTATTTTTTGGGGACAAAAATCAAGCTTCCTTTGGTCAGAGTATCTCCTTTGAGATTTACGTTTACTTTACGCAAATCTTCAACAGAGACTCCTTGTTGAGCCGCAAAATCAGCTATGCTCATATCGGCAGGAACATCCACACCTTCCATTTGGGATTGCACCGATACTTCCGGGGTATCTGCAATCGGAACTTCACTTGGAGTTACTGTTTCAGTGCTGACCTGAGGTTGAACGGTATTCTGAGCAGTGGCATCCTGAACCGCCGGGGTATCAGTGATCACTTCGCTGGTCGCTGCCGGGGCAGGAGGAACGGCTGGCTGAGTCACTTCCGGAACATCTGTTTTGACAGGAACCGGAACTTCAGCTTTGCCGGGGATGATCAGTTTTTGTCCGATCTGCAGCCGGCGGGCAGATGCTTCATCCAGGTTGTTGACCTGCAGCAAATCAGAAAGTTTGACTTTGAGACGACGGGCAATGCGTTCGGGAGTGTCGCCGGATTTGACAACATACTTGCCGTTTTCAAGAGTCGGAGCGACCGTTGCCGCGCTTTTACGATTTTTGGTGCGTGGGGTTGGCGCAATTGCATTTTTTCCGGGAATGATCAATTTCTGTCCGATCCGCAGCCGGCGGGCAGATGCTTCATCCAGATTGTTGACTTTCATGAATACACTCAAACTGACTTTGTGCTTCCGGGCAATGCGTTCGGGAGTGTCACCGCGTTTGACGATATATGTGCCTCCTTTTGCAGAGGTGCTTTTTGCACTCTGTTTACTTCCGGATACGGAGTCAACTCCGCCGGATGAGACAGCATCAGTCATCGGTTCGTAACTGAAGGCCGGTTTTACTTCCGGTTTGGTTTCCGGAACTGCGGCAACGTCCGTTTCTGCAGGTGCTGCTGTGGTATCTATAACCGGAACATTATCTGCCGGAGCAGGAATGTAATGCCGGTCACGCATTACAGGATCGGGGCATCCGGTGAGCAGCAATCCGGCTCCGGCTGCCGCTGCGAAAACAATTACTTTACGCACTTTTTTCTCTCCTTGAAATTAATATGGTTTATATTGACAGGTGATGTTATATAATATAAAAAGCAATACGTTTATTTGCAATAGCAAAAATGAAAAAAAATCATTTTTCCTTTTGCCGTTCCGGTTCGGATATAATCATGACTGTTTCTCCCGGTCTTGCCATGTCAAATTTTTCTCTGGCAACTCTTTCGATGGCCTCTTTAGAGTATTTCAGGTCATTGACCTTACTGCGGTGCCGTTCGCTTTCCATTTTCAGTTCGGCAAGTTTATCACGCCGTTGTTTCAGCTCCTGCTGTTTTTTTCGCAAATGCTGATACCGAGGATAGAGGAAGAATACGGTGATTACTGCAGCGATGACCACAAAAAGCATCCACCACAGAGTTTTGCGGGTCTCTTTATTTACAGCCATGATCATAACCTTTTTTGTACTACCGTTCCGGTTGCAATGTCACCAGAAATTCAATATTGGTACGGCATTTTTTCAATCTGCCGAGTACCATTTCCATAGCTTCTGCTGACGGCACGCCATTGACCGCTTTGCGGAGCAGCCAGACTTTTCCCAATTCATCGGGATGAAGCAGCAGTTCTTCCTTGCGGGTTCCGGATTTTTCAATATTGATCGCCGGATAGATGCGCCGGTCAGATACATTGCGGTCGAGATGCAATTCCATGTTTCCTGTACCTTTGAACTCTTCAAAGATAACATCATCCATTTTGCTGCCGGTTTCAATAAGCGCAGTGGCAATAATAGTCAGACTGCCATGATTTTCGATATTTCTGGCGGCACCGAAAAAGCGTTTCGGCTTGTGAAGTGCGGTCGCATCAACACCGCCGGTAAGAATCTTGCCGCTGTGAGGCTGCAAGGTGTTGTAAGCTCTGGCAAGCCGGGTGATGCTATCCAACAGGATTACCACATCTTTGCCGTATTCAACCATGCGTTTAGCTTTTTCAATGACCATTTCTGCAACTTGAGCATGGCGTTCGGGCGGCTCATCAAAAGTTGAACTGACAACTTCAGCATCAATGCTGCGTTCCATGTCGGTAACTTCTTCGGGACGTTCATCAATGAGCAGGATGATCAGCACAACTTCCGGATTGTTTGCCCGTATGCTTTTGGCAACTTTTTGCAGCAATACCGTTTTTCCGGTACGCGGAGGTGCCACGATAAGTCCGCGCTGACCTTTGCCGATCGGAGTGACCAGATCGACCACCCGGGTGGAAAAGTCTTCTGGTTCGCGTTCCAAAATCAGCCTCTGGGTCGGAAAATAGGGTTCCAGACTGTTAAATGGAATGATTTGTTTTTTGCGTTCCGGGACATCATTGTTGATCGTTTCAACTTTCAACATGGCAAAAAAACGTTCCTTTTCACGTGGAGTACGGATCTGTCCGGTGATAAAGTCACCGGTTTTCAGCGCGAAACGTTTGATTTGTGAAGGGCTGAGGTAGATATCCTCGGATGACGGCAGGTAACTGTAAGCCGGTGACCTGAGAAATCCGAATCCATCCGGCAATACTTCCAGATAACCGCTGCCGTAGAGCAATCCGCATTTTTCAGCATTGGCACGGAGAATTTCACAGATCAAAGTGGATTTTTCCAAAGCACCGATACCTTCAATGCCCAATTCAGCTCCCATCGCAGCCAACTCGACAATGGATTTATTCTGCAAATCCGTGATATTCAATGTCGGAGCATTTGGGTCAGGAGGCGGCAGCTCCTCTTCATCATAAAAATCTGTCCGGTCCTGATTGTTGTTGCGATGCCGATTGTTTTTGTTGCGCCGGAAACGGTCACGCCGGTTGCCATTTTCCTGATTGCCATTGGCGTGTCTGTTGCGGTTGTCTTTTTGATTATTGCGATGATTGTCGTTTTCTTCCGTTACCTGCGGTGCCGGTTCAATTTCCGGTGCTTCCGTTGCTTTCGGTAGAGGAGGGAGATATTCGGTTACCGGCTCTTCCTGATTTATCCGGGGCATCCCGGGAGCGACAACTGCAGTAGGATCTGGAATGGCAGTGTCAATAGATATATTTTCTTTTTCCTCAACTGCAGGAGTGTCAGTTTTTACTTTCCGGGGGCGGCCGCGTTTTCGCGGGGCAGGCTGGGGGACTGACTGTTCTTCTCCGGGGATTTGGGGAAACAAATCATTTTCATTACTCATAACTCATAATATCCTTTCTAAAAAGTAAAAATCAAATCAAGGAGCCGGTCAATTCGGCGAGCTGCTGCTCAAGCTGATCCAGATTTCCGGTGTTTATGATTGCAAAATCAGCCCGTTCCAATTTTTCATCAGCATGTATTTGCATGCGGTTTCTACGTTCTATTTCCGCATCGGAAAAGTTTCTGCCATGCAAACGCTCTTTGCGGAGAGCTTCCGGTGCCCATACCGCTAATACTGCATCAAAATATGTTTCAAAACCGGCTTCGTAAAGCAACGGTACTTCAAAAGCCCCGTTGAGTTTATTTTTTCTACAATAATTGATTTCACTATTCAACTGTTCCGTCAATAACGGATACATTACATCGGTCAAAGATTGCATTTTTTCCGGATGGACAAAGGCTTCACCGGCAATTTTTTTGCGGTCGACACTTCCGTCCGGAGCAAAAACATCTGAACCGAAAATTTCCTTTACTGCTGCAATTACCGCAGTATTTTTGTTGTCATAAAATTTGCGGCACACCGCATCTGCATCAAAAATATGCCAATTTTCGGATGCGAAAAAATGCAAGACAGAACTTTTTCCGCACCCGAATGCACCGGTAATTCCCAGAATCATAAAATAAAAAACTCCGAATAAAATAAATATCGCAACTGAAAATGGAGCAATATGACAGATGCGAACAATGCCATTACAATCAGCAGGAATATGAACTGTCACCGGGATAAAAATGATGACAGCCCGAAATGGACTGGTGATAATTTACCACAGAAAATGTTTTTTACAAGTTTTTATCCGGAAAAAAACGTTTTTTTTGACAAATTATGATGTTTGGCGTAGTTTTTCCCGGCAATACGATGCTCTGAATTCATCGCATTCACGGTCATTCAACTCAATTCCGGCTTTTTTACGCAGATGAGCCGGTGACAACTCAATAAGTAATTCATTAACTTTGCGGATATCCAGATTTTTGAACAGTTCCAGATACACTCCCAATCTCAATCCGGACAGGGCATTCAAGGCCTCTTTTTCACTCAGTACATAACTGTATTTCAGCAAACCGTATGCTCTGCCGATATGGTCCAACAGGAAATTCTGTTTTTTTTCCATCAATTCCCGCCGGGCGTGTTTTTCACAATTTATAAGTTGCTTGATGAGTTGTTCCAATTGGTCAATTATATGAGTTTCGCTTTCTCCGAGAGTGCTTTGATTGGAAATTTGGAACAATGCGCCTAAATGTTCGGAACCTTCTCCAAATATTCCTCTGACTGCCATATTCAATTTGGAAATGCCGTTGACCGTTTGATCGATCTGCCCGGAAAGTACCAGGGCCGGCAAATGAAGCATTACCGAGGCGCGCATGCCGGTGCCGACATTGGTCGGACAACTGGTCAGATATCCAAGCTGATTGTCAAATGCAAAATTCAAATGTTTTCCCAGTTCATCATCCAGTTGGTCGATCTCTTTCCAGACCTGATGCAGCTGCATGCCGGGACGGATCACCTGCAGGCGTATCTGATCTTCTTCATTTATCATCAGAGAACATGCTTCCTGGGGACAAACCAGCAGGCGTCTGCCGGGGATTTTTGTAAAAAATTCTTTACTTGCCAAGCGGCGTTCCAACAGGATCTTCCGGTCAAGTTTGCTCATTTCTGAGCTTGTAAAAGACAACGCTCCGCGGTGTGCGAATACAGCCGTTTCCCCGGCTGCTGCGGAAATCTCTTCACATACTTTTGCCGAATCCTCTTCCGAAGCTGTCGATGGGAATGCATGCCCGGATATATTTCTCGCCAAACGGATCCGGCTGGAAATGGCAATATCACCGGCGGGATTTGAATTGTCCAGAAAGCTTACCGGATTTTTCAAAAGGATATCTGCATTGCTGCTGTCGGAACTCATTTGTCATCCTCCGTGCAGTTGCCTGCTGAGATTTGCTCTTTCAAGGCATTTATCCGGTCACGGCACAATGCTGCTGCCTCATATTCTTCTGCAGCAACAAGCTTTTGCAACTCATCCTGCAATTTTTTCAACTCTGCTTTTTTTAATGTCGGAGTGTTTTTTGCCGCATCGGCTGGACGTTTCCCTAAATGCACAGAGCCTCGCTGAACTTGATTCAGAGCTGATTTTATCAAATCCCGAAAGGTGTTGTAACACTCCGGACATCCCAGCCTGCCGCCGCTTTTTTTTATTTTTGCTGCATCCCAATTGCAATTCGGACATTTGAGTTCAACATTTTCTTCTTCGTGGCTGTTGTTGCCCTGTAGTGTTTTTGCAAACTTTTCCACATCAAATAAAACATCCGCCAGATTGAATCCAAAATTTTCAAGCGAGATGTCCGGGTCTTTCTTTTTTGCACATTCGCTGCACAGATGATGAGTTTCGCAGGTTGCCCCGTGGAACTCCTTTATATGCACAGTAGCTTCGTTTTTTTTACATCTTTCACACAACATGACTTCATAACTCCTTCAGGAAATAATCATACATACTATACTACAAATACAATAAAAATGCAAATTTCCATGTTTCAAGGGTTGAAAAAGTTTTTTGTCGGTGCTATTTTAATTTTGTTAACGGCTTTTTGCAGGTGTGCCGTATTTTTTTAACAACAGAGAAGGCTGAATTTATGAACAGTATTGACGATCCCGGACCTCGATGGTGCAATGCCGCCGGGGAATTCAGCCGCAGTACACGGCGTTGAATTGATTCCTGTTGTGCCGGTTGTTTGCCGGCGGTGTTGCATTTGACTGAGTCCTCTTTGTTACTGACAGATTAAATCAGAAGAGGAACCGTAAAATGTTTAAGTGTTATGATCTTGCAGATGGACGTGTCCGGCGTTGTCCGGATGGGCAGTTGGGTATCATTCAGGTTTACAGCGACCCCACCGATGAAGAAAAACTCTACTTGGTGGAACAATGCGGTATTGATGAACATACTCTCAATTCTGCACTTGACGAAGATGAAATAAGCCGTATAGAGTATGAGCAGAACCATATTGCCATAATCATGAAACGCCCCCGGGATATTGATCTTGACCGGATGATGGCATTTCAGGTATCTTCCCTCGGAGTTTTTCTTTTCAAAGACCGGATAATTGTGGTGCAGCCAGAATCGGCATTGCTTTTTGAGCATGGAAAAATGCCTTTGCGCGGCAACAGTATTCCTGGAGTGTTGCTGCGTTTGCTCTATCATGCCACCCAGCATTTTTTGCAGCATTTACGTTTGATCCGGAATATTTCCAACGAAATCGAGAAAAAAATAGAGTATGCGGTGACCAACAAATCAATGGTAAATGTTTTTTCTTTCCAAAAAAGTTTGACTTACTATGAATCCGCCACCCGTGCCAATTTGCTGCTTATCGGCAAGTTGAGAGATGACTTCCGCCGGATAGGTTTTCAGGAGGAGGAGCTGGAGTTTCTGGAAGATATCGCCATTGAGAATAAACAATGTGATAATCTGGCACGCATTTATTCTGAAATCCTTACCGGTATGAGTGAAGCCAGACGTACTATTGCCAGCAACAACCTTTCCAATATTATGAAACTGCTGGCGATCATCAATATCGTTTTTATGCCGCTGACGGTGATTACCGGATTGGGCGGCATGTCTGAATTCACCATGATGACAGAAGGTTTGTGGTGGCCGCATGCTTATGCCGGTTTATTGGTGTTTATGGTCGCAGTAAGTTATATCACCTATTTGCTGGTGCGGGATATCGGTACTCCGCGCAACCGGAGGAAACGTTAAAATGATAAAAACTGCAAAATATTTTTTGCCAGCATCTTCGGTGCGTTCCAGAATAGAAGAACAAGTCCGGCGGGAATGGAAACGTTTTTCGGCAATGCTGCTGGTGTATGTGTTGCTGATCATCGCAGCTGTGATCGTCGGAGCGCGTGGCGAATACAATTTGCATGGCGATTCTATAAATGGTTTTGCGCTGTGGTTTTTGCTGCTGCCGGCATATTTACCGCTGGCGATCGTCAGTACGTTTACTTGGTATTTCGGTTATAATATCCCATTGGCTGGAAATGAGGCGTATTGGCTTGGCGCATGCAATCTTATTCAGGTGTTTCTGGTGTGGGCGATTTTATCGCTGATCGCATTTAAGTCCAAAAGACCGATGCTGCTGCGTAATGCCGTATATTTCATCCGGATACTTGTCTTCTGGGGTGTTTTTCAATTGGTATGCTGTGCCGGACGCGGGCTGTGGGAAAACGGTGGTTTTATGTCGTTACACCACGATACTTCCAGTGTTATTGCGGATCAGAAGTGATTGCCAACAACGCCTGTTCAATTTTGATCCGCAAATCTTCCAATGTGGAATCATTTATGTTCTGCGGCACATTGATCGGATCTCCGATTATCAGAGTTAATTTAGCTCCCGGTTTGGGAATTTGAAAATTATCCCAACTTTTCAATTGCCAGCATTTGGAGGAATTTATTGTTACCGGCACCAACGGAGCACCGGTTTTTGAAGCCATCATTACCGCCCCCTTTTTTATGCGGTATTTCGGACCGCGCGGTCCATCGGGAGTGATAATCACGTTGCATTTATTATCAATGGCATTGATCGCACCCAGCAAGGCGTTCGCTCCTTTGCGGCTGGACGAGCCACGCAGAGTTCTGATCGAAAAATGCTTGAGAAAATCGCTTAAATATTGACCGTCCCGGGACGCACTTACCATGGCAAACGTATGTTTCCGCAAGCGGGCAGGGAATGCGGTCGGCAGAAACAACAGCCGGTTGTGCCAAACCAAGCCTATGACTCCCCGGGGATTTTCGCAAATTTGATTGGGATCTATTATTTCCACCCGGAAAAATATCTTAAAAACAACCCGCATCAGCAATGCCGGAAAAAAATATATCCAAGTCGGAAATTTCTTTATTTGACGGAAACCGTGTTTTAACTTATTACTCATGATCAAACCGATATTTTTTTACATATATTGCCAATAACACATTTATCACATTGCGGATTTCTGCTGAAACAAATCTGCCGACCATGTTGAATCAGCAAATGAGAAAAATTTGTCCACAATTTTTCCGGAACGGCTCCGGTGACGGCATATTCTATTTTTTCCGGAGAGTCACTTTTTACCATGCCGATCCTGTTTAGCAGACGTTTTACATGGGTGTCAACCGGAAATCCCGGAATATGAAAGGCATTACCCAAAATAACATTGGCACTTTTTCTGCCGATCCCCGGTAATTGAATCAATTCTTCCATTGTTCTGGGAACTTCGCTATCGTATCGGGTGACAAGCATAACGGCACAATCATGCAAATTGCGGCTCTTGTTGCGAGATAATCCGCAGGGATGAATGATTTTTTCGATCTCGGAGACCGGCATTTCTGCCATGCTTGCCGCATCCGGAGCAACCGCAAATAACTTTTCAGTTACTATATTGACTCTTTCATCCCGGCATTGAGCAGAAAGCATGACTGCAGCAAGCAATTGAAACGGAGTTTTATGCTTTAGTGGACAGACACACTCCCCGTACACAGAGTACAATTTTTCATATATTTGCAGATATTGCCGGGACGCACTCATATTCAGGAGCCTCTCTGACACATGGCTGCAAATTTACGGCAGCGTTCACGAATGTCTTGCAGGTAAGCTTGAATGTTTTTTTCAGGTTGAGCATTACCGGGAAATTCCGGATCGTAAAATCCGGTTTTCTGAATGTGCAACTCAAAATTCAATACGCCATTGTATCCTGATGAATCCAGCATTTTTGCCATCTGTTCCCATGGCACTGAGCCGTAAAAAGGAGCCTGATGCTGATCTCCGCTGCCATCATTGTCATGCAAATGAACCGCACAGATGCGGGACTTGTATTCTTCACATTCAGAAAATTGTTTGTTCAAATTTATGTTGGCATGTCCGGAGTCGAAACAGAACCCAAACAGTTCCGGAGGATAATTGTCCAGTAAATAACGTAAAAATTCCCAAGTATCGCCGGGCATGTTTTCCAATGCGATTTTGGCATCCATTTTTTCCAGGATCGGTATCATCTCATCCATTGATTTACGCAGCGAGTCAAACTGGCGGCGTTTGTATGCGATCTCTTCCGGTGAAGAGTCCGTTTTTATCCGGGGCTGATGCATGACCAGAACTCCGGTCGCCCCAAGATATTTCATCATTTCCAAGCGGTTGATCATCAATTCGATACCGGCTTTGCGCTGATATTCAAGAACTGAAAACCAACTTTTTTCCGCATTGGCACAACCGTGAACATCCTGAAGCGTCAAACCGTAACTTGTCAGCATTTTTTTGATTGCGGCAAGTTCGTATCGACCATAGGCAAAATCACTGTTCCAATGGTGAGCCCACAACAAATGAGTAAAACCGCTTTCGCTGATGAGTTTCAATGAATTTTCCGGATCTCCGGATGAAGCAAACAAATTTGTAGAAACAGACAGCTGCATATTAATCCTCTTCCGGTTTGGCTTTACGACTCATTAAAGCTCGGATGGCATCGTTGACATTGCGTTGATGATAAAGGATCTGATATATTTCATCAATGATCGGGGTGCTGACATTTGCCTGCCTGGCAAGGGTGTATGCGCCTCTGGCTGTCGGGACACCTTCAGCCACGACCATTCCCATTTCCTGCTGAATGAGCAGCATACTTTTGCCGCGCCCCAACTCTTCTCCGACGTGACGGTTACGGCTGTGACCGCTGGTGCAGGTCACGATGAGATCTCCGATGCCGCTGAGTCCGGCAAATGTTGAACGCAGTCCGCCCAGAGCCTCGCCGAGTTTGCTCATTTCGGAGATGCCTCTGGTCATCATTGCAGCCTTGGGGTTATCTCCCAGCTGCATGCCGTCGAGGATGCCGGCGGCGATGGCCATTACGTTTTTCAGAGCACCGCCTAATTCAACTCCGACTACGTCATTGGAGGTGTAGACCCTGAAAAATTCATTCATCATAAGTTTTTGTACCAATTCCGCAGAACTCTGATTTTCAGAAGCGGCGACTACCGCAGTGGGGACTTTCCTGGATACTTCTTCGGCGTGGCTGGGGCCGGACAGATCAATAAAATCGACTTCCCCAAGTTCATCTGAAATGATTTCGCTGATCCGTTTCCAGCTTTCGATCTCAATTCCTTTGGCAACATTTATAACCGGAACACTGCGATTGAAAACAGGAGAAAGTTTGCGCAACACGCCTCTGAGAAATTGAGTCGGAGTTGCCAAAAGCAATATGTCTGCATCGGAAACGGCATGTTCCAGTATCGAATCCAAATGCAATTCATCCGGCAGCGAAACTCCCGGTAAAAATTTGAAATTTTCCTTGCGTTTTTTCATTTCTTCCAGATATTCAGGAAACGCTCCCCAGAGTGTGACATCATGCCGGTTTATAAGCATATTAAGCGCAAGCGCAGTTCCCCATGCTCCGTCTCCGATAACTGTAACTTTCATAGAATTCAGTAGCCTCCGTGTTACTTTTTTTGACATGTTATGAATATATACTGTACTTTGAATTTTTCAAGTCATTTTTCCGGTATATGATTCGCTTTTGTATGTCTGATTCTCAAAAATATTGTAAATTATGTATGAAAATATGAAAAAAAGTGTATAACACTCTTGAAATTTCAATGTTTTCAAGTTACATTACAAATAAAGATCAGTTCAATTAATATGGCAAAATAAAAATCAGGAGATTATTTTATGCCGGACATCAAGCAAGTTTTAAGTGATGAGATCCGTCGCTTGGCGCGCAAAGAAGTTAAACAGGCGGTTGTTCCTCTGCTGAAAATCATCAGTGAGCAAAAAAATGAGCTCCGGGAATTGAAGAAGCAACTCGCTCTTCTGAAGAAGAATGTGCCGGAAAAAACTGTCGCGGCTCCGGTTGTCACTGCCGAAGCTGATGATAATACCAAATACCGTTTGAATGCTGCCGGTATTGTGAGAATCAGGACAAAATTGGATATTTCTCAGGGCAAAATGGCAGCTCTGCTTGGGGTATCAACTCACACGGTCAGTATGTGGGAAATCGGCAGGGTGTCTCCCCGCAAAAACATGAAAAAAGCGATTTGCATGTTGCGTACTCTCGGACGTCGTGAATTGAAAAAGCGTCTGGAAGCATTGGGTTTTGATGATAAAAACAAAAAATCAGAATAATTATAAAAACAGGTTAGTTTATTATGGCGTACACAGTTGATACATTGTTGGATGATCTTGAAGAGAACATGATGAAAAGTGAAGAGGCCCTGTCCCTCGCATTCAGTGCGATCCGTACCGGTAAAGCCTCTCCGTCTTTGGTTGAAAATATCACATTTGAGTATTACGGTACTCAAACCCGCATCAAAGATGCTGCCGGAATCACCGCTCCGGAACCCCGTTTGCTGGTTATCCAACCGTGGGATGCTTCAGCAGTGAAAAACATTGAAAAAGCTTTGCTGGCATCTAATATCGGTATTACCCCGATGAGTGATGGCAAAACATTGAAATTGCCGATTCCGGAGTTGAGTCAGGATCGCCGTACTGCTCTCAGCCGTCAGGCCAAAAGCAGTGCTGAAGAAGCAAAAGTTGCCTTGCGGAACATTCGCCGGGATGGCAATGATGCGGTGAAAAAATTTGAAAAAGATGGTGAACTTACTGAAGATGAGCGTAAAAAAATGCTGGATGATATTCAGAAGCTCACTGACAGCTATATCGCCAAAGTCGATGCGATGTATTCTGTCAAGGAAAAAGAATTGATGACCGTCTGATGGGGAATAATTCTATTTCAACTTGTGCCGCCGGAAAAGATAATGCCGGCGGTTTTTTTATCCGGATACTGATTTTTATAACATTTGCCGGATGGTTGCTGCGGCTTATTGCAGCATGGGAAATGTCAGCTGCCGGTGACGGAATCAATAATATGTTTACGCCGCCGGCGGCCAGTGATCTGGCTACATATATGGCTCTTGGGAAAGCCTGTGCAGCCGGGGATTTCCCGGAAACATTTTATTATCAACCTTATTATTACTGTGTTTTTTTAGGCTCGATATATTTTATTTTCGGCAAAATTGCGTTGTATGCAGTTATTGTTATCCAATCTTTACTGAGTGCAGCAACGGTTTTTCTGACCGGAATATGCGGCAGAAAAATATTTTCAGAACGTGCGGGATTGGTTGCGGCTGCTTTGATCGCAATATCATCATCTTTAATTCTTTATGTTCCTTATCACCAGAATGAAACTCTGCAAACGTTTCATTTGATACTGCTATTTTACTTAACACTGTCCGCATGTGAAAAAAAATCGTGGCAATGGTGGAGTTTGAGCGGTTTTGTCGCTGGAATCGCTATTCTTACCCGCGGCAATATTTGGGTGTTGATCCCCGGAATTCTTGCTGCAGGAGTGATGTGCGGAGCAAAACAGCGTAAAACATGGCTGAATTGCACATTGTTTATATTTTGCATGCTGGCGGTACAATTGCCGTTTATTATTCGCAATTCGCTGGCATGCGGAGAGTTGCGCGGTCCATCCACTGCGGCAGATGCAGTGTTGGCTTTGGGTAACGGTGCAGACGCACCTGCCGGCGGACGCAATGCAGAAGATGCAGCAGGGGCGATGTATTATTCAGAATCATATCGCCGGATGATGGCAAATACATCAGGAGAATATGCTGTTTCTGTGCCGGCGCAAATGCGGGATTGGTTTTATGCTGATCCGGCAGGTTTTCTGGAGCTGCAATTCAGAAAAGCTCTGTTATTCTGGGATGGCAGAGAAATTCCCAATAATGTTTCTCTTGATTATGACGGATGCCGGTATTCACTGATACTGCGGACATTGATTTTGGGAAGAAATCATTTTCTGCTGGCAATCGGCATCGGAGGCATATTGTGGTTTCTTCCGGTCGTGGTTGGCAAACGGAAAATTCCGGGCGTAAAATTGCTTTATACCTTTGTTATTCTGTTTTACATATCAGCTGTTGCATTCTATATTTTGTCACGTTTCAAAGCTCCGGTATTGCCGCTTTTGGCAGTTGCGGGTGGCGGAGCATTATGTGAATGGGGTTCTGAATTACGCAAAAAACAGTGGAAATCCCGTTTGGCAGTGGTGTGCATAATTGTTTTCAGCGTATGGATGACCTCCCGTGCATACGATCTTTACCGGGATATGGAATCCGGAATTCAGCGGATTATTCATCCGAATGGTATTATTTTGGATCTGAACAGCAAAGATGTTCTTTATCTTGATCACGGGCCGCAGCCGCAAGGAGGATGGCAGGAGGTGGAATTGCTCCCGGGAATGCAGATCGAAAAATACTTTGCAACGTTGAAAACGGTTCCGGCTGAATTGCAAATAATGATGATAAATTCAGAAGCCGCACAGATCATTATGAGTGTCAATGGGAAAATAATAAAATTCAGTCTGCCTCCATTTATGCCTGGAAAAAGTGTCCGGAAAATAGTACGGTTTCAGGGGTGTCCGGTCATAAATGGAAAATATGATATCCAAATTATTTCAGTAATCGGGGGGAAAGTATTTACCGCATTGGATATTCAACGTAATTATGGCCGCAGCCGGAGCAATGGAACTGTTTTGAATGGCGAGTGGGTGATCCGTACCGCCGTTCCGAAATCGTTTATGTATTAAAACGGATTTTTTGAGCAGTGCACGATACTGCATTTAATTTCAAACTTTTATAAGTACTCTTTGGGCACAAAAAACTGAAATTTAATGGCGGTGTACTAAACATAGACTGATTTTTTTCTGCGGCGGTATGATACTGCCTTAAACTTCAATCTGTCACGCAAATAATTGCGTGACTTCGTTTCCGGCAGGAGGTGTCGACTTTCACCGACATGCTGCCTGCGGCAGATATTTCGCCGCTTACGGCGGCGCCCCACCAAATAAAAAGCCGCCTTGTCCCGGCGCAGCCTTGGCGGAGCCGGATGGACCGCGTCCGGGTAGCACCCGGTGGCGTATTTTATCTTTTTATCAGTACTTTTTTAGTACAGAGCTAATTTAATAAATCATCTTTTTTACAGGGGGTAGGGGTTGGAATTTGATTTGAACCGTTTAAATTGATTTCCTTATTGAGGAGCGTGTGTTGCAATAACTGCAGCATATGAAAAATGAGGAGTCATAAAAAAAATGGTCAAAAAAATCAACTCATTTGCCGGGGCAAAGCGATGCATGATATGGGGGATGCTGCTCGCGTTTGCAATTCCGCTTCGCGGTCAGGATGCGGTGAATAGTGTACCGGTTCCGGGAAAATCCCGCAAAGTACATCTCATTCAGGATGATGCACAGGATCGGATGGTGTCAAAAATTTACAAGCTCAAGTATGTGCAAGGCAACGATCTGATCCCTTTTGTCAGCGGCATGGTCATGCGTTACAATATAAACAGTAGCGTTGACAGTGTCAGTTACGGCAATAATCAGCAATGGTTGACCGTGACATGTCCGGTGAAAATGATGCCTTATGTCGATGAATTCATTACCAAAGCTGATCGGGAGATAAAAATTGCCGGTAAAGTTCCCGGCGAAATAATCAAGGGAACAGGAATCACCCGTGCCGTGTATCGTCCATTGTACCGTTCCGGACAGGAGATCGCCAATGTATTGATAAATTCAGTTATCGGAACCGGACCGGCAGGAGCTATTTACGGATATGATGCCAACAGCAATCAAATTTACTGGAAAGATAACTCATCAAATACGTCCTATGTTTATCAATTTTTGAGTTTTCTGGATCGTCCGCCGCCGCAGATCACGCTGATATTTACATTCTATGAGGTTAGAAAAAGTACTTTGCGTGATATCGGTATAGAATATATTACCTGGAAAAACGGTCCGGGTATGAATTTATTTCAGACCGGATTTGATGCTTTCGGACTTTCATCAGCAGGAACAGCGGCTTTGCAGGCGGCTTCCGGACCATTCGGAGGTTTTTTCTTTGCACCGCAATTTGATGCCAGTTTTATCAGATTGCTTCAGCAAAACGGCAAAGCTGAAATCACCAACACTGCCACATTAACGGTTTCCAATTCCAATACAGCCGGATATTCAGTATATTTCAATGCTCAACATCAGAATATTGTAAAAAGCAACAACGATCAAGCCAGCGTGAATGCCGGCATGTTGTCAGCTTCAGATGATATTTACAACTCATTTATAAAAATTTCCGCCCCGGTGGTCAATATACGTTATGGCGAATCTCAAAGCGGATATCCTGAAAACGAAGCTTTTACAGTAAATGCTTATGATCCGGATAAATTCAGTAAATATCCCGGAACATTATTTTTTGGTTATGAACTCCAGGATGCTTCTGTCGTAGAGCGCAACAATGTCGGTGCAGAACTCGTTGAAACTTCCGTGATAAACGGCAACTGTCTGATTCCTCTGGATAAAGAGGTGATTTTGGGTTCTTGGGAAAAAGAAAGCAATGTTACCCAAATTATCGGAGTACCGTGGCTGTCGGAAATACCGATACTCCGGTATTTTTTCAGTACGGAAACGACCGCAGTGGAAAACACACGGGTTTATGTAACAGTAACTGCAGGATTGTTGAATACTTCCAAACCGGAAGGTCTGGAAGTCGGGATTCTCAAGCAGATGAAATAAATTGAAAGACTCTGAAATTATGAAAAAAATATATTTCTTCTTGTTGGCGTTTGGAGCATTTTCCACTTTTGCGGTGGTCGTACCCGGCACTCCCCGGGATTCAAACAACGGCAATACCGGGGGATACGATGGTACCCGGGTCGAAGCACAGTTGATGGTTCAAGTGGCTCCCGAAACCGAAGTTGTGCATTTCATCCGTGATAATAATGATCCCCGGGTGGTAACGCATACATATGTTTTGAAAAATGTTGATGCTTACGAATTCCGTGACTATCTGCGGCTGATGGTGCAGAGCAAGCGGGTGGGGAATACCAGTCAGGTGCAAAGTTATCCCGGCAATACGACCGGAATACCAGTTCAGGCAACCGCTTCTCAAAGTCAGTTGAATACTCCGTCAGCCCAACCGGGATATAATATTCAAGCTCAACTGGGCAGTAATACCGCCGTTGAATGTCTGAAATATGTAGATGGCACCGGCTTGTTGATCGTCAGCGCAGAGGAATACCGTTTTCATGACAGCGAAAATGGTATGGGGATAGATACGATCGTCAGAATGTTTGATAATCCTGCTATGGGTGCACTGGGCAGCGGTTCTCAGATGTTCATTTATATGCCCAGATTTGTTCCGGCGGCAAATCTGCTGCCGTTGATAGAAAATGTCGGAATGAATGTCAGTGATGTAACTGAATTATGGCAGGGACAGGATCTTGTGACGACTGACAGTGATTTGAACTGGCTGATTTTTGATGTGTCCAACTATTCATGCGAAAATATTTCAGCTTTATTGGCGAAATATGATGTACCAATACCGCAAGTCAGATTGCAGATATCCGTATATGAAGTTTTCTCAGAAAATGATGACCGCATCGGTATTGATTTTCAATCATGGAAAAATAATGAAGGTACAGACTTTTTTTCTGTTGGCGGGCGTTATCGCAACAATTGGGCGGCAATTTATGGAGGTGCCGGTAATTTGAACCGGATCTATGGTTCAGAAAGAAGCAGTTTTTTCAATTTCAATCCCAAATGGAATACCCGTTATCTGGATTTTTTGACCTCGATTGGTAAAGCGGAAGTCGTTCATACCGGAGAGCTTTCTCTGCGCAACAATACCGGAGGTAAATTCAGCAGAACCACCAGAATATTTTTCTCTGATGATTCTCAGGATGTCCCTAATGCTTTAGAACTGCCGCCAACCGGAGTAGGCGCATACGAATTGTTTTCCGCACTGGTCAATGAAGTCATAACCAATATGAGCAGCCGGGAGTTGCCGATCGGCAAGGGCAAACAGCAGATAATTACCGCTTCCGGAGAGTACGGATTTACCATGACCGTGGATAATGTATCTGTAAATCAGAAAGAGTGCCGATTTAATATCAAACTTGCCAACACCAGTTTGATCGGTTTTCTGTCCAATGGAGCACCCCGTATATCCAACGGAAATGTCGTCAATCAAAATGTCAGTCTGCCGTTCGCGGGGGAAGGAACTTTTGTTATCGGCGGTTTGAATAAAAAAGAGGTCGTGGAATCTTCCACCGGTGTGCCGTGGTTGTCAGATATTCCTTATCTGGGATATTTGTTTTCCAGCAAATCAAAATCGTTGAAAAATTCCGAATTGATAGTTGTTGCCAAATGTCAATGGGATTCGCCGTCAGAAAAATAAACCGGAGGGCGCACAAATGAAACAATCTCTGTTGATTTTTTTACTGATTTTTTTCTGCTGTGGATGTGTTAATATTGCCGGCAGTAAGGAACCTCCCGTCATGGTCGAGGATGCGTTTCAATCCGAAGGCGAGGGGATAATTTCCGCAATCATTTCCGGGGATTACCGGAAATATGCTCAAATTGTCCGGGAACCTGCAATTTCCGGCGATGAACAAAAATTTATCAGTTCCAGGGAAAATATGCTGAAAACTTACGGCAAACCCCTGATGTTCCGTTTTTTGACTTTTTTGCGTACTCCAATGCTGGTCAATCAGATTTGGGTGATCGATTTTGCCCGCAAGGCCAGTAACGGACAGGAGATCATCCAGCAGCAGTTGTTTCAATTGATATTCAGTAACGATGACGGCAGAGCCAGACTTGTCGGCATGCGCTTTATATAGGTTGTCCGGAACTGTCTGAAAATTTTCAACTCATGGCCACATTGATGGCAAATGTACGCAATGCCAAATCGCTATTGACATTGAAACGCAATGTGTAATCAAGATCCTCAGCTTCCTTGAGGATCTTTTTTGCTCTTTCCACAGGTATGCTTGCCGGAATATTCAGATGTTCAAAAAGTTCCGGATTGGGCAGGTCGACGAGAGATACTCCGTTGGCGAGCAAATATATCTGACTGCAAAAAGTATTTATCGCGGTCAGGAAACTGCGCTGTTCACGCATATATGCACCGCTTGCGGCATCTTTTTTGCGTTCTTCCATACGCTTTACAAATGCGGTATCTTCACTGCGTTTGGCAATCTCCATGTCATTGGCAAATTCACTTTCTACGCTTTGCCGGGATTGTTCAGAAAGCGCATTGGAAACCTCCATGAGAGTGCTTGCTGCCCGTTCAATTTTGACCAAATCACAACCGCAGTTGAAACAGAGATCGTACAAGGCATGTCTGACGGTGTCAAATCCGCTGAATTCAAAGCGGTATTTGTTATCCGGCAATTCCAATAATTGACAGCGGGAACGGGTTGTCGGCAACAACGCCCCGGGATTGCCGGTCGTGAGGATCAATGTTGTTTCCGGCGGTGGTTCTTCCAAAGTTTTCAGCAATGCGTTTTGAGCTTCCACTCCCATACGGTCAGCATCTTCGATAATTCCGAATTTGCGGTAATTACCGGACGTATAACCGATGTGGTCAAGAAGATCACGCAATGTATTGGGTTCCGGATTATTCCGGTCACCGACTTTTATCTGATACATTTTTCCAACTGGAGATATGCGGTGGCAGTCAGCATATATATTGTTTTCAACTTGAGAACAGAATTTGCAGGATACATCCGGTTGACCGTTTGCGGAATTTCTGCATCCTGCAAGTTGCATAAGTACCACCGAGAACTCCCGGCGCACCTTCGGATCAGGAGAATGAATAAGAAACGCATGCGCCATCCTGCCCATTTTTCTGGCATTTTCCAGGCAGGAGATCAAACTTTCATAGCGGCTGCGGTATTCAGAATAAAGATTCATCGACACTCTTTCTGATAAATTCACTTATACTCTCAATATCCATAGCGGCATCTACGATTTTTATCCGTTCCGGTTCTGCTTGGGCCAATTCAAGAAATGCTTTGCGGACATTGCGGTGAAAATCAATTTTTTCGTTTTCAAACCGGTCAAATCCCTCGCTCTTCCGGGAGGCTATTCTGCGGAATCCTTCTTCCGGTGGCAAGTCCATTAAAAAAGTCAGATCCGGTTTACGTCCGGCAGCGGCAAACATATTAAGTTCGTCGATCGTACTGCGGTCAAGATTTCTTGCTCCTCCCTGATATGCTGTCGTAGAATCAAAAAAACGATCGCAGATGACTGTTTTTCCCGCAGATAATGCCGGCAGTATCAATTCCCGCACATGTTGCGCCCGGGCTGCTTCCATGAGCAGTAATTCTGTCTCCGGATGGACTTTTTCCGGTCCGCGATGGGATTTAACGACCTGACGGAGTTTTTCTGCAAGCGAAGTCCCTCCCGGTTCACGGGTCAGCAAACACTCATAACCTTTGTTGCGCAGATAGGAAGCCAGACGTTCAACTTGAGAACTTTTTCCGGCACCTTCCGGACCTTCAAATGTGATAAAAAAACCTTTTTTCTCAACCATAGACACACCATTTTTGCGGATTTTTATAAAAATAACGGAAATAATCCGCTTTTAAAAGATAGTTCCATTTGCTCATAAGTTCAAATGGTGATATATTGTATTGTGGATAAAAAATTCCATTTTTTTAATTTTACATAAGAAAGAGGTTATTATGGCAGTCGAATTGTCCCGTTCCAGTTATCTGGAAAAAAATGTCGGAGATTTTGCAGAAATTATTGAAGTCGCCGGTAAAAAGTATGAAAAAGTTGATGATCTGCGTTACGGCACCAATCCTCATCAGCCTGCAGCATATTACCGTCCGGTAGAATCTGCCGGTGTTATTGGCGGCATGGAGATCCTGAAAAACGGCAAAAGCGGTTTGTCCCAGACTAACTTGGAAGATATTTCCGGGGCATTGAATATTGTGAAATTCTGCTCCGGCACTCCCGCTTGTGCAGTTATGAAACATGTCAATCCCTCCGGTGCAGCAGTCGGTTGTCCCGGAGAGACCCTCAAGCAGGTTTACATGAAAGCCCGTGATGCCGATGCCCGGGCTGCATTCGGCAGTGTCATTGCTTTCAACGTCAAAGTCGATGCAGAAACCGCAGAAGAGATCATGAGTACTTTTGTGGAATGCGTGGTCGCACCGGATTTTGAAGATGAAGCATTGAAAATTTTCCATGATGCCGAACGCTTCAAACTCAATAAACATGTCCGCATCATCAAATGCGGCAACATTGACGCTCTGCCTAAATATTGTTCTGATGCAGCTCAGGCAGTCGATACCATCAAGATCCTTGCTGATGGTTCATTGATCGTAGCGGCTCCGCTGTTGACATCGTTGAAATCTATCGCCGATCTTAAACCGGCATGCGGCGAAAACAGCCGTTGCGGCAAACAGGTTTCCAACGTGGCATGTTCCGATGAAATGAAACGTGATCTGCTGTTTTCATGGTATGTCAATATCAGTGTCCGTTCCAACGGCGTGGTGATCGTTGCCAACGGTCAGACGCTTTCGGTCGGAACCGGTGAACAGGATCGGGTCGGTGCAATAGAACAGGCAATCGCAAAATTCAATCAGAAATATACCGGCACCGGTTCTCTGGCAAATTCAGTGATGTCCAGTGACGGATTTTTCCCGTTTGAAGATGGTGTTGAAACAGCTGCTGCTGCCGGTATCAAAGCGATCATTGCTCCTGCCGGCAGTTTGCGTGATGCCGACGTTATCAAAAGAGCAAATGAACTTGGCGTAGCGTTGTTCCATGCTCCGGAACGTATTTTCTCTCACCATTGATTTTTAACGCTTTTTCAGGAGAATTTTTATTATGACAAACAAGAAAGATGTGAATGCTGAAAATCAGAATCAAACTTATGAAGCCTGGTTCAATGCGAATTTCAAAAAATGCATTTGCGGTGCAGTCGTTTTGGTGGTCGCCGCTGCGGTCGTCATTGCCGGTGTTATGATTTGTAAGCAGAAAAACTCCGCTGCAAAAGCGCGTTTACTGGCTGCTGATATTGAAAACGTAGAGTCGATCATTGCCGAATCTCCGGATCATGCTGATGTTGCCATTACCAGAATGCGTATCGGCAATGAATTGCTGACCATGAAAAAATGGAAAGAAGCCCGGGAACAATTCGTCAAGATTTCTGACATTGCCGATGCGGCGGTGTTTTTGCGCGATTCAGCCCGGCTTGCCGCTGCCTCATGTTTGGAACAGCTCAATGATTTTGATGCTGCAGCAAAAGAATTTGCCGCGATCGAAGCCGACAATAGTGCCTCAGTGCAAGTTCGCAGTGAAGCCGGATATAATGCCGGACGCATGATGCTGAAATCCGGAAAAATTTCCGAAGCTGAAAAGATATTGCAGAATGTTGCCGCCATGACCGGTTCTTCCCCGTGGATCGGATTGAGCCGCAATACATTGATTGCGATCAAAAACGGTGACTTTGCTGTTCCCGCTGCCAAAAAAGGAAAATAAGCTGCGATGGAACTTTCCCGGAAAGAAAAGACATTGCTGATTGCATTGACCACCCGGGGCGGCAGACGCCGTTCCGGGTGCTGCCGTTGTGAAGGAATAAGGGCAGTGCGGGAATTGCTGCAATTTTTTCCGGACAAAATCCGCTTTGTTGTTGCAACTGAACGCGGCAGGGATGCTGCCGGAGTGGATTTGCCTGAATTACGTATTGTCTCTGAACGTGAATTTGATGAGTTGTCCGGCACGGTTTCCGGGCAGGGAGTGATTGCGGTTGCCGATATCCCGGATTGTGACTCTCAAGAGATCAGCGGTGATTTTATTCTGGCATTGGATCAATTGGGCGATCCGGGCAATTTCGGTACGATAGCCAGAACGTTGCGTGCTGCCGGACAGAAAGAATTGTGGTATACCAAAGGTTCTATTGACCCGTGGGGGGATAAGGCAGTCCGCTCCGGAATGGGCGCACAATTCGGGTTGAATTTACGCCGCTTTGAAACGCTTGAAGAGTTGACAAAGTGTGCCCGGAAAGCCGGTTTTGGAAAAGTTTTTATTGCTGATCCGCACAAAGGCGAAAGCTGTTTCCGGCAAGCCGGGCTGTTTGAACATTCGGTAATTGTTATCGGAGGTGAACCCAATGGTGTTATGGGATTTGCTCCAGATGCAGAAAGTGTGATCATTCCGATGCCCGGAGGTTATGAATCGATCAATGCCGCTCAAGCGGCAACCGTATTGATTTTTGAATCTGTACGCAGAAAGATGGAACAGGATTTTTAACAAGTGAAAAACTGGATACTTGTCTACATATTAACTTTTTCCGGGGCGTTGCTTTGCTCTGCAATGGCAACTGTTTTTTTTAGAAAAATTGCCTGGAAAACCGATTTTCTGGATCGTCCGGCAGCAAATCACAAAGGACATGCCAAAGCCACCGCATTGCTTGGCGGAGCCGCTATGTTTTGCAGTTGGGCTGTTTGCGCCATTTTGGGAAGCATTTTGTTTTTTACAGGCGCATGCCCGGAGTTTTTGGAAGAAATTTTTCAAAAACATCAGGCTGGATTGCTGAATAATTTACCGCAAATGGGTTTTGTTTTTCTGGGGGCATTGCTGGCAGTGCTGCTTGGATTGGCAGATGACAAATGGGCATTGAGCGCCGGAACTAAATTTGCCGGACAATTTCTGATCGCATTGCTGGCAGTGTTCGGCGGCGATATCAAAATAAATTTCTTTATCACAGTGCCGTGGATATCTTCTGCTTTGTCTGTGTTCTGGATCGTACTGATGATGAATTCCATCAATTTTTTTGACAACATGGATGGTTTGGCGACCGGTACGATTGCAATCGCGATGATGTTTTTCACGGTCATTGCCGGGATGAACGGGGAATATTTTATGGCGGTTTTTGCCGCTTTGAATTGCGGTGTTTGTTGTGGATTCTGGTTTTTTAATGCCAATCCGGCAACGATTTTTATGGGAGATTCCGGAAGTCATTTACTGGGGTATCTTGCCGCAGTGACTGCTGTCGCAGTAACATTTTTTGATCAAGGGGCTTCTTTGACCCGTTTCCCGGTGATAATTCCGGCTTTTATATTGGCATTGCCGCTGTTTGACACCGCTATGGTTGTGGCAATTCGCACTTTAAACCGTAAGCCGTTCTGGATCGGGGATCACAATCATATTTCCCACCGTTTTGTCAGGATGGGATTGAGCCGCAAAAATGCAGTGATTCTGGTGCATTTACTGGCATTTACCATCGGATTAGGTGCATTGCCAATATATTGGGGCGATTTCAAAACCGCGACAGTGATTCTGATGCAGATGTTTTTGTTGTTAGTCATCATTACGGTAATTCAGCTGCATTTGAGTGAAAAAGATGATGCACGGGATTGAAAGTTGATACAATCGTGATAAATTAATACAATAACATAATTTTATACAAAACATAAAATTTGGAGGAAAAAATGTCATTGTCCGTTATAAAAGAGTTGTCGAACCGTTACGGTGCGGATCCGGAATTTATTCTTGCCGGCGGCGGTAATACTTCTGTCAAAGATGATAAATATCTTTATGTAAAACCCAGTGGTGTTTCTTTGGCAAAAATCACCGAAAAAGATTTTGTCAAAATGGATCGGGCCATTGTTCACAGCTGCTTTGAACTCGGCGAATTTGCCACCAAAGAAGAGCGTGAAGCCAAAGTTAAAAGTTTGATGGCATTTGCGATCGTAGGCGAGGGGATGCGTCCGTCCGTAGAGGCACCTTTGCACGAAATTCTGCCGTTCAAATTTGTAGTCCATACTCACCCGGCGCTGGTCAACGGTATGACCTGCGGCAATGATGGTGCCAAAATCTGTGCAGAGTTGTTTCCGGATGCACTGTGGGTGGATTACTGCGACCCCGGCTTTATTCTTGCCAAAGTCGTTTATGACGAATGCCAGAAATATCGTGCGGTCAAAGGCTGTGATCCCAAAGTCATTTTTCTGCAGAATCACGGTGTGTTTGTCGGAGCTGACAGTGCGGAAGAAATCGATGCTATCTATGCCGGTATGATGACGGTGCTGCAAAAATACTGTACTGCCAAAGGCGTGGATACAGATCCGGTCATTCCAACTGAAGCAGATATGGAGTGTGTGATGCAGTTTGCCCCCGCACTGCGC
Source organism: Lentisphaeria bacterium (assembly GCA_017504435.1). Taxonomy (GTDB): domain Bacteria; phylum Verrucomicrobiota; class Lentisphaeria; order Victivallales; family Victivallaceae; genus UBA1784. Next base: position 14,887 of record JAFVRD010000040.1, on the reverse strand, counting down.
GGTTTGCTGCGTCCGGAAGCCGGTTGCGGCAAAGCTGTCACAGTCGGAACTTCCGGTGTATTTGCGATTCCCCGCGGACCGCTGACCCCGGATCATCTGGTCTACGCCAAAGCATTCGGTGTGATATCAGAAAATCCTGCAGCTGCAGAAATCGATGCATTCCGGACGGAACGTGGCTATGCTCCCCGCATGGTGGAAGTACCAGGCAAAGCGGTTTTCTGTGCCGGAAAAAATAAAGCGGCTGTGACAACTGTTGAAGCACTGGCTCTTAATGGCTCCAGGATTGAAAAGATAGCTGCGGCATTTGGCGGAGTTCATTATCTGACCGATGCCCAACGCGAATTTATTGAAAATTGGGAAGTCGAATCTTACCGTGCCAAAGTCGCTTCCGGCGGTAATTCTACTCTGACCGGTATGGTCGCAGTAGTGACTGGCGGTGCTCAGGGATTCGGTTACGGTATTGCTGAATCACTTGCGGCGCAGGGTGCTGATATCGTTGTGGCTGATATGAATGCTGAAGGTGCCGCTAAAGCTGCCGCCGTGCTGGGAGCCGGATGCCGTGGTTTTGCTGTTAATGTGGCAGATGAAGCATCGGTAGAAAAATTGGTAAGTGATATTGTCAAAGAGTATGGCGGTGTGGATATTCTTATTTCCAATGCCGGGGTTGCCCGCGCCGGCTCGGTGAAAACTTTTGCTTTGAAAGATTGGGAATTTGTCACCAATGTTAATTATAATGGATTTTTCATCTGCACCAAATATTTTGCCAGAGTAATGTCTGAACAGAACAAAGCTACCGGTTTGTGGAGTGATATTATTCAGGTCAACTCCAAAAGCGGTCTTGCCGGTTCAAAAAATAACGGTGCTTATGCCGGAAGTAAATTCGGCGGTTTGGGATTGGTGCAGAGCTTTGCATTGGAATTGGTCGCTGATCATATCAAAGTCAACGCGGTTTGTCCCGGAAACTTTTTGGATGGTCCGTTGTGGAGCGATCCGGAAAAAGGTCTCTTTGTTCAGTATCTTGCTGCCGGCAAAGTTCCCGGAGCAAAGAGTGTTGCCGATGTCCGCAAACACTATGAAAGTCTGGTGCCGATGAATCGCGGATGTTTCCCCGCTGACGTCGCTAAAGCAATCGTTTATGCTGTGGAACAGCAGTATGAGACCGGACAGGCCATCGCGGTTACCGGTGGACAGATCATGTTGAATTAATTATATTGGAATAAGGAATGTCAGTTATGAAAAAAGGTATTGTTGGTGCCGGGAACTGGGTTCAGGATAAAGTAAAAACCATTGATCGCTGGCCGGGAGAAGGAAATCTCTGCAATATTCTCAAAGAGGAAGTTTCCACCGGTGGCGGGCCTGCCAATGTATTGTTTGATTTGCGTGCCGCAGATGCAGCTCTGCCGCTTTATGCTGCCGGAAAACTCGGAGATGATGCGGTCGGAGATTATATCCTTGCTGAAATTGAAAAACGCAATATTGATACGGCTTATATGTGCCGTACCGCTCAGGCTCCGACCAGTTTTACCGATGTTATGTCAGGTGAAGGCAAAAGAACGTTTTTCCATTGTCGCGGAGCCAATGCCCAATTGAGTTTTGAGGACTTGTGCGATATAAATGTTCCTGCCAAATATTTTTATCTGGCTTATCTGCTTTTGCTTGATACATTGGACAGTGAAGATCCGCAGTATGGCACTCAGGCGGTACGTCTGCTTGATCATTTGAGTAAAAAAGGTTATGAAACCGTGGTGGATTTCGTTTCGGAAGCTCCGGAGAAATTCCGTGCCAAAGTGCTTCCGGCATTGCCGTATATTGATCATCTGATCGTTAATGAAGTGGAAACCGCAAGCTGCTGGAATGAAACTTTGCGTGATGCCGATGGAAATATTCTGTGGAAAAAACTGCCGGAAGCGGTAAAGTTTCTTTTTGCCAGAGGTGTACGCAAGACCGTGGTCATCCATTTCCCTGAAGGCGCGTGTGCCGGAACTCCCGAAGGCAGGTATATTTATGTTCCCAGTGTTTATGCCGATAAAAAAGATATTGTCGGTACTAACGGAGCCGGGGATGCGTTTTGTGCCGGAGTCATGTATGCGCTGCATGAAAATTGGGATTTGCAGGATGCACTCAAGCTCGGTGGTGTATTCAGCAGTTTCAATTTGAAATCCGCAACTGCCAGCGGTGGTGCTGTAGATTTGCAGACCATGCTTGATTTTATGAAAAATGCCAGATTTTCTGCGCTTCCTCAGGGAATGACCCCGGCGGATTGCCAATGATCGGAGATGCTGATGGATTCAGATAAAACTAACGGCGCAATTATGATAGACGGTCTTGGCGTAGCAGCTGAAAAACCGGTTCATTTGCTCAGGTTGCGTGAGCCGGTCGTATTTCCGTTCGCATTGACCAGTATTCATGTTGATGGCAGGAGAAATCTGGCCTCTCTTGATTGTGCGATGCGGGAAGGCCGAATGATCGCGGTCTTTAATGAAATCCCCCGGGAGCAGGAGTTGGAAACTCTGGGATTGACCGGAGCTTTGCCAAACTTTAATGATAATGGTGTCAAACGGTCAGCGACCGGAACACTCGCCAGAGTGGTCAAAGAGATCCGGCTGCCGGATAATTCGCGCCGGATTGTTGTGCGCGGTTTGAAGCGCATTATCGCTTTAAGTATTCTCAAAGATGACAGCAAAGCAGCATTGATCCGCTATCGGATCATGCCGGAATCAGAACACGATAACATGAGTCCGGATAATCTGGGCAGACAAAAAGCCGTTGCCCGGATGTTTCAGGAATTGCTGGCATTTCAACCGGGATTACCGGAAGAATTGCAAATGTCAGTGATCAATGCCGTGTCGCCGTCCCGTTGTGCCGATTCACTTGCTGATGCCATGAATTTTTCCTATGCGGAAAAACTCATGATTCTGGCTGCTCCCAATGTTGAACTCCGTTTGGATATGCTGGCGGTATTGCTCAACCGGGAGTTGGAGTCCGGACGTCTTGGTATGCAAATACAGGCCGATGTTCAGGAGTCAATGGGTGCTTCTCAACGGGAGTTTTTTCTGCGCGAACAGCTTAAAGCCATCCGGAGAGAGTTGGGGGAAATAAGCAGTAATGCCGATGTAACTGAATTATCCGGAAAACTGGAAAAAGCCGATTTGCCGGATAATGTTGCCGAGGTTGTCAAAAAAGAACTTGAACGATTGGAATTGATCCCGCAAAATGCGCCGGAATATCACATCAGTTACAATTACATTTCCTGGCTGCTCAATGTACCGTGGCGTAAATTCAGTGAAGATCATCTTGATTGCTCCGAAGCTGAAAAAATTCTTGAAGCTGACCATTACGGTCTGGAAGATGTCAAAGTGCGGATATTGGAATTTCTGGCAGTTATGCAACAGCGGCAGAGTGAAGGTATCTGCCGGGCTCCGATCCTTTGTCTTGTCGGGCCGCCGGGGGTGGGGAAAACTTCGATAGGACGTTCAATTGCCAAAGCGATGAACCGGGAATTTATCCGGGTTTCTCTCGGTGGCGTACGTGACGAAGCCGAGATCCGTGGACACCGGCGCACTTATGTCGGTGCCATGCCGGGGCGGATCGTGCAGAATTTGAAACGCTGCGGTACCGCGAATCCGGTATTTATGCTGGATGAGGTCGATAAACTTGCCCATGATTTCAGAGGTGATCCGTCTTCAGCATTGCTGGAGGTGTTGGACCCGGAACAGAATTTCGCATTCAATGATAATTATATTGAATTACCACTGGATCTTTCTAAAGTGTTTTTTATTGCGACAGCCAATGTTCTCGAAGAGATTCCCGGACCTTTGCGTGACCGCATGGAAATCATCCGTCTGTCCGGTTATACCGCATTGGAAAAACAGGAGATCGCCAAGCGTTATCTGATAAAAAGACAGCTTGCAGAGTGCGGGCTGGATCCCCAACAGGTGAAATTCAGAATATCTGCGGTCAATGAGATAATTGACCACTATACGATGGAAGCCGGTGTGCGGACATTGGAACGCACTTTCGGTCAGGTGTGTCGTAAAATAACCCGCAAGTTTGTCAGTGGCGAATTGAGTGCCGATGACAAAGTTTCGGTTGACGGCAAAATGGTCAATCAACTTCTCGGAGCACGGAAATTTTTGCGGGATAAGAGCGATGTCCCGACTCCAGGATGTGCGACCGGCATGGCATGGACAGGCGTGGGCGGGGTTATTCTGCCGGTAGAAAGTGTAGCGATCCCCGGCGGTAAAGGTAATTTGAAATTAACCGGAAGCTTGGGAAAAGTTATGCAGGAATCTGCGGAAACGGCATTTTCATTCGTTCGCGCTCATGCTGATGAATGGAATGTTGCTCCGGAATTTTTCAATACTCACGATTTTCATATCCATGTGCCGGATGGAGCTACCCCGAAAGATGGACCATCTGCGGGGATAACCATTTCTCTGGCATTGTGCTCTTTGCTTACCGGCAAGGCGTTGATACCGCGTTTGGCGATGACAGGAGAGATCACATTGCAGGGTAAAGTAACGGCGATCGGTGGAGTTAGGGAAAAACTTGTGGGAGCTTTACGTGCCGGAGTAAAAAATATCATCATCCCGGAAGAAAACCGGAAGGATGTGGAAGAATTGCCGGAAAATATCCGTAATGAGTTGGTTGTCAATTATGTAAAAAACTTTCATGAAGCGCGTAAAATCGCGTTTGGGAGTAATGGCAAGTGAGAAATTTTCTGCTGACCGCTGTTTTTGCGTTGGGAATAACCGTTCCGTACCTTGTCATCGGCAGTGACCTATTGCCGATGAATGAGTTTTTGAAACGGGCGCAACGCAGTAATCCGGTTGCTACATACGCAAAACTTGATGGTACTTTGCAGCATCACAGACGTGGACAGGATGTGATGTCGGTGCCGATTTATTTCGGAGTGATCATTCATCCGGATCGTATGGCTGGACAGTTGATAATTGATTCTGATGAGGCATACGCATTGACACAGGCGAAGGGTTCCGGCGTGACGGCGGTTACCCGTATGTCCGGCAGCAGTACCGGAGATAAACTTGGGTACTTTGGAGTCAGGGCAGGGGATCTGATGCTAAATTTTCTCTTCTGTACTCCGATCAGAGAATTGCCGGGAGAAAACATCCGTGGAATAGTTCCGTGCCGGGTGTTTTTGCTGGATGACAAGGAAAATAAAGAATACGTCAAAGTATGGATATCCCGTGAACATGCGTTCCCGTTCCGGGCTGAATTCACCCGTTACGGTGAAAAAGAACCGTTCCGGGATTTGGAGGCCGGGGCCTTGACTATGAAAAATGATCTTTATTACATTCGTAAAATCCAACTTTCCGGCCCCGGATGGATGACCAGAATCGATTTTGATGAACAAAATGCCGATATCGCACCATGGCGCAATGACACTCCGGTACAGATTTTTCGCAAAATCGGTAAAAAATGAAGGATATATAAATGACACCGTTGTATCTGTTCCCGGGAGGGAAACCCAAATGTGTGACATTCAGTTATGATGACGGCACTGTGCATGATAAACGGCTGGTGGAAATTTTTAACCGTCACGGTCTGAAAGCTACTTTTAATATAAATTCCGGCATGGATTATCCGGAAAAGTTGAAAAAAGAAGAGTTTGCCGAAGTCTATGCCGGACATGAAATCGCTGCTCATGCAGAGTTTCATGCCGGATTGGACCGTTGCGCCACCACTGATGCGATCAGGGAAGTGTGGAATGATCGCCTTGCATTGGAGAAATCAACCGGTTGTCCGGTTACCGGATTTGCTTATCCGTGCGGACAGTACTCCGATGAGGTTATTAAGATATTGAAAGCTGCCGGGATTGAATATGCCAGAACTGTAAAGGAACAGCATTCCGCAAGATATATTCCCGGAGATTTTATGCAGTGGGACGCAACAAGTCACCACCGAGATGCATTGAAATACATTGATGCATTTTTGGATGAAAAGCGGCCGTTGTTGCAGATATTTTATGTATGGGGGCATTCATACGAATTTAACCGTGATAACAATTGGGATCTTATTGAAAATATCTGCAGTAAACTTGCGGGCCGGGATGATACCTGGTATGCTACCAATATTGAAATTTGCCGTTATATCAAAGCTATCCGTTCGTTGGTTGCCGGAGCCGGTGGTAAAATGCTTTATAACCCGACTGCCCAGACTGTTTGGTTTATGGCAGGAGGGTGGGAATTCAATGATATCCGTTGTATAAAACCCGGAGAAACGGTTAGTTTCTGATATCCGGTATATATTAGGGGGTATTCGTTAATGCGTTTCAAATATTATTTCACACACAGTATTCCTCTGCTGCTGATGTTGATATTGACGCTGATTTCCAGTTTTCTGGCACTGATAATTTCCAATTTTTCCAGTGCCGGAAGATTACCGTATTTTCCATGGCCGTTGTTTGGAGATGCACTGGTTCCGTTGCTGTTGTTTTTTTCGGCATTGATATTCCGCAGTAAAATATGTGCAGTCGGAGCCATAATATCTTCATTTATAAATATTTTTTTACGGGTGGCATCAATTATTATCTATAAAGAAACGTTTATGCCGCTGGATTTCAAATCTATACATTTACTGCTGGAACATTCCGGTCATTATGCATTACAGGCAGTGTTGGGACGTTATTATTATCTCTGGCTGGTTCCGTTGTTGATAATTGCATTCAGCGGGGTAATCTACTCCTGTGTGTTGGTGTGGAATTTTGAAAAACGCAGAAAGAAACGGCAGCCATTTTTCTGGTGTGGATTGTTTGCTGTTTTGTTGTTGTTGTCCATTTTGTCCAATCTGTTTTACGGTATGTCCGTAATAAAAACGGATAATCAGGAATATTATACCGGCCATCTGGTCAGACCGCTGCTGTTTGTCTCTTTTGATTATGCCAATGATGCAATTCATACGATCGTTCCCAATGATAAAACTGTAATCAAACCGTTTTTGAATACCAACAGCAGTAGAATATTAGACCAATACCACATGCTTCCCCCAAAAAATGTCGATGAATCCGGTGAGTTGAAGCTGCCTGCAGATGCCAAATTTGATAAAATAATTATTATTGCAATCGAATCACTGGATTTGAATTTCATCCGGGCAGTTAATCCAGCCATGCCGGAAGAGGTTACTCCGGTGCTGGACAAATTATACCGCAAATATACTGCTATGAGTAATTATTTCACGGCATCACAACCGACCAGTTGGGGAATGTCATCATTGTTATTGTCCCGCCCTGATTATAATCGTGAATGCAAAAACGGTAATGCCATGTCTCTGTTTACCATCGCCGGGTCGCTGGGGTATTCGACAATGTATTTTTCACCGTTGTCGGGTATTTTTGGCGAAAACCGGAAAATATATGCGGAAATATTCAATCCTCAATTGCAATATTTTCTGGAAGATTGGAGCAATGAATTTAATATGAGCCGGAGCAGTTGCTGGGGAATTTCTGATGCTGAATTGTACGATGGTGTCGCACGAATATTGGAAAAAAATCCTCAGAAGCGGTTTCTGGCTGTTATAAGTACTATGGATACTCATCCTCCATACAATTCTCAAAAAGTTGCCAACGCAGAATCGAAAAAATTTCCCACGCCGTTTTTACAGTCTTTAAATCTGGCGGATCGCAGTTTGGGAATATTTCTGCGCCGGATCATGAACAATAAAAATCTCTACAATGACCGTACGCTGATAATTGTGACAGCCGATCACAGTGCTACACACGGGGAAAATTATTTGAACCGTAAAACGTTTACTCCAGACCGGATCCCGTTGATATTCATCACTCCGGATTCCGGAATATTTAAGATGCTGAAAACTGATAAATACGCTTCCAGTATAGATTTGGCACCGACGTTGGTGCCAATGCTCGGAGGTGTGGTGCCAAATTCTTTCATGGGCAGAAATTTATTCAGTAAAAAGGATTTGGCATTTTGTTGGAATCACGGTGATAAATTGTTGATATATACACCGGAAAAGAGTTATGAAACCGACTTGAATAAAGTTCCGGATAATGATTTTGTCAAGGCGTTTGCAGACTTTTTCAAATATCATTACCCGGTCGAGTTACATTGAACGGCGGATTTTTTCTACAATGTTTGTGGTGGAAAATCCTCCGACAAACGGGGCGAAAATTATTTCAGTACCATTAAGCACCAACGCATTGCGTTCTGATGGGTCGAGTGATTCCAAAGTATAATCCCCGGCTTTTACATAAACATCCGGAGCCAGCGCAGTTAATTCAGCTGAACAACGCTGACTGTCAAAAATGACTACTTTGCTGACTGCTTTCAAAGAACACAGCAGGTATCCACGGTCAAGCTCCGAAACCAGAGGACGGCTGTCGCCTTTCAATTGCCGCACGGAAGCGTCTGAATTTATCAGTACCAGCAATTCATCACCATATTCTGCCGCCTTCCGTAAATATGAGGCATGACCGCGGTGTACCAAATCAAAACATCCATTGGTAATGACCAGTTTTTTCCCTTTGGATCGCAATTCCTGCCGCCATTTAACAGCTTCGTCCAGAGAGAGAATGCAATTTTGCGGATCTTGAAACTGCATGATTTGTTACTCCGCGTTTTCATTGACCGGCCGGACTTTTACCCCGGCTTCTTTCAGCAGTGCCATGGAAACGTCATCAATGGAATAACGCTGATGGTAAACGACTTCAACTATTCCTGCGTTAATGATCATTTTGGCACAAAGCAGACATGGGCTGAACGTGGTGTACAAGGTGGACCCCTTCAGCATAATTCCGTGATAAGCCGCCTGAACGATAGCATTTTCTTCGGCATGACTGCACAGACACTGTCCCAAACCTTCACCGGATGGAATATCTGAATTACAGCGCGGACATCCACCTTCTGAACAGTTTTTTACGCCCCGCGGTGTACCATTATATCCGGTGGAAATAATCTGTTTATCTCTGACTACTACAGCTGCCACCTGACGACGCCTGCAATTACTGCGGGATGCTGCCACATGAGCGATATCCATAAAATAGCGATCCCAAGAAGGCCGTTTTTTACCATGATCACACATGATTGAATTCTCCTTTTATTACCACGATATGCAAAATTTATAATAAGCGTCCAAAATATATTTGCTGAAAAATATCCACAGCAGAGTCCCGAATGTCAGAAATGGAGCAAACGGAACGACTCCGTTCCATTTGCGGATAGCGGCAAGACCATAAATACATCCGGTAAAAGCTCCGCACAACAGAACAAATATACCTCCTGGCAGACCGAGAAATATTCCGATCGCCAATAATAATTTCACATCCCCCCAGCCGATGACCGTACGTTTCCACAGCAGCTGACAAGTCAGTATAAAAAGTGCCAGTATTCCCGCCGGAATGACTCCTGAAATCACGGCGATCAGCAATGCGGACAGGCGGCTGTCAGCTCCCCAGGCTTGAGGCATCAGCAGAGTAAATAAAAGACCGATTGCGATTGCGGAAAAACTCATTTTATCGGGAATGATCCGGTGTTTAACATCTATCAGGGCACATCCCAGTGTGAAAAATATCGCACTGAGCTGAAATGGTATTATGCCGATGTACTGTTTGAGCAGACCGGATTTCAGCACCGTGAGGACAAACAGAACTGCACAGGTCAGTTCCACAAAAAAATATGATGGTGAATAAGGTGTCCGGCAGTGACGGCATTTGCCTTGCAAAATCAGATAACTGATTATCGGCAGATTGTCAAACCAGCGTATGGCAGTGCCGCATGTAGTGCAATGGCTTGCCGTCTTGGAGAGGGATTCTTTGCGAGGGATCCGCCAGATACAGACATTAAGGAAACTGCCGAAACACGCCCCCATGGCAAAGACCCAGAAAAAAACAAAAATCCACACCGCCGGATAAATCATGCCGAAACGGGAAAACCAATCGTATGGGGCGTGTTGATACCACATTTGCCAATTCATTTCCCGGGACTCCCATGATCAAATCCATCTCTCATGGCATCCAGCGGGGCAGGGATGCCGGTCCAGCAAGTAAAACTTTCTGCGCCCTGTTGAATGAGCATTTCTTTGCCGCCAGCACAGGCGATATTCATTGTACCGGCATATTTTTGCAACGGGGTTTGATGATAGATGGTATCAAAAATTTTCAGTTTCATGTTGGCAGAGAACCACTCCAGGGGCAGGGGAGGAGGATCTTCCGGTTTCAAACCCAGAGAGGTGGCCTGGATCAGAAAATCAGCATTTGCGAGCAGTTCTCTTGCGGAATTTTCATTATCCGGAGTAGTACAGCGGCAGATCAGTTCCGGAACGATTTTTTGACACAAAGCGGCGAGTTCTTCAGCTTTGCTCAATGTCCGGTTTATAAAGCTGACCTCAGTTGTTCCGCATTGAGCCAGATGTACGGCTGTGGCACGGGCCGCCCCTCCGGCTCCGCAAAAGAGGATTTTTTTTCCGGCAAGAGAGGTTTTAAAGTTGTATGTCAATGCCCGCTCCAAACCAACACCATCAGTTGAATCGCCCAAAATGACGTTGTCTTTGATGATAAGGGTATTGACACTGCCGCATTGTGCGGCGCGCGGAGTTAATTCATCAGCGAGTTCAGCAGCGTGAATTTTGTGAGGAACGGTCAGATTCACCCCGCAGAGATTTTTCCGGGCGAATTCAAAAAACTCCGGCAGTTCTTCAGGAGTGATCCGACGGATGCCGTAAGGCTCTCCCAATCCGCATGCCCGGAAAGCTGCATTTTGCATTCCGGGCGACCGACTGTGCCCGATGGGGTCACCGATAACGAGATATTTTTGCATTTTTTATACTTTTTCAGTGGAAATTTTTGTAATTTGGAGTTAATATACATGAATATCAACCTATTCGCAAGAAGCGAAGAGATAAAAAAACGTTTTTTTGGAGATTAATTGGTATGAAAATACAAAAAATTGGTATAATTGCCATTTTGTTTATCGGTACATTTTTGTTTTGCGGTTGTGAGATTTTTGAAGAGGCACTGCAGGAGAGTTATGCATCGGATGACCCGACCAGTGAGGAATACGAACCGCGTTTTGTGCTGGGGGTTTTTGAGATCGTAAATTATCCGCGGGCGACCTCTCTTGAAAAGCAGATCAATACCCGGGACGGCAGACAGATATGTATCAATGTCAATCCGATTTTCAGCAGCCGCCGGATTCGTGCGGTCAAAGCGGTTCCGCGGCCGGGGAATCCCGATGTTTGTGATTTGGAACTGCGGATCGACCGGATGGGAAAAACGCAATGGCAGATGCTCAGCGACGGTCATCGCGGTGAAATGCTGACTTTGATGATCGATAGTCGGCACGTCGGAGATTTTATACCGGAACACACCCGGGGGTATGGTAATGATGAATGGGTAAAAATCCGGGTTGGAATGGATTCCTACACTGCCAGAGGGGTGGCAAAATTTGCCAAGAAAAATTATTCATTCTACAATCCAGAGGCCAGCGACTGGTTCAATCAGCTGTTTTAAGAATAAACAGGGGGCTGAAATAAATGGAAAATATTGCCAATGGTGGGGTGCAATATGTTCCGCAGATAGCGGTGCAGTATGTGTACTTGGATTTTGACGGGGAATTGACTTCCTACAACGGGGAAATAGTGACCGTTGATAATGTCGAGGTGCAAAATTCCTCTTTGACAGAGGAACGCATTGCTGATATTACAGCCGAACTCAATGCTCTTTATGCGGATAAAAATGTCATTTTTGTAACTAAAAAACCGGAAACTGCCGGATACTCCACCATTTACATCGGCAAAACTTCTGCGTTTGACCAGTACGGTAATTTTGCCGGACTCGCTGAAACCATCGACGAAGGCAATCAGAACTCCACCGACAACGCCTTTGTAATGCTTGACTCCACCTCAAGTAACGAAACGATCATTTCCACCATCGCTCACGAAACCGACCACCTGCTCGGTACTCTTAATCACGGCGGCAGCGGTCTTGCCAAGTATGCCGACCGATACGTTATCACTTCAGGAGTTACTTCCACTGGAATCCAACTTTATTACGGCTCCATGTTCATCTCCTCCGGCGGCGTGGCGAACAGCACCACCATGTCCGGCGGCTACATATACATCTCCAACGGCGGCGTGGCGAACAGCACCACCATGTCCGGCGGCTACATATACATCTCCAACGGCGGCACTGCAAACAGTACCACCGTCCATGGGGGCTTCATGTACATCTCCAGCGGCGGCACCGCGAACAGTACCACTGTAAATGCCAGGGGCTACATGTACATCTCCAGTGGCGGCGTCGCGAATGAAACCACCGTAAATTCCTGGGGCAGTATGTCCATCTCCAGTGGCGGCGTCGCGAACAGTACCACCGTAAATAAGTATGGTCGCATGTACATCTATGGCGGCGTGGCAAATGATACCACCGTAAATTCAGATGGCGACATGTACATCTTCAGTGGTGGCACGGCACTTGAAATCAAAGAAAATGGCGGATATGTAGATGTAGCTTATGGAGCGAATGTTACTTTTGCTTCCAATACGATCAACGGTTTGACATTGTCATACGACTCAATGACCGTTCACTCCAATACCGTGGCGAACAATACCACCGTCAATTCCATGGGTTCCATGTACATCTCCAGTGGCGGCACCGCGAATGAAACCACCGTAAATGATGCCTGTATGTATATCTCCAGTGGCGGAACGGCAAACAGTACCACCGTCGATTCCGGGGGCTTCATGGACATCTATGGCGGCGTGGCGAATAAAACCACCGTCAATTCTTGGGGCGACATATACATCTCCAGTGGCGGCGTGGCGAATAAAACCACCGTCAATTCCTGGGGCGACATATGCATCTATGAAGGCGGCACCGCAAATGATACCACCCTCAATTCCGGGGGCAGGATGTACATCTCCAGCGACGGCGTAGCGAATGAAACCACCGTCAATTCCGAAGGCTATATATGCATCTCCAGCGGCGGCACCGCAACTGGTATAATTGCGTTGTCAGGAGCCATGCTTAATATTGCAGTTGCCTCAAACACCTATATAAAAGGGACATCCAATGGTTCTGCATTTGAAATGAAAAATGCTTTTATTTCCGGATATACCGTCAATTACGGGGGCTACATGTCCATCTCCAGTGGCGGCACGGCGAACAGTACCACCGTCAATTATGGGGGCTACATATGCATCTCCAGCGGCGGCGTGGCGAATGAAACCACCGTCAATTCCGAAGGCTACATATGCATCTCCAGCGGCGGCACCGCGAATGATACCACCGTAAATGAATGTGGTTCCATGTACATCGAAAGTGGCGGCACAGCAACTGGTATAATTGCGTTATCAGGAGCCATGCTTAATATTGCAGTTGCCTCAAACACCTATATACAAGGGACATCCAATGGTTCTGCATTTGAAATGAAAAATGCTTTTATTTCCGGATATACCGTCAATTCCGGCCACCTGTCCATCTCCAGTGGCGGCACCGCGAATGATACCACCGTAAATGAATGGGGTTCCATGTACATCGCCAGTGGCGGTACCGCAAGTATTGTTTACAATCCATGGCAAGGAGAAATTTTCTCTTCTGCCGGTGCGGATGTTACTTATCTTGAACGTGATGCCTGCATTTATTATGGTGGAAGTTTATACGGGATGATTTCAAAATGTGATTCCATCTCCGCTTTAAATGTAATCAGCGGCAATTCAGCAATTATATTTTCTGGCGGTATCGCAAACAACACCACCGTAAATTATGATGGCTCCATACACATCTCCAGTGGTGGCGTGGCAAACATCACCACCCTCAATTCCGGGGGCAGTATGTACATCTCCAGTGGCGGCATAGCGAGCAATACAACCGTAAATAAGTATGGTCGCATGTACATCTACAGTGACGGCGTACATCGCGGCAGTTTGAATATTGAAGCCGGGGCAATTGTTTCTGTTTTCTCACGATGTGTTATCGACTTTACGGTCGCAAAGCGGAGTGTGGATGATGATTATTTGATCAACGACCTTTCGTTGATTTCCGGCAATCCGACTTACACCATCACGATTGCTGAAAATCAGGCATACGGTACTTACAAGCTGGCTCAGGGGGCGGACAGTTTCAGCGGTATGATTTCTATCGGCACTGAGTCTGAAAATTACGGTTCGATCACGGTTAATGGAGATTATTTTATCCACAACAGAAAAATTTATTCACTGGATAATGATAGCGGCAATTTGACTTTGACTGTAAATGAACTGCCTCACGTCTACAGTTTGTCAGCAAATTCCAATACTATCACCTGGAATACAGTTCCGGAAGTCAGCAGTTGTACAGTGGAATATTCCACCAACAATTTTGCCAACAGCTTGCGAATTGCACCCGACGCCAACACCGTTGACACTTTCGGTATGCCAGAAGGAACCTATCAATGGAGAGTCTTTGACGGTGAAACATGGTACACCGGCAGCAATATTACTGTTGACAATATTCCAAAAACACAGAAGCTTGTTTCTGATGCCGACGGTAATTTGGATTTGTTCTTTGCCACCGGCAAAAGCACTTGGGGCAAAGGCTATTTTGCCCAGCATCAGGGCGACAACAGCACCGGCGAAGAAGTTGAATTATTCGGCAAAAACCGGGTCACCGATGTCTTTGCCGGTTCAAGTGATGCAAACATATTGGTGCTGACCGATGATGCCAATGGTGATGCTTTGTTCCTTGATGATGTTTACACCGATTTGGGAAATCAGGCACGCTTGAGTCAGATCAATGAGATCCGTGCCGGTGCGGGAAATGATATCATTGATATGACCAGTTCGCAGTTTGAATACAATGGCAGTGAAATGACCATTTACGGCGGTCTGGGCGACGATGTGATCTGGGCAGCCGGAGAGGATAACGACCTTTTCGGTG